>CAJUMU010000002.1 GCA_910587675.1 uncultured Alistipes sp. | reverse complement strand
GACTACGTCGGCCAAACCGCGCCACAAAGTGATGGTATGCCACTCGGTGAGTTCTCGGGTCTCGTTCGACTGACGGTCGTACAGACGCTCGGTGGTCGCCAGACGCACGCGGGCCACCTTTACGCCCGACTCGGTGGTGCGCACCTCGGGATCGATGCCCACGTTGCCCACCAATATAACTTTGTTTATCATGATATAACGCTATTTTGTAAGTCTCGTTAAAACGTCGTGGGAGTGTCGCCCACATGCACCTTACCCTCGATATCGCTCTTGAGCGTACCCAAGAAATCGTCGTCCGATCCCTCCATGAACTCCACCTTCACGGGCTGGAAAAAGAGTCTCTCGCGCACGCTGTCGGGCACGCGACGGCTGCGGCGCAACTTCACCGCATCCTTTTCGGTGGTAAGGAGTCGGGCCGAGGGATACTTTTCGAGCAACTCTACCATGCGTTTTATGTCGGCCACCGAGTATACGTGATGATCGGCGAAATTGAGCGCGTCGACCACTTTGTAACGCTCCCGAACCCCCGCGACGAATACCTTGGGGTTGCCTATGCCCGACATTGCGATCACCTCGTCGCCCGCGCGAAGCCGCCCCGTCGCCGATGCCGTGACGGGCATCGCTTCGGTGGGAACCATGCGGGTGAAATATACCTTCTGATATGCCACCTTCTGCAACTCCTTGCGCCACAGACGCTGTTCGAGCGGCGACATGGCCGAACACTTGGTGACGATAAAATAGTGGGCGCGGTACAACGAATCGACTCTGTCGCGCAGCGTGCCGCACGGCAGGAAATCGTCCTTGTAGAAGGGGCGCGTGTAGTCCATGACCACCACGTTTATACGCGCCTCGACATAACGGTGCTGGAATCCGTCGTCCATGATTATCAGATTCACTTCGGGGTGCTCGCGCTCGATGCGGCGTATGGCCTCGGCGCGCTTCTCGCACACCACCACCAACGCATCGGGGAACTTGAGCTTTATCTGCAAGGGCTCGTCGCCCACGTCGCGGTACGACGAATTGCACTCGACCTCCATATAACCCTTCGTGCGACGGCCGTAACCGCGCGACAGCAGAGCCACGTTGTAGCGGGGCATCATGTAGCGCATTATCATCTCGGCGGTGGGAGTCTTGCCAGTTCCGCCGACCGATATGTTGCCCACGCATATGACAGGTACGGCGAACTTCTCGCTCTTGAGCAGCCCGCAATCGAACATCCAGTGACGGATGCTTATAATCAACCTGTATGGGTACGACAACAATTTCAGCAGAAACCTCATAACCGATCGGAAGCCAATCCGTATTTACAATTTTTCAAAGGTAACCAATTATTTGCGATTAACCAACGCAAGAACGATTTTTTTACGTTTTTTACAATCATCCGACCTTTTATATCCCTGCGATACGTGAATTTTTACTAATTTTGTGCGAAACTTTCGCGGTTTCTCCACCGCGGAATTTCGTAACGTAACACTGAACAAATTATGACCGCACACGCAAAAATAATCGTAATATCGCTGCTGTTCTCGCTCGTCGCATGCCGAAACGCCGAAAATTCGCCGACGTCGGAGGCGGAAACGGCCGAGGAGGAGCAGCATACGCTCGTTTACGGCATCGTGGCCGACAATTACCGTACCGAACAGGGCAAAGTAGGCAACGGCGAGACGCTCGGCAAAATACTCAACCGTTACGGAGTATCGGCCGTGACGGTCGACAAACTCGACAAAGCCGCCGCCGAGGTATTCCCTCTGCGCAAGATAAGGGCGGGACGCCCGTTCACGGCATTCCTCTCGACCGACTCGCTCGCGGCGGGACGTCTCGACTGGTTGGTTTACGAAAAAGACGTCACCGATTACGTGGTATTCGGATTCGCGAACGACTCGGTGACCGTCACGACGGGACAAAAGGATGTCACCGTACGCCGACGTCGCAGCTCGTCGACCATAGAGTCGTCGCTCTGGGGCGCGATCATGCGCGACAGCCTGCCCAATGCGCTGGCCGCAGAGATGGAGGATATCTACCAATGGACCATAGACTTCTTCGGACTTCAGAAGGGCGACTCGTTCACCGTGGTCTACGACGAGAAGTTGATCGACTCCACTCTGGTGGGCATAGGCCGCATATGGGGCGCGAAGTTCACCCATGCCGACAAGGAGATTTACGCCATCCCGTTCAAGCAGAACGACAAAATTCAATATTGGGAGTACGGCGGAGCGTCGCTGCGCAAGCAGCTGCTCAAGGCGCCGCTCAAGTTCACGCGCATCAGTTCGCGCTTCTCGAACGCCCGTCTGCACCCCATCTATCGCGTCTACCGCCCGCACCACGGAGTGGATTACGCCGCGCCGAAAGGCACCCCCGTACACGCCGTGGCCGACGGCGTGGTGATCTTCAAGGGCTGGGGCGGAGGAGGCGGCAACACGCTGAAGATCAAACATGCGGGCAATCTGGTGACTGGTTACCTCCACTTGAGCGGCTATGCCAAGGGGATCGCCAACGGATCGCGGGTGTCGCAGGGGCAGCTGATCGGCTACGTCGGCAGCACGGGAGCCTCGACGGGTCCCCACCTCGACTACCGAATATGGAAAAACGGCACGCCTATCGACCCGCTGAAGGTGCCGCAGGAGCCCGCCGAACCCATCGCCAAGGAGAACATGGCGAAGTTCGAGGCCCTGCGCGACCGCATAGTGGCCGAACTGAACGGCACGGCGACGCCCGAAATGATCGTAACGCAACTCGACAGCATCCCCTCGCCCGCAGCCGATTCGCTCGCACACGCCGAGGCGGCGAATGCTGCCGACAAGAAATAACGACACGATTATGGAGCTCGACGGCAGGATAGAGAAGTTTATCGGCAAGCATAACGTGCTCACGCTCGCCACAGCGACCGAGGAGGGGGCGCCCTACTGCTGCAATCTGTTTTACGCATACGACAAAGACGACAAGGCGTTCGTATTCACGTCGGGTCCCGACACGCGCCATGCGCGAATGCTGGCGCGCAACGCTCTGACCGCGGCGTCGATCGTTTTGGAGACCCGCGTGGTGGGAAAGGTACAGGGATTGCAGATAACGGGTCGCACCACGCCTGCGGCCGAAGGAGACAAGAGCCTTTATCTCAAAAAGTTCCCGTATGCGGCTTTGGCCGACCTGAACTTGTGGCGCATGGAGGCGGAGACGATGAAACTGACCGACAACACGCTCGGATTCGGAAAGAAACTGATATGGCAGAGACAGGAGTAATAATAGTGGCGGGCGGTGCAGGCCGCAGAATGGGCGGCGCGATGCCCAAGCAATTCATGATGCTCGGCAACATGCCCGTGTTGGCGCGCACGATAAACCTCATGCGCGAGGCTCTGCCCGCGGCGCAGATAGTGGTGGTTCTGCCCGAAGCCCACATGGAGCTGTGGCGCAACCTCGCGGCCCGCTTCGACGTGGCGCCGCACAAGACGGCAGCGGGAGGCAGCGAACGGTTCCACTCCGTGCGTAACGGACTCGCGGCCCTCGACGGCGAGGTGCGTTACATAGCGGTGCACGACGCCGTGCGACCTCTGCTCTCGAAACGGCTGGTCATACGACTCATGCTCGAAGCGGAGAGATGCGACGCCGTAATTCCCGCCGTCGCCCCCGCGGACTCGTGCCGCGTGACGGACGGCGACGGATCGCGCATAATAGACCGGCAGAAATTACGTTTGATACAGACGCCGCAGGTGTTCCGCGCCGAGGTGTTGCGCAAGGCGTACGAACAGCCCTTTTCGCCGCTCTTCACCGACGACGCGTCGGTGGTCGAGGCGTCGGGATACAGCGTGACGCTGTGCGATGGCGAACGCGAAAACATAAAGATAACCACGCCGACGGACCTCGTGTTCGCCGAGGCGATAATAGCGGCCACAGAGAATGATTCATAGTTTCAAATACCGCATCGACCGCCGCACGATGGTATACAGCGCGCTGACGCTGACGATATTGGTCGTCGGGGCGGTGCTGCTATTCGTGCTCTACAGCGGCGGATACTTCTCGGCATGGTTCTCGTCGTTCGTGCTGGCGGTCATAGCGCTCATGGCGCTCTCGGTGCCGCGGCGCATAGTGCTGCTGGACGACAAGCTGGAAATACAGTGCCTGTCGGACATCACCGAGATCGACATTCGCGAAATTGCCACGATACGTCCCGTGGGCAAACGCGAGATGAGCCGCATGTTCCCCGTATTCGGAGCGGCGGGATTTTTCGGGTATTACGGGAAATATTTCGATTTCAAGGAGTTCGAGACCGTCACGATATACGCTTCGGAGTGGCGCAACTTCGTGGAGATAATCGACATATACGACTCGCGGACCTATGTTTCGTGCCGCGAAGCGGAACACCTGACAGCGCTCGTGCGACAGGCGCAAGACGCGCTCGCGCAGGAGAACATATCCGACGACGAGCCTGCCGAGGAGGAGTGACATTCGCGCTCTGTCCGATGGAGGAAAACCGTAAATTAACACGCCATGTTCAGATTATTGGGGCAACCTCTTCCCTCATTCCTCTATAAGAGATCGAGCCAGACGACATTCATAATCTTCGTGGCCGTATTTTCGTTGATATTCATCAACGCCTACAAGCCGTTCAATTCGTTCGAGTGGATACCCTACATCCGTTTCCGCGGCAGCAACGCCGCCTATTTCCTCATATCGACGGCGATGGTGACGGTCGGTATTCTGGTGCTGGTATTCAGCCGCATGTTGATGACAGCATACAGCCGCCGACACCGAATATTGTATTGGGTATACGTGTTGTGGATCGCAGTCGAGACGCTGGTAATGACGTCGATCTACACCCTATATGCCGTGCTATCGAACGGCGAGCCCGAAGACTACATGCTGCTGTGGAAAAACACGGTCATCAACACCGTGCTGGTGCTGTCGATCCCTTATGCGATATACATCATTTATATCTCGTGGCGCGAGAAGGACCGCCAGCTTCGGCAGATCACCGAACAGCTCGAGAACGACGCGGCAGCGTCGGGCAACGGACACGTGCAACTCTGCAACGACAAGGGCGAACTGCAACTATCGATAGCCGAAAAGAGTATCGTTCTGATCGAGTCGGCCGACAACTATGTGTGCGTGTGGTATCTCAACCGCGACAAGATAAAGAAGGCGATGATACGCAACACGATGAAAAACATCGTGGGCGACCTCGCCGATTCGAACATACGGAGGTGCCACCGCTCCTACTCGGTCAACCTCGACCATGTGAAGGTCATGCGCCGCGATCCGGCGGGGATAGTGATCGAACTCGACATAGCGGGCGTGCCCGACATCCCGATATCGAAGACTTACAGCGAAAGCATCACTCGCTGGTTGATGCAATAGCCGCATCGAGCATATCCAGCTCCTCGATATCGATACAGTTCGAGGGCACGTCGCAGGCGGCCATGGCACGACACTCCGCCAAATCAGTCCAACATACGCCGTCGAGTTCCGAGAGTTGGAACCGTATCGCCGACGCGTCGACGTCGCGCCACAACAGATATATGCGGCTTACTTGATTGTCGACGAAAGGGACGCCCGCAAAGACCGCGCGGCGGCGGATGCGCCGCAAGCCGCACGGCACCAGCTCCTCCGAAGCGGCGACGATCCCCAGCTCCTCGCGCAGTTCGCGCAGAGCCGATTCGACGAAACCGTCGCCCGCAGGAATATGCCCCGCACTCGACACGTCGTAACACGACGGGAACGACTCCTTGGCGCGGCTGCGGAGTTGCAGCAACAGCTCGACGCGCCCCGCGCGGCGGCGCGCCACCCACACGTGCGAAGTGCGGTGCAACGCTCCCGAAGAATGCGCCTCCGCTCGCTCCACGGTGCGGCCCGTCGGCTCGCCCGTCTCGTCGACGATATCCAAGATCTCCATAGATTACGATATAAATTTCTCACGCTCGGGCAGCAGACTGCGGAGGACGCGACAGCGGGCCTCCGCGGGCGGAGGCTGCGGCCCGCGCGGCTCAAAGAGCCGCATTCCGACTTTGCCGAACGCAAACCGATGCAAAATTAAAAAAATCCCGCGCAAAAAGTCCGCATTTCGGCCGAAACAGACTATCTTCGTATCGAACGAAACCCAATGCGCCATGAAAGTACGATTCACGACCGACAGAAACGGCGTCAGCCGCATCGATTATCAACTCCTGCCGACCCGTTTCGGCGAGATGCTCACCGCATGGAACGCCGACGGAGAGTTGTGCTTCGCGGCATTCACGACATATCGGGGACGCGAACGAGTCATGCGGGAGTTGGCGACGCTCTTTCCCGCCGCCGCGCTGCGCGAGGTCGACGACCGTCGCAGCGTATTCGACGAACCGCCCGCCGCGATACTTCTGGCCGGCACACCCTTTCGCCACGATGTATGGCGCGCCCTGCTCGAGATACCTTACGGCCAAACCGTCACTTACGCCCGACTGGCCGAACTCGCGGGACATACGCGGGCCGTTCGTGCCGTCGGCACGGCCGTTGGCAGCAATCCGATATGCCATATCGTGCCGTGTCACAGAGTCGTGCCGGCCGCGGGAGGCGCGGGCAATTACCACGGAGGCGCGGAGATAAAAAAAGCGCTCCTTGCAGAAGAAGCGCGGAAGGAATAACGAATCGCTCTGTGACGCACCCGCTGTTCGCCGTCGGCGGCAGGAGTGCGCGCGTCGAAGACGAGCAGCAGTCCGCCGCGTGGGGCGGCGACGAACTGCCGACATCGCTCGCGATATCGAAATATCTATACATATGACTACCCCAACGCCACGTCGAGAAGCATCATCAACGCGAATCCCAAAGCGACGCCTATCGTTCCGATATTGGAGTGGCGGCCGTTCTGAGATTCGGGGATAAGCTCCTCCACAACGACATATATCATCGCTCCCGCGGCGAAAGCCAGCAGATAGGGCAACACGGGAGCCAGCAGATCGATCAGCATGATGGTGAGTATTCCCGCCAACGGCTCCACGGCGCCCGACGCGACGCCGAAAGCGAACGCCTTGCGACGACTGTGCACGCTGTCCCGCAGAGGCATCGACACGATAGCTCCCTCGGGAAAATTCTGAATAGCGATGCCGAGCGACAAGGTCATAGCGCCCGCCATCGATATGCCCGTATTCTCCGCCAGAGCGCCAGCCAGCACCACGCCGACGGCCATTCCTTCGGGGATGTTGTGCAGCGTGACGGCCAACACCAACATGGTGGAGCGTCCGAAACCAGTCCTTACCCCTTCGGGCACCGACGAATCGATATGGATGTGCGGCACCACGCTGTCGAAAAGCAGCAACGAGAAGATTCCCGCCAGAAAGCCCACTGTGGCGGGCACCCACCCTACGCCGCCGCTCTCGACGGTCATGTCTATCGACGGCAGCAGAAGCGACCATACCGAGGCCGCGATCATCACTCCCGAAGCGAACCCCAACAGCAGTTTCTGCAACCACGGCGCGATCTCGCGGCGCAGCAGAAACACCATCGCCGCGCCGAGCGAAGTACCCAAGAAAGGTACCAGAAGACCGTATGCCACGTCGCAATACAAACCGGCCCTACTTCAGATTCTCCAAATAATCGATTATCGCGCCGAAGTCGGAGTGCGAATCGACGAATTCGTCGTACGAACACTCGTTATCGCCCTCCTCGGGCACGTCCGACACCATCTTCACCACCACCACGGGCAGATCGCCGAACAATTCCGCCGCCTGACATACCGCCGTCGACTCCATGTCGAACAATCCCGACGTCATGCCGAAACGCTCCTTGACCTCCCCGATCATAGCGGCGTCGACGAACGAATCGCCCGTCCACACCACCGCGTCGTCGTGCCCCATCAAGGGATAAGGCTCGGTAAGCTCGGGGACGAAATCCTGCGGAATGCGGCAATCGTGATAGCGCGCCACGCGCGGAGCGACCACCTCGCCGCGGCCTCGACCGAGAGTAGACGCCGCATACCCTACCACCGCCACGCGGTCGAACTCGCCGCCCGCGCGGGCTATCGCCAACGCCGTGTTGGCGGCCGCCGGCGCTTTGCCTACGCCGCAGCGCACCACGGTGTAGGAGTGACGCAACTCGCGCCCCTGCAAAGAGGCGTTCATATTACGATATTCGCGGCTCGTGGGAGCCAAAACCAAATAGTTCATCACCAAGCGCAATTATAAATTGAACCTATGCCTGCCGCCTCGGCCTCGGCGCGCGTATAGAGACTACGCATATATTGGGCCATAGCGTCGTTGGCGGATGCGACGGCGTAAAGCCCCGGGTTGCCGCACTGCACCTCGTTCAATCCCACGATGTCGTCTTTCGAACGGAGCGGGAATACCTGCTTGTAGACGCGGGCCAACGCCTCACGGATCTGCTCGGCCGTGACGTCGTTCATGGTCGAGAGGTAGAATCCCGTCTTGCACCCCATCGGGCAGAACGACACGATGCTGCCGCCTACCACGGGATCGAGTCGAAGATAATAGGCCATGAGATGCTCGATCGTATGCACCTCGCCCGATCCGAGCGGCGCATGGTCCATCGGAGCGCGGAAACGCATATCCCACGAATGCACCGCCAGTTTGTCGTCGATCGTGTAGACCGAACGCAGGTAGAGACCCGCCTTCAACGTAAGATGATCCACGTCGAAAGACGAGACCACCGATTTTTTGCTATCCATAATATTTCGTTTGTGTTTTTCTATTTCAACGCCTCCGCGGCAGGTTTGTCCGCCTTCTTCTCGGGCGACTTGCGATCGAAGAAGGGATTCTTCGACGCCGCGCCGAGCGGAATGCCGAACACCAGATCGGCGCCGTCCAAAACATTCATCCGTTTCGCGCCCCAGCCCGCCGAGAACATCACTCTCGAGTCGAGCCGCAGATCGGCCGCCTGCGCGCACGCCGATCCGATGGCGATGCCCACATCGACGCCGTTCATGAGGCACGGAACGTTCGCGGGTTTCGCCTCGCACGACGGATAACCGCAGTAAGAGCAGTTCAAACCGCACTCCGATCCCGCCTCGCGGATACCTATGACCAATACGGCTTCGGCCTGAAGCACGTTGTTGGCATCGCGCAGCAGGAATTTCATTCCCGACTCGGCACTCAACTCCCGCATGGCTTCGGCCAAGCGTTCCAAATCATCCTCGGTAATCAAAGCCGCCTCGACCAGATCGCGTCCTTTGGCTTTGGGGGCCGTACGTGCGGCCGTCATCACGGCTTCGGCCAAGGCCCGCACCGTGCGATTGCGTATATCGCGTTCGTTACAGATCATACAGATATTGTTTTTATCGGGGTTAAAATTACAACATTTTACGCAAACGGCGAAAAGCGACGACCGATTTTACCTCGGCGGTCCCCGAGCCGACTGCCGCGCGCTCCGTGTCGTTGGCTTGTTTTTTGCTCCTCGGCCTCGTAAACAAAGTACTGACAAGATGAACAAAATCACCGTTTACCAATTCACCGACCCCGTATGTATATGGTGCTGGGGCAACGAACCCGTGATGCGGGCCATAGATTATCTGTACGGCGACAAGGTCGACACCGAATACATAATGGGAGGACTCGTGGAAGATATCACCACTCTGTTCGAAGACCGAGACTCGGGCGAGGATGCTATAGCGAGCGCCAACGAACGCATGCACCGCAACTGGATCGCGGCCTCGGCCCGTCACGGCATGCCCGTGACCGCCGATCGGATTACCCTTTTCAGCCGCGAACAGCCGTCGAGTTTTCCGCAGAACATCGCTTACGAGGCTGCCAAACGTCAGAATCCCGTCGCGGCGAAGCGATTCCTGCGACGCATACGCGAAGCCACGTTCGCCGAAGCGCGCCCCACGGCGCGGATCGACGTATTGATAGAGCTGGCCGGCGAAGCGGGCCTCGACGTGGCCGAATTCGTCGACGAGTACACCCACGGCAACGCGCAGGCCGATTTCATGCAGGACCGCACCAAATGCCGACGCAACGGCATAACGGGATTCCCGTCGTATCTGATTAAGAGCGAGCAGACCAGCATCATACTCGGCGGCTACCAGAACCTCGCCACGTTCCACACCATCATACGCCGCCTTTCGGACGGAAAGATCAAGCCGCGCAAGGCGGGTCCGTCGCAAGCCAACGTGGCCGATTTCATCAAACGTTACTCGACCGTATATCCCGTCGAGATCGAGACGGCCTTCGGACTCGACCGCGACCAGACCGACGCCATAATCGACGAGTTGATCGCAAGCAAGAGCGTCGCCGCCGAGCCGATAGGCGACGGACGACGACTGACGATAGCGAAAACCGCCCGCAAAGATCGCTCGCAAAACGCTCCTGCCGCGAAGAGACGTTCGGCAAAAGGCAATGCCGAGAGCGGGAACGACAAAAGCACCGACAAAACGCCGAACCCCGTAACGACCGAGGCGTAAAGACGGAAGCATTGCGATTGGCAGAATCGCGCGGGCCGCAGCCTCGCCCCACGGAGGCCCGCTATTGTTCGCAAACGCTCACATGCGGTCTCCGCAGGCTGCCGTCCGAATCATTATCGGCAAACTCTCCTGCAATCGAACCGCAATGTCTCGATTGTAGGAGAGTTTTCGTTCGCCGCTCTCGCAAAAAACACTATCTTTGCGAGAGCGGCGGGAACCTGCCGCCTGAACCTAAACCAAACCCAACCATGAAAAAATCACACATCGTCGGAATCGGCGAAGCGTTATGGGACGTGTTGCCCGAGGGCAAGAAGATAGGCGGCGCGCCGGCCAACTTCGCGTTCCACATGTCGCAATTCGGATACGACGCCATAGCCGTGAGCGCTGTCGGCGATGACGACAACGGTCGCGAACTGCGCGACACGCTGCAAAGCCGAGGCATGAAATTCCTCCTCCCCGAACTCGACCGTCCAACGGGAACCGTGAACGTCACTCTCGACGCCGCGGGCATTCCGCAATACGTCATAACCGAGAATGTCGCGTGGGACCACATCCCCTTTACCGACCAAGCGGCGGAGATCGCCCGCCACACGGCATGCATCTGCTTCGGTTCGCTCGCGCAGCGCAGTCCCGCATCGCGCGAAAGCATCGACCGATTCATAGGACTCATGCCCGCCGACTCGCTCAGGATATTCGACATCAATCTGCGGCAGCGATATTACGACAAGGAGATTATCGAGTCGTCGCTCCGCAAATGCGACATACTGAAAATCAACGACGAGGAGACCCTGACGGTCGCCGCCCTATTCGGATTCGCCCCCGACCCCGAATCCGTATGCCGCCGCCTGAAAGAGGACTACTCGCTGCGCGCCGTGATACTCACGTGCGGAGCCGCAGGCAGCCGCGTATATTACGGCGACGAGGTGTCGATTCTCTCCACGCCTAAAGTCGAGGTGGCCGACACGGTCGGAGCGGGCGACTCGTTCACAGCGGGGTTCTGCGCCGCACTTCTGGCGGGATGCTCCATAGCTCGGGCTCATGCCGTGGCGGTGGAGACGTCAGCCTACGTATGCACGCAAAAAGGCGCCATGCCTCTGTTCCCCGAGAGGATAACGGATATGATAAAATAGTTTCGGGCCGCCACCCCGATCGAACGAAAAGCGGTCCCCGCGCAATGCGGGAACCGCTTAATCGTACGGCAGTAAACCTTACTCGCCCCAGCCCGGGTTCTGCTGGCCCTTGAGATTGGGGTTGCTGAGGATATCGGCGCGGGGAATGGGCCATACCAATCGGTCGGCGTCGGCCGCAACCTTCATGTCGTGTCCCGTCTGGCCGAAGAGAAGGCCGCGAGCGGTCTGTTTGTCGCGCGAGAAACCTATGTGCCAACGTTTCAGGTCGGGAATACGGCCGCCCTCGGCGATCATCTCGCGCGTGCGCTCGTTCTGAATCTCCTTGAACAGCGCGTCGCCCGTCGCTTCGGTCGCAGTCAGTCCGCGCGCTGCGCGCAAAGCGTTCAGCGGAGCGGCAGCGTCGCCGCCCGAACGGTACTTGGCCTCGGCGTCGATCAGATACATGTCGGCGATGCGGAGCACCTTGGGCATGTTATACCAGTTGAGATTCGTCGACGTCTGAAACTCGGTATTTCCGCGCAGTTTGGTCAACACCACGCCCACCACTTCGTTGTCGGCCATATTGTTGATATGCTGGACGTCGACATAAGGACCGTAACGCCAGTCGTTCTCCTCGTCGTAAAGGTCGCACACCCACTGCTCGGGGATGTAGGCCACGTCGCAACGATAATCTCCGAGCACATCATCCCACTGTCCCGCATGGTAGTCGGTGTAGCGTCCGAACAGATCGTTCTTGGTCATGGCGGGTTGGAAGATGGTTTCGGTCGAATGGTCCTTGCGCCACATGTTCTCCAATTCCTCGGCATTCTTCACCAAAGGATAAGAGGCGTAGAGCGAAGACGCGGCGGCCGAAGCCTCGGCGTACATGTGCATGTCGAGATACACCTGCGCCTTGAAAGCCGTCACGGCGTCGGCCGTGACATAGGCCGCATCGGCGTAACCGTCCGTCGTTACCAGACGCTCGGCTACGGCGATATCCTCCGTAATGCGCTTGTAGGTGTCGGCCAGCGAACCGCGCGAAGGACGCTCCGTCACGTCGTAAGTCGTGACCACGGGCACGCCGAAATCGGTCGCGGCCGTCGCAGGCTCGTAATCCTTGCAGTAGCGCAGCGCGGCCGAACGCAGCGTCATGGCGCGAAGCAGGTGCATTTCGCCGATGTAAACATCGAGCACCGCCTGCTCCTCGGCAGCCAAACCGTCGTACATGGCCTCTATCTTGTCGAGCAGGAAATTGACATTGGCCAGAATGGCATAGTGGCGGTTCCAGTTGGTCGCCACATCGTTATCCGACGAGTAGATGTTCCAACGGTACATCATGCCGCCGCGATTGCCCGACGACGAGAGTTCGTTGAACAGATCCGAATAATAATCGGGATAATAGACGTATTCGCCCATGAATATGCTGCGGAAGATGCGATACACGCCTCCGCGAACCGACGACGCGTAAGCCAACGTGGTCACATCGTCGTTAGGCAGCATGGTCTTGGGCGGGATATCGAGATCGCACGACACGCTGCCGAGGGCCAGAGCTCCGACGCAAACGAATTTTATGATATTTTTCATATTATCTCTTTTGTGTTTGGTTGAACATTAGAATTTGAACTCGGCGCCGAAAGTCCACTGGCGCGAAGCGGGATAGTTGTCCAGCGAGAATGAGCTGTCGATCTCGGGATCGAGACCCGTATAACCCGTCACGGTCCAGAGGTTGCGCGCGCCGACATAGACACGTATGCCCTCGATGAATTTGGTCTTGGCGAACCACTTGGCGGGCATCGAGTATGCCAACTGAATATTCTTCAGACGCAGGAACGAACCGCTCTCCAACAGATCGTCGCCGTTGAAATTGCGTCCTCCGTAAGCTATCGACGACTCCAGCGACGCATATTTGGCATCGTCGCCGGGCTGACGCCAATAATCGAGCGCGCCAGTGGTCTGGTTGCGGTTCCAGTTCACGAACAAAGGATTCTCCGTAAAGTAGAGCGAGTTGTTGTAGAGGTAGTTGCCGTGCACCCACGAGAAGTCGGCCACCAACGACAAACCTTTCCACATCACGTTCACGCCGAAACCGCCCGAATAGGGAGCCTGCCACGATTTGCCCGTATTGAAGAACGCCGCCTCGTTGGGATCGGGCGTCACGCCTCCGTCGGCCGTGGCCCACATGCCTACGCCGGTCTCGGTATCGACCCCTACCCAATGTTGCATATAGTGGTTATAGTAGGGATCGCCGATCGACATGATCGACGCCTCGTCGAGCGCATATTCGGTGAGACCGTCCCACATCTCGGTGATCCGGTTCTTGTTGTAGTTGAAATTGGCGTGGAAATTAACGAACCAGTTGCGGTCACGGTAGATATCGTAGTTGAACGACAGGTCGATACCCGAGTTGCGCATACCGCCTACGTTAATCCATTCGGAAGTAAATCCCGTCGTGCCCGGGATGGGAACCTCGGTGAGCATGTCGGCCGTCTGACGGCGATACCACTCGATATTGAGGCGGAGCTTGTTCAGGAAACCGACCTCGACGCCGACGGTAAGGGTCTTTTGGGTCTCCCATCCGAGGTCGGGCGAGCCGATTTGAGACAAGTTCCATCCGCTTTTGCCGTTATACAGCGCAGGACCCATGGCGGCGTAATGGCGGTAATCGCCGATGCCCGAGTTACCCTGCGTACCATAAGATATCTTTGACGAGAGTTGGTCCACCGCTTCGCTGTCGGCGAGGAAAACCTCTTTCTTAAGGTTCCACATGGCGCCCGCCGACCAGAAAGCGGCGTTTCGATTGCTCGGGGCAAAACGCGACGAAGCGTCGTTACGCACCGAGAAGTCGACGAAATACTTCTCCGCATAGTCGTATTCCACGCGGCCGAATATCGAATTGTAAGCATATTCGCCGAAAGTGTATTCCGGAACTCCCGAAGTCTCGGTTCCCATGCTCGGATACGGGAAACGCGAATCGGTCAGGCCTTTCACGCCGAACGAGGTGAATTCGGTGGTGCCGTAGATGGTTTCGTGACCGAGCAGAACCGAGATGTGGTGCATATCGGCGAAAGAGGTCTTGTACTCGGCCGTGTTCGTCCACGTCCAATCGTAATTGCGTTGGAAACCGTTGCTCACCGCACCTTCACCATCATTGTAATAATAGTCGGGCGAGTTGAGACTGCTCGATTTGTAATCGAACGCATTCGCCGCCAAATTGGTGCGGATGGTAAGTCCTTTCGCGGGGGTCAGTTCGAGGAACATCGCTCCGTTGAGCTGCAAACGCTCCTTGGTCGACGCGAAAAGATCGCCCAACACCAACGGGCTGGCATAACCGCCCGCATGGTTGAGGATTTGCAGAGGATTGCCCTCCTCGTCGTAAGGACTCTGGAACGACGGCACGAACGTAATGGCGTTCACGGGATTGGTGAACCAGTTCGTATTCGACGAACCCACCGTGAAAGCGTTGTTCGACTTGTGGAAGCCCACGCCCATGCTTATGCCCGACTTGATCCAATCCTTGATGCGGGTCTCCACGCTGCCGCGGAACGTGTAACGCGTCATGTCCGACGAGGGGAGGATACCCTGCTGGTCGGCATAGTTTGCCGAGAAGTAGTACGACGACTTGCGGGTGCCGCCCGACACGCCGAGGTCGACTTGGTAGAGAGGCGCATTGTCGCGCATGATGACGTCGAACCACTTGGTGTCGATGCTCTCGTCGATGCGGTTGGCTTTAACGTAATAGTCGCGCACGAACTTCAACTGGTTAGGGTCGTTGGGATCCATCTCATTCAGGATGGTGTAGACGCGCGAGGTGTAGTCGATCAACTGCTCGGTGTTCATGGCCGTCACGCGAGGCTTTGTCGCCGACGACATGGAGTACTGCGTGCGCAGCGTAACCGTAACGTCCTCGTTGAAATTACCCTTTTTGGTGGTTACGTATATCACGCCGTTGGCGGCGCGCGAACCGTAAATCGAAGTCGCAGAAGCGTCCTTCAACACGTTGATCGAGGCGATGTCGTTCTGGTTCATCGCCAGCAGCGTACCCGTGGTGATGGGCGCGCCGTCCAGCAGGATCAACGGCTCGTTGCCCGCGTTCATCGATCCCACGCCGTGCAGACGGATGGTCGAAGTGGCGTCGGGCTCGCCGTTGCCCGATATGATCTGCAAACCCGCCACTTGGCCCTGCATGGCATCCATGACGTTGTTGCTCGGACGATTCTCGAACTTCTCGGCCTTGACCGACTCCACCGAACCGATAACCGTGCCGACCTTGCGGCCCGAGCCGTAACCCATCACCACCACGTCGTCGATGCTCTCCGCATTCTCCTTCATGACGATGGCGAGTTGCGTCTTTCCTGCGATGTTTACCGTTTGGTCCTCGTAACCGATGAACGAAACGGTAAGCGTAGCGTTCGCGGGAGCGGAGATCTTGAAGCTGCCGTCCGCCGCGGTAGTCGCTCCGTTCACGGTGCCGTCGACAACCACCGAGGCGCCGACGATGGCGTTGCCCGCCTCGTCCTTTACGGTACCGCTCACCTGCCTCGTCTGGGCATAGGCCGCAAAGCCCACCGCCAGCAAGGCAACGATTGAAAGTACAATTTTCCTAACCATAAGCATTAATTTTTGTACGTTTGTAATACGTGTGCACGTTATATTTTTAATATAAAGACCGTATGCCGACGACAGGACCGCGAGGCGAGGACGACGAATGCTCGCCGAGCGGCGAGAAGGCTGTTGCGTTACTAAAAACATATCGATGCAACTCTGTATAAACGCCGCATTGTCTGCTCGTTATCTACTGTAGAGCGCATTCCGGCTTACGATTCCCATTACTTAAATCAATACCTTATTTACTGCGCTATGAGAAATCAATTCAAGATTCTTTTCTACCTCAAACGCAAGGAAAAGCTCCGCAGCGGTCGTCTGCCTATAATGTGTCGCATTTCCGTAAACGGACGTTTTTGTTCCTTTTCGACATTTCTGTCCGTCGATGAGCGATTGTGGCATCCCGACCGCAAGCGGCTCTCGGGACGAAGCGACGAAGCGCGGCGTATAAACGCGTTGCTGGACGAGATTCATTATTCGGTTTACGACGCCTACATACAGGCGTTGCGTTCGTCGGACGAAGTGACGCCGCAAGCCGTCCGCCGAGGCTATCTCGGCGGCGAGGAGGGGTCCGTGGGGTTGATAAGCTTTTTTAATCAGCACAATGCTGAGTTCGAGAGCATGGTAGGACTCAACCGAAGCAAGAGCACTCTATATAAATATAGGTATGTTTGCAATCACCTCCGCAATTACATTATCCAGCGCTACAATCGCACCGACATATCGCTGCAAAAGGTTAATCGCACCTTCGTGTGCGACTTCCACCGTTGGCTCGCCGAGGCGATGAATTGCGGCACCAATACCATGTGGATATACATGATAGCGTTCAAGCACATAATGCTGCTGGCGGTAAGTCGCGGCCTGCTCGGCAGCAACCCCTTCACGGGATATAAGCTGCATTCCGAGCATACCGACAAGAATTTTTTGATGAAAGACGAACTGCGGCGACTGTCATGCGTGACCCTCGATTCGCCCGCGCGGCAACTGGTGCTCGACGCGTTCCTGTTCAGTTGCTTCACGGGGCTGTCCTTCTCCGACGTCGGCAAGTTCTCGATGAACGACATAGTGAAGCGCAACGGCAAGTTATACGTCTCCACGCACCGCATGAAGACGGGAACGAGCGTCGACGTACCTCTGTTGCGAGTGCCTCACCGCCTTATAATGAAATACTACGACGGCGACGACGAACGAGCCATCTTTCGTCTTACCTCCAACGGATGGTGCAACCGCCTGCTTAAAACGACGTTGCGCAACGCAGGCATAAATCGCCGCCTCACCTTCCATTCGGCCCGTCATACGTTCGCCACGACCGTGACGCTCGCCAACGGAGTGCCGATAGAGGTCGTAAGCCGCATGCTCGGCCACACCGACATCAAAACCACGCAGATCTATGCCAAGGTGCTGCAAACCTCCGTTTCGTCGGAAATGCAACGCATTTCGAAGAATATCGATTCCTATTACGACATTCCCGTACGACGGTCGGATTGCATATAGAATCCGCCGCAGCCAAAAAATCCTTTATATATAATAAAAAATTCGATACATAACGGTTACGGATTGTTATCGTATGCGGTGGTCGACGTTTAATTGTAGCATAAATATGGGGTAAAAATGCAGGATATATATGCAGATATGCGCATATATTACACATTGTCAGCAAACGACCCGCCGCAGCTTTCATGTCGTAACTTACAGAGGCTGAATAAACTGTTTATGTTATCTATCAACGTTTTATATTAAAATTATTTGATAATTATGAATTTAATCCGTAACTTTGCGGGTGTATTTTATATTAAAAAGCGCATCTGCACTTCGCTGTATCGCTGCTCGGAGCGGAACGACCGCAATCCCCCTCCGATGAGGGAATTTAGGGAAAATCGGACCTCCGAACGCGGCTCGCGGCCGCGGGCAACGACCGTCGGTTACGATTTCGCGATACGATCGCATCGATACTTCGAGATGTAAGATCGCCTTGAATATACATACACACGTATTACAAACGTACAAAAATTAATGCTTATGGTTAGGAAAATTGTACTTTCAATCGTTGCCTTGCTGGCGGTGGGCTTCTCGGCCTACGCTCAGACGAGGCAGGTGAGCGGTACCGTAAAGGACGAGGCGGGCAACGCCATCGTCGGCGCCTCGGTTATCGTCGACGGCACCGTGAACGGTACCACGACCGATGCGAACGGCGGTTTCAGCATCTCCGCTCCCGCGAACGGCTCTCTGTTGGTGTCGTTTATCGGTTATGTTGAGCAGAAGGTAGCCATCGCCGGCAAAACGGTAATCAACGTTACGTTGGCCGACGACTACACTGCAATCGAGCAGGTGGTCGTGCAGACCTTCGGCGAGATGAAGAAAAAGGACCTTACGGGTTCTATCACTGCCGTGACCGCTAAGGATTTGCAGAAGATGACCGTATCGTCGGTGAGCCGCGCATTGGAAGGCGCTGCCCCGGGCGTGCAGTCGTACAGCACTTCGGGCCAGCCCGGTGGCGACGCCACGATCGTGATCCGCGGTCTGGGTTCTATCAACGGTACCACTTCGGCGTTGATCGTCGTGGACGGTGTGCCCTATTCGTCGGCGCTGTCGACCATCAACCCGCTGGATATCGAGTCGGTGGTGGTATCGAAGGATGCCGCCGCCAACGCTCTTTACGGTTCGCGCGCCGCTAACGGCGTCGTGTTCGTCACCACCAAGAAGGGCGCCCGCAACCAGAAGGCCAACATCACTTTCGAGGCCAAGTGGGGCTGGAACCAGCAGGGTATCAAGGAGCACGAGACCATGCAGAACCCGGGCGACTACTACGAGTATGCTTACGCGGGTATATATAATTATTTGGCCGACGCCAACCCGGGCGCAGCACACTCGGCTTTGGCCAATTCGGCTTACAACAACCTGTTCCCCTTGCTGGGTAACTACATGGCGTACGCGCTGCCCGACAACGAGACCCTCATCGACTTCGAAACGGGTCGTCTGAATCCCAACGCGCGTCTGCTCTATGCCGACAATTACGACGACTACTTGTTCACCAAGCCTTTCCGTCAGGAGTACACGGTGAGCGTGAGCGGCGGTAACGACAATGTCGACTACTATGTTTCGGGTAACTTCTTGGAGGATCCCTCGTATGTTATCATGTCGGCTTTCAAGCGTTATTCAGCTCGCGCCGCGGTGAACGCGCAGGTCAACAAGTGGATGAAGTTGGGTACGAACGTATCGTTCTCGCGTCGCGACATTGACAGCCCCAGCTATGACGGCGCCAATACGGGTAACGTTTTCTTGTGGACGATGTGGCAGAACCCCACCGTGCCTTACTATGCGCGTGATCTGGAGGGTAACATTCGTCTGGACGAGTTCGGCAACAAGATCTACGAGAACGGTATGGGCACCACGCTGTCGCCTTTCGGTCCCACGCAGGACGTATTCAACAGCATGAACGAGGCGCACCCCTACCAGTCGATGAGCCGCGATATCGCCAATACGGTGCGCGATAACATCTACGCCAACGCTTATGTGGATATCAAGTTCCTGAAGGACTTCAAGTTCACGGCGAACTTCACCCTTGACAACGTTTATCGTCACGATACCAATTATCAGAACAACGAGTACGGTTACGGCGCGCAGGTCAACGGTTGGATTCAGAAGTACAGCAACCACGCTTTCCTGTACAATACTCAGCAGTTGCTCAACTACAACAAGAACGTGAACGACATCCACGCTATCGACGTGATGATCGGCCACGAGTTCAGCAAGACCGACGACAACTCTATCGAGGCCTACAAGCAGAACGTATTCTACCCGGGCATCCCCGAGCTGGGCAACGCTATCACTCCCGACGACAACGCATCTACTTCGTCGCGCAATATCACCGCGCTGGAGGGTTACTTCATGCGTGCGAACTATACCTATGACGAGCGCTATACCTTCTCGGCATCGTACCGTTACGACGGATCGTCGCGTTTCAAGTACGACAAATGGGGCCACTTCTGGTCGTTGGGTGCCGCATGGCGCATCACCAACGAAAAGTTCATGGAGAATGCGCACTGGGTGGACGATCTGCGTCTGCGCGCGACTTACGGCGCCTCGGGCAACTCGTTGAGCGCAATATATCCCTACACCAATCTGTGGGAGATCAAGGATTCTAACGGCGAGCCTTCGCTGTCGCTTTCGGACATCGGTAACCGCGATCTGACTTGGGAGCGCAACGCTCAGTTCGATCTCGGTCTCGACTTCCGTTTGTGGGATCGCGTTTACGGTGCCTTGGATTTCTACAACCGCCGCACCCACGATCTGATCTGGAACCGTCCGACTCCGTCGTCTACGGGACTCTCGTCGCGTCTGGAGAACATCGGTATCCTTCAGAATCAGGGCTTCGAGTTCGACGTGACCGTCGATCTGGTCAAGACCAAGAACGTATACTGGAACTTCGGCGTGAACGGCGCCATCGCCCGTCAGAAGCTGATCGACTATCCCTCGGAGTTGGGTAACCCCGCCATGGGCGGCGACTATGTCGCAGAAAATTATCTGCGCGGCAAGGGCAAGTCGTACTACAACCTCTACCTGTTCAAGTACGCGGGCGTCGATCCCGAGACGGGTAGCGAGTTGTTCTGGAAGAACGTAACCGACGACCAAGGCAACGTGGTGGGTCAGGAGACCACTTCGGTATTCGCCGAGGCCGACCAGTACGAGATCGGCGACGCTCTGCCCGACATGACGGGTGGTTTCCGCACCTCGTTCCGTTGGAAGGGCCTCGACATCAACCTTCAGGCGGCATTCCAGTTCGGCGGCCGTCAGTGGGACGGCAACTCTGCCAACCTTTACGACGCGGGCCGCGTGGGCTTCGCCGTATCGGACGACCTCGTAGGCAACACTTGGAGCGAGAGCAACCCGGGCGCCGAGTTCCCCCGACTGATGTTCAACGGCACGTGGAACTTCCCAGCTTCGAATGTGGATGCCCTCTTCCGCAAGGCCTCTTACTTCAGCCTGAAGAACCTCAACGTAGGTTATACTCTGCCTCAGAAATGGATGAGCCGCATAGGCGTGCAGTCGCTGCGCGTATTCTTCAGCGCCGACAACCTCTGCTTCGTATCGGCCCACGACGGTTTCGACCCTCGTCGCGGATACGCTTCGCAGAACGGATTCGGATTCCCGCAGGCAAAGACTTTCACTTTCGGCGTAACGCTTAATCTGTAATACAAAAAGGAGGACAACTTATGAGAAAAAATATTTTATATATCGCAATCGCCGCATTGCTTTTCAGTTCTTGCGCGAGCGAGCTCGACACGGATCCCGCCGGAAACAAGGTGTCGGACGAACAGTTGCAGGAGTTGGTGAAGAAGGATCCCGACTTGGTGTTGTCGCCGATGCTGCTCGGTATGATCGATTACCTGCATACCGGTAACAGACGTGCTTCGACCAACGACCGCGGTTACATGGTATGGAACTTCGGTATGGACCTTCAGGGCAACGATATGGTGCTCACCGCTCTCTCTAACTGGTTCGCCGACGAGTACATGTTCGAGAATCTGCGTCAGCAGACCGCATCGCTCACGGCCGACCGTTGGTACTGCTACTACAAGATGGTATACATGGCCAACCAGATCCTCGATCTTATCCCCGAGGATGTCGAGGGCGCGGCTTTGGTTTACAAGGCTCAGGCCCTGACGCACCGCGCGTTGGCGTACTACTACCTGATGAACCTCTATCAGGACGACTACATGCACGGCGGACGCGACAAGGCGGGCGTCCCTTATTATACGAGCGCTAAGGATGGAGCCAAAGGCCGCACTCCCTCGACCGAGGTATATGCCAACATTACCGCCGATTTGCAGGAGGCTGTGAAGATCTTCGACGATGCCGAGTACGACGTTCTGAAGTCGGTTACCGACATCGACGGTGCCGTGGCCAACATGGTGCTGGCGCGCGTGGCTCTGGTTTCGGGCAACTACACCGTGGCCAAGAACGCTGCCGCAGCGGTAATCGCAAGCGGATACACGCTCATGGACGAGGAGGAGTACACCACCTCGGGATTCCAGAGCGCGACGCTCCCCGAGACCATCTATGCCTACACTTGGGCTATGGCCACTTCGCTCGAGAACCGTTCGTTCGCTTCGTGGATCTCGCGCACGGCTACCGACAACGCCAACAACAAGGGTATTTACGTCGCTATCGACAACCGTCTTTACGACCAAATCCCCGCTACCGACTATCGTAAGAAGAACTTCATGGCGGCGGCCGAGGGCAAGTACCCCGCTTATACGAACCTCAAGTTCGATACCCCGACCTATCGCACCGACGAGATCTACATGCGTCTGTCGGAGGCTTACCTGCTCAAGGCCGAGGCCGAGGCTCGCGGCGGCGACGATGCTGCGGCTCAGCAGACTCTGTTCGAGCTGGTTTCGAACCGCGACAGCGCATACGCCAAGTCGACCAAGACGGGCGATGCCCTGCTCGCCGAGATTTTCCTCCAGAGCCGTATCGAGCTGTGGGGCGAGGGTCACGAGTACTTCACCAACAAGCGTTTCAACGTGGGTGTGGATCGCTCGTCGTCGACGAACCACCAGCACAAGGCCGTGATTCCCGCAGGAAAGGACTTCACCTACCAGATTCCTCTTTCGATCGAGATCAACTCGAATCCCAACATTTCGAGCAGCGACCAGAATCCTCTGTAATAGCCGATCGGACAGATAACCGACGGGGCGCCGAAGCATCGGCGTCCCGTTTTTTTCGGTATGCGCCGTATGTTAAATTTACGTTAACAAATAATTCGTTTTTTTGTCGCTGCGACCCTTATGGCGTATCTTTGTTTTGCAAATTGACTCAAACGAATGGAGCATATCTATACTTTCATGCTCGTGGTGATGATTATCCTCGCGGTCACGGGCCTTTTCATCGGCGTGATGAACGATGCGGCCAATTTCCTCAACTCGGCCATCGCGTCGAAAGCCGCGCCTCTTAAGATCATCATGGCCGTGGCATCCGTCGGAATAATCATCGGGGCCGTCACGTCGAGCGGCATGATGGAGGTGGCGCGCAGCGGAATGTTCGACCCCGCGCACTTCACGTTCCGACAGGTTATGATCCTCTATCTGTCGGTTATGCTGGCCAATATAATCCTGCTCGACATATACAACACCCTCGGGCTGCCCACCTCGACCACCGTGGCGCTCATCTTCTGTCTGTTGGGCGCGGCGTTGGCCGTCTCGGCTGTAATCATAACCTCCGACGAGGGCATTTCCTTGACCAACATAGGCGAATATATCAACTCCACTCGCGCGCTGGCCATCGTGGCGGGAATCCTGCTGTCGGTCGTCATCGCCTTCACGTGCGGATCGCTGGTGATGTATCTCTCGCGCATGATCTTCTCGTTCCGCTACCATGCCATGTTCCGACGTCTGGGCGCGGCGTGGTGCGGAATATCGTTCACCGCCATCGTCTACTTCGCCCTCTTCAAGGGGTTGAAAGGCATATTGAGCGATTCGGCGGCGATACGGTATATCGACGACCATCTGGCCTTTTCGCTCTTCGTAATATGGATCGTGTGCAGCGTCGTTCTCTTTTTCTTGCAGATGTTCCGCATCAACATACTCAAGATGAACATCCTCGCCGGAACTTTCGCGTTGGCGTTGGCCTTCGCGGGCAACGATCTGGTGAACTTTGTGGGAGTGCCCGTGGCGGGCTTCGACTCCTACATGATGGCATCGCAGAGCGGCGATACGTCGATGAATATGGCCGAATTGGCGGGCCCCGTGTCGGCGAACATGTATCTGCTGCTGGTTGCGGGCCTCATAATGATAGCGACGCTGTGGACCTCGAAACGCGCTCTGTCGGTCAGCAAGACCGAGTTGTCGCTTTCGAGCCAGAACGAGGGACGTGAACAGTACGGGTCGACATCGGCGTCGCGCGGCATGGTGCGCATGGCGATGAGTATCCACGGCGCATACGAACGCGTCGTGCCCGATGCCGTGCGCGCGTGGGTTTCGGGGCGTTTCGAGCAGCTCTCCGAAAAGGAGCGCGAGGGCGGCTCTTACGATTTGATCCGCGCCACGGTGAATCTCACCACCTCGGCCATCCTCATATCTGTCGCCACGTCGCTGAAGCTGCCGCTTTCGACCACCTACGTATGTTTCATGGTGTCGATGGGATCGTCGCTCGCCGACCGCGCTTGGGGCCGCGAGAGCGCCGTTTATCGTATCTCGGGCGTCATGACCGTCGTGTCGGGATGGTTCATCACGGGTTTCGGCGCGATGCTCATAGCATTCTGCGTCGGGTTGGCGTTGTGTTACGGCGGGAATGCGGCCATCGTAATCGTGTCGCTGCTGTGCGGCTGGATGCTCGTGCGCAGCAACATGCGCAAGAACCGCGAGGCGGCGGACGTTCGCGAGCAGCACGAAGATCCCGAGACCGTGGCCGACGCCGTGCGCTACACCATCGACGACGTGGCCTCGACCATGCGCCGCATCACCCAGATCTACGACCGCGTGTTGATCGCCGTGTCGCGCGAGAACCGCAAGGCGTTGAAAGAGGTGGTGCAGCAGAGCGAGGAGTTGTACGAGGCTTCGCGCGAGCGCAAATACAACATCATGCCCACGCTGATGCACATGAAGGAGAGCGAGCTCAACACGGCGCAGTATTACGTGCAGGTGGTCGACTATATGAGCGAAATAGCCAAGGCGTTGCTGCACATCACCCGCCCGTGTTTCCGGCATATCGACAACAACCACGAGGGTTTCTCGAAGGAGCAGGTCGATGATTTGATGAGGATCAACGACGATGTGGAGGAGATCTTCTCGCGCATAAACGTCATGTTGCAGCGCAACGACTTCGGCGATCTCGATCTCATCCTCGAACTGCGCGACGAGTTGTTCGGCTCCATCGCGGACGCTATGGCGAGCCAGTTGCGGCGCATACGCGATAAAACCACCTCGACCAAGACCAACATGCTCTTTCTGGCTATCCTGAGCGAGACCAAGACCATAGTGCTCCAGTCGCGCAATCTGGTCAAGTCGCAACGCTATTTCCTGCAACATCAAACCCGACAGCAATGAACTTGAAATACGGAATCGACGATCGTCCGCGCGTCGGACAACTCATGCTTTACAGCCTGCAATGGTTCGTGCTCGCGGTGGCGGTAGTCACCACGTCGCTCTTCATCGCGGTGGGCTCGCCCGCCGAGCGCGTGCTTTACGCGCAAAAGGTATTCGCGTTGATGGGCGTCGCGACGATAGTTCAGGTATTGTGGGGACATCGCATGCCCATCGTCGTGGGACCCGCGTCGGTGCTTCTGGTGGGCATCATTACTGCTTTGGCGTCGCAGGGCGCCGAAGTCGACACCGACAAGATATATACTGCCGTGGTAATAGGCGGCGCAGCCGTGGCGGCTCTGTCGCTGGGGCGCACTCTCGAACGCCTGCAACGCGTCTTCACGCCGCGCATAGTGGTGGTCATACTTATGTTGATCGCCTATACGCTGGCTCCGACGATCAAGAATCTCATATTCCCCGCGGGCGAAGAGGGGCGTTATGCCTTCGGTTTGTGGTTCACGGTATTGTGCACCCCCGCCATGGCGATAGCCTCCTACCGACTGAGCGGCGTGCGCAAGTCGCTCGTGATACCCGTCGCGCTTTTGATCGGCAGCGCGATCTATTACGCCGTTTACGGCGGCTTCGGCGACGTGTTCGCGGCCTATTCCAAGTCGGACGGCGCGTTGCTGCTGCCGCGCATGGAGTTCGACGGCAGCATGATCGCGGCGTTTCTGTTCTGCTATGTGGCTCTGGTGATTAACGACGTGGGATCGGTGCAATCGCTCGGCGCGATGCTCGGCACGACCGATACCGACAAACGTTGCCGCCGCGGAGTGGGGCTTACGGGCCTTATGAATATCGTGGCGGGCGGAATGGGCGTCATAGGCCCCGTGAACTACTCCATGTCGCCCGGGGTGATCGCCTCGTCGCTCTGCGCATCGCGTTTCGCACTGCTGCCCGCGGGCGCGGGACTCGTGGTGTGCGCTTTCGCGCCGTCGCTCATAGCCGTGTTGTCGGCTATTCCCAATACGGTCATAGGCGTCATTCTGCTCTACCTTATGGGCACGCAGCTCGCCGCGTCGTTTCAGATGATGTCGGCATCGGGCGGCGCAGGCAGATTCGAATCGTACCTCATAATCGGCCTTCCCGTCATGGTGGCGCTGCTTTTTTCGGGTATTCCGATGTCGGTCATTCCCGTCATGCTCCGACCCATAGTCGGCAATGGGTTCGTCATGGGCGTGCTCGCCGTGCTGCTGCTCGAACATGTCGTATTCCGCGATTCGGAGAAAGAAAAACAATAATGCCCGATGGGCATTAAAACGATCAAGGATGCGAAAACCGATTTTCGCATCCTTGATTTTATCCGTTTCGGGTGAAGACTACTTGCCCAGCAGGCGATTGGCCTCGACGGGGTTGTCGGTAGTTATGTAATCCACGCCGTTGTCGATGCACCACTTCAGATTGTCGGTATCGTTCACGGTCCATACGTTTACGGTCAGACCGAGATCGTGGCACTGCTTGATCCACTCCGGGTGCTTCTTCATGACGCCGATGTTGTAATCTATGCCGGTATATCCGCGCTCCTTGCACTGCTCGGGAGTGAGGTTGCCGTTCAGATAAGCCACTTTCGTGCCCTTGGGGCCGTTCTTCACGAGCTGGTCGCAGACGTACCGGCTGAAACCGATATACTCCACATCCTTGCGCAACTTGTATTTCTTGACGGCGGCGAGCACGTTTTTCACTACGCGCGCCTCCTGCTCGGGGGTGGGATGGTTCTTGATCTCGATGATGAGCTTGGTGGCGGTGTTCTTCTTCGCCTGCGCCAGATACTCGTCCAGAGTCGGCAGGGTCTCTCCGTTGGCGAGAGCCTGCGCGCGCAACGTCGCGAAATCGGTCTGCTGCACGTTGTACTTGCCGTGCTTGGGGCCGTGGATCACCACCAATACTCCGTCGGCCGTCTCGTTCACGTCGCACTCCGATCCGTATGTTCCCAGATCCTGCGCGTTCTTGAGGCTCGAAATGGTGTTGTGCGCCGAACCCTCCTTGGCGTGATAACCTCTGTGAGCTATCACCTGAGTCTGCGCGAAAATCGTCGTCGCGGCGAAAAGAGACGCCGCCAATATCAGAAATCTTTTCATAAATGGTATGTTTTATGGTTTAAGTTTACTGTTTGCTTTTGGTTTTATTCGAAACGCCTTTCGGTTCGAAACCCTAAGCAAAGGTATAACATTATTTGCAATAACGCCAACAATATGCGTATTTCGAAGTAAAAATAACAATTATGCGGCCGCAATTGAGTTTCGCCGCAAAATTTTCGCATGCCCGCTGTGCGCCTCGCCGTCGGAATATGACGAAACGGCGTCATAATTTTATCGTTGCAAGGCCGTTATTGTGAATTATATTTTATAAATTTGCAGTGAATAGGATCTATTCCAAGGCAAACGGAACAATATCGAACAAATTATAGTCAAAGTATGAAAAACAAGTATTCGTTACCGCAGGACGGTGGTTTGATGCTCGACGGCACCCCTACCGACATCATCCATCGTTACGAGAAGATTCCCACATCCGTTTTCGAGGTGGAGAGCGACGGCGTGATGTACGTGGCCGATCAGGTCGTGCGCGCCATCCGCATGCACGAGGCGTCGGGCGAGCAGCGTCTGTTCGCGCTCGGACTCACCACGGGCAAGACCCCCATAGGCGTATATCGCGAACTGGTCAACCGCTACAAGAATGGCGAGGTGTCGTTCAAGCAGGTGGAGGTATACAGTCTCGACGAGTTCTATCCCATAAAGGCCACCGAGCAGCAGAGCCGCAACTATATGATCCACGAGGATTTCCTGAGCCATATCGATATCCTGCCCGAGAACGTGCACATAATCGACGGTTCGGTTCCCGTCGACAAGGTGTCGGCCTACTGCGCCGAATACGACCGCAAGGCGCGCAACATCGACCTTATGGTCATCGGCATGGGCGCGCAGGGCCAGATCGGATTCAACGAGCCCGGGTCGTACGCCAAATCGGTGACCCGCATGGTGCAGCTCACCTACCAGTCGCGCAAGGTGCAGGCAGGCTTGTTCTACGGTATAGAGAACACACCCAAGATGGCCATTACGATGGGCCTCAGCACCGTGATGAATACCAAGCGCATAATCCTCATGGCTTGGGGCGAGGACAAGGCCAATGTTATAAGCAAGGTCGTCGAGGGCGAGGCTACCCGCCTCATCCCCGCGTCGCTGTTGCAAAACCATCCCAACATCGAGGCCGTCGTGGACGATCCTGCGGCCGACTACCTCACGGTGAAAAAGGCTCCGTGGCTGGTGGGCCCCTGCGACTGGACCCCGCGTCTGGTCCGCAAGGCGGTGGTATGGCTGTGCGGCGTGGTTCAAAAACCGATACTTAAGCTCACCTATACCGACTATATCGAACATTCGCTCGGCGAGTTGCTCGATGCCGTCGGCATGTCGTACGACGGGGTGAACATCAAGGTGTTCAACGACCTCCAGCATACGATTACGGGATGGCCGGGCGGCAAGCCCGATGCCGATGACTCGACGCGTCCCGTGCCTTCGACTCCGTTCCCGAAGCGTGTCATCATCTTCTCGCCGCACCCCGACGACGACGTCATCTCGATGGGCGGCACGTTCATCCGTCTGGTTGAGCAGGGTCACGACGTGCATGTGGCATACGAGACCTCGGGCAACGTGGCCGTGCACGACGACGTGGTGATACAGAATCTCGACACGGCGCGCGAACTCGGTTTCGGCGACCGCGTGGACGAGGTGCGCGAGATCATCGCGTCGAAGAAGAAGGGCGAACCCGAGCCTCGCGCTCTGCTCAATATCAAGGGCGCCATCCGCCGCGCCGAGGCGCGCGCCGCGGTGCGTTCGTTCGGCCTGAACGAGAACACCAACGCCCACTTCCTTAATCTGCCGTTCTATGAGACGGGCGGCATCAAGAAGGGACAGCGCACCGACAAGGATATCGAGATCATCACCGAGCTGTTGCTGGAGGTGAAGCCACATCAGATATATTTGGCGGGCGATCTGGCCGATCCTCACGGCACCCACCGCGTCTGCACCGAAGCCGTGCTGGAGGCTCTGAGCCGTCTGGAGGGCGAGGAGTGGCTCAAGGAGTGCGTTATCTGGCTCTATCGCGGCGCATGGATGGAGTGGGAGATCGGCATGGTCGACATGGCGGTGCCTTTGAGCCCCGACGAGCTTATCAAGAAGCGTCACGCCATCTATCGCCACCTCTCGCAGAAAGATATCGTTCCGTTCCCGGGCGACGACAGCCGCGAGTTCTGGCAGCGCGCCGAGGAGCGCACGCAAAACACGGCCCGTCTGTACGATCTGTTGGGCATGGCCGAATACCAAGCTATCGAAGTTTTCGTTAAAATGAAATTATAACCGTTATGAGAGTCATCATAGAGAACAATGCGGCCGAGGCGGGCCGTTGGGCGGCGCATTACGTTGCGTCGCAGATAAACGCCAAGGCTGCCGTGTGCGGCGAACCTTTCGTGCTGGGACTGCCCACGGGATCGACCCCGCTGGGCATGTATTCGGAGCTTATCGCGCTGAACAAGGCGGGCAAGGTGTCGTTCGCCAATGTCGTCACATTCAACATGGACGAGTATGTGGGTCTGCCCGAGGAGCATCCCGAGAGCTACCACTCTTTTATGTGGAACAATTTCTTCTCGCACATCGACATCAAGCGCGAGAATGTCAACATCCTGAACGGCAACGCCGCCGATCTTGACGCCGAGTGCGCCTCTTACGAGGATCGCATAGCGGCTGCTGGCGGAATCGACCTGTTCATCGGCGGCGTGGGCGAGGACGGCCATCTGGCCTTCAACGAGCCTTTCTCGTCGCTTGAGTCGCGCACGCGCGTTAAGACTCTGACGGAGGACACCATCATCGTCAATTCGCGTTTCTTCGACAACGACGTCACGAAGGTACCCAAACTCGCCCTCACCGTGGGTGTAGGCACGGTATGCTCGGCCAAGCAGGTGCTGGTGCTGGCGTTGGGCCACAAGAAGGCACGCGCGGTGCAGCAGTGCGTCGAGGGCGCGGTGTCGCACGCGTGGACCATCACGGCGTTGCAGATGCACCCCAAAGGCATTCTGGTGTGCGACGAACCTGCCGTGGGCGAGCTTAAGGTGAACACCTATCGCTATTTCAAGGATATAGAGAAGTGCAATTTATAATATAGAAACGTTATGGCAAAGACTCCCACGCCCCACATAGGGGCCGCCGCGGGCGAGATCGCTGACAAGGTTATAATGGCGGGCGACCCGTTGCGCGCCAAGGTTATGGCCGAGCGTTTTCTGGAGAACCCCGTGCAGTACAACAATGTGCGCGGCATGCTCGGATTCACGGGTACCTACAAGGGCAAGCGCGTCTCGGTGCAGGGCCACGGCATGGGCATCCCGTCGATCGGCATCTACACTTACGAGCTGTTCAACTTCTACGGTGTGAAGAGCATCATCCGAACGGGTTCCGCGGGCGCTTTCGATCCCGATCTGGAGTTGGGCGACGTGGTGGTGGGCATGGGCTCATGCACAGATTCGAATTACGGCGCGCAGTTCAACCTGCCCGGGACATTCGCCCCGATAGCCGATTTCGGTCTGGCGCGCGCCGCCGCCGAGAAGGCCGAGGCGATGGGGATACGTTACAAGGTGGGCAATCTGCTGGCGAGCGACGTGTTTTACGGCGACGATCCCGAGAGTTGGAAGGCTTGGCAGAAGATGGGCGTGCTGGCCGTGGAGATGGAGGCCGCCGCGCTCTACATGAATGCGGCCCGAAGCGGTAACAAGGCTCTGTGCATTTGCACTGTGTCGGATTCGCTGGTGAAGGGCACGGCATGCACGGCCGAACAGCGTCAGAACAGCTTCACCAACATGATGGAGATCGCGTTCGACATTATCTGATATGTCGGAGAGCAATATTCCGAGCACGGATTACATAGTCGGCAGGTTGTCGGAGTTGCGCGACGAGGGGTATCGCGATTTCCATGCGCGACTGCTCCCCACGGTCGATCCCGCGCGGATCATCGGGGTGCGCACTCCCGACCTCAGGCGGCTGGCGCGAGAGGTGGCGCGCGACGACGAATTGTCGTCGCGTTTCCTCGCGGAGTTGCCGCACCGCTATTACGAGGAGGACAACCTTCACGGCGCGTTGTTGTGCCTTCGAATAAAGGATATCGACCGTTTGCTGGCCGAACTCGATCGTTTCCTGCCGCATGTGGATAATTGGGCCACGTGCGACCTGCTTTCGCCCAAACTCTTCGCCCGCCATCCCGACGCGGCGGAGCGCAAGATCATGGAGTGGCTCGACAGCGATCATACCTACACGGTGCGTTTCGGCGTGGTGTCGCTGCTCGGGTTCTATCTGGACGACCGTTTCCGTCCCGAACATATCGATCGGCTGTGCGCCCTGAAAGCGGGCGAATACTATATCGACATGGCCGTGGCATGGTATTTCAGCTTCGCCCTCGTCAAGCAGTGGGATGTCGCGCTGCCTGTGGTGGAGAGCAGCGTGTTGGACAAGCGCGTTCACAATATGACGATCCAGAAAGCCATCGACAGCTTTCGCATAACGCCCGAGCGCAAGGATTATCTGCGCGCGCTTAGGCGAAAGTAAAGGCGACTTTTCCGTATGGCACGAACTTTAACCCGATATTGATGAAACTTTTTTTGACTTTGATCTTCGCCGTCGCATGCGCCTCGGCGGCTTTGGCGCAGGGCGCAGCGAGCGTATGCGGCCGCGTAACCGACGCCTCGACGGGCGAGCGGATAGATTTCGCCGATGTGATCGTCACCAACGACGATAACGCTACCGTCGCGTCGACCACGGTGCGCGAGGGGCGTTTCGCGATAGACCGCGTGCGCGAGGGCGAATATACGCTCTCGATTCTGCTGGTCGGTTATCAACCCTACAACAAAAGACTCCGATTCCGCAATGGCGAAAGGATCGACCTCGGCGATATTCCGCTTTCGATGGTCGAAACGGGGTTGAAGGAGGTGACCGTGACGGGTCACCGCAGCAAGATAGTCTACAAACTCGACCGCCAAAGCATAAACGCTTCGTCGGTGCTCTCGGCCGCGGGCGGCACGGCCGTCGACGTGCTGAAGTCGACGCCTTCGGTGCGCGTGGACGCCGACGGCGAGGTGTCGTTCCGCGGCAGTACGGGTTTTCTGGTCTATGTCGACGGCAAGCCGAGCATGCTGGAGGGCACGCGTGCGCTGCAACAGATCGCGGCGTCGAACATTAAGGACATAGAGATCATCACGACCCCCTCGGCCCGTTACAAGACCGACGGCGACGTGGGCATAATAAACATCGTGACCAAGCGTCATACGGACGAAGGCGTCAGCGGCGCGGCCGACGTATCGGGCAGCACCATCGGTTCGTGGAGCGGCGACCTGCTGCTCAGCTATCGCAAGGGGTCGCATCGGTGGTATGTCGGCGGCTCGGGTTCCGACATGAAGGGCAAGAGCGACTTCAGTCAGATGAAGACCACCGTGGTGGACGATTTCGTCACCACGTCGCAGGCCGACGGCACGCGTCACAGCGGCCGCCCGTCGGGCATAGGCCGCGTGGGCTGGGAGTATGAGAATCGTCGTCACGATCTTCTGGTAGAGTTCCAAAGCGGCGATGCCATAACGGCCCGCGGCGGCGATATGCGCTATTACGAACATCGCATGCAGGGCGAGACGGTGCTGAACGACAACGTTTACGATAGCCACGACCGTTATTCGAACGAAAAGAGTCTGGCGCAGCTGGCCGCCGACTATGCATTCCGTCTGAACGACCGCGGCGACAAGATCTCCGTTTCGGGCCGTCTGCGTTACGACTGGTATGCGTTGGAGTACACGGAGAGCAACATGTTCGACGCCTCGGGCGCGCGCAACGAGGGCACCCGCGGTTACGAGAAGGAGCACCATTGGGACTTCGACGGCACGGCCTCCTACGAGCTCAACTACCGCCCCGAGGGCAGGCTGGAGTTGGGATACCAATATACTTCTTACAGCGAGCACGGCGAGTATAACATAAAGTATTGGGATCGCGGCATGTCGGATTTCGTGTGGCAGGACGATCTGCGCGCTCCGTTCTTCTATCGTCGTCAGATTCATTCGGGTTATGCGATGCTCACCGACAAGATGGGTCCCGTGGAGTTCGACGCGGGCTTAAGGGCCGACCGCACCATCGACGAGCTGACGATAGCCGTCGAGGGCGCCGACCGCCACATTACGCGCATGGAGCTGTTCCCCTCGGCCCACGTGGCCTACGTCGCTCCGCGCGACAACATCTTCTCGCTCGGTTACTCCTATCGCACCAACCGCCCGGGAATATGGCAGCTGGAGCCCTACATCACCTATGAGGATTACTACACCAAGCAGATAGGCAACCCCGATATCGCGCCCGAGTACATCCACTCGCTCGAAGTCGGCTACCGCAAAACCATCGCCGAGGAGAACTCTATCGCTCTCACGGGATTCTACCGCCATCGCCGCGGCGTGCGCGACCGCGTGCGCGTGGCCTACGAAGCCGGCGTGACGCTCGATTCGTTGATAAACGCGGGCAACGACCGCTCGATAGGATTGGAGATGAACGCCCGCGTAAAGGCGACGCGATGGTGGAACGTTACCGTCAACGGGAGCGTGTTCGGTTACACGTTCACGAGCCGTTACGAAGGTTGCGTCGACACCTCGAACACTAATTACGCGCTGGCCGTGATGAATAACTTCGCGGCGGGACGCAACACGAGCGTCCAATTCGACGCCAACGTCGTGGGGCCCGCCGTGCTCACGCAGGGCCGCGAGAAAGGATACTGTTACTTCGATCTGGCGTTGAGACAGAGCCTTTTCGGCAACCGCGTGACGGCGGCCGTGGTGGCGCACGACGTGTTCCGTACGGCCCGCTACCGTAACAGCCGCATTACGCCGACGTTAGTGTCCGCCACGCACGTGCGGCCGAAGTATCCGAACATAGTCTTCTCGTTGGGCTATACGTTCAACGCCGCGGGGCGCAAGGAGCATACTGGCACCGTCTCGTCGGGTGCGGTGTTCGAGGGCAAGGATTTCTGATCCCGACTCCGTTTTTGAACCGTTTTTGCATGTTACGCGACGCAGGATGAATGATATAGTCGGAAATACCGAGTGGAACGGGCTGCCGATGCCCCGCCGTTTGTGGGCCATCGTCGCGGTGGCGTTCGGTGTGTCGCTGTCGGTGATCGACAGCGTCATCGCCAACGTGGCGTTGCCCACCATATCGGAGGAGATGGGCATATCGTCGGCCGACTCGGTGTGGATTATCAACGCCTACCAGCTGGCCGTGGTCACGATGCTGCTCGTGTTCTCCAATCTGGGCGACATCGTGGGTTACCGCCGCGTCTATATCGCGGGTCTCGCCCTCTTCACCGCAGCCTCGGTCGGCTGCACTTTCTCGTCGGGACTCGTGTCGCTCATCGTGTGGCGCGCCTTGCAGGGCTTGGGCGCCGCGGCCGTGACGAGCGTCAACACGACCTTGATCAGAATCATCTATCCCCGCCGCATGCTCGGGCGCGGTATGGGCGTAAACGCCACCGTTGTGGCCGTGTCGTCGGTGGCGGGCCCATCCATCGCGGCGGCCATACTCTCGGTCGCCTCGTGGCATTGGCTCTTCGCGGTCAATATCCCCATCGGTTTGGCGGCATTGTGGCTGAGCGGCCGTTTCCTGCCGCATAATCCCGTCAAGGTAGAGGGACGTCGGTTCGACTGGCGCGACGGAGCCATGTGCGCCTTCACGTTCGGCTCGGCGATGGGATGTGCCGAGGCCTGTCTGCACGGCGCGAAGTGGGTATATGTGGTGCAGATGGCAGCCGTGACGCTCTTCGTCGCATGGCGTTTCGTGCGCGAACAGTTGCGCCGCCCGATGCCGATCTTGCCTTTCGACCTGCTGCGCATCCCCATATTTTCGCTTTCGATCATAACTTCGATATGCTCCTTTACGGCGCAGATGGCGGCTATGGTGGCGTTGCCGTTCATACTTCGGCACGATTTGGGTTACGATGCAGTGGGCACGGGACTGCTCTTTACCGCATGGCCCATGGTCATCATGGTGGTGGCTCCCGTGGCGGGTATGCTGGTCGAGAGGATACACGCGGGATATTTGGGTCTCGCGGGGCTGACGATAATGGCTTTCGGACTGGTGATGCTGGGTTTGCTGCCCGAGTCGCCGTCGCACTTCGATATCGTGTGGCGCCTCGTGGCGTGCGGCATGGGATTCGGAATATTCCAGTCGCCCAACAACAGCATAATGATCGCCTCCGCGCCGCAGCACCGCAGCGGTTCGGCGAGCGGCATGCTGGCTTCGGCACGCCTCGTGGGGCAGACTTTTGGCGCGGCGATGGTGGCCATGTCGTTCCGACTCAACGGCGGCGAGGTGACCCGTGCGGCGTTGTTCGTCGCGGCGGGACTGGCCATGTTCGGAGCCGCGCTGTCGGCTTCGCGCATACGCCTGCCGCTGCCCGAGGGTTTGAAACGACGATAAAACTTTAGAGATGATTATAACTTTTCACATAGAGTATCATACCCGCGACGACGAACGCATGCACATGGTATTCGCCGACGGGACGGAGCGCGCCATGTGGCGCGACGCGGAGAACCGATGGTCGGCGGAGACGTCGCGCGACGGAGGCGAGATCGCTTATCGTTACGAGCTGCGCGCGGCCGACGGGTCGACGCTGCGCGAGGAGTGGGGCGACGGGCGTCTGCTCGACGTCGGTTCGGCGGAGCGCGTCGAGATCTTCGACTGCTGGCGGGAACGCCCCGCCGTGACGCCGTTCTATTCATCGTTCTTCACCCGCGGCGTGTTTCGGCGTTCGGACCCTCGTCGGGCTGCGGAGGCTGCCGCGGAGCGTGTTCTGTTGCGCGTCGAGGCGCCTGCCGTTCGGTCGGACGAGGCTGTGGCGGTCGTCGGCGAGCATGCGGCCTTGGGCGGTTGGCGGTCGGATCGCGCGATCGAGATGAGCGACGGCGCGGCACCCGTGTGGAGCGTGTCGCTGCCCGCGGAGGTGGCGGGCACGGAGTTCAAATTCGTCGTGCTCGACGCCGCGACGAAGCGTCTGAAGCGATACGACGGCGGGTTCAACCGTCGCTTTCCGTCGGTCGAGGCGCGCAGCGCGGCGATAATCGACGGGCTGCGCATGCGCGACGAAGCTCCTTTATGGCGTGGCGCGGGCGTGGCTGTGCCTCTGTTTTCGTTGCGCGGCGCGGGCGATTGGGGTTGCGGCGAATTCCGCGATCTGCGGCTTTTGGCCGACTGGGCCGCTGCGACGGGCATGTCGGTGATTCAGTTGCTGCCGGTAAACGATACGTCCGCCGCGGGCACATGGCGCGATTCATATCCGTATAACTCGGTATCGTGCTTTGCGTTGCACCCCTTGTACGCGAGCGCGGAGGCGGTCGTCGAACAATGTTGGGATTGCAGCCGTCGGGCGGAGTTGAAAGCGTTGCTGAAAAAGTCGAGTGCCGCCGGAGCCGAGCTCAACGTGCTGCCCGCGGTCGATTACGAGGCCGTAATGAGGCTGAAAACCGATTTTCTGCGGCGCGCTTACGATCTGTGCGGCGACGAGGCCATGTCGTCGGACAATTACGAAGACTTCGAACGCCGAAGCGCCGAATGGCTCCTGCCGTATGCCGTATTTTCGGCTCTGCGCGAAGAGTTCGGCACGGCCGACTTCACCCGCTGGGGCGAAATGGCGCATTACGATGCCGTTCGCGTCGAGTCGTATGCGCGCGAGAACGCGCGGGCCGTGGGGTTTCATAAATTCGTTCAATATCTGCTCGACGGGCAGTTGCGCGAGGCGCGGGATTACGCCCGCGCGCGGGGCGTGCTGCTCAAGGGCGACATTCCTATCGGCGTCTCGCCGTCGAGCGTCGAGGTGTGGCGCGCGCCCGAGTTGTTCAACGTCTCGATGTCGGCAGGGGCTCCGCCCGACGACTTCGCCGTCGAGGGTCAGAACTGGGGATTTCCGACCTATAACTGGCAACGCATGGCCGAAGACGGGTATGCTTGGTGGCGTTCGCGTCTGCGCAAGATGGCGGAGTACTTCGACGCCTACCGCATAGATCATATACTCGGATTTTTCCGCATCTGGGAGGTGCCGCGCGGCGCGGCGAGCGCATTGTCGGGACATTTCTACCCCTCGCTTCCTTACAGCATCGAGGAGATCGGCATGTTCGGATTCCCGTTCGACGCGACGCGTCACGACGCGTTGTTTTTGGAGGATGCCTATGTGGCGCAGCACTATTTCCCCTGCATAAACGGCCTCAAGACCGAGGCGTTCGCCGATCTCGACGACGAGGCGCAGGGTGCCTATTCGCGGTTGTACGAGGATTTCTATTATCGCCGCCATAACGATTTCTGGCGAGACTGCGCGTTGAGCCGCCTGCCGAAATTGATCGCGGCGACGGGAATGCTCGCATGCGGCGAGGATCTGGGAATGATCCCCGCGTGCGTGCCCGACGTGATGCGGTCGGAACAGATACTGTCGTTGGAGATCGAGCGTATGCCGAAGCAGTTCGGCGCGGAGTTCGGCGACACGACGCGATATCCCTATCTCTCGGTCGCCTCGCCCTCGACGCACGACATGTCTACCGTTCGCGGATGGTGGCGCGAGAGTCCCGCGGCGACCCGCAGATATTGGCATGAAGTGGCGGGACACGCCGACGAACCGCCGACGGAGTGTTCGGGCGCGGCGGCCCGCGAGATCGCCGAGCGTCACATGCGTTCGGGCTCGATGCTGGCCATACTGCCGTTGCAGGATTGGTTAGCCATAGACGAGGAGTTGCGTGCGTCCGATCCCGATGCGGAACGCATCAACGTGCCCGCCGACCCCGACCACTATTGGCGTTATCGCATGCACCTCGATATCGAGGATCTGCTCGCTGCCGACGGTTTCAACGACGCGGTGCGCGCCTTGACGGCTTTGCGGCGCGAGAAGTAATGCGACTCGTCAGAGTCGCGCGGGCCGCAGACTCGCCCCGCGGATGCCCGCTGCTGTTCGCGAATGCTCACGCGCGGTATCCGCAGGCTGCTGCCCGAATCGCTATCGCCTTATAATCGTGCGGCCGAAAGGCACCAGCGCGAAGCTCATCAGTTTGAAGTGCTGAATGCCGAACGGTATACCGACGATCGTAATGCAGAACAGCGTTCCCCACACGAGGTGCGAGAGTGCGATCCAGATTCCGCCGATGAAGATCCACACGATGTTCAGCAGCGTGTTGAGGCATCCCACGGGGCATTCGTTGGCTCTCACCTCGCCGCCGAAAGGCCACAGGGCGAACAGCCCGATGCGTATTACCTGCAATCCGAACGGAATGCCCACTATGGTAAGACACAGCAGTATGCCGCCGATCATATACTCCAGCGCCATGAACAGACCGCCGAAAACGATCCAAATGATATTGCCTATTATGCTCATATCCGTTTTGTGATTTGTTATATCGTTATCCTATCAGGAATTCGAACAGATTGGGGTTGGCGTTCAGATATTCGTAATCTATGTCGTGGCGTTTCATCCTCTCGGTCAGCCCCTCGAAGTCGTCGGGGCTCTGCAACTCGATTCCGATGAGCACAGGACCCTTCTCGCGGTTGGTCTTCTTCTTGTATTCGAAGTAGGTGATATCGTCGTGCGGCCCCAGAACGTTGCTCACGAAGTTCTGCAAGGCTCCGGCGCGCTGGGGGAACCTGACCACGAAGTAGTGCTTCAACCCCTCGTAAAGCAGCGACCGCTCCTTTATGTCCTCCATGCGCACTATGTCGTTGTTGCTGCCGCTCACCACGCACACCACGTTCTTGCCCTCGATCTTGTCGCGGTAGAGGTCGAGCGCGCTTATGCTCAACGCGCCCGCTGGCTCGACGACGATGGCGTCGAAGTTGTAGAGGCTCAGGATAGTGGTGCACACCTTGCCCTCGGGAACCACCACTATGTCGTCCAGCACCTGCCTGCAAATATCGAACGTCAGATCGCCCACGCGCTGCACTGCCGCGCCGTCCACGAATTTCTCCACGCGGTCGAGTTCGGTCACCTCGCCGCGCTCGAACGAGAGCTTCATTCCCGCCGCGCCCGCAGGCTCCACGCCTATGATCTTCGTCTGCGGCGACATCTGTTTGTAGACGCTGCCTATGCCCGAGGCGAGACCTCCGCCGCCGATGGGCACGAAGATGTAATCCACCGCCGCGCGGCTCTGTTGCAGTATCTCCAACCCGACAGTGCCCTGCCCCTCGATGATCTTGGGGTCGTTGAACGGCGGGATGAAGGTCTTGCCCTCGCGCTCGCACGTCTCCACGGCGGCGGCGTTGGCCTGATCGAAGGTGTCGCCCGTGAGAACGACCTCGACGAACTCGCCGCCGAACATCTTCACTTGGTTGATCTTCTGCTTAGGGGTGGTCACGGGCATGAATATCTTGCCCGCGATGCCCAGTTTGTTGCACGACAGCGCGACGCCTTGGGCGTGGTTGCCCGCGCTGGCGCACACGATGCCGCTCGCGGTGCGGTCGGGCGCGAGCGAACGTATCTTGTTGTAGGCGCCGCGGATCTTGTAGGAGCGTACCATCTGCAAATCCTCGCGCTTCAGCATCACGTCGGCGCCGTATCGCTCCGACAGATTGCGGTTGTGCATCAACGGCGTGGGGCTGAGTATCTCGGCGAGCGTATGCTCGGCGGTCATCACGTCGTTCAGAGCGGGAAAGTAGCTTTTATTGTCACTCATCTTCGGTTGCTGTTTGCGAAAGTTAAGCTATGTTGGCCGCGATGAAGTCGCCCGCCTCGGTCGTCGAGGATGCCTTCACGCCCGCGGGCGCGATATCCTCGGTCACTATGTCGCGTTCTATCGCGAGGTCGACGGCGCGGCGTATGGCAGCCCCCGCCTCCATGTCGGCGAAAGCGTACTCGAACATCATGGCCGCCGAGAGCACCGTGGCTATCGGGTTCGCGATATTCTTGCCCGCAGCCTGCGGATAGGATCCGTGTATCGGTTCGAAGAGCGAGGTGTGCGTTCCGATCGACGCCGAGGGCAGCAGTCCGAGCGAACCCGTAATCACGCTCGCCTCGTCGGTGAGTATGTCGCCGAACATGTTTTCGGTGACTATCACGTCGAAGTGGCGCGGCTGCTGGATTATCTTCATGGCGGCGTTGTCCACGAACATGTACTCCACCTCCACGTCGGGATACTCCGTCGCCAAAGCCTGCGCCGTCTCGCGCCACAGACGCGACGTGGCCAGCACGTTGGCCTTGTCCACCACGGTCAGTTTGCGGCGGCGTTTGAGGGCGTACTCGAATCCGAGGCGGCAGATGCGCTCGATCTCCTCGCGCGTGTAGACGCATGTGTCGTATGCCGTGCAGCCATCCTCCGAACGGCCCTGCGGACGTCCGAAATAGAGTCCTCCCGTCAGTTCGCGCACGCAGAGGAAGTCGGCTCCCTCGACCAGATCGGCGCGCAGCGGCGAGCGGTGCAGCAACGAGGCGAAGGTTTCGACGGGTCGCAGGTTGGCATACAATCCCAACTTCTTGCGCATGGCCAGCAAACCCTGCTCGGGACGCACCTTGGCATTGGGCATGTTGTCGAAGCGCGGGTCGCCTATCGCGCCGAACAGCACGGCGTCCGAGGCCATGCACACCTCGTGCGTCGCCTGCGGATAGGGATCGCCCACGGCGTCTATGGCGGCGGCCCCGACCAAGGCGGGGGTGTAGTTAACGTCGTAACCGTATTTCGCCGCGACGGCGTCGACCGCCTTCACGGCCTGAGCCACGATCTCGGGACCTATGCCGTCGCCCGCGAGAAGAGCTATATTTATCTTTTTCATCGTTTTTGCTTTTGTTTCTGTTCGAAAGCCTCTATCTCGGGGCGGATGCTGACCAGATAGTCCACATCGTCGTAACCGTTCATGAGGCACTGTTTCTTGTAGGGAGCGATGTCGAACGACTCCTTGCGCGGCGTGCCGATTATCTCTATGGTCTGCGCCTCGAGGTCGATCCTAAGCTCCGTCGCGGGATCCTCCCCGATCGCGCGGAATATCTCGGCCGCCATCGCTTCGCTCACCGTCACGGGCAGAAGTCCGTTGTTGAGGGCGTTGTTGCGGAATATGTCGGCGAAGAAACTCGACACCACCGCGCGGAATCCCGCTCCCGCTATGGCCCACGCGGCGTGCTCGCGGCTCGATCCGCAACCGAAGTTCTTGCCCGCGACGAGAATTTCGCCCTTGTAGAGGGGCGAGTTCATCGCGAAGTCGGGCTTGGGGTTCCCCTCGGCGTCGTAACGCCAGTCGCGAAAGAGGTTTTCGCCGAATCCCTCGCGCGTGGTCGCCTTGAGGAAACGGGCGGGAATGATCTGGTCGGTGTCTATGTTCTCGATGGGCAGGGGCACCGCCGTCGAGACGAGAGTGGTGAATTTGTTTCTCATTTCTGTCGGGTTTCATCGGGTTTCATCAAATCGCGCGGGTCTGTCACGACGCCCGTGACGGCCGCGGCGGCCGCTACCAAAGGCCCTGCCAGCATGGTGCGCGCCTCGGGGCCCTGCCGCCCCTCGAAGTTGCGGTTCGAGGTGGCTACGCAGTACTTTCCCGCGGGTATCTTGTCCTCGTTCATGGCCAGACATGCCGAACACCCGGGCTGGCGCAGCGTGAATCCCGCCGCTTCGAGCTTGTCGCGCAGACCCTCTTCGATGGCCTGACGCTCCACCTGCTTGCTGCCCGGGACGATCCATGCCGTCACGTTCGGGGCCTTGCGGCGTCCCTCGACGAGCGTCGCGAACGCGCGCAGATCCTCTATGCGGCCGTTGGTGCAACTTCCCACGAACACGTAATCGACCCTCTTGCCCGCCATCTTCTCGCCCTCGCGGAATCCCATGTAGTCGAGCGCCTTGTCGAACGACACGCCGTCGGACGCGGGGATCGCGCCGTTCACGGCCACGCCCATGCCCGGGTTGGTGCCGTAGGTTATCATAGGCTCTATGTCGGCGGCATTGAAGGTCACCTCCTTGTCGAACACGGCGTCGGGCTCCGACTTCAACGCGCTCCAACGCTCCACGGCGGCGTTCCATTCGGCGCCTTGCGGGGCGAACTCGCGTCCGCGGAGATACTCGAAAGTGGTCTCGTCGGGGGCTATCATGCCGCCGCGGGCACCCATTTCGATACTCATGTTGCAGATGGTCATGCGCGCCTCCATCGAGAGCGAGCGTATGGCCGAGCCCGCGAACTCCACGAAGTGTCCCGTGCCGCCGCCCGTGCCGAGCTTCGATATTATGTAGAGGATTATATCCTTCGAGCACACCCCGCGGCGCAACTCGCCCTCGACGTTTATGCGCATGCTCTTGGGTTTCGATTGCAGTATGCACTGCGAGGCGAGAGCCATCTCCACCTCGCTGGTGCCTATGCCGAACGCCACGCATCCCAACGCTCCGTGGGTCGAGGTGTGGCTGTCGCCGCACACGATGGTCATCCCGGGGCGGGTAAGTCCCGTCTCGGGTCCCATGACGTGTATTATGCCGTTGCGCTGCGAGCCGATGGGGAATATCGTGATTCCGTTTTCGTCGCAGTTGCGGCACAGCGCGGCCACCTGTGCCGCCGACTGCGGCTCGGCGATGGGCAGATGCTGGTCGACGGTGGGGATGTTGTGGTCGGGGCTGGCCGTCACCTGCGAGGGACGGAACACCCCGATGCCGCGCTCGCGGAGTCCCGCGAATGCCTGCGGGCTGGTGACTTCGTGAATGTACTGGCGATCGATGTAGAGCACGCACGACCCGCCGTCGAGTACCTTGACGGTGTGCGCGTCCCAGATCTTGTCGAAAAGTGTATTCATCTTGCAGTGTTATGCTATTTTCGAAATCGCGTCGATGAACGACTCCACCGAGGCGGTCACGATATCGGTGTTGGCGCCGAAACCGTGGTACATCTTGCCTTTGTGTGAGATCTGGATGTGAACCTTGCCCAGATCGTCGCTACCGCGCGTGATGGCCTGCACCAAGTACTCCTCGATGTGCACGCGTCGTTTGGTTATGTTCTTCACGGCGGTGATGGCCGCGTCGACGGGACCGTTGCCGCAAGCCGTTTCGGTGAAGGTGTCGCCATCGAAACTGATCTGCACCGTGGCCGTCGGGATGCTCGATTTTCCGCATACCACCTGCAATCCCGTGAGTTGAATACTCATGCGGCGGCGTGTGGCGGCGGTTCCCACCAACACCTCCAGATCGCGCGTGGTGACCATCTTCTTCTTGTCGGCCAGATCGAGGAACTTCTGGTAGATCTCGTCCAACTCGTCGTTCTCGGGCGTGTAACCGATCTCGGCGAGGTGGTGTTTCAGGGCCGCGCGGCCGCTGCGGGCCGTCAGCACGATGCTCGACTGGTCGACGCCCACATCTTCGGGGTCGATGATCTCGTACGTCTCGCGGCTCTTCAGCACGCCGTCCTGATGGATGCCCGACGAGTGCGCGAAGGCGTTGCGGCCCACGATTGCCTTGTTGGGCTGCACGGGCATGCGCATGAGGTTGGATACCAACTTGCTGGTAGCGATTATCTGACGTGAGTCGATGCCCGTTTCGAAGTCGAGATTGTTGTGGCACTTTATAGCCATCACCACCTCTTCGAGGGCGGTGTTGCCCGCGCGCTCGCCCAGACCGTTGATCGTGACCTCCACCTGACGCGCGCCATTCTCCACGGCGGCCAGCGTGTTGGCCGTCGCCATGCCCAAGTCATTGTGGCAGTGGGTAGAGATGATGGCCTTGTCGATGTTGGGAACGTTGTTCATCAGGTAGGCTATCTTCGCGCCGTACTCGCTCGGCAGACAGTAACCCGTGGTGTCGGGTATGTTCACTACCGTCGCGCCCGCCGCTATGACGGCCTCCACCACGCGGGCGAGGAACTCCTCGTCGGTGCGGCCCGCATCCTCGGCATAGAACTCCACGTCGTCGACGAAGCGGCGCGCGTATTTTACCGCCTCGACGGCGTGTTCGAGAACCGATTCGGGCGTCATGCGCAGCTTCTCGTAAATATGATAGGTCGAGGTGCCTATTCCCGTGTGGATACGTCCGCGCTTCGCGAACTCCAGCGATTGGGCTGCCACGTCGATGTCTTTCTTCACGGCGCGAGTGAGCGCGCATATCACGGGGCGCGTCACGGCCTTCGAGATCTCCACCACCGAATTGAAATCGCCCGGGCTCGATATGGGGAATCCGGCCTCGATTACGTCCACTCCGAGTTTTTCGAGTTGTCGGGCCACTTCGATCTTCTCGATGGTGTTGAGCTGACAACCCGGGACCTGCTCGGCGTCGCGGAGCGTGGTGTCGAAAATGTATACTTTTTCGCTCATGTGTTGCGAGTTATGAATCCGTCGGTCGGGCGACGCCGCGGCATGCGCCCGATCGGCGGAATCGATTGGTGAATATTAGTTGTTCTCGGGGCGCAGTTTGCGTACCACGGCGCCTGCCTGCCACATCTCGGTCTCGCGCATCTCTCGGAGCTCCTCTTCGAGCTTGGCGCGATAGTCGGGCTGACTATTGGAATCGATACTGCGCTGTGCCTCGTTGCCGCAGGCCACCTCGCTGTATAGCTCCTCGAATACGGGGCGCGTCGCGTCGCGGAACTTCTTCCACCAGTCCAGAGCGCCGCGCTGCGCGGTGGTCGAGCAGTTGGCGTACATCCAGTCCATGCCGTTCTCGGCGATCAGGGGCATGAGGCTCTGCGTAAGCTCCTCGACCGTCTCGTTGAACGCCTCCGAGGGGGTGTGGCCGTTGGCGCGCAGAGTGTCGTACTGTGCGGCGAAAATACCCTGAATGGCGCCCATCAACGTGCCGCGCTCGCCCGTCAGATCGGAGTATACCTCGCGCTTGAAAGTGGTCTCGAACAGGTATCCCGAACCCACGCCGATGCCGAGCGAGATCACGCGATCCCACGCCTTGCCAGTGGCGTCTTGGAATATGGCATAGCTCGAGTTGAGTCCGCGGCCCTGAAGGAACATGCGGCGCAGCGAGGTGCCCGATCCCTTGGGGGCTACCAGAATCACGTCCACGTCGGGCGGGGGAACGATGCCCGTGCGCTCCTTGTAGGTGATGCCGAAGCCGTGCGAGAAGTAGAGAGCCTTGCCCGCGGTGAGGTGCTTCTTGATCTTGGGCCATACGCTGATCTGTCCCGCGTCCGAAAGCAGATATTCGATGATGGTGGCCTTCTCGGCAGCCTCCTCGATATCGAACAGAGTCTCGTTCGGCACCCAGCCGTCGGCCACGGCCTTGTCCCAGCTCTTCGAGTTCTTGCGCTGGCCTACTATAACGTTGAATCCGTTATCCTTCAGGTTAAGCGACTGGCCCGGGCCCTGAACGCCGTAACCGATTATCGCGATCGTCTCGTTCTTGAGGGTTTCGAGCGCTTTGCTCAGGGGGTACTCTTCGCGTGTCACGACGTTCTCTTCGACGCCGCCGAAATTGATCTTTGCCATAGTTTTCTCTTTTTATGATGTTTGTAATTCGTTTATTGCGGTTTCAGTCTCGGCCGTTCGCGGCCATGCGGGCTCGGTGCTCCTTGTAACGCTCGTCGACATAGGCCAAGTATTCGTTGAGCAGCTCGCGGCGCGACTTTATGATCGCCACCTGCCCCGAGCAGACGAACTGGTAGACCCCGTGGGGTTCGAGCATGCGGTAAAGCTCGCGTATCTCGTCGCGGTGGCCCGTCTTCTCCAGCACGATGTAGTCGTCGTGGATCTCGAGTATGCGCACATTGTGGCGACGCACCAGATCCTCGACGTTGCGGCTGCGCTGCACCTTATACAACGCCAGCTCTTGCAGTACCACCTCGTCGGGGGTGTAGCAGAAGACCTTCAGAACGTCGATCTTCTTCTCGATCTGCTTCACCAGATTGGCCACCTTCTCGGGATCGTTGCGCACGACGACCGTGTATTTGTGTATGCCCTCGATGGCCGACTCCGACGCGGTGAGCGACTCGATATTGACGTTGCGGTGGGTGAAGACCGTGGTGATCTGGCTGAGCAGACCCACCTTGTTCTCGGAGAATATGATTATTATGAACTCTTTTTCCATTTCGATTCGGGTTTTCGCTTATTCCAGTCGTATGTCGTGCACGGGCATTCCCGCGGGCACCATCGGGAAGACGTTCTCTTCGCGTTCTACTCTCGCCTCCAGCAGGAACGCCCCCTCGCATCGCTTCATCTCGTCCACAGCCTCCGCGAGATCCTCGTGACGCTCCACGAGACGGTAGGGGATGCGGTTGGCGCGGGCTATGAGTTCGAAGTCGGGGTTGGTAAGTTCGGTGAACGAGTAGCGTTTGTCGTAAAACAGCTCCTGCCACTGGCGCACCATGCCCAAGTAACCGTTGTTCATGAGCACTATTTTGACTCCCACCTGCGACTGGAATATCGTACCCAACTCTTGCAGGGTCATCTGCAAGCCTCCGTCGCCCACGAAGAGGCAAACATCCCTGTCGGGCGCGCCGATCTTGGCGCCGATGGCTGCGGGCAGGCCGAAGCCCATCGTCCCGAGACCCCCCGAGGTTATGATGCTGCGCGTGCGCTTGAATCGGAAATATCGCGAGGCGAACATCTGCTGCTGGCCCACGTCGGTGACCAGTATCGCGTCGTCGAAACGCTGCGCCACGGCATCCACCACCTCGCCCATGCGCAGATGCGGACCTCGGGGCGACACGGCGGGCTCTATGATCTCCTCGCGCTCGATGTTGCGGCATACGCGGAACTCCTCGAGCCAAGCCTTGCGGTCGCACGGCGCGATCTTCTCGGTGAGCATGGGCAGCGTGCGTTTCACGTCGCCCGTAACCGCCACGTCGGCGTATACTATCTTGTTTATCTCGGCGGGGTCGATCTCCATGTGGATGATCTTGGCGTTGATGCCGAATTTGGAAGGGTCGCCCGTCACGCGGTCGTCGAAACGCATGCCGACGGCAATGAGCAGGTCGCAGTCGCGGTTCTTGATGTTGGGGGCATAGTTGCCGTGCATGCCGAGCATGCCGACGTATTGGGGGTGGTCCGACGGCAGGGCCGAGAGGCCGAGCAACGTGGCCGCGGCGGGTATGCCGCTCTTTTCGAGAAATTCGCGAAGCTCCTTCTCCGCGCCGCCGAGTATCACGCCCTGACCTATCAGAGCCATCGGCTTGCGCGACAGATTTATGAGGCGGGCGGCTTCGAGTATGCCGCTCTCGTCGATCTCGGCGTCGGGGCGGTAGCTGCGGATGAAGCGCACGGGGCGATATTCGAAGTCGGTCATTCCCACCTGCGCGTCCTTGGTTATGTCCACCACCACGGGACCCGGGCGGCCGCTCGATGCGATGTAGAAGGCTTTGGCCAACGCTTCGGGAATATCCTCGGCGCGTTTCACCTGACAGTTCCATTTGGTCACCGACTGCGTTATCTCGATGAAGTTCACCTCCTGAAAGGCGTCCGTGCCGAGCGACTTGGATCCCACCTGCCCGCTTATGAGCACCACGGGCGTCGAGTCGAGCATGGCGTCGGCGAGTCCCGTCACGGTGTTGGTCGCCCCCGGGCCCGAGGTGACGATGCAGACTCCCGTGCGGCCGCCGGCGCGGGCATATCCCTGTGCGGCGTGCAGCGCGCACTGCTCGTGACGCACCAGAATGTGGTTCAGTTTGTCGCGATAGTCGTAAAGAGCGTCGTATACGGGGATTATCGATCCTCCCGGGTATCCGAACACGGTGTCGACGCCTTCGGCCAGAAACGACCTGATTACGGCTTCGGAACCCGATATGCGCGGCAGCGCGGCGGGTTCGGCGGATGAGGGCGAGTTATCTCTGTAATCGTTTGTCATAATACGTTTTTTGCGTTAGATCTCTTCGGGAACGATTCTCACGGCTCCTCGGTCGGCCGAACTTACCAGCAACGAGTATGCGCGGAGCGATTGCGGTACCTCGCGGTCGCGGCCGACGGGTTTGCGGACGCTCCATGCGGCCATGCGCTCGGCCAGCTCTTGCTCCGAAATGCAGAGGTCGATGCGGCGCGAGGGGATGTCGATGTCTATCGTGTCGCCGTCGCGGATGATGCCTATCTCGCCGCCCGACGCCGCCTCGGGCGATACGTGTCCTATCGAGAGACCCGAGGTTCCGCCCGAGAAGCGGCCGTCGGTGATGAGGGCGCACGCCTTGTCGAGGTGTTTCGATTTGAGGTAAGAGGTGGGATAGAGCATCTCCTGCATACCCGGGCCGCCCTTGGGCCCTTCGTAACGGATGACCACCACGTCGCCCGCGCGGACCTCGTCGTTCAGTATGCCGTTCATCGCCTGCTCCTGCGACTCGAACACCTTCGCCTTGCCGCTGAAGCGGAACAGACTCTCGTCCACGCCCGCCGTTTTCACTATGCAGCCGTTACGAGCTATGTTGCCTGTGAGCACCGCCAAACCGCCGTCGCGGAAATAGGCGTGTTCCGCATCGCGTATGCACCCCTCGGCGCGGTCGGTGTCCATATCCTTGTAATACTCCGCCTGCGAGGCCATCTCGCGGCTGTGGCGTCCCGCGGGCGCGCTGAGGTAGAGCTTGCGGGCCTCGTCGGAGAACGACGGCGAGGCGACGCCGTAACTTTCGAGCGTGGCGGCCAGCGACGGCGAATCGACGCGGTGCACCGAGGTGTCGATAAGCCCGCATCGGTCGAGTTCGCCCAAGATGCCCATGATGCCTCCCGCGCGGTTCACGTCCTGCACATGGTAGTGTCCGTTGGGGGCCACCTTGCACAGCACGGGGATCTTGCGCGAGAGACGGTCGATGTCGGCCATGGTGAAATCCACGCCTGCCTCGTGCGCCACGGCCAGCAGGTGCAGCACGGTGTTGGTCGAGCCGCCCATCGCTATGTCGAGCGACATGGCGTTCTCGAAAGCGGCCTTTGTGGCTATCGAACGGGGCAGAACCGAGTCGTCGCCCTCGAAATAGTAACGTTTGGCGTTGCGTACGATGATCTCCGCCGCGCGTGCGAACAACGCCTTGCGGTTTTCGTGCGCGGCGACCACGGTGCCGTTGCCCGCCAAAGCCAGTCCGATGGCTTCGTTGAGGCAGTTCATCGAATTGGCGGTGAACATTCCCGAGCATGAGCCGCAACCCGGGCAGGCCGAAGCCTCGATCTCGTCGGCGTCGGCGTCGGTGCACGACGCGTCGGCGCTCATCACCATGGCGTCTATGAGGTCGACGCCGCGTCCGCGGAACACGCCCGCCTCCATAGGGCCTCCCGACACGAAAACGGCGGGGATGTTGAGTCGCATGGCGGCCATGAGCATTCCCGGGGTTATCTTGTCGCAGTTCGATATGCACACCAAGGCGTCCACCTTGTGCGCGTTGGCCATGTACTCCACGCTGTCGGCAATTATGTCGCGCGAGGGCAGCGAGTAGAGCATTCCGTCGTGACCCATGGCTATTCCGTCGTCGATGGCTATGGTGTTGAACTCGGCGGCGAAGCATCCCTGCCGCTCTATGAGGCTCTTGACGTATTGGCCGATATCATGCAGATGCACGTGGCCCGGGACCATCTGCGTGAATGAGTTGGCGATGCCTATGACGGGCATTCCCATCTGCTCCTTTTTCATTCCGTTGGCCCGCCAGAGGCTTCTGGCTCCCGCCATTCGGCGACCCGTGGTGGTGACGGCGCTGCGTAATTGGTGTTTCATCGTTCTGACTCGTTTACAAATCGAAAAAAGCCTCTCTCCGCACGGGAGAAAGGCTCATATAATCATCTGTTAGTATATATACACGACCTTTCTCCCGTCATCTGCGCAAGACCACGAGAATTAGGCTGATAATAATATACAAACCGATATACATAATATTCTTTGTTTTCTCTTTTCGAAAGCTCGCCGCCCCGCATCGGAGGTCGGTGCTTTCGTTTTGTTTATGCAAATGTAAAAGTAAAATTTATTAATAACAAATAAAATCGGGGATTTTTCGCATGAATATTTCTGTCACTATATGCTATTCTGTATTATAATATTGATTGTTAAGCTGTTGTTGGTTTGCGATTTTTGCATATATATGCAGAATGAATACTCTTTTCCGACATAAGAATCCGAAACACGTCGCGAGTCGCTTACATTATGTAAATATCCCGCCGCGGTCGTTCGCTTTTTATATTAAAAATATAACGTGCACACGTATTACAAACGTACAAAAATTAATGCTTATGGTTAGGAAAATTGTACTTTCAATCGTTGCCTTGCTGGCGGTTGGCTTTGCGGCCTATGCCCAGACGAGGCAGGTGAGCGGTACCGTAAAGGACGAGGCGGGCAACGCCATCGTCGGCGCCTCGGTTATCGTCGACGGCACCGTGAACGGAGCGACTACCGCGGCGGACGGCAGCTTCAAGATCTCAGCCCCCGCGAACGCTACGCTTACCGTTTCGTTCATCGGTTACGAAGACCAAACGGTAAACATCGCAGGAAAGACCACGATCGATGTGGTCCTCAAGGAGGATGCTCAGGCTATCGAAGCCGTATCGGTTATCGGATACGGATCTGCGAACAAAGTGGGAACCGCCATCGGTTCCGTCGCAAAAGTGAAGGGCGAAGTGTTGGAGAATAAACCCACGGCCAACGTCGCCGACGCATTGCAGGGCAAGGTCGCCGGTTTGCAGGTGTACACCTCTTCGGGTGAGCCTACCTCGGCCTCTTCGATCCGCCTGCACGGTGTAGGCTCTACCAACGCGGGCACCGCGCCGCTCATTCTGCTCGACGGCGCGCCCATCACGACGGGAACCATGGTGATGTTGAACCCCAACGACATCGAGTCGGTGAACGTGCTGAAAGACGCGTCGGCCACCTCGGTTTACGGCGCACGCGCCGCGAACGGCGTCATGTACATCGTGACCAAGAAGGGTACGCGCGACCGCGAGGCCACCATCACGCTCAACACCCAGTACGGTATCTCGCAGCCCGCGACCAACAAGTTCCACTTCATGTCGGGCAGCGAGCTGGCGACCTACCAGCACAAATACGGCTACCTGACCGACAGCCAGCTGGAGGATATTCTGGCGTCGGGCGTGAACACCAACTGGCGCAAGCACCTCTTCAACCAAAACGCTCCCATGTATCAGGTCGACCTGTCGGTTTCGGGCGGTTCGGAGCGCACCACCTACTATGTGTCGGGTATGTTCATGGACCAGCAGGGTACCGACCCCGCATCGAGCCTGCACAAGTACGCCGTGCGTTCGAACGTCGAGTCGAAGGCCAACAAATGGCTGAAACTGGGCATGAACCTCGGTTTGGGATACGACCGCCGCGAGCAGGCCAATTCGACTCAGGGTTACCTGAACTACATGGCTGACAACGTGGCGTTCGGCGCCATCATGTTCCCCACTTACGCGTCGCCATACAACGAGGACGGCACCGACGTGGAGAAGATCCCCTACATCGGAGTGGTAAACCCGCTTCTGAAAAACAAGTATTATGCTTATATCGGACGCACGTTGCAGGTCAACGCCAGCGCGTACGCATTAATCACTCCGTTCAAGAACTTCAACATCAAGACGCAGTTGAGCGGCGATATCTGGTACTACACCGTTAAGAGCACCTCTTCGCCCGCATATCCTTTCGGTTCGGGCAACGGTTCGGTGTCGCGCGAAGCGTCGAACGACCACACGCTCACCTACACCAACACGATGGACTACCAGTGGACTTCGGCCGAGAAGCACAACTTCTATGTATTGGCCGGTCACGAGAGCGTACAGTACCGTTACGACAAACTCTCGGCGAGCCGCAGCGGCCAGACCGACGAGCGTATGATGACCATCGGCAACGGAACGGGAACTCCCTCGGCTTCGGACGACGCCAGCGAATACTACTTCAACTCGGCTTTCGGCCGCTTGGAGTATAACTTCGACCGTAAATACTTCTTCGACGCTTCGGTGCGTTACGACGCCTCGTCGCGTTTCGGCTCGAGCAACCGCGGCGCCACCTTCTATGCTTTGGGCGCCATGTGGGATTTGAAGCGCGAGAACTTCCTCGCCGACAGCGATGCGCTCAACGCCTTGAAGCTCAAAGTTTCGTACGGTACTCAGGGTAATGCCGACATCGACGCTTATTCGGCGCTCGGACTCGTGGCTTCGGACAACTACTACGACCAGTCGGGTCTGGTGATAAGCACCATCGACAACCCCGAGTTGAGCTGGGAGACTCAGAAACTCTTTACCGTGGGCGTGACGGCCGGCCTGTGGCAGGATCGTCTGACGGCGGAGATCGAGTTCTACAATCGTAAGACCGAGGATATGCTGATGAACGTACCCTACCCCTACACTTCGGGATATGCGTCGGGTATGAGAAACGTCGGCAGCATGTACAACCGCGGCATCGACGTCAACGTGAGCGGCGACGTGGTGCGCACCAAGGATTGGTTGGTGAATCTGCACGTGAACTTCTCGTACAACAAGAACTGCGTGACCAAGATATTCAACGGCTACGACGAGTATCCCATGCCGACCTATCTGATGTCGTACACCGTGGGCCACGACGTGGGCGAGCTCTATTGCGAGACGCTGCTGGGCGTCGATCCCGACGACGGTAAGTATATGTGGGCTTCCATCGACCCCGCTACGGGCGAGCGCACGGCGACCAAGGACTACAACGAGGCGGTAGCCGAGTTGCAGGGCAAATCGCGTTACGCTCCGTGGGCGGGAGGTTTCGGCCTGAACGCGAGCTGGAAAGGCATAAGCATCGCCGCCGATTTCTCGTGGAACTACGGCAAGTATCTGGTAAACAACGACCGTTACTTCACCGAGCTGGACCAGTACACCTCGTACAGCCGCAACAAGGATCTGTTGAACCGTTGGGAGAAGCCGGGCGATGTGGCCAAATACGGCAAGTTCGGCGAGACGGTGCAATTCGACTCGCACCTGATCGAGGACGCTTCGTTCCTGCGACTGAAGAACCTCACCGTGGGCTATTCGCTGCCTCGCAAATGGATGGATAAGACCGGCTTCATGAAGGGCGTTCGCATCTACTTCACGGCCCGCAACCTGCTCACCGTAACCAAGTACACAGGTTTCGACCCCGAGGCCGACACCAACCTCACCTACGGTCGTTACCCCAACTCGCGTCAGTTCGTTGGCGGTTTGCAGCTTACATTCTAACAATTTGTGTAATTAATAAAGATGACGAATATGAAAAAAATAGCAATATCGATCGCGGTTGCCGTCTGCTCGCTGGTCTTCACCTCTTGCGATCTGGATACCTATCCCGAGAACAAGCTGGTGAACAATCAGGCGTTGAAGACGATGAGCGATCTCGAGAAATTCGAGCTCGGAACCTATGCGCTGTTCCGCGGCAACTTCGCCGCTCCGCTCATCATCGCCGGCGACCTTCAGGGCGATTACGTGAATGCGGTCCGCGGCTTCGGCAACGTGTACGGCCCTCTCCACAAATGGGATTACACCTATGCCGATTACGAGGTGGAGGATGTTTGGCAGGCCAACTACAAGACCATAGCCCAAACCAATTACGTCCTCTCGAAGGACGGTTCGATCAGCTACACCGACGAGGAGAAGGCGGATTACGACGCAATCATGGGCGAGATGTATTTCATCCGCGCCATGTCGCTCTTCCAGCTTATCGAGAAGTTCTGCGGCGATTACGACCCCGCCACGGCGAGCAAGGATTACTCGGGCATGCCCGTGTTGAAAGGCTTCAACCCTCAGGAGATGCCTCCGCGCAGCTCGCTGGCAGACACCTATGCGCAGGTTCTGTCGGATATCGCCGAGGCTAAGACCCTCCTGAACGGAACCGACGGCAAGGCAGGCGCCAAAGTGCTCACGATGGATTGCGTAACGGCTCTTGAGGCCCGCGTATATCTTCAGATGCACAATTACGACGAGGCCTACAAAAAGGCCGCCTCGCTCATCGCCGACGGCGTGTATGCGCTGGCCGACTCGGCCGACGCGCTGAAGACGCTCTTCACCGACGACGCGGGATCGGAGATCATCTTCGTGTTCTATGCCAGCACGACCGAGCTTCCCGCCGATTACGGCATTCAGTTCGTTCGCGACCAGAACAGCAAGAACGACTATTACCTGCCGCAGTACATCCCCACGCAGACGCTCGTCGACATGTACGACGATGCCGACTACCGCAAGGGCGTATACTTCCTCAAAGCCGAGAATTCGACTTGCGAGATCAACGGCAACAAGATCGCGACTCCCGTCTATCTGATGAACAAGTACCCGGGCAACCCCGCTTTGCAGACCACCGCGGGCACGAAGAACTACCGCAACGCGTTCAAGGTGTTCCGTATCGCCGAGATGTACCTCATCGCGGCCGAGGCGGGTCTCTATGCACAGGGCGGCGATGCCAAGACTTATCTGAACGCTTTGCGCACGAAGCGCGGTTTGAGCGCTCTGGACAACGTGACTTTGGCCGACGTGAAGGCCGAGCGCACGCGCGAGTTGATGTTCGAGGGCAACCGCATCTCCGACCTCAAGCGTTGGGGCGACGGCATCTCATCGCGCAAGCCCCAGACGGGCAAGATCGGAACGGGCGAGAGCTTCGGTTTGATCGAGAGCGGCAGCATGTTCGAGAATCTGTCGGTTACGAGCGACGACTATCGTTTCGTATGGCCCGTTCCCTCGAACGAGATCTATGCCAACCAGATACTCGCAGGTCAGCAGAACCCGGGCTGGAATAAGTAAGATCCCCAAAATCGGATAATATTATCGAGCGGTCCCCGCGCAATGCGGGGACCGCTTTTCGTTTACACCGGAACATAGGGTCGGCTATTCGAGAGGCGCGAATCGCAGCCTCGGGGCGCGAGGTCGCGGTAGCGCAAAGCTGTTGCGGCCCGCCATTCGCCACGACTCGCACCCCACTCCACGCCCTCCGACCGAAGGACCGAAAGAATAGGCTGCAAGGCATAGAAACACGCGGAGACGACGAAGCGGACGGCATGAATCGCGACAAACGACCCCCGCCTACCCTGCCTATGGGCACAAAAAAACCGACCATGCAGCACATGATCGGTTTCGATTTATCGAACTATCGCGCTATTACTTCGAAAGCTCGGCAACGGCAGTCTTGGCGGGAGTGGCGTAAGGCTCGGTCGTAACCTTCTTGAACGCTGCGATGGCCTTGTCCTTCATCTCCTTGGCGTTGTATGCCGACGCGAGGTTGTAATATACCGCGCTCTTGTCCTCGTCGGTCGTCTGAGCCTCGGCGGCAGCCTCGCCCAACTCGATCACCTTGGCGTAATCCTTCTTCAGCAGGTAAGCCTGCACGGCGATACGCTGTGCCAGAGCCTTGTCACCGATGGTCTCCGACATGGCGATGATACCGTCGAAATCGTTAGCCTGCTGCAACTTGGCAACCTGATTGTTGGTATACTGACCCATCTTGGCCTTGGCAGCGGCGATAGCAGCGTCGTACTTGGGGCTGGGCAGAACTGCGACCTCCTCGCAAATCTTCATACCCTCGGCATAGTTATCCATTTTGAAGTAGCTCTCGGCGAGGTTCATGGCCATATCCGTATTCTTGGGATCAGCAGCGTAACCCTTGGCGAAGATCTCGATAGCCTTGGCGTAATCCTCGCTGTTGAAAGCCGAAGCGCCCTGCGCCTGATATACCTTAGCGAGCATGGCATTGGCCTTGGCGGCGGCCGCATTGTTCTTGAACTCCTTGGCCTTGGCGACAGCCTTGTCGAGGTTGGCGATGGCGTCGGCGAACTTGGCGTCGGCATCCTCGGGCTTCTCGGCCTTCATGGCCGCTGCGGCAGACATGGCGCCCATTCCCTGATAAGCCGCGGGCAGATTCTTCTTGGCATTCTCCACGCAACCCAGAACGGTATCGTCCTCCGACTCCTCACCGTCGGCGATGACCTTCTCCAACAGTTCCGCAGCCTTGGCGAAGTTTCTTGCCTTGAGAGCTTCGGTGCTTTGATTATAAACCGCAACAACATCCTCCTGCGCAGACGCAACGGCAAAAGCCATCAACGCAACTGCCATAAAAACAATCTTTTTCATAATCTAAATTAATGTTTATCAGGTTAAATATTTCAATGTTTCAAGTCTCGCGTTCCATCGTGCGCGGCGATAGAACTCTACAAAGTTATATTTTTTTATTTATTCTGCAAATTTTCGCCTCGCGCCCGAAAATCCGCATACAAGCCGAACGCCTAACGCAATCCTTTGAAGAACTCCTTCATCAACTCCTCGCACTCCTCGGCCAAAACGCCGCCCGTGACCTCGGTCTTGGGGTGGAATATCCGCCCGCCGACGGTGGTGTAGCCGCGCTTCGGGTCGGCCGCGCCGTAAACCACGCGGTCGATCTGGCTCCACGCCAAAGCTCCCGCACACATCACGCAAGGCTCGACGGTGACGTACAACGTACACCCCTTAAGATACTTTCCGCCGAGCGTCGAGGCCGCCGCCGTGATGCTCTGCATCTCGGCATGGGCCGTGGCGTCGCACAGAGTCTCCACTAAATTGTGGCCCCGTCCCACCACGCGGTCGCCGCAAACGGCCACGGCGCCGATGGGCACCTCCTCCTCATTCAACGCCTTGCGCGCCTCGTCTATTGCCATGCGCATGAATTTTTCATCGCGCGAGGCTTCGTTTTTACAATTTTCCATAAATCCCCCGCGAAAATAGTAAAACGGAGATAAAAAAACAAATCGACAGTAATATAACGCCGTCGGCGGCAGGATTGCACGAGCCTCGGCGAGTTGCAGTCCGCCGCGTGGGGCGGCGGCGAACTGCCGACATTGCGCCGCAATGTCGAAATATATGCGGGTACTTTGCGAATAACCATTAAAATCACTACTTTTGCGAATCGTTAACAGTAAACGTTTAATACTACCAATACTATGTTCAGAAGTCATACATGCGGAGCGTTGCGCCTGACCGACGTCGGCTGCGAAACGACGCTCGCAGGATGGGTTCAGAAGATCCGCAATCTGGGAGCGATGACCTTCATCGATCTTCGCGACCGTTACGGCATAACCCAAATCGTCGTCGAGGAGCACTCGCCGGAGCAGACTCGCAACATCGCCGCCGCGCTGGGCCGCGAATACGTGATACAGGTCAAGGGCCGCGTAATAGAGCGCGCGTCGAAGAATCCCAAGATGCCCACGGGCGACATAGAGGTCGCCGCCGACAGCATCGTCGTACTCAACGAAGCGCAGACGCCTCCGTTCACCATCGAGGAGAACTCGGACGGCGGCGACGAACTTCGAATGAAATACCGCTATCTCGATCTGCGCCGCGCGCCGCTGCAACGCAACATGATCCTGCGTCACCGCATGGCGCACGCCATACGCACGTTCCTCGACAAGGAGGGTTTCCTCGAAATAGAGACCCCCTATCTCGTGGGTTCGACCCCCGAGGGCGCGCGCGACTTCGTGGTGCCCAGCCGCATGAACCCCAACCAGTTCTATGCCCTGCCCCAGTCGCCGCAAACGCTCAAGCAGCTGTTGATGGTGGCGGGATACGACCGTTATTTCCAGATCGTGCGCTGTTTCCGCGACGAGGATCTGCGCGCCGACCGTCAGCCCGAATTCACCCAGATCGACTGCGAGATGTCGTTCGTCGAGCAGGAGGATATATTGGAGGTATTCGAGCGTTGGGCCAAATACATGTTCCGCGAGGTGATGGATATCGACTTCACGGAGCCGTTCCGACGCATGCCTTGGATCGAGGCGATGGAGAAATACGGCTCCGACAAACCCGATCTGCGTTTCGGCATGGAGTTCCACGACGTGACCGACCTCGCACACGGACATTCGTTCTCGGTGTTCGACGACGCCGAATATATCGTCGGATTCGCCGCCGAGGGATGCGCTTCGTACACCCGCAAGCAGATAGACGCCCTGACCGAATACGTGAAGCGTCCGCAGGTGGGAGCCAAGGGATTGATATGGATACGTCTGGACGAGCTGGGCAACGTCAAGTCGTCAATCGACAAGTTCTTCGCGCCCGAGGAGCTGAAGCAGATGTCCGAGCGCATGCAGGCCAAGGCGGGCGACATGATATTCATCCTCTGCGGCAAGAAATTCAAGGCCCTCGCACAACTCTGCGCCCTGCGTCTGCATGTGGCCGAGCAGTTGGGGCTGCGCGATCCGAAGAAGTTCGCGCCGCTGTGGGTGGTCGACTTCCCCATGTTCGAGTGGGACGACGAGACGCAGCGTTATTACGCCATGCACCACCCCTTCACATCGCCCAAGCCCGAGGATGTGGAATACCTCGAAAGCGATCCCGCGCGCGTGCGTGCCAACGCTTACGACTTCGTATGCAACGGCACGGAGATAGGAGGCGGCTCGATACGTATCCACGACGCCAAGTTGCAGGCCGCGATATTCCGAATCCTCGGATTCACGCCCGAGAAGGCGCAGGAGCAGTTCGGCTTCCTGATGAACGCGTTCAAATTCGGCGCGCCGCCCCACGGAGGACTGGCGTTCGGATTCGACCGTCTGTGCGCCCTGTTCGGAGGATCGGAGTCGATCCGCGACTACATAGCGTTCCCCAAGAACAACGCGGGCCGCGATGTGATGCTCGACGCGCCCTCGTATATCGACAAGGCACAGCTCGACGAGCTTAACATAGATATAGTAACCAAGTAGCGGAGACATACCGCAAAACGCTTTTCAGCGATTGCGGTTCGCCGTCGGCGGCAGGACTGTGTGAGCATCGAGCGAACAGCAGTCCGCCGCGTGGGGCGGCGGCGAACTGCCGCCATTGCGGCGCAATGTCGAGGTATCCGCCTAATTATCGCCTCCCGATGAAGACATTTCATCGGGAGGCGTTCTTATGTCCGCGCCCCGCTGTCGGCGAGCGGCTAAAAACCCGATTCTACCTTTTAACATAATATTTGACATTTCCCGTACGTTATATAGCCGAAAATGACAAAAAACACTGATATGGGAAATAAGATTTCGAAGACTTTGGATGCCGTATTCGCCCGCGTGACTTTCGACCTCACCAAGGCCGACATACGCCAATCGTACAAGGATCGTATCGCTCTGGAGATTCTCCGCGAGGACGGAACGATGGCCTATCGCGCGCTCGTTTCGAAACTCAAGGACTGGGAGTTGTTTCAGGCGCCGCTTCGGATCGAGAACCTCATCAAGACGCAGCCGCGCGACGAGGAGGTCGCTCCCGAGGAGTTCCTGAAGCAATACCGCCGAAAGTTGCTCGACGAGAACAAGACGGTGCGCAACGTCTCGACGGCGCACGCGCTGCTCGATATCACGGCCGACACCACGACCGCCACGTCGCAGATACTCGCGCAATACGGTATCACGGCGCAGACAATAGCGTCGGCCATGACCGAATTGACCGATCCGCTGCCCGACCTGCAATCGGAGATAAGATTCCATGCCGTGGACCTCAACGACGAGAGCAGCGGCAAATCGTCGGCCATGCTCGACAAATTCGGCTCCGACCTCACGCGTCTGGCGCGCGAAGGCAAGATCGACCCCGTGATAGGCCGCGAGGCGGAGATCGACCGCGTGATACAGATCCTCTCGCGCCGCAAGAAGAACAATCCGATCCTCATCGGCGAGGCGGGAGTGGGCAAAAGCGCCATAATCGAGGGGCTGGCTCTGCGCATAGCCTCGGGCGAGGTGCCTTACACCATCCGCAACAAAACTATCTTCTCGCTCGACGTGGCTTCGCTCGTGGCAGGCACCAAGTTCCGCGGCGAGTTCGAGGAGCGGATGCAGCAATTGCTCGACGAGCTGCGCCGCTCGAAGGATACGATCATATTCATCGACGAGATACACACCATCGTGGGCGCAGGCGCCACGCAAGGCAGCCTCGACACGGCCAACATACTCAAACCCGCCCTCGCGCGAGGAGAGTTGCAGACCATAGGCGCGACCACGCTGGACGAGTTCCGCGAGAACATCGAGAGCGACTCGGCTCTGGAGCGTCGTTTCCAGAAGGTGATGATCGACCCGACGTCGGCCGCGCAGACTCTGGAGATTCTGCGCAACATCGCGCCCTATTACGAGAAGCACCACAACGTGCGCTACTCCGAGGATGCGCTCAAGGCGTGCGTGGCTCTCACCGAGCGTTATATAACCGACCGCCACTTCCCCGACAAGGCCATCGACGTAATGGACGAGGCGGGAGCGCGCACCCGCATAGGCGCGGCCCGAGAGCCCGACGCGATCCGCGAGACGGAGCGTCAGTTGCAGGCGGTGGAGCAGGAGCGTCGCGAGGCCGTAACGGCGCTTATATACGAAAAGGCCGCGACGGCGAGGATCAAGGAGGTAGCGCTCAAATCGCGTCTCAACGAACAGCGCGCCGAGTGGCACCGAGACATGCAGAGCAATCCGATCGAGATCGGGACGGCCGAGGTGGAGCGCGTGATAACCTCCATGACGGGCATTCCCGCAGAGCACGTATCGCACGGCGAGGCGGAGCGTCTGCGCTCGCTCGGCGAGTATCTCGAAGGTCGCGTCATAGGCCAAAGCGAGGCCGTACAGCGCGTTTCGCGAGCGTTGCAGCGTTCGCGGGCGGGTCTGAAGGACGCGGGACGCCCCATCGGGGTATTCCTCTTCGTCGGGCCGACGGGAGTGGGCAAGACGCTGCTGGCCAAGGAGCTCTCGAAGTGGCTCTTCGACAGCAAACGGGGGCTCATACGCATCGACATGTCGGAGTACGGCGAGAAACACAACGTCGCCCGACTCATCGGCTCGCCCCCGGGATACGTGGGTTACGGCGAAGGCGGACAGCTCACCGAGGCGGTGCGACGCCAGCCCTATGCCGTGATTCTGTTCGACGAGATCGAGAAGGCGCATCCCGACGTGTTCAACTCGATGTTGCAGATCTTCGACGAGGGACACCTCACCGACGGTTCGGGCCGCAAGGTCGACTTCCGCAACACGGTGATAATCCTCACCTCGAACGTGGGATCGCGCGCCGTGGCCGAGAAAAGCGTACAGGTGGGTTACAACACCCCGTCGAAAGATACCAACTGCGTGGTGACGCCATACGTCGAGTACCGCAAGGCTCTGGAGTACACCTTCGCGCCCGAGTTCCTCAACCGTATCGACGACATCGTCTACTTCCGCACGCTGACGGTGGACGACGTGGAGCGGATCATCGATCTGGAGTTGGACGGAATACTCTCGCGCACCAAACAGTTAGGTTACGAGGTGGAGATCACCTCCGAGGCCAAGCAACGGCTCGCCGTGATGGGTTACGAGTCGCGTTACGGAGTCCGCGCGCTGCGCCGCACGCTGCTCGATCAGGTGGAGGAGCCTTTGTCGGCTCTCATCATCGACGGCAAGTTGCAGGTGGGCGGCCGAGTGACCATCGACCGCGACGAGGAGGAGAACATAACCTTGCGAGTGGCTTGAAGCGCCTGAAGAAGCACCCTGCTTGAATACGATGAAGCCGCGGCTGTCCGACGATCGGGCAGCCGTTTTTTATTTACATCCCGCATAAAATTTTCGACATCGCCGTGCGATGTCGGCAGTTCGCCGCCGCTCCACGCGGCGGACTGCTGCTCGCCGAGGCTCGCGCATTCCGTCGCCGTCGGCAAACTGCAAACCGCCCGAACGTCATCCAATCGGACTCGCATGATTCTAATAAAGACGCGATCAATACCTCGTCCCCAATCGCATACGGTTCATATCGAGATACACCTGCCTGAAGCGCAAGAACAGATCGAGACCGAACGTTCCGTCCAATCGGTTGAACATGTGGCCCGCGCTATTGTCGGGCAGATGCACCGCCACATTGCACAGATAACACGCGCGGCCGCCCAATTCGACGCTCTCGTACGGAATATTCAAAACCTCCGTTCTGACGGCGCCGCCGAACCCCGCCACTCCGATCGAATCGCGACGACCCGCCGCCTCCAGACGATCCTTGTTGCGGATATAATAATCAGGATTAAAACTGCTCGACTGGCTGCCCGTATCCATCGCGAGAGTGAGCGGCACGCCGTCAGGCTGCCGAGCCTCGACACGCATGCTGCCGTTCACGCAGCAGAGGTCGGCCCATCCTATATCCTCGTCGTCGAAAGGTCGGTCGGAGACGGTCATCGTCCCGCGTTTCATATCCAAACGGATATTTCCCAAGACATTCATCGTCGGCACGCCCATAATCACCTGCAATCTCGACAAATATTCGTCGGCCCGTTCGTTGCCCGTGCGCAGATCCAACACATAGAACGGCACATTCTCGAGCACGACGCCGCCCAGCCGAAATTCGCGAGCCACGGCGATCCGTCCCGCTGCCGAGGTTATTCCCGCTGCCGATACGGCAACGTCGAGGAACTCCATCCCGCACCGCTCGGCCGTCTCGGGGCTGACGACGTTCACTCCCGCGCCAGTGTCGAACACCACGTCGAACGTCCGCCCGTTCAACTCGCCCTCCAACATAAGCATATAGGCGTTGGGGCCGAGTGTGTCGAGCCGAAACGGAACGTCGGTCGGCGACCCGTCGTCGCGACGCGCGAAGAGTCGGTATTTCGCCAGCTCGCCGCACAGCTTCTCCTGCGAACGAAGCATAGCAGTCTGCTCCTCCGTAAGATAGTCGGACGCGCGCTCGCGGAAGTCGCGCATCGCGGCCGCCGCCTCGGCATTACGCCCCGATCCGCTCAGATTCAACGCCTTCTGCACCGTCATCGACATCGCGTTGTCGAATCCCAATTCGTCGCCGTAATCCGCCAGCAATCGGTCGATGGCGTCGCAAGCCTCCGTCGGACGATTAAAATAACCGAGGATCAACGCATCGGAGAATGTCGCGAAGAAAGGCGACATATCGCCGCGCCGCTGCTCGACATGCCGTCGGAGGGCGAACCAGTCTTCGGCGTTCATGTACGCGCCCGCCAGCGAATCGGCATTCTGCGCCGCGGCGGCAAGCGCGCAGACAAGGGTCAACACGGTAAAGCACAAACGTTTCATATCTGTCGTCATTTAACTGCCGCGACATTCGACGCGGGGCCGTCGCGGCGCATCCGTTATAGCAAATATACTCAATTATTCTCTGACACTAAGCGATTTTTGCAAATAGTTTGCTATATTTGTATATACTCAATCTTAAAAGTTATGGACACCACCCGAGGAAAACTCCCCATGATAGAGCGCGACGAATGGCTGCGGCCCGTGGCCGACCGCATAGAGGAACGCCATGCGCGATATCTGACCCGCATGAAGGCCATAACCGCGCAGGCGGGTTCGATAGTCGACTATGCCAACGGATACCGCTACTTCGGATGGCAGCGCGACGAGGAGTTGAGCGGCTGGTGGTTCCGCGAATGGCTGCCCGAAGCCATAGACGCATACATTTTCGGCGACTTCAACTCGTGGCAACGCACACAGATACGTCTCGACAAGGGCGAGGGCGGCGTGTGGAGCGCATTTTTCCCCGACGCCATGTACGGCCATCTGCTCACGCACGGCTCGCTCTACAAACTCCACATACACGGCGCCAACGGCTGGCACGACCGCATACCCGCATACGCCACCCGCGTGGTGCAGGACGAGCGGACGAAGAATTTCACCGCCCAATTCTGGGCGCCGCGTCCGTACGAATGGCGATGCGAGTCGTTCGACGCGGCTTCGGTCGGCGATCTGCTCATATACGAAGCGCACGTGGGAATGGCGCAGGAGAGAGAGGGCGTCGGAACGTACGATGAATTCACGAAGCTCATACTGCCGCGCATAAAGGAGGCGGGATACAATACGGTACAGCTCATGGCAGTGGCCGAGCACCCCTATTACGGTTCGTTCGGATACCATGTGTCGAACTTCTTCGCCCCGTCGTCGCGCTTCGGCACCCCCGAGGAGCTCAAAAGGCTTATCGACACGGCCCATACGCTCGGGATGGCCGTGGTGATGGATCTGGTGCACGCGCATTACGTGAAGAACATCAACGAAGGCATCGACCGATTGGACGGTTCGGACCACCACTACTCGAAAGCGGGCGAGGCGGGCTACCAACCTCATTGGGATTCGCGCATATTCGATTACGGCAAAGGCGGCGTGGAGCATTTCCTCCTCTCGAACGTGAAGTACTGGTTAGACGAATTCCGTTTCGACGGATTCCGTTTCGACGGCGTGACCTCGATGATATACCGCCACCACGGATACGTCGACTTCGACTGCCGCGAGAGGTTCTTCGACGACGGAGTGGACACCGACGCCATGACCTACCTCGCCCTTGCCAACAGGCTCGCGCACGAGTTCCGCCCATCGGCCGTCACCATAGCCGAGGAGGTGAGCGGCATGCCCGGGATATGTATCCCCATCGACGACGGCGGCACGGGTTTCGATTACCGTCTCGGGATGGCGATTCCCGATTTCTGGATAAGGATGCTCAAGGATATTCCCGACGAGGAGTGGAATATATGGGAGATGTGGAACGTGCTGACCGATCGTTTGCCCGAGGTGAAGACGGTGGCTTACGCCGAATCGCACGATCAGGCGCTGGTGGGCGACAAGACCATAGCGTTCCGATTAATGGACAAGGCGATGTACGACTCGATGGACCGCGCGAGCGCGAGCCTCGTGGTGGATCGCGGCATGGCGCTGCACAAGATGATACGTCTCATAACCATCGCAGCGGGAGGCGACGCCTATCTCGATTTCATGGGCAACGAATTCGGCCATCCCGAGTGGATAGATTTTCCGCGCGAGGGAAACGGCTGGTCTTACGCCCACGCGCGGCGACAGTGGTCGTTGCGCGACGACGAGGGGTTGCGCTACTCTTATCTGGCCGACTTCGACCGCGAGATGCTGCGTCTCATACGCAGCCACCGCGTGCTGTCGGACGGCTATCCCTACAACCTGCACATGGACGAAAGGAACAAAACGATGGTCTTCTCGCACCGCGATCTTCTGTTCGTGTTCAACTGGCACCCCGCCGCCTCGATACCCGATTACGAACTGCCCGTGCGCGAAGCGGGCAAATACGTGCTCGCGTTAAGCACCGACGAGGAGCGTTTCGGCGGACTCGGACGTCAGCGAACCGACGACGAGCACTTCTCGTTCCCCGTCGAGACTGCCGACGGCATACGGCACCGCATACGAATATACAACACCTCGCGCACGGCGGCGGTGTTTCGAAGGTATGAATAGCTTTACGGCTCTTCGGGCCACAGGTAGACTCTGCACCGCGCAAGCAAAAACAATCCCGTTATTCGGATCGTCCGAATAACGGGATTACTTTTCGTTCCCTCCCCTACTGCCTGCGCTTGCGCGAGGTCTTGTCGTCGATCGAATTGCCCTGAATCGTTATAAGACGCACGTCGTCCGACACGTTGGTGTAGATCTGTATCACGCGATGGAATATACCCGCCTCGATCTTGTGCGGCTCGTACTTGATCTTTATCACCGCCGCCTCGCCCGGGAGCACGGGCTTGCGCGAGTAGGTCACCGTCAGGCACGAACACGACTTGGTGATCTTCTTGATTACCAACGGCGCGTTGCCGTCGTTGACGAAACGGAACTCCTTTATAAGGTCGCCCCCGTGACGCGCCACATCGCCGAAATCGTGCGACGTGCGCTCGAAAGTCATGCGCGGACCGTTCTTCTCCCGACCGTCGCCGCCCTGCGACGCGCGCCGCCACTCGACGGCCGCCCCGTCCGCGTCGCTCGGAACGCGACCGTAAGCCGACACGGCGACGGCCGACAGCATAATCATGCAACAGATTAATCGTCTCATACGCCGTCGGATCAATTGAGTCTGAAATTATAGGTTATCGTTCCGCCCTGCACGAAACTGCGGCTCTCGGTGAAACGCGCCCGCTTGGCCGCATCGATAGCCGCCGCGATAAGCGCCGCATCCGACGAAGTGGATCCCTTGGGCTCGTACGCCGCGCTCGTCACCTTACCGTGCTGGTCTACGGCCACACGGATCACTATCTTTCCGCTCGTATTGCCCGGGTAGGAGGGCACGGGCAGATTGCCGACCAGACCGCGGCCGCGCAAGCCCTCGTCCAGCTGGTCGTTGCCGACGGGATTCAGGCCGCCGCCGTCGCCGCTCGCCAGATTCTCGTCGCCCTCGCGCGCATACGGATTGCCCACATCCTCGGGTTCGTCCGCGCCGCCCTTGTTGCTGTGGAATATGGCGCGGCTGTTCACCGTCTGCGTCTTCTCGTCGGTGCCCGTCACCTGCTGCGAATTATCCCTTACGGTGGATACGTTCTCGTGGCGCGGCGATTGGACGCTCGCCACTGGACGCGGCTTTGGACGCGGACGCTCCTCCTCGATAATGATCTCCATCATCGCGGGAGGCTCGGTCACCTCGATCCTAATGTAAACCAGCAGCAGCAACGCTGCCACGACTACCGTATATATCGCTGCGGCGACGCCTCCGTAGAGTCTCGGTCGGTCGTCATTTTCGTCGTAGTAATTCATAATCTCAAAAGTTTGGATTACCCGATCCGTTCGAAACGGTTCGCGCAAAAAGTCCCGAAGCCGCCCGCCGTCTATGGCTGGGTGGCGGCTATCAGCTTGTAACCGTTGTCCTTGGCGATGTTCATCACCTGAACGATCTCGTCCCACTGCACCGTCTTGTCGGCGTGGAGCGACACGGTAGGCTCCTCCTGCCCTTCAAGACGCTGCTTCAGGGCGCGGTCGACGCCCTCGCGCGACCCCACGTTCTCCAACTCGACGTAATAGATGTAGCGTCCCGCGCCGGCATCCTTGATCGACACCGTCATCACCGCCTTGTCCTTCAACCGATTCGCGCTCTTGGGCAGCATCAGTTTCACGGCATTGGGATTGATGAGCGTGGTGGCTATGATCATGAATATGAGCAGCAGGAACATCAGGTCGGTCATCGACGATGCCGAGAAGGAGTGGTTGACCTTCGATCCTCGTTTAATTGCCATGACTGCCTACTTTACGGGTTGATTCAAAATATCCATGAACGCGATCGAATTGGCCTCCATCTGGAACACCAGCTTCTCGATACGGGCCACAAGGTAGTTGTAGCCGAAATAGGCGGGGATGCCGACTATCAGACCCGCCACCGTGGTAACCATAGCGACGTACATACCGCTCGAGAGCAGCGACATGTCGACAGTACCGCCCGCCGCGGCCATATCCATGAAGGTCTGCACCATACCGATAACCGTGCCGAGGAAACCGATCATGGGCGCGCCGCCCGCGATGGTGGCGAGGAACGGCAGGCCGTTCTCCAGCTTCGAAACCTCCAGATTGGCCACGTTCTCGATGGCCGACTGAATGTCGCTCATGGGACGTCCTATGCGCTCGATACCCTTCTCGACCATTCGCGCGATGGGCGTGTTGGTCTTGCGGCACAGATCGATGGCCGAACGGATCTTGCCGTCCGAGATGTAGTCGCGGATACGGTTCATGAAGTTCATGTCGAGCACCGACGCCTTACGGATGGCCATGTAACGCTCCACGAAGATGAAGACCGTGACGCCGCCCAGAATGAGCAGCGGCCACATGAGCCAACCGCCCTTGGTGAAGAGCTCCCAAAGTCCCATGCGGGTAACTTCGCTGTTCGCCGCCGCTGCGGCCTCGCCTGCCGATGCTGCCGCTTCGGCAGCCTGAAGAAAATCAATCATAATTTTTTTCTTTAATTATTTAAGTTTTATCTCTGTTCCGTCGTTTGCGCCGCCTCGCCCGTCGAAGTCGAAATCGAGGTCGAGGTCGAATCGGCCTTCATGGCCTCGGCCTCCGCGCGACGCGCATGTCTGTTGTTGCGACGACGCGCCTTGCCTACCTCCGAGGTCGCGCGGTCGGTGCTGTCGCGCCGCTGCAACTCGGCATCCGCTGCCGAATCCGCCTCTCTCTCGCGCTGCTCGCGCCGACGCTTGCTCATGAAACGCTCCTTCACGCGACGTTTGAGGTCGGACCAGTTGTCGAAATCCTCCTTGTAATATATTCCTATGCCCGTCTCCTGCAAACCTTGGTTCTCGTCGAAGCGGTCGATGGTCTGCGTGAATCCGCGCAGCTTGAGGTTGCCGCTGCGGTCGATGAGCCACGTGATGTAAGCCTCACCCAAGAAGTTCGACATATTGCCGTTGGCCGCCATTTTATTATCGACCAGATAGTTGCCCTCCAACTCGACCAGCAGGCGGTCGTTCACCAGACTCTTCGAGAACCCGAAGTCGATCTCGTCGCTCGTAAGCTCCGACCGCGGGCGGTAACGCAGCACGATATTGTAGTCGTCGCTCGACAGCCAGTTGCTCAGCTGGTTCGACAGAAGCTCGAAACCCGTGGTGGCCGAGGCCGTGGCGCCGATGTTCGACGAAGTGGACGAATCGGAGTAGAAACTGCCGCTCACCAACAGATACATGAACTGCGTGGCGATCGACTGCTGGTTGTTGAGCAGGTTGGCCACGGCGTTGCGTATCTCCGAATCGGCGTTGGGCACCTTTATGTCGAACGTCACCGTGGGGTTGGTCAGTCGGTCCGAGAGGTTGATGATGCACTCCACGGGCACGGCGCGCGTTATGTTGTCGAGCGTGGTGGACGACAACAAAGGTTGCAGCGACGCTTTCAACTTATACACGGCATTAATATTCAGGCGCGCGTCCATCGGGTCGCCCACCCACTGGATGGTCGACCCGCTCTCGATGATGAAGCGTTTGTTGATAATGTTCTGCAACGTGAACAGATAACTGCCCTCGGTAATCGTGTAGTCGCCGTACATATCGAAAACATTGGCCCTCGGCACGATGTTGAGATTCAGAATACCGTCGCCGCGCACCTTGATTATATCGCCCACCGTGGGGTCGATCACCAACTGCACCTCGGCATTGGGGTTGGCCGTGAGTTCGATGTTGATATTCATGGTGCTGGCGCTCTCCGACACGCCGCGATTGCGCCGCTCGAACATCATCTTCTTGCGGAGCAGGTAGTTGGTCGAGTCGACCTGTATGCCGGGCTTCTCGAATATCACGAAATCGGCATTCGAGGCGTCGCTCTTGCCCGACAGCGGCATGAAGAATCGCGAATCGCCCTCCGTCGAGGCGACTATGTCGAGCGTGGTGCCCTTCTTGCTGCCACGCACGGTCGCCACGCCCGAAGCATACACCTTGCCGTAAAACAGATCGTTGTCGCGCTCGGTGGTGTTGAGCACTATCATGCGGCGCGGCACCAGACGCATCTCGTAAGCGATGTTCGACAGATGCTCCAAATTGAGATCCATCGTGAGCAATCCGCTGTTGCGCTCCGAATCGTAAACGCGCGCGTTGGAGGTCTTAAGATGGTTCTTCTCGACCCTTATCCTCGCATCGGGGATGGTATAACGCGCCCGCGTGAAGTCGACCGTGGTGCCCAGACCCGTGACGTCTATCGTACCGCTCAACTCGGCGTTGCGATCCTGCCCTATTATCTCCAGCGAGGCCGACGCCTTGCCCTCGGTGCCCGAAACCACGCCCGAAAGGATGGGATCCAACAGCGTCATCGGCAGATTGTCCAACTTCGCCTCGGCATAGTAGCGACGCGATACGGGAGCGTAATATCCTCGCACGATATTGACGCCCGTGGCGAGGTTGTCGATCATCACGCGCGCCCGTTGCTGCTCGAAATCCCAATGCGATTCGATACAGAGCGGAACGACGGAGATACCGTTAACGCTCAGGCTGTCGAGATCGATATCGGCCGTCATCTCGCCGCGGTTCAGCGCCGCCTTCATCGAAGCCTCGCCATTGCCGTAACCGTTGATCGTGTAGCCCATGCGCATGGCGAATCCCATGAACGGCGCGAGGTTGAACTTACTCAACCGCAAGGTAATCGAATCGGCGCGGCTACGCGACGCCACACCGTCGAGATGCAACATCTGGCCGTCGCTGCGGACCGTGAAATCGCGTATCTCGATACGGGCCGTGTCGATAGTTATTCGGTCGGAGGTTATACGCCAATCCTTGCGGCCCTGCGTTATGGTCGTCGGGAATATGTTCATCGCGACGCGACGCATGCCGCTCTCGGGGTCGCGCATGATCTCCGCCGAAAGCCCTATGACGCCCGAAAGCAAGTCGGCCGTATCGGAGAAGCCCGCCGACAGCGTAACGCGGTCGTTCTTCGCGCCGCCCATCACCGAAAGCTGGGGCATGTGGAACGTACCCGCATAGAAGTCCTCCGTACTGAGATACATCGCCAACGAATCGCCCTGATTGGTGACGTTCAGGTTCAATTTGGTGGCCAGCACGTTGTTGCGCTCCAGATAATCCGACTCGGCGCGCAGCAGGATGCGGTTGGCCGCGGGGTTGAGTACGAAATTGAACTTCGATCCGCGCGCCAGTTGCAGGCCGTCGGATACGGCGTCGAGCAGCGGATCGACATTCTTCACGGTCACCGACAGAGCTGAATAGCCGTCGCTGTCCCCCTCGTAATCGATCGGCGCGGCATCCGATATGACGGGCAGATACCTGCGCATCGACGCGCTCAGATAACGCACCAGCTCGGCATAGCTCGTGGGACCCGTGAAGGCGGCGTCGGCGAAGTCGGAAGTGATATTCAACGAACGTTTGCCCCCCGCGCTGCGCGCCGTAATATTCATCTCGCCGCTGCGCAGAGTGTCGACGTTGTAGATGTAACGGCCGTTGTCTATCGTCAGCGAACCGTTCATGTCGTCGGCGCCGTTTCCCGTGGCGTACAAATCCGCATCGAAACCGAGCAGAGCCACCGAATCGCGGCGATTAATATTCATGGCATGCAGATCGGCCTGCTCCAGCCGCAATTTGAAATCGTATATCGAATGCTCGCCGTTCATGTCGGCCATACCGCTCAAAGCCATGCGCAGAGGACCGCCGTCGCTATGCGCCGAACCCGAAAAACTGCGGTTGTTTATGTGTCCCGATATTTTGAGAGAGTCGTAAACGCAATCCTTGAACTCGAACGAACCCACCACGCCTTTCACCTCGCCCGTCAGCGCGCCGTCGTTCACGCTGCCCGCGAAGCGCACCGAAGCCGAAGCCGCGCCGAGCGCCTTGTTTTGCAGCAGACGCCCCAGACGCAGATGCCGCACATCGGCCGAAGCCGTCAAAGCGGCCGCCTTGCCCGCTCCCGCCAAAGGTTTGCGCGTCGCCGCGAACGAAGCGTTGCCCGCCTGAGTGGTGAGGGTCAGCTTGGTATCGAACGCATCGAAACCGCCTGCGAACGATCCCGCGCAGACTATGTCGCCCGCCGCGCCCGCCATCGAAAGCAGTTTGTCGGACAAAGCCTTGCCCGCGATGCCCTCGGCGACCGCCTCGATATCCGCCTCGCACGTAACCAACCGCTTCAGATCGAGCCGCAGCGTCGCCCGCTTGGCATCGGGCAGTCCGCGCAGGGCCGCCTCGGCGCGCAGCGAGCTCCTCTCGCCGAACGACACGTTGCGCACGTCGACCTTCAGGTCGGCCACCGTGCCGCTCACGCCGATATCGGCATCGTCCAGAGCGAGCTTCCACGGCAGCAGCCGCGGAGCGAAATGAGCCACGTCGTCGGTCGAGACGCGCGTGTCGTGCAGCTCGCCCTCGATAGCGACGTTATGAACGAAATCCTTGTATGCGCTCCAGTCGTCGCCGCGCAGGGTCAACGAACGCAAGCGCACGTCGGAATCCTCGGCCTCGATATCGAAATCGCGAAGGTCGATAAGTCCGCGGTCGACCAGAAAACGTCCCGTAAAGTTGCGCACGGTGAATCCGCTGTGCTCCACAGTGGCGAAATTGCGGATATATCCGCCCACCATGCCGCCGTCGAGCGTGAAATCGTCGATGAAAGCCGAAGTGCGGTTCAGGTGCATGTCGCTGAAATCGATTCCGTATTCGGGGTCGCGATGCTCGCGCCGCTCGATCACCAGCGTCAGATTGTCTACCTGCACGTCGCTTATCCTGAGGGCGAATTCGCCCTTCTCTTTCTTCTTTTTCTTGTTCGAGAGTCGGCTCACGACCTGTTTTATGTTGGTCTCGCCGTCGGGCATCTCGCGGATGTTCAGCACCGCGTCGGCTATCGAGCCGTTGCGCAGCATTATGCCCGACTTGCCCGGGATATCGTTCAGATAGATGCGCAGTTTCCCGACATAGAGCAACGTGTCGCGCGCGTAATCCTCGACATAGAATCCCTCCACGCTCAGGCTGCCCAATGCGCCGACGCGTATGCGGTCGATCGACACGGTGGTCTCCAGCTTGCGAGAGACGTATTTCACGGCGCGGTCGACGATAAAATTCTGTACCGAAGGCAGATCGACTATCAACGCGAGCACAATGGGGCAAAATATCAGAAACAATAGAGTGACTGATAACGCCTTTAACAATATTTTAGTAACTTTGCGCATCGCTACAAGCGTCATTAAACTCACAAATGTAGATAAATTTCTATTAAAAACAGAAACAACATCTTAAAAAATGGATATTACGATACTCGGCATAGAGTCCTCTTGCGACGACACTTCGGCGGCCGTCATACGCAATACGACATTGCTGTCGAACGTCATAGCATCGCAGGCCGTGCACGTCAAATACGGCGGCGTCATCCCCGAACTCGCCTCGCGCGCCCACCAGCAGAATATCATCCCCGTGGTGGATACGGCGCTCAAGGATGCGGGCGTCGCGCCCGACAAAATCGACGCCATAGCCTTCACGCGCGGCCCGGGTCTGTTAGGATCGCTCTTGGTGGGCACCTCGTTCGCCAAAGGTCTGTCGATAGCCCGCAATATCCCCCTCGTAGAGGTCAACCATCTGCAAGGACACATCCTCTCGCACTTCATCGACCTGCCCGACCACGACATGCCGCACCCCGATTTTCCTTTCCTCTGTCTGTTGGTCAGCGGAGGGCACACGCAGATCGTAAAGGTGTCGTCGCCGCTGGAGATGGAGATAATCGGCACCACCATCGACGACGCTGCCGGCGAAGCATTCGATAAGTGTGCCAAAGTGATGGGACTACCCTACCCGGGCGGCCCCGTGATCGATAAACTCGCCAAAGAGGGCGATAGCGACGCCTTTTCGTTCGCCAAACCGCACGTGCGCGGCGAGTACGACTACTCTTTTTCGGGGTTGAAGACTTCGTTCCTCTACACCCTGCGCGAGAAGGTCGCCGCCGAACCCGATTTCGTCGAGCGGCACAAGGCCGATTTGTGCGCGTCGTTGCAGCGCACCATAATCGACATTCTGCTGGGCAAGCTCATCAAGGCGTCGAAAGAGTCAGGGATCAAGGACATCGCCATAGCAGGCGGGGTTTCGGCCAATTCGGGATTGCGCGAGGCCGTGGCCGAGACGGGACGCCGACGCGGCTGGCGCACCTTCATTCCCGAGATGAAGTTCACCACCGACAACGCCGCCATGATAGCCGTCGCGGGATATTACCGCTACTGCAACAATATCTTCAGCGACCTCGGCGTATCACCCGTCGCACGTTTGGAGGAGATTCTATAGTTGTCGCTATTAAGTGCATCGGCGTCATATTGTCGCAAACCAACCCCTGATGGTCGTTTACCCGCGGCCAAGGGCCGCGTATATAAGTCTGACCCTCCCCTAAATCCCCTCCTCTGAGGGGACTTCGGTCGCTACGCTCCGAATAGTATATGATCGCAGCAACTAAATCAAAAACCCCGAGAGTTCCGCACTCTCGGGGTTTTTAATTGTTACGCGTCTCGGCCGTCGCTACTTCTCCACGCAACGCACGAAGCAGGCGTCGCTGCGATCCTTTCGATTAAGCCAACCACCGGAGGTCGTTTCATCGGGGCCAAATACATTGCCCCACGAAATCGGGAAGAAATCGAACGTAAAGTAGTTGAAATCCCATCCTATAGCGCTATCGATATTATCGGGATCCAATACGTTGTTGCCGACTCCGCAATCTTGCTTCAACCAATATATGGCGCCGGGACGCATGAACAAGTCATGAAAGAGCGGCGCACCCATAGATCCTTCAGGATAATTACCGTCTTTCGCATCGAAATATCCCCATCGTTGATTACATGAATATCTCAACAAGCCTCGATACTGGCCGCCGGAGTTATTTCTGATAAAATCTTTTCTATGGCCATATCCCGAAGCGCCGATAGGAAAGAAGAGATTCTTACCCGTTTTTCTGTTATAGACAAAACAACCTCGCATTCCGTACGATCCCGATTGGTCATAATCATAGCCGTAAACCTCGTCGATATCATCCAAAACTTCTGTTGCGTCGTCGCCATACAAGACACCGAATCCCTGTTCTATTTCCGCAGTTTCGTACAACGCCTTGAAATCGTCATATTCCGCTACACGAATACTTTTACCATTCACGTTCGGATCTGAAAAACTACCCGTATGATCAGAATTCGAAATGTCGTCCCAAGGTGTCCAACCATAATGTTGACCATCGGTAAAATCATTAGGCGTCACATTGGTCCAAGGCGTCTTACCTTTATTTTTATTTTTGGTAGCGTCTATCGGCTGGTTCAAATTGCCGAACTTGAACAACGAACCTTCATCGATCGGACTCGAAGCCTCTTCGGTCGCACTCCTCAAATTAACCGTATGCCACTTTGTGCCGCCGTCGATCAAATCGTCGGGAGCGTATCCCTGACGCACGAAAATAAGATGATAGCACGTATTGTTATGGTATTCGACCCTGACGATGGCATAGCGCGGCGAATTTTCATCGGCAGCCGTACCATTGAAATCGATATTGAAGTCGATCGGAGTATCGGTCCTGCCCGATATGATATCTTTCGTCATCGTCTCGCCGTCGAATTCGATATCGGCCTTATCCGTATCGGAGGTATTGGGGTCCGCTACGCTCAACGTCACCGTACCGTTGGGATCGGAATCCTTTATGACATACGCTCGCCAAGGACCGACCGAATTGAAAGATTCGAATTTGGCGGCCGACTCCATCGGCAAACGCTTCAATACCACATGGAACGATTTGTCATTATTCCACTTGCGCCAAACGCCTTTGGGATTGACGACGCGACGCACTTGATAGATGGTCACGTCCTCGACGTAAGGAGCGCCTTTGCTCAAAGTGGCAGTAATTCTCACCACAGCCTTTCGCTGGTATGCCACATAGGGATTATTGCCCGTATGCGCCGTTTGCTTTATCAACTGCTTGGCGCGGGTATACATCGGAAGCGAGAAGTGGTAGACATTGCCCGTTACGGTCGACTTTTCAACCTTTACATTGTATTTGTCGGTATCCTTGGAACCGTCGGTCGTATGCGCGCCGTCATTCATATCCGAATAAACTCGCACACCTCGTTTCGGCGTCTGCTCGTAATACGCTTGATTAGAAGTTTGCTTAAACGGACCTTTACCCATTATGATAGTCTCCGTCGTTTCGTGCAACGACAAAAATCCGTTCCAAGGATTCTCGCCCTCCTTATCCGCGGCCTTATAATATTCGAAATCAGGATTAGGTTGATCGGGCGCCCAGCGGTTGTCGATAATCTCGGCCTTCAAGCCCGTGACGGTAACCCCGGGTTCGGTATTGACCTGAACGGGGAGCATCATCGAATGATTGTAGAGATACGAGATGTAATACGGGTTCGGAATGACTATGCCCGGCTCGCGCTCGTAATCGATGTGCCAGTCGACATCGTTGGCATAACCGTTGAACTTCATCGTGAGCTTATAGTGGTAATTGCGCTGCGCGTCGTAATCCGTGTCGGTATCCTTGCCCAGCATGAAACGATAGGTGATCTCGCCCTCGCTCATATCGCCCTCGTTACGCGACACGTAATGCGCCTTCACCTCTATGTAACTGCCGTAAAGCATTTGGTCCTTACGATTGGGACTGTTCAAATTCCCGTTTTCATCCTTGTCGCTGCCGTCGGGGAACGTGATCTCCCCGGGCTTTTTCCAATCCTGCTTCTTGCTTATGCCCTTGCCCTGCATATTCTCATAGAAGTAGAGGGCCGCGACATTCTCCTGATGATGGGCGGCGATCTGCTCGTCGACGGAGATGCGTCCCTCGACGTCGTCGGGCAAATTCGCCGCGCCGTAAACGGGTCGGCCGTTGGTCAGTCGGGCGGGATACCGGTCGTCGTAAGATTCGCTCGTCGAGTAAACTATCGTCTCGCCCTCGCGAATCAGCTCGTTATCGTCGGCAGGCGTATTGTTCTTGCCCAGCCAGCAATGCGCGGGGATATCCTTTATCTGCACCGACTTGAGGTAGATGTAGATATTGTCCTTCAAATTCGAAGCGTCGAACGCCACCGTAACCTTCGACGCAGCGCGGCGAATCCACGAATGCAGCGACATATCGTTCTGCGCCACGGTAATCAACGGCGCGCTCTCGGGCTCCTTCGACTTGTCGTCGCCGACGATGAAGAAACCGAACATCTGATTGTTCCGCGCCACGGCGTCGGACTGCCACTCCAGCGAAACAGACTTCAACTTCTCGATAGTCGCGACGTCATAGCCGTCCATATCGCCCATATTAGCCGCGACATAGATGTAGTAGCGGCCGTAAGGCACCTGCAAGCTGAAATCGGCGTGCGGCGTCGCGCTCTCGGCCGTATGGCCGTTGTCCGCCTCGGCGTCGGTGCGATCCACGTCAGTGGTCTCGGGGTCGGCTATATAGTACTTTTTCGCCAACTTGCCGCCCTCGTCGTACAACAACACGCAGAGATCTTCGATCTGCTTGATGGCATCGCCCGCCGTACGGGTCGCCCCGTTCAGCCCCGCAGCCAGCGGTTTGAACTCGACATCCGCCGTAATCGTGCACTCACCCTCGGGAATGATCCCGCCGACGTAATCGTCGGTCAGATCGTCGGTACACGCCGCAAATACGAAAAGCGACATGCACGCAAGAATATATTGGATACTTCGTTTCATCACTTCGGTAGAATATTAGTCTCTGTCCAATCCGAAATCGGGATCGAGCTTCACCTCGCCGTAAGGCCGCAGGTCGACGCTCCAATCGATCTTCCGATCCTTGATGATTATATTCACCACGACATGGGTATTGCGAGGCAATCGGTCGAGATTGTCGAAAACCTTCGCCTGAGTCTTCGCCCCGTTCAACGAGATGGTCATCGAGTAGTTTTTTTGAGCGGCAACGTCCGTCGGTTCGTACTTCCCTTCAAGCAAATAGACGAGAGGCGCGGTAACCTTCTTGCCCTTGGGCAAAGAGACCCCCTTCTCGAAACTCTTCTCGAAGGTGTAGTATCCGTTGTTTGTGCCCTCGGGCGACGGAGTGTCGAAATCGACGATCTCGGTCGGTTTCCCGCCCACGTACTTATACTCGTCGACACGCGGCAGATAGTACTCCCGATACGCCATCTTGTCTATCGAAAGCCCCGTCAGCACTCTGTCGAGGCTGCTGTTGTTCGTAATGTTGAACGTGAACTTCACGGCGGCGCGATGCAGATAGATATCGTGCGACAGATCTTTGTCGTAAACCTCGACCTCCTCGCACTTGCTCATCGGCAGGCCGCCCGCCGATTGGGCCGATACGTCGCCCACGGCATCAAGCTCCGAATCAACGCCGTCGTTCAGACGGATCTCCAAACCGTCGATCTCCTCGCGGGGAAACGTCTCTCCGACCGCGATCCCGCCCAGATAGTCGTGCAGATCGGCCACGAGGCCTCCCGTCGCATCATACACCTTCACCGACTCGTTGTTCTCGTTGACGAAGACATACACCTGCTTGGTCTCGTTGGCGCGAACCTTGAAATGCTCCTCGCCGTACTCGACCACCGAACCCGCATACAAAAATCTATTGGCCTCGACATCGCCGTTCTTGTCGACGACGATAATACGCAATGTCTGCATCTTCTCGGCCTCGTTCGCCGCAGCCTCCTCGTTGACGTCGGCACGTGACGAACGCACGGGCTTCGCGGCATCGGACAGCGCGACGCCTATATTCAGATTCACCCAGACCTCCTTCTCGGGCGCAGGAACATCCGACGCCGATTTGTCGCATCCCGCGACGAAGAGAGAGGCGAGGCACAAAATCAGGATATGTACGAAATTTCTCATTTTTACAGATCCGAATCGTTGATTCTGACAGTCCAGTCGTTAATTTTGATATAGGTTCTGATCCATGCGCCGCTCTTGTCGAGGAAAAATATCAACGACCACTCGCTCTCGCGGTCGAGGAACTCCTGCGACGGCATTTGCGCATACAGATCGCTCTTGAGCAGCAACAGATATCTTATCAGAGGAATATCGATGACATTCGCGCCGTCCTCCTTGCGGGTCACAATGAGCTTGGGGCTGTTCTTGGTCATAAGGCGCGAAGTCGACAGCTCGGCATAGGCCACGACCACCTCACGTTCGTCGTCGGTCACGCCAGTAGAGGCTTGTCCTTGCGCCCACGGGGTATAGGTCACCGTACCGTTGGATATCAAGTCGTTATCCGCGCCGAAAAGCGTATTGTCGTCGGTGATGCGGAATTCGAAATCCTTGTCGTCGACCGGATCGCCGTTCATCTGTTGCAGAACGATGCGGATGTTGTTGGTGTTCTTCATCATCTCCACCACGCCTTCGCCATACATGTCGGCGGTAGCCATCGAGAGCTCGCCCCAATACATCCCGTGCAGGTTCTTGCGCGCGGGGACGGTCAGGCAATCTTCGTCCAGCGCGGCCCGCAGATCGCCGTGCTTCGTTCCCGCGGCGGGAGTCTGCACGAACGAAAACGAGCTCTTGTCGCAGGCCATGCCGCCGTAAGCGACGAACCGATAGTTGCCCGACGCGAGATCGAGGCGCATACGATAGGCCTCGTCGCCCAGCTCGGGCCCCGTGACGGTGCGGGTATCGACATAATTGCCCTTGTCGTCGTATATGAGCAGCGTCAGACAGTCGACCTTTTTGGGGAATGCGTTGGCATACTCCATATTATAGTCGTATATGAAACGCAGCGACACACCGTGCGGACACGGGTCGAGATCCTCGTAAATGGTCTCGCACGAAGGCAAGGCGGCCGTCGTCAGCGCGACACCGCATGCCGCGCCGATAAGCCGTGAAATAATATTTCGTTTAACGCTTCGCATTTTTTAGAACTCGATATTGTTGACGCGAACCACCCAAGGCAGAACCTCCACCGAAAGTTTGAGGTAAACATCGCCCTTCTCGTCGGGAGTATCGGGATCGACGGGATCGGGATCGTTCTCCGTGTAGCGAGGATGGCCCAGACGGTTGATCTTGGTTACCGAAAGTTTGTAGACGTTGTTGCGCACCACGGCGAACTCCATCGGACCCATGGCGGCGGGAGCGTTGTTGTCGTTATGGCGGTTCCAGTAGTAATAGTAGAAGAAGTAACCCACGCCGTAATCCTTGCCGCCGTTAGCCGACTCGGCATCGTCGCTGGCATTGTAGAGGGTGAATCCCGCAGCCACGGCGGCCTTCTTGAACGCAGCCAAAGCCGCCGCATCCTGACCGTTGGTCTTCAGAACCTCCTGATAGAGAGCATTGGGCACGCCGAGAGAGGTTCCGTCTTTGCTCTTGGCATCCGACATCGCGGCATTGTAGATGGGCGAACCCTCGCCTTTTTCGATCTCCTTCTTGATCTGGTCGTTCCAACCCACATACAACTTGTTGTTGAATACATAGATGATGGGGTATTTCTTACCGTTGATAACCTTGGTGTAGGTATCGGGCGCGTCATACTCGCCGCTCACGGCCGCTTTGAGGGTCTCGTTGACCTTGCTGTCCTCGGGCACTATGAGTTTGCCCTTGAACACTACGCCCGTCGAAATTCCGTTTTTCTGCGAATTGACGTCGGGAATGGTGTTCTCGGTAACGTAACGCCAGATGCGGTATCCCGTTTTGTCGTAACCCGCGGGGGCGTCGTTCCAGTTATCGCCCGAAAGCTCGTCCTTGCCGATAACCTGCTCCATATCGTAAGTGTCCCAGTGTTTGCGGGTATCGGCATCGATCGTGCCGTCGCTGTTGAAGAACCGGTAGTTGAAATAGTTTTCGAGGTCGGCGTTCTTATCCTTGAACTGCGCGTTCGACTTGAAATCGCAATCGGTATCCACCACATAGTTGCCCATGTTATCCTTAGACGAGTTCGAACCGTACTCCAGACCGCAGATCTCGAAGTTGGGACCGTTCGCCAAACCGTTGTCCGACACGCGGCGCAGATAATAGAACTCCTTGCTCATGTTCACCAAGGCCATGCGGACCAATTTGATCTGAAGGCTGTTGTCCTCCACGTCGTCCGTCAAACCCACGTTATAGGTATTGGGACCCGTGGCGGCATCGCTGCCGTCGCGGTAATCGAAACGGGCAACCGAACGTTCCACCTCGACAGGACCGACGTTATCGACCGACATATCGTTCTTGCCGCACAGATCGAACGGATTATCCTCCTTGGCGTAATACGTCATCCAGATATCGTAGGTTTTGGGGAGTCTTCTTTCGGCGATCTTCGCATTCGACATCAGGAACGAGCCGTCGCTCCAGATAATGGTGTTGTGGTTCTTCGAGTCGATCTCTTCGACCACCTTGCACTTGGCATCGAACCAATTCGACTTATCCTCTTTGGCCAAGTCGTCGATCAATTCATACGTCGGGTTGCAGAAAGCGAAGACGTTCACTTTCTTGTCGGGATCTTCGTGCGTGTCGTAATAGGTCTTCAAAGCCGTGGCCGAAATGGCTGCGGTAGCCGACACGGTCGATTTGCCCGCCACGACAGATGTCGAGAGATTGCCCACGACGCTGTGACCTATATAATTATTGTCGACGTCGGCCAGCACCAGCAGCAACGAGCTGACCTTATTCTCGCCGTCCTGCCCCACTTCCGTGCCGCCCGTCGAACCTCCGTCGGGCTTGGGATTGGTCTCGCTTCGCGTTCCGTTGGGCGATGGCAATGTGACGTCCACACTCATGTAAACCGCGTCCTTAGCGCCATCCGGGAGGGGGGGGGTAATTTCGGGTTCGTTCGCGCTCTCGTTGTTACATCCGGCAAACATGCCCACAGCAAGCATGCCGGCAAAGATTTTACTCCAGATTTTCATTTTTCTATTTTAATTTATCGTTATTACTTTCCGATTCTCTCTATCTGCCGCAAAGCCTCCGCGGCTTCGGCTATGCCGCCCGACTTCGCGATCTCGAACTGACGCTTCGCAGCTGCGTAATCGCCCGACAAGGCCGCGAGCACACCGCGGGCGTATGCCACCTGCGCGCTGTCGCCCGCCTTGGCCAGATAACGCTCGGCATTCTTCATGTCACCGCGGCCCATAGCCGAATTGGCGGCATTCAGATTGGCCGTGTCATCCTCGGGGAACATGCGTACCGCAATCTCGAACACTTCGTTATACTCGTCGCTGCCCTGCTCCATGCCCTCGGCGGCGAGATACATCTCCGACAGGCTGAGCTTCTGCGGCTGCGTCTTGAGCAGACGTTTGATCTCCTCCACGTCGGTATACGCGCGCACCTCGTACTCGACTGCGTAATCCGAATGGCGCAGCGCGGGATAGACGTTCTTCAACAGATAGGCATACTCCTCGGGATAGGTCGACTTGATCTTCGCGTCCTTGGCATCGGGAGCCAAATCGCCGCGGATCAACGTCAGGATACCCTCTCTGTTCTTAAGGTCGGAACTCTCGACGAAACGTTCCAATCCCTCCCAATCCTCGGGTTCGTAAGAGGTGGCGAGCAGGTCGGCAGGAAAATCGTACTGCTTGCGAACATACTCCTTAAGAGTCTCGGTACGGCCCTTCGCCAAACGGACATTGTTGTCGTAGGGGCCTTCGGGCGACGCGTAACCTTTTATCGTTACGGCCGTTATGCGAGTATCGGCGTCGTTCTTGACCAGATCGATGGTGTTGCGTATCTTCTGCAACTCCACGGGGTTCTGACGATAATCCTCGTATATTTCGGTGCGGTTGACGGGGAAATCGATGAAAGCCGAACCCTTCGCCTCGCGCATCTTCACCGCCTCGCCCTTGGGCGGGATGTATACGAATACGGGGACGAAAGTCTTGGGCGCGAAATCGAGCGTGGTCAACAGATCGTCGGCATGCGATATCTCCTCGCCCGCGCATCCGCGCAGTTCGGTGGCGAGGGTCAGTTTCGCTTCGGCCATCCAATCGCTGTAAGGCACCATCGTGCGATATTCGACAGTCCGGGTGCGGCCGACGCGGTAAAGAACGTTTTCGTTCAGCGGCGAGTCGTTGCGCAGATGGCGATAGTAACGGGTGCGTCCCGCCACGATGAAGCTCTCCAACGGCATGCTGCCCGTCTCCGACTCCAACAAGGGAGTCACGACGATCTCCATGTCGGTGCCCAGCTCCAGATCGGCGAGATCGATGTTCATCGACACGAACAGGTTGCCCTCGGTGCGGGCCGCGTCGACGCCCGACACCTTCACCTGCCGATGGGCCATCGACTGCGCGCCGACCGTCGCGACGCACAAGCATGAAACCATAATGCAAAGTATCTTTCTCATAATCTTCAAGCAGGTTTAGAATGTATATACCAGATTTATGGCTGCCTTGGTGGGACCTACATAGTGATGCGGACGATCCTCGGCCAGCTTGGTGCCGCACTCGGCGCAGGGATAACTGTCGAAGCGGGTGTAGATGTATCCCACGCCTATCTCCGCCTCGAGATTCCAGTGTTTGCCGAGTATCCACGCGTAACCGTACGCCACGCCCGCTCCCGTGAACCAACCCTGATAGCGGCGGTCGGAGAGTTTCGAGAAATCGGTACCGAGGAACGATATGCCGTTCTTCAGATTGCCGACGTTGTACTGACCGCCGAGCAGATGCGCTCCGACGAAGTGACGCGCGAAACGTTCGCAGAACCAGTAACGCGCCTCGGGCTGCACGAGCCAATGTTTCCATTTGCGATCGTGCGACAGAGTCCAACCGTTGTAGTTGGCCGACACATCCAGCGTCCAACGCGGCGCGAGCCCCACTTCCACACCCGCGTTGGCCGTAAAAGCCGCCGCGTCGTAGAGCAGGTTCGTTTTCACCGCCGCTTTTTGGGCACGCGCGCCCGCACACGAAAGCAACATGCACAAAAACAGAATTACCTTGTTTCCGACATTCATTTTCATTTTATGTCTTTTTTAACCTTAAATATGCTGTATTACATCAAAATGCGCAAGATTCCCACGATGAAAACCCGATACGCATCCCTCAATTTCCCTGTTTCGCATATCGTAATTTTATACCCTCTCTATGAAAGAGATAACACAAATACGATTGCAAATATACACATATTCCGAAAAAATGACAAGAAAAATAATGATTTTTTTCGTCCGAAAATCCCCCCCCCTCGCGCAAAGCGCTTTTTATCAACATATTATACATTCAATTAATTGTACTGAAAAATGACAAGGGAATCGTTGTCGGCCGTGGGTATGGGGATACTTTTGGTCGACAACGGAACCGACCGAAGCGCAACGGCAGACAAAATTGCCCGAAGCAAAAAATATCGCGCTGCAATTCAGCGACTTGGCGACAAACACATCTCTTTCATAGAGACGGATCGAAGAAAACGACGTTTCGGGAAAACGCATTGCGCGCCGTCGGGGTGAAAAACCCGTTCCGCGCGGCGTACGGAGGGCCGAGGTGACAAAGCCTAACGACGAGGCGGAAATTTCCTGCGGCCGAAACGCGAAAACACATCGAGAGGGGAAATATATATTATAGTATACGACGGCTCGACGACGGTCGAAAAGGGTCGGACGGATTTGCAAAACGGATCGAAAAACAGAGGGAAAATGAAATAAATTTTTATAAACAACCGAAAATATCTCCCAAATTTCTTGGAGGAGGGGGGGGGATTTTGCATACATTTGTATCACTTGTTCCGAAAAGGCGACTTAATGGTCGAAACGAGTTAACGGGATTGAATTCGTAAACATAAGATAAAAAGGCGCGCAACTGCCATGAATCGACGACGCGCCGCTTTCCGACATTTACGTTACAAATCATAAGGTAACTGCCTAAAGCCGAAACAAAGATACTAATCGCCTGCCGCACGCGACCGAAGCGCGCCGTGGGCGACGAAAGGGATGCTACATACCGACAAACCAATAAGATTAAAACATAAACGAATGATGAAACGAACGATTTTTCTTCTGATGATAGTCATCGGCGGCGCGCTCCGTTCGGAGGTGAAGGCGCAGGACGTGGCGATAAAGACGAATCTGCTTTCGGACGCCTTCATGAACGTCAACCTCGGGATCGAGGTGGGGCTGGCTCCCCGTTGGTCGATCGACGTCGGCGGCGATATCAATGTCTGGGATCTGTCGCGAGGCCGCAAGCGCAAGCACTGGTTCGTACAGCCCGAGGCGCGTTACTGGCTCTGCGAGGCTCTCGGAGGCCACTTCCTCGGCGTGCACGCGCTGGCGGGACAATACAACATCGGCCACCTCGACATGGATTTCAAATTCCTCGGCACCGACTTCGGCAAATTCAAGGACAACCGCTATCAGGGATGGTTCGGCGGTCTGGGCGTCGCGTACGGTTACGCATGGCTGCTCGGCAGGCACTGGAGCCTCGAAGGCGAGATCGGCGTGGGATGGCTCCACACCAAATACGACAAATTCGAGTGCGAGGGTTGCGGCCGTCGCGTCGGAAAGGGTCGCCACGACTACTTCGGCCCCACCAAGGCGGCCATAAATCTGGTATACGTATTCTGATCGTCAACAAGCTAACACATTTATACAATATGAGATTACACAAACTGTGCGCGGTAGCGGCCGCGACGCTCGCCGTCGCAGGGCAGGCCCTCGCTCAAACCCACACCGACGACTCGCGCGTAAAGGCTCTCAAGGTGGAGCGTACGGCGAACAATCTCTTCGTCACCATGCAGTTGGACGCGTCGGATCTGAAACTCGGCGCCGACGCCGAAATTATCTATACCCCCGCCATCACCCGCGACGGCAAGAGTCTGGAGCTGCCGTGCGTGATCGTGGCGGGACGCAACAGACACATACAGAACCTGCGTCACGGCAAATTCGCCGCCGACGCCACGCTCAGCCGCACGGGCAAGGTGATAGAGTACTCGGCCAAAGCGCCGTACGAGGCATGGATGGAGTCGGCGCGCCTGACCATGGCCGAGGAGCTGCGCGGATGCGGCTCGCAGACAGTAAGCACGGCCGTGCGCAATCTGGCCGTAATAGGCTTCTCGCCCGACCGCTTCGCACCCGAATACGTCTTCATCACCCCCGAGGCCGAATTGGTGAAGACGCGCGAGGCCCGCGGCTCGGCATACATCGATTTCGAGGTCAACAAGATCGATATAAATCCCCGCTACCGCCGCAACCCCGAGGAGTTGCAGAAGATACGCGGCACGATAGACATCATACGCAACGACGGCGACACCCGCATCGTGGCCGTGACCATCGAGGGCTTCGCCTCGCCCGAAGGCCCCTATGCCGAGAACGAACGTCTGGCGAAAGGTCGTACCGAAGCCCTGCGCAACTATGTGCGCGGACTCTACACCTTCGATCCGTCGATCATGCGGTCGTCGTGGGTAGCCGAGAACTGGGACGGCCTGCGCAAATACGTCGCCGACTCGGATCTGGCCGACAAAAACGGCATACTGGCCGTAATCGACGCCGAGAACCTCGAACCCGACGCCCGCGAGTGGAAATTGAAGAACGCCTACCCCGAACAATATCGTTTCCTGCTCGACAACGTATACCCCGCGCTCCGCAACTCCGACTACACGGTGGAGTACGTGGTACGCTCCTACACCGACATCGAGGAGATCAAGGCCGTGATGAAGAGCGCGCCGCAGAAACTGAGTCTGCACGAGATGTATGCGGTGGCGCAGAGCCTCGAAACGGGTTCGGACGAATATCGCGAGGTGTTCGAAGTGGCGGTGAGAATGTATCCCGACGACCCTGCGGCCAATCTCAACGCCGCCAACATAGCTCTCGGACGGAACGAACTCGACCGCGCGGCGGGCTATCTCACCAAAGCGGGCGACACGCCCGAGGCCGCATACGCCCGCGGAATACTCGCGGCCAAGAGCGGCGATTACGACCGCGCCGCACGCGCTTTCGGCGATGCGGCAACCCGCGGCGTGAAGCAGGCGGCGGACGCCGCGGCGCAGTTGCGCGAGTCGGGACTCGCAAAGTAAAACAATGTTTCAACAATCCTTAATATTAAATTCTTATGAGAAAAGGTAATTTTTATTTGGGCGCATTCGTCGCACTGGCGATGGGCGCGCTCGCCGGCTGCTCGAAAGACGACGGAGAATCGGCTAAAGTCACGCCCGACATGACCACGTCGTTCGCCAACATCAGCATCGTGATGCCCGACCACACGGGCACCCGCGCCGAGGGCGACGAGCCGAGCCGAGCAGGCGGCGGATACGAAAACGGAACCGCCGAAGAGAACAAGATCGACGAATTGCTGCTCGTGTTTTACGACGCGCAGGGAAACGTCGTCGGAAGCTCGACCCGTAAAGATATTACGGGAAACAACCGGCCGACGGGCGATCCGATAGAGACCATCTACTCTAACACGGTAGAGATCAAACTGAACGAAGGCGCCAACATGCCCGCGTCGGTAATGGCTTACGTCAACCCCGCCAACACGACTTCGCAGAACGACCGTCTGGATCGCGTGCGCTCTCTCACCCGCGATATCAACCAACTGCAAACCGACGGCGCTCATTTCCTGATGAACAACTCGGGACATTACGAGGGCGGCGTATACACCATCGCGAGCAAGGTGAATCCCCAATTCATATACGCCGACAAGGAGGAGGCTGAAAAAAGCGCGGACAAAGCAGCCGTGATTTACGTGGAGCGCGTGGCCGCCAAGGTAAAGGTGGCGATGAACCCCAACCCCACCATCAACGAACCCGAAGTGACCTCGCCCGACGGAGCCGAGACCTATTCGCTCAAGTTCGTCCCCGAATCGTGGGCTCTGACCGCAACGGCGAGAACGACCATGCTGCTGAAGAACCTGAACGGCACCATCGCGGATCTCAATTCGGCATTCAGCAACGATGCGTCTTGGATCACGCCCTCGACGGCTCCCTACCGCACGTTCTGGGCGCGTTCGTACGGTTACGGCATCCCCTCGGAGGTTCCGCAGCCCGCCGAAGGAATTAAATTCCCCGTCACGGGAGAGGAGGAGGGCAACTATCTCCTCGACTACATCACTTTGGCCGACGAAGATTTCCAAAGCCTGAAAAACGGCGACGCTTATATATCGATGAACGACACCAAAGCGGTATACATCCCCGAGAACACCATGCGCGGAGAGCGTTTCACCAGCCCCGAGAACTTCCCCAATCCCTACGCATCGGTAACCAGCGCCATCGTCAAGGGTCATTACGAAGTGACGGGCGACGACGCCGACAAATTCGCGGACGGTTTCTATCTTCGCAAATACAGCAAAGTCACAGGCGAAGAGACCACGCAGGTATATGCCATCTACACCGAGGAGGAGCTCAAAAAAGCCATGCTCGAGAACCAGCCCTACTTCAGAGTAAACGAGAACGACGCCACGGGCGCCGATGCGGCCGTCGCAGTGATTCACAAAGACGAGGCGTCGGATATAACGGGCGCCGCGGTGAAGAACCCCGCCAACCGTTACACGATACAGATCGCGACCAACTACAACGGTCCTCTCTTCACGCCGACCACGAACGACGACGGCACGACGACTTGGAATCAGGTAACGGCCGACCGCGAAACCGTCATAGCCCGAATCAACGCCGACCTCGAGAAGTTCGCGGGTCAGGCAATGTATTACAACGGCGGCAAGGCCTTCTTCTATGTGCCCATCAAGCACAACGGCGCGGACAGCAACGCGTTTATCGAGAATCCCAAGACGGGCGATTACGGTATCGTGCGCAACCACTCGTACCAAGTGACGATCAACAGCATTTCGGGTCTGGCGACGGGCGTCGCCGACGAAAACGACAAGCCGCTGCCCGATCCCACTCCGACACAGACCTACTTCATCAACGCCACCATGAACGTTCTGGCATGGCATGTAATGAGCCAGTCGGTAGATTTGTAATCCGACATCGTTAACCAACCGACGGCGGGGCGAGGCCCGCGCGGAGATCGCTCCGCCGTTATTTTTCAATCCCGAGCGACGTCGACGACCGAAACGCGCCGACACCATAAACAAAAACCCTTGCGGAGGGTCGATTCCGCGAAAAACACGGGACGCCGCCCCACGCGGACGCCCCGAGATCGGACGAAAGCCGATCCACCAAAAACGAACGCACGAGGTTTCTTTGCCGAAACCCATAAGATACGGAAGATAATAAAACAAAATAATACATTAACGATGAAACTGTTCGATAGAAGAAGTTTACGGTTCGCCGCCGCGATGTTCGCCGCGACGACCGTGGCCCTCGCGTCATGCGATTCCGCCATTTACGATGACGAAGGCGATTGTTCGGTGCGTTACCATGTCGGTTTCCGATACAAAAAGAACGTGCTGGACGTCGACGCTTTCGCCTCGCAGGTAAAGTCCGTCTCGCTGTTCGTGTTCGACCGCAACGGGACGCTCGTCGCGACCAAGACCGAATCGGGAGAGGCTCTCGCGCGCGAGGGGTACTCCATGCAGGTGGACGTCGCGCCCGGGCGTTACGATCTGGTCGCGTGGTGCGGACTGACGGAGAGCGAGGCCTTCTCGCTCGTGGGCGGCGCGCGTCCCGCGCGCAAAGAGGATCTCGCATGCCGTCTCGCGCGCGTGACTCCCGATGGGACCGCGGCGGCTCGGTGCGACAAGCCGCTCGACGCTCTGTTCCACGGTTACGCCGAGAATGTCGAGTTCCCCGACACGTACGGCGACCACGTGGCGGGCGTGGTCGATCTGACGAAAAACACCAACACGGTGCGCGTCATACTCCAGCACTACAACGGCAGGGAGCTGGACAAGGACGACTTCTCGTTCACCGTCACCGACGACAACGGGTTGATGAACTACGACAACACCCTGCTCGACGACGAGATCATCGTTTACGGCGAGTGCAAGAAGCAGTCGGGCGAAGTGTCGCTGCCCGACGGATCGCGAACCGTCACCTCCGTCAGTTCGGTGATCGCGCAGATCGATCTGGCGCGCCTCGTGAAGGAGGGCCACGCCCCCGAACTGACCGTCGCCTGCAAGGACAAGCCGGAGCCTCTGTTCCGCCTGCCGCTCATCGACCTGCTGCTGTGCGCCAAGGGGGATGTTCCGTACGCCGAAGAGGATCAGGATTACCTCGACCGTCAGGACAACTACAACCTCATATTCTTCATCGACGACGAGAACGGTTGGTACGCCAAAGGCGGTATATGGATCAACTCTTGGCACGTGATGAGACAAAGTTCCGACTTATAACGATAACAGTTTACCATGAGATCAAGCATTTCATACATATTGCGACCCGTCGCGCTGCTCCTCGCCCTCGTCACGACCTCGTGCGTGAACGATGACCAGACCGTTTGTCCGCCGTTCGGGCAGGCGGAACAGTATGTGCTGAACCTGCGCATAACCACCCAAAAAGCCGCGACGCGAACCACCCGCGCCGAAGGAGACGACATCGAGGAGGCCACGGATGCCGAAGACCGCATAAACATCGAGGGCAACGACTTCGCGGTGCTGGTATTCGACGGTTACGGGCGTTTGATACAGCGGTTCGAACCGTCGAGCGCGATTATCAGCCGACAAGAGTCGGGATACGAAGTGACGGGCGTGCTGGGCGAGACGTCGGCCGACAGGATTCAGGTGGCGGTGATCGCCAACTGCAAAAGCATGGCCGCGGCCGCAGTGTACGACAGATTCATTCTCGGCCATACGTTCCTGAGCGATATGTACCGCGACGGGACGACATGGAACTTCACGCTGCCGAACGACGGCTGGCAACCCGACGGAGCGGGCAAAGCCATCCCGATGTACGGATGCTCGGGCGTAGCCCTATTGAGCGCAGCCACGCAGAACGCCATCGACAAGGAGCGTTACGACCTCGACCTCGGCGAGATAAAGATGCTCCGCGCCGTGGCGAAGATCGAAGTGGCGGACGCTCTGCCCGACGGCGTCGAACTCGCGTCCGACATCACCCTGTCGAACTACAACGCCGTCGGCCGCCTGATTCCCGACGCGACAGCCAACCCCGACTGGAACAAGGAGGATACGCAGGTCGGCGCGCCTACCCTGCCCGACGCTCCCGCGACCGCCGACGGGCTCAAATTCTTCGCCGAGACGAAAACCGTCGGCGACGAGACTCGCACGGTTTACTCGGCATATGTCACCGAAGCGGACCTCACGGCGAACCGCGCCGTCATAAACCTGACGGTCAGGGATTCGGGCGCGAACCCGACATCGAAAGATTACAATATGGAGGTGGACGAATACGCCGACGGCAAACCCACCAAGCGATTGGGCGCGCTGCTGCGCAACCACATCTACCGTTACGAGATACGTTCGGCATCCAACACGCTGAATATAAACTACACGATATGTCCGATGGGAACGAGCGTCGCCGACATTCCCGACTTCGAATAACGACTAACTATTGACGAAAGATGAGACGAATAGCATACATATACGAAAAGACTATCGCCGCGTTGCTGGCATCGGCCATCGGCATAGCCGCCGTATCGTGCCGAACGGACGATATCGACGCTCCGTACGTCGACATGCGCGAGGGGCTGCCCTCGACGCTGACCCTCGCGGTGAATCTGAACGACATGGGCCAAGCCTCGCGCGCGGCCATAAACGACGAGTACGCCAAGAAAATCAACAGTTTGTGGGTGGGCATATACAATGTCGACACAGGAGAGTGCACTTTCAACCGAACGTTCGCCGTCGATAAAGGACCCGACGACCACGGCACGGCCACGTTGAGCGACATCGACACCAAATCGGGCAAAAGCTACATCGTGGCCGTGGCGAATGTCGAGGACAATTACGGCATCACCGACAACAAGGAGCTGCAAACGGCGGCGGGCCTCCCCGACACCCGAGGCGGCGAGTTGAGCGCCCTGCTCGCGAAAGCCGACACATGGGAGAAATACAAGAGCATATCGCTTATGCTTACCGATCCGTCGAACGTCGATTTCTCGGGCAGCAACAATCTGGCGATGAGCGGCTCATACCTCGCCGACATCGTCGATCCCGCATCGTGGCACGACGCCGAAGGCAATCCCGCGCCTTGCGATATCCCCGCGGGGGATGCCAAACTGCAAGGATACATCCACCTGCGCCGCATGATATCCTACATAAGGTTCAACATCGCCGCGGGACCGAACATCGAGATAGAACCCGTGAGCTGGCAGGTGCGCAGCAACCCGATCATAGCCTATTTGCAGGAGCGCGGCAGGAACTCCGCCGACGTGTCGACCTATTTCGGCGATCGCGAAAATTACGCCACCAATCACGGCGCGTCGAACAGGTCGTACGATTTCGCAAAGGACGACGACGGCTCCTCTTTCGATTTCTATATGTTCGAGAACAAGCAGACCGCGACGGAATACAGAGAGGAGAACGGCGATTACGTAGGAATCTCGACGGCGGGATACGCCGACCGCGAGCGCGAATACAAAAACGCCGACGGGTCGAATACGGGCATATACAAGAGTCTGAGTCCCTCGAACGCGGCGGCACGACCCAACGCCGAAGGGAACGGCACCAAGAACTTCGCCACATACGTCACGTTCCGACTGAAAGTGACGTATTGGGTCGGGAAAACCATCGGCGATGCGGCGGATCCCGAAAACGATCCCGACGCATTCACGCCCGTACCGAAAGATACGCCCGACGCCGTGCGCCGTGAGGGCTATGCCGACTACACGGTGCATCTTGGATACATCGAAGGCGGGAACGCGACCGAGAAGGCCGAGGATTTCAATTGCCGACGCAATATGAAATACACCTACAACGTGACCGTCAACAGCCTCAACAGCATTATAGTGGAGGCATTCGGCAACGCCGAGAAGCAGCCCGGGGCCGAAGGCGACGTGACCGACGTGCAGGATGTGAACCGCATGGAATTGGATGCGCATTACGCCGTGTTCAACATAAGCCTCAGCAACAGAGAGCGCCGGAATCTGAAGTGGATGATCGAAGCGCCGTACGACAACGTCACCCACTCGTATTATGCCGACGACTACCGCGAAGGCGGCACCCAGCAGGGGCACGATCTGGACAAAGACCAGTTCTACACATGGGTGCGTTTCAAGCCCACCACCGCCGAAGGACTTCTGCGCCGCTACCGCGACTACACCGATGAGCCCGAAGAGAACATCTGGACCTTGGAGCAGCTGGCCCACCCCGAAACCTATCGCGGCGTGAACGGCAGCGGCGCGGCCGTGACGGACGTCGACAGCGAGGAGCAGTTGTGGTACACCGTATTCATCGACGAATATGTCTATCACAAGGATGCGAAAGGCAACTCGACCTACATAGAAGATCCCGTCAGAGGCAAGGTCGAGGGCAGTTGGCACGCCTATGTCAATCAGGCGCCGCGCACGGTGTGGATCGCCTGCAACAACCGCAAAATATCGGACGACCGCGAAAGCATGTATATGAATTCGAAATACATGATTTCGCAAAACTCGATATTGACGTATTATTCGGCCGCAACCAATACGCCAAACAAAACGGCGCTCGGAATCGAACGCGAAACCGAGAACTTCGGTTTGAATCTCGCATGGTCGCAAACGGCGTGGAATGCGTTGAGCGCTCCGAACGCCGACAACGGACGTTGGAACGTGTGGCACTACCTCACCAACGGCAAAATCAACGCCACGCAATCCGACCGAGAGTGGAGCGAAATGGCCGAGACCAAAAGCGTAACCATAAACGGAGAGACGCGCACTTGCCTGATTCCGTTCAGCCGCCAAGCGATCGATTCGCCCCAGCTGAAAGAGCCTTCGGGAACCAAGACGGCGCCGATATTCATGCCCGCCGAAATAACGACGGCCCTTCGGGGAGCCGATTCCAGAAGAGCCTACAATCCCGATCCCGACGGATCGAATTACGAGGTGATAACAGCCTGCATGTCGCGCAACCGCGACGAAAACGGCAACGGAGTAATCGACGCCGACGAGATGAAATGGTATGTCCCGACGACGGGTAAATATGTCCGCATCATTCTCGGACGCGCCGTGATACCGCAATCGCAACGTTTGATGAACTTCGACGAAACGCCCTATTACGGATTCAAACACGGCGGGACATACAACACGATCGATTCGGACAACAACACCCGACATCATTTCGCGTCGAGCGACCGAAAGGTCATGTGGGCAGAAGAGGGAACATCGTCGTCCGACTGGCTGCAAGGCGATTGGGACATGGGCGCATGGCAGATAAGATGCGTGCGCAATCTCGGAGTGAACATGGGACGAGTAATCGACAACGACCCCGTAACGCCCGCGTACGAATACGATACGAATAATCGCGTATTCTCGTTGTCATATTACGAGGATGCCTGCAAACGCGCTCCGCAATCCAACCATCTGCTTTCCCACGACGTGCAGTCGGCGACCAACCAGCCTGCCGCGCAGTTCGAGGTAGCGCGAAACAATTGCAGCGCGACAAACACCGCGTTGCAAGGCGGCACCTTGACATTCACCGGCGATGTATTGAATAAGAGCAGCTACACGACCGACAGATGGAAAGCAGCCTGCGACAACAACTACATTTGCGGAGGATATTCTCAGGAAACCGATGGCAGCGACCGCGGCTCGTGGAGAGTACCCAACCAGAAAGAGCTCGTAATGATGCGCCGCGAAGGCATTTTGACGGGCACCGACAACGAAGACGGTTGGCTCTCTTGCACGCAAGAGCATTTCGACGCCTATAAAAACGGAAACGGCACCACCCTGACGAGACGTTTCTTCGTATTCTACCCTAACCGAGGAACGATCAACGACAAGGACGTGCCACGGTATCGCGTACGTTGCGTGCGCGACAAGATGAACAACTAACCGTTCGAACCCCGAACCGAAACCGCCCCTGCGAGACGACCTCGCAGGGGCGGTTCCGTATGCGCGCTCCCGCTCTAAAGCCCCGACGGCACGGCGCACCGCGACCTCGACGGCGCACCGCTCAACAAGGCTATCACGCGTCGGTTGGCGTCGTCGATCACCGAGTTTTCCAGCGAGGCGAGATATATCAACGTCGTCTGCTCGGAGGCGTGGCCCATCCCCGCGCTGATTATCGACACGGGAACGTGGTGATTCCTCGCCACCGAGGCCCAACTGTGGCGCGAGGTATAGGAGGAGAGGCCCGCTTCGAGGCCGAGCATGTCGGACAACACCTTCAGACGGCGATTGTAATAGTTGAGCGCGACGGAGTATTGACGATAGGCCGCCTCGGGCACCGCGCTCCGCAATATCGGAAAGACATAGGGAGTATCGCGCGCACGGTCGGCATATCGGTCCACGACGGATTTCATGCAAGGTTCCAAGCGGACGGAGAGCCGTTGTCCCGTCTTGCGCCGCTCGTAACTTATAATCCCGTCGCGGATATCGCTCTTGCGAAGATAGGCCATGTCGACGAACGCCATGCCGCGGGCATAGAAGCTGAACATGAACAGATCGCGCGCTATCTCCAACGACTTCGAACGGCCCGTGTCGAGGCGCATGAGGCGCGATATCACCGACTCGTCGACGGCGCGTTTGCGGGTACGGTCGACGCCCGTGTAGACATTACGAAAGGGAAAGGTCTGCTCGACCAGCCGCCTGCGGACCGCCATGTTGTACACGGCCCGCAAGATGCGCATATAGAACGATACCGTGTTGCGCACCACGCCCCGACGGAGCAGATACAGGTTATACCCCTCCACGATCTCGTCGGTAAATGCGCGCAGCGGCAGATCGACGCCGTCCAAATAGGATGCGAAGCTCTCCGAAGCATAGCGGTAGTTGCGGGCCGTGCCCAGATTTCCCGTCGACGTCAATTGCGCTATGCGGCCGCGCATGAATTGGAGAAAGGAGATCCGCAGCTCGGGATCGCGGAACCGCTCCACCACATCGTCCGCCACGAACACGCCGCCCGCCGACTCCAGCTCGGCCACGACGCGGTGCAACAGATCCTTTTCGCCGTCGATCGAACGCTGCAAACGGCACGCGTCGACGCCGCGGCCCGCGACGACGCGTTGTCGGACGGCGTCCCATTGCGACGGGAGCAGACGAATGTCGGTGGAGACGCGCCGCGTCTCGCGTCGGTGAATGATTTGAAAATAGACAACGCCAGCTTTTCCCGCGACGCTCGAACGACGCAGTTTTACCTTAACAGATACCATAAATCCAATAGTTATAAATTCAGGCAATTATATACAATTTAATCCTATTTCGGAATAATCCATCTCCGAGGCGGAAAACAGCGCCACACCAAAAAGGGCCGCCCCGTTGCGGGACAGCCCTCGGCCGAATGCGGGCGAACGTTCGCCCGACGGAATCGATTAAGGCCGTATGATAATCAATTGTAGCCGTGCTTGTCGATCTCCAGCGTGAGCGGCGTCACGTTGTAGGGATGCGAAGCCACCTTCACGTAACCCTCGTTCTGGTTCAGATCGCCCTTGTTATCCACGATGGCGTTCTCGGGAACGGGCCACAGCACGTTATGCACCGCTATGCGGTAGATGCCTTTGGCGTACTGCACGTACCCCGTGTCGCTGTACGAGGTGTTGGTGCCGTTACCCTTGTAGTAGAAGTCGTTGTGGGCGACCACCCAGTCGAAGTAGAAGTTGTATCCGAGTTCGGTGCAGGGGTTGGCCGTGCCCGTACCCTCGGGACCCGAGAAGTTCTTCATCGAATAGGTGCGGCCGTTCCACTCGCAGACCTTGCCCGAGCGGGCGTACATGTAGCTTATGCGCACCAGCTCGACGTGACGCGGTTCGCAGTAATACAGCTCGCGGGCGCGCTCCGCCAGCACGGCCGAGATACCCGCCTCGTCGGCGGTGAGATCCTCGGCGCCCGCACGACGGCGCACCTCGTTCAGCATGGCGACGCAGTTGGCGTTTTCGCCCTTCCAATAGTAGGCTTCGGCCATGATGAGGTAGGCCTCGGCCGAACGATAGACGTACCACGGAGTGTAGCCGCCCTGCCAGTCGGAAGCCTGCGTCTCGTCGGGCACGTACAATATGTAGTGCGGCCAGCGGAACCAGCAGCGGGTGGAGTCGGCGACCGACATGTTGTTCGGACGGATCAGATGCCTTCCGTAATACTCGTCGTTCTTCGACTTGAGCGAGAGGTTGTTGTAGTACAAGTCCTCCATCTCGCGCCACGACTTGGCCGACACGTCGTCGGGATTCTCGGGGTCGATGCCGTACATGGGACCGCGCATGTCGTTCTTCTCCTTCTCGCCCCAGATCTCGTACTGGTAATATGCCGAGGGGCGCATGGTGGCGATGCCTCGGCCGACGTTGAAGTCGTTGTCGAGATGTCCGCCCTTGCCGTTGCCCGCGCTCTGGAGGTCGATGGTGCAACCCGTCGCACCCTTAGGGGTCTTGATCGAGCCGTTGGCCCAGTAGGGAGTGCCGTTACGCATGGTCTTGATACGCGCCGAGCCCTGATCCTTGGTATCCTCGGTCGAAACCACCACGTGCAGCGTCTCGGTATTGGCCACGCTCATTTTAGCGGCGCGCGAGTGCAGGTCGAGCATGAGGTTGCCCGACGTTTTGTCGAACTGAATGGTCTTCACCATCGGGTGAGCGGCCACGACTTCGCGACCCACCTCGATGGCGCGGTCGTAACGGCCCGTGACCATACAGAACTTCATGAGCAACAAACCGCAAGCACCTTTCGAGATGGCACCCTTGTCGTTGTCGTCGGTAACCCACCGATATGCGAACTCCATGTCGTAATAGCACTGCTCGGCGATCGAGAAACGGTCGTACGAGGTGAAGTTGTCCTCGGGGGTACGCAGCTCGTGGTCGATCCAAGGCACGTCGCCGAACTGGTGGATCATCTTGTAGTAGCGATAGGCGCGGTGGAAATAGCACTTGCCTATCACCTCGTTCTCCTCGGCTTCGCTCTCGAAGGTGGCGTTGGCACGGCGGTCGAGAGCCGTGTTGGCATACTTGACGCCCTTGAACATCTCTGTCCAATACCAGCTCATGCGGTTGTTGTCGACGCTGTCGCCCAAACCCGTGGGAGTCATCTGCGTGATGAAGTCGCACATCGACGACGACGCGTCGGTCTTGCCGTTCACGGCTATGTCCGAGGTGAACATCTCGGTAAGGATGGGAGCGCCGTCGTCGAAATACTCGTGACGCATGTTACGCTCGGCGGCCACGAGCGCGGCCTCCAGTCCTTCCGAATTTATATATGTGTTTTCGGGTGCGAAGAACGAGAGCGGCTTAGGGTCGAGCCAGCTCTTGTCGCACGAACCCAGCAGCAGCGCGGCGGCCGCGGCGGGGATCATATGTTTGATCGATTTTCTCATAATTCACTCTTTTGGGGGATTACATTGTAAAGTTGAGATTGATGTTCCACGTGCGCGGAGTGAGGTCGCCCTGCTCTGGATCGCCCAGATACCAACCCGTCATTACGAATGCGTTGCGGACGGTGAACGAAATGGTGGCGTTCTGTATCCATACCTTGCTCAACCACTTCTTGGGCAGACGGTACGACAGCGCGATGCTCTCCATGCGGACGAAATCTTTCTTCACGTAATTGTTGCCCTTGTTCGTAGAGCCGATACGGGCGTAGTCGTTGGTGGGATTGTCCACCGTCCAGCGGTCGATGTCGATGGTGGTGTGGCGGTCGGGCTGGCTGATGGCATTGGCAGCGCGGTTGAGCGTACCCCACTGGCCGAAGTTGCCGTAAAGCAGGAACGAGAGCGAAATGCCGTTCTTGAAGTTGAACTCGTTGCGCCACGACGCGCGGTAGCGCGGGGTGGTGTAGCCCTGCCAAACCTTGTCGTCGGTATTCAGCACGCCGTTGTTGTCCACGTCGAGATACTTGAAGTCGCCGGGCTTCAGACCATAGCGCGCGGCCTCCTCCTCTTCGTCCATCTGCCAAACGCCCAAACGCTTGTAGCCGTAGATCTGGTTGGTGTCGTGACCTATGTACCAGCCGTTCTTCACGTCGTCCTCCTCGCGGCGTCCGATGACATTGCCCTCGTCGTCGAGCACATCGACATAGTTGCCGTAAAGGTGCACGATCTTGCGGCGGTTGAGCGAGAACGTAACGGTAGAGTCCCACGAGAAGACGCGGTTACGGACGGGAGTGGCGTTGAGCGTAAGCTCGAAACCGTGGTTGTTGAGCTGGCCGAGGTTGTCGTAAACGCTGTCGAAGCCCGTGATCGAAGGGATCGAGCGCGAAACCAACATATCCTTGGTCTTGGCCAGATAGAACTCGGCCGAACCGCGCAGTACATTGTCGAACAGACCGAAGTCCAAACCGAAGTTCCACGACTCGGTGGTCTCCCACGACAGATTCTTGTTCGCCAGACGGTCCACCCATATCTGCGAGGTGGTGTAGATGCCGCCCGTGGTCGAATCTATATAGGGGTGCAGCGACGACGTGAGGGTCGACAGAGCGGCGTAGCGGCCGATGTCGCGGTTACCGTTCTGGCCCCACGACACGCGCAACTTACCGTAATTGAGCCACGACGAAGCCTTCTCCATGAACTTCTCGTTGGTGAATACCCAGCCCAAAGCCACCGCGGGGAACGTCGCGCGGGGATTGCCGCCTCCGAAAGCCGAATAACCGTCGCGGCGCACCGATGCCGTGAGCATGTAGGTGTCGCGGAACGAGTAGTAGAGACGCGCCATCAGGGCGTCGCCCGTATCGTACGTGTCGTCCGACGAGATCGACTGTTCGGTACCCGCCTGCACGCGGTGCCAGCCCAGGATATCCATCGGCGAGAAGTTGGTGGCGGTCATAGAGTCCGACCAATACTGGTTCTTCTCGGCATTCTGCAACAGGGTGACGTTGATGTTGTGTCGGCCGAACTCCTTCTGCCAGCGAATCACGTTATCCAACTGCCAGTTGTAGGTCTTCTGGTGCTGGCGCGTCGCCTCGCCGCCCACGCCCGCATAGTCGGGCGACTCCGACGAGTTGTGGTTGTAGTACTCGTACCACCTGAAATAGGGAGTATAGTTCATCTGGTACTCGATACCGAACGGAAGCCGGATCTTGGTATAGATGCTGGCATTCAACGTCTGGGTCACCTGACGACGGTCGATGTAGGTGTTGGCGAAAAACGGGTTGAGCGTATTGTTGTCGCCCGAGGGATAGCGATAGTAAGGACTGTCGGGATCCATAGTGAAAGGGGTGTAGGGCGAGTTGTTCTCGCGCTGCCCGTGGTCGGCCTGCAAATAGCCGCCCTTACGCTCGGCGAACGACGCGTTCATGCCGACGGTCATCCACTTCGACACTTTCGACTCCAGATTGAGTCGCGTACGCAGGTTGGTGTAGCGGTTGCCCACGATCACGCCCTCGCGATCGGCGTAACCCACCGACCAGTAATACGACGTGTTTTCGTTGCGGTTGGCGATGCTGGCCGTATAGTCCTGCTGAAGACCCGTCTGGTATACTATGTCGTCCCAATCCGTCTCCAGACCCGCCAGATAGTTGTCCTGCTCGATGGTCTTGAACTCCAGACGGCTCAGCCAAGTGCGCATGAGGGTCTCTTCGTCGGGGAGCGAGGTCACGGGTGTGGCTTGGTCGTAATTGTACCACGTGAGCCGGTCGACACCCTGCAAATTGCGCGGGTCGCGGAACTTCTCGGGAACGCGCAGACGCTCCTCGTTGGTGAGCTGTCCCTCCTCGTAATCCTGACGGAACTTGACGAAGCCCGCGCCGTCGAGCACGTCGACGGGACGCGCGCGATTCACGAAACCGATGTTGGCGTTGAACGAGATGGTGGGGCGACCGCCCGTACCCTTTTTGGTGTTGATACAGATAACGCCGTTAGCCGACTTGGCGCCATAGATGGCGGCCGATGAGGCGTCTTTGAGCACGTCGACGCTGGCCACGTCCTGAGGGTTGATGTCGGTGATCGATCCGTTGTAGATCACGCCGTCCAACACTATGAGTGGCGACGATCCCGCCGACAGAGTGGTGGTGCCACGGATCGAGTAGCTGCCCGCAGCCTCGGCGTCGGTCGACATGCTGACCTGAAGGCCCGCAGCGGCCGAACGCAGCAGATCGGAAACCGAGCGGGGAGCTTCGGCGGTCATCTTCTCGGTGTTGACAGTCGAGATGGCGCCCGTCAGGTCCTTTTTCTTGGCCGTGCCGTAACCGATCACGACCACCTCTTCGAGTTGCGCCTTGTCCTCCTCCAGAACGACGTCGACGGTGGTCTTGGCGCCTACCGAGATCTCCTGAGCGATGTAGCCCACGTAAGAGATCTGCAAAACGGGATTTTTACTTTGCAACGCGAGACTGTAACGTCCGCTTACATCGGTGAACACGCCGTTGGTCGTACCCTTTTCGACCACGTTGGCGCCTATCACCGGAGATCCTTCGGCGTCCTTTACGACACCGCTGACCGTCTTGGGCTGAGCAAAAGCCGAGAGACAGCCGACCCCGACCATAAAGACCAGCCACAAAGCGCGTTGCGCCGCCTTACGGAGAGGGGGGGGGAATTGTGTAGGTTCAGTTTCATAATTCCGATTTAAGTTTGGTTTGTTTAGAATTTTATGATTCGGTCGTTAATTGGCTTAAGGCTGTCGCATGCTGCCCGCCCGACACGGGGTCGTTCCCGTCGGTGTGGATTGCGGCTCGCGTCGCTCCGACCGGAATGCGAACGGCACACTGCGCCTTAATCGACAAATACGGCACGACACGACCGCTGCCGACCGCACGATTAAGCAATCTTACATAGGCACTTCGTAATTATTTATGAATAACGTCTATTTTCGGTTGGTATCCCTCTTGGTAAAGCAAATATATACTTTTCATTCAAAACCGCCAAAACTTTCGCGACTTTTTACGACATCGTTCGAACCGCCGAGAGGCCACGGGCGGTTAAAATCGTGACGAAAATATCGGCATAATATATCTACATAAGGAATTTTGTATTAATTTCACGCTTCGAAAACCCGTTATTCTCAATTTTCGAACACGAAACAATGATCCGCTCACGCCGCGCGACGACATACACGCCGAAATTTCGGTCCGCAGAGGCAAACGGCCGCGCGCACGCAGCGGATCGCAAACGCTAATTCCCCTTAAAAGATTATGACACCTCCGTACATAACTCCGCAAAGAGCGTTCACCACCGCCAAGGAGTACATCGTGATGACTATCGGCATGTTCATCTACTCGTTCGGCTGGATAGGCTGCGTGCTTCCGGCCAAAAGCACGGGCGGCGCCGCCTCGGGTCTGGCCATAGTCATAAGCACGGCTATCGACAACGCTTACGGCTGGGACCTGCGCATAGGCACCATCGTGCTGGCCATAAACGCCGTGCTGCTCATCGTGGCGGGATTTGTCCTCGGCTGGAACTTCGGTCTGAAGACCATCTGGTGCATACTGATGCTCTCCTTCTCGATGAACATGTGGCAGGAAATTCTGCCCGCGGAGGATTTCCTGCACCTTGACCGTTTCCTGTCGATGGTGCTGGGAGGCGTCGTCACGGGCTTCGGCGTGGCGCTGGCGCTCATGCAGGGCGGCTCGGCGGGCGGAACCGACATAGTGGCGATGATAATCAACAAATACCGCTCGATAAGTTACGGCCGCATAATATTCGTCCTCGACTTCATGATAATAGCCTCGTCGCTGCTGGTAGGCTTCTCGATCGACGCGGCCATATACGGCTACATCATGACGCTCGTGTTCGGCTACACGGTCGACATGATACTGGCGGGAAACAAACAGTCGAGTCAGGTATTCATCGTGTCGCGCCACTACCGAGACATCACCACCGCGCTGAACAACGACCTCGGGCGCGGCGTCACCCTCATAGAGTCCGAGGGAGGCTACACCCACACTCAGTCGAAGATGGTGATGGTGGTGTGCAACCGTCGAGAAACGGCCCAGATACTGAAATTCGTCCGCGAGATCGACCCGCAGGCATTCATGACCGTATGTTCGGTGATGAGCGTTTACGGACGTGGATTCCAGCCCATAAAACTTTAAGATGGATATAAGACTCGTAACCGACGACCGTCGCGCCTGCATGCCGCTCCTGCTCATGGCCGACGAGCAGGAGTCGATGATCGACCGCTACATTATGCGAGGCGAGATGTTTGCGGCATACGACGGAGAGGTGCTCTGCGCCGTGTGTCTCGCCACGGACGAGGGCGACGGCACGGTGGAGATAAAGAACATCGCCGTCGTGCCCGAAAGGCGCGGCGAGGGAATGGGACGGGCGATGATCGAGTTTCTGGAGCGGCGTTACCGCGGCCGTTACGACCGCATCGTCGCAGGCACGGGCGAGAGTCCCGCCACCCTGCCCTTTTACCTGAAATGCGGCTTCGAATTCTCGCACCGCATACCCGACTTCTTCACCGACAATTACGACCATCCCATAGTCGAGTGCGGCACGACGTTGCGCGACATGGTTTACCTGAAAAAGAACTTATGAATATGACGATCGACATCACCGAGGCGATCTCGTTCGACCCCGAAGCCTTGGAGCCGATAAACCGCCTGCTGGCGCAACTCACCGACCGCCGACCGCTCGCGGCCGACGATCTGCGCCGAATAGTCGAGGACGAGGCGACGCATCTGTTTCTGCTGCGCGTCGACGGCGCGATAGTCGGCATGACGACTCTCGCCGTCTACCGCACCCCGTCGGGGACGAAGGCTTGGATCGAGGATGTGGTGGTCGACGGCTCCATGCGCGGCAAATCGCTCGGGCGCGCGTTGCTCGACCACGCGATGGGATATGCCCGCCGCATGTCGCCCGCGACGCTCATGCTCACCTCGCGCCCTTCGCGCGCGGCGGCCAACGCGCTCTACCTCGCCGCAGGATTCGAACCCAAAGAGACCAACGTATATAAAATAGAGTTGTAGAATGGAACCGCATATCGCCACGCCTCCCGTAGAGAGCCACCCGCTCGCGCCCTTTCTGCCCGACGGTTGCCGCCTGCTCATGCTCGGCAGCTTTCCGCCCGAGCGCAAACGCTGGTCGATGGAGTTCTTCTACCCCAATTTCAACAACGACATGTGGCGGATCATGGGGCTGCTGTTTTACGGCAATCGCAACTATTTCGAAAAGGAGGGCGTCAAGCGTTTCGACCGAGACCGCATCGTCGCCTTCTGCGCCGAACGAGGCATAGGGCTGTTCGACACGGCGACGCAGGTGCGGCGGCTGGCGGGAAACGCCTCCGACAAATTCTTGGAGGTGGTAACCCCCACCGACCTCACGGCGATGCTGTCGTCGCTCCCGCGCTGCGTCGCCGTCGTCACCACGGGCGAGAAGGCGACCGACACGCTCATGCAACATTTCGGCTGCGAGAAACCGCGCGTGGGCGAATACGTTCCCCTGCACGCAGGCGACCGCGCGCTGCGTTTCTACCGCATGCCCTCCTCGTCGCGCGCCTATCCGCTCGCTATCGACCGCAAAGCAGCCTCTTACGGGCGCATGTTCGGCAATCTGGGCATGTTGCCTTAAGGCTGCGCCAAATTGCGGCGGATTGCACGCCCGCATCATAATAAATACCTAAATCGAACGTTTTAATGACGTAAAGACATCAGGATCGTTCCCGATCCGTTGTTTTTGCGTACTTTTGCATGTAACGTCCACAAGAACCGATGAAAAACATAATCCGATTCATATTGCCGATCATAGCTTTGTCCGCCTGCAACCGAGGCGTCGGTTTCGACATCGAAGGAAAGCTCGTCGACAAAGCCGCAGGCGTGGTGTATCTGGTCTCCGAAAACACCTCGGTCGACACACTCGCCACGGCCGCCGTCGAAACCGACAACACGTTCCGTCTCCGCGGCAGGGTCGACGAACCCGCCACGGCATTCATCTGCGACGACAACGGCAACGCTCTGGCCGTGCTGCTCATCGAGAACAGCCGCCTGCGCCTGACATACACCGACGACGGATATACGGTCGAGGGCGGTCCCGTCAACGACAAATACAACATCATCGTGCGGAGATTGTCGAACGTCGCCCGCCAAATAGCGGAGATCGACCCGCAGGACGAGACGGCCGAAGAGCAATACGAATCGTCGATGACGAAGTACCGCGACATACTCTCGACCGCCATATCGAGCAATCTCGACAACATAATAGGCGTCGAGCTGTTTATCGGGCAGGAGTCGAAAGGCATGTCGGCCGAAGAGATGCGCGCGCGTCTGGCGCAATTCTCGCCCCGCATGCGGGAGCTCTCGGCCATGCGCCGATTCGAGGAGTACGTGAACATATACGAACGCACGGAAACGGGCCGTCCGTTCATCGACATGCCATTGACCACCATATCGGGCAAGGATACCTCGCTCGGCGAGATATGCGCCGAAAACCGCTGGGTATTGCTCGATTTCTGGGCCACGTGGTGCGAACCCTGCCTCGAGGAGATACCCTACTTGCAGCAAGCATACGCCAAATACGCCTTGCAGGGCTTCGAGATATGCAGCATCTCGATCGACCGCGATCCGTTGCGCTGGCAGACGTTCGTCGCCCGCAACCAAATGCTGTGGACGAATGCCATCGACCTGCCCGCGGAGGGCGGAAACTCGGCGGCGGAGACATACGGCCTGCAATCGATACCGTGCAATTTCCTCATTTCGCCCGACGGCATCATCGTCGCGCGCAACCTGCGAGGCGAAGATTTACTCCGCGAGCTCGAAACCCGCTTGGAGAACTGATCGAAGGCCGAAAAATCTTGCCCGACGAACACGCTATATATCAGCCCGATACAAAATAAAGGCGATTTTTATCGCAAAAAAGTGCGCAAAATATTTGCACGGAATAAAAAAACGCTCTATATTTGCACTCGCAATCAGGGAATGGCTCCGTAGCTCAACTGAATAGAGTACTTGACTACGGATCAAGCGGTTACAGGTTTGAATCCTGTCGGAGTCACTGATAAGAGCGATCTATCGAACGATAGGTCGCTCTTTTTTCATTCATACTGTTTCGGAAAGAAGAAGGCATACGAAAATCCCGCCCGACGCGATGTCGGGCGGGATACGCGATTCGACGGACAGCCGCGCAAACCGCACGGCAGCCGCTACGTCGGATTAATAACCCGGGTTCTGCACCAGCAGGTTGTTGGACGCCAACGACGAGTCGGGAATCGGGAAACGGTTGCGGTTCTTGTCGTTCGTCGCCTTATGATCCCACCAATTCTCGGTTACGTACATGCCCCAACGGATGAGGTCGGTGCGACGGCGGCTCTCGCCGAGGAACTCGATCATCCACTCGTCGGCCAGACGATACTTATCGAGATTGGCCGCGGTAACGGGATTCGGGTCCTTGCCGTCCGCGAAGTTGCGCGCGCGAACCTTGTTGATCAACTCGGCCGCGTCGCCCTTGCGATCCATATTGTAGTAGCACTCGGCCAACATATAATATATCTCCGCAAGACGGCATACGGGGGTCATGGCAGGCCATCTCATCTCGGCCTTCTCGTAATCGATCTGGTCGACGGGAGGACACAATTTCATGAGACGATATCCCGACGACTCCTCGGCGAACTCCATAGACGAGGGCAGGTTCGCGAACTTCGAACGGTCGATTACCTTGCCGTCGCCGTCGAGCGGCTTGCCGTCCTCGGTCCAGTCGGCCACGCGCGGAGTCTCGACGCTCGGAACGCCCAACGCGAAGCGGGCGATACAGTCGTTCAGATATACGATCTTGTCCTTATACTCGCGGCCGCCCTTGGCAACCCAGCCCTCTTTGGCGCGGCTGCTCTTGTTGACCTGACGTCCCATAAAGAACATGCCCGAATATTTGCCGTTGCCCTCATAGGTATACTGCTGCTTGCGGAGGTCGGTATCCTCGAACTTCTGCATCACGCGGCCCAGCTTCCAGTCGGCATCGGTGTAAGGGGTGCCGTCGGGACGGTACGAAGGCTGAATAGCCGCTCCGTTCCACGAATCGTAACCCGTGCCGCCCAGATAGGTGTTGGTGTTGTAGCAGAACCAAGTCGCAAACTGACCGCTGTCGCAACCCGCATAGGTCGCGTCGCTCGGAATGCCGTAAATGATCTCGGGGCAGGTATCGTTGCCGCGAGCGAACACCTCGTTCCAAGTCTTGCCCAGATCGTAAGGACCGTAAACGCCTTCGATGATATCCTCGCAGATCTCGGCGCACTCCTCCCACATCGGGGCTTTCTTGCCATCGGTATAAGGCACGGCGTTAAAATAGAGCTGAGCCAGCATGGCGGCGCCCCACGCGCGGTGCACGTAACTGGTCTCCTTGCCGCCCAAAGTCTCTTTCAGAGGGAGCTTGGGGATGTTGGTCTTAAGGATGTTTTCGATGAACTCGAAGGTCTCGACATCGGTAGAGCGTGCCTTCAGATCCTTGTCGCCGTAATTGTAGAGCGGGTAACCGCCGAACATGTCCAGACCGTCCTTGTAGAGGTCGGCGACATACATGTTCAACTGAGCCACCATGAGATCCAGCTCTTCCTGCGTGATGCCCACCTTGTTGAGGTCGACGCGGGTGGTGATGTCCTCTATCGCGTCCCACGCCAGCGCGACGCCCATGCCCACGCCGTAGAAGTTGCTGTAGAACACACCCTCCGACGAAGGGAACACATGATAGTGCTCGTTCTGGTGAGTGCCGCCGTTGTACCAGTCGCCGTTGCGGGTCGGGATACAGATCTCGTCGGTTCCCAGCTCCATCACATCGAAGCGGTGACGGTCCGAAGCCTTGTGCCACTTCCAGTGGGTGATGGGACGGCAGTAACGCTGCCATACAGCATCCTTCGACGTAAAGAAAGTCTCGGGCACGACCTGCGAATAGTATTCGGGGTCGGTGTTACATCCCGTCGCGGCTGCGAAGGCCACGGCCGAGAGCAACGATACGCGTAATATGTTTTTTATAGCTTTCATAATATTGTCTCAGTTTAGAATGTAAGTTGAACACCGAATATATAAGTGCGGGTGCGGGGATAGAAGCCCGTATTCCACCACTCGATACCGCCGCCGATACCGTTTATGTTAACCTCGGGATCCATTCCCTTGTATCCAGTTATGGTGCACAGGTTGTTGATGTTGGCATACACGCGCAGACTCTTTATGAAGCTGTTGGTCTTGCCCGACAGAGGCAGCGTGTAACCGAGGTTGATGGCGTCGATCTTCACGAAGGTGCCGTCCTCGAGGAAATAGTCGCAGAGTTTCTTCTCGACCTTGATATCCTTGTTTCGGCCGTAAGCGCTCTTGAGCAGGTTGATGCCGCCCTGATTGGTCAGACCGAAATACATGTCCAGAGTGTTGTACACGTCGAAGTCGATCCAGCTGCGGATGTCGATGCCCAGATCCCAGTTGCGGAACTTCACGCGGTGGTTCCACGACGCGATCACCTTGGGAACGAAGTTGCCCGTATACTGCTTGTCGGCCGAGGTCGAGTTCTTCGACTGGATGATCTCGCCGTCCTTGTTGTAGACGAGGAAATCGCCCGTCTCGGTATCGATGCCCGCGCCCTTGAGGAGGTAGAACTGACCGATGGTGGTGCCCTCCTCGACGCGCTTGGCGTTACCCGGCGATCCCGGGGCGGGGAATCCGCTGTCCTCGAAGAAGGTCGAATCGCCGTAAAGGGTGGTGATCTTGGTCTTGTCGTGGCTCAGGATAATGTTGGTGGTGTAGCTCCAATCCTTGCTGCGAACGATGTCGGCGCCGATCTCGAACTCCCAGCCGCGATTGGTCATAGAACCGATGTTCTTCATCATGTCGGTGTTGGGATAGGGAGGCTGAGGAACCTTCACCGAGTATAGCATATCGACCACCTTGCGGTTGTACCAGTCGAACTTACCGTAAAGACGGTCGTCGAAGAACGAGTAGTCGATACCGATGTTCCAACCGTGCTGCTCCTCCCACTTCAGATCCTCGTTGAGGTTGATCGAGGGACCGTAAACGATGTTGTAGTTACCCGTGTTGGGCATCATGAAATAGCCGTCCGAACCATAGGCCAACGCGCCGTACGAGGTCGAAAAGCTCGAGTTGCCCGTCACGCCGTATGCGGCGCGGATCTTGAGGTCGCTCACCCACGAGGCGTTCTCCATGAACTTCTCGTCGGAGATACGCCAACCGCCCGATACCGACCAGAAGGTACCCCAACGGTTGTTCTTCATGAAATTCGACGACGACTCGCGGCGCAGCGAGGCGTTGAGCAGATAGCGGTTGTCGTAATCGTAATTCACACGGCCGAAGTAAGAGAAGAGTTTGGTGGTGACGTTCTTGCTCGAACCCATCGACGCGAGGCCCTTCTTGAGATAGGTGCCCGTGCCGATATCCCAGTACTTAACGCCCTCGACCGAGAAGTCGTAGTTGGTCATGTTGAAGCTCTCGCCGTTACCCTCGTAATAAGAGTATCCGACCATGGCGTTCAGGTTATGTTTGTCCCACGAGCGGATGAAGCTTCCGTAACCCTCGGCGTTGATGTTTTCGGTCTTCGAGAAGCCGAGGTAAGCCGTACCCTTGCGAGCGTTCTCGATCTCGCCGCGGCTCGTCTTGTAAGTGTAGGTGTGCTCCTCCCACTGGCGCAGCTCGTAACCCAGAGTCTGGTTGAAAGTCAGACCCTGAACAGGCAGGATATTGAGCTTGAAGCTCACCTCGGGCATGAACCACTTGTCGATACCCTCGTAATCGCGAAGATTCGAATCGGCGATGGTGTTGTACTCCAAAGTCTCGTTCAACCACACGTTGTAACCTGTCTCGCTGTCGGGATCGTAAGCCGAACGGGTCGGGTTGTTACGGATGGCCTGCGCGAAATCGGGAGCGCGATTGTCGCGCTTCGCCTGACGGTAACCGGCCTTGGTGGTGACGTCCAGCCAGCCGTTCAGCGCATGGAACGTGGCGTTCATGCGGCCCGAAATGTCGGTACGCGAGTCGTTCATCGCGATACCCTCGTTGTCATTGTACTGGAACGTGGTGTAGATCGAAGCCTTCTTGCCGTTGGCCTGCAAATTCACCGTGTGCTTGTGCGAGAAGTTATTCTTGTTGAGCATGGCATCGTACCAGTCGAAGTCCGAACCGTAATCGGTGGCTCCTTCGTCGGCGCGAAGAGTCAGATACTCCTCGGCAGAGAGTATGTCGGGACGCTTCATCACGGTCTTGTGAGCGAACTCGCCCGTATACATGAGCTGCAACGAACCGTCCTCCATGCGATTGGCATTCTTGGTGGTGATGAGGATCACGCCGCCCGCCGCGCGCGAACCGTAAATGGCGCCCGCCGAAGCGTCCTTCAGCACGTCGATAGACTGTATATCCTCGGGAAGCACCGAACGGATATCGCCGCCCGGCATGCCGTCGATAACCACCAACGGACCCTGACCCGCGTTCACCGATGCCATACCGCGCAACTGCAACGAGTTGCCCGAGTTGGGCGAGTCGGTGCCCGAAATGGTGAGGTTGCCCACCTTGCCGCGCAGGGCGTTCGCCACGCTGGCGTCGCCCGAGCCGGGCATGAGCTCACCGCCCGATACCGACGAAATGGCCGAGGTGACCATCTTCTTCTCCATCGTACCGTAACCCACGACCACGACCTGATCCATCTCGGTCACGCTCTCCTTCAGCGTCACGTCGACGACCGTTCTGCTGCCGACCGTCGCTTCGGCGCTTTCGTAACCAATGAACTCGAACACCAGCACGTCGTTCGAAGCGGCCGCCAAAGCATAGTTGCCTTCGGCGTCGGTGTTGGTGCCCTTAAGAGTGTTCTTAACGGTCACCGAGACTCCTGCCAGAGAATTGCCCTGCGCATCCCTGACCTTACCTGTCACCCTACCGCCTTGAGCCGCAGCATCGGGGGCGAACAATCCGCCTACGACCATGAGCATGCTCACTAAAAATAGCAAACAGTTTTTCATAAAGATAAATTTAAGTTAATAAAATTAGGTTGTACTCTCGATCGCGGCGGATGACTCGACGCCGCGAACTCCGGTTGCACACGCGATCTCCACAGTCCCTCAAGAGTCGATCGCATTACAAAGATATATAAAAAATCCCCCCCCCTCCAAGAAAAAAATGACATATTTTTAGGCGTTTTTAAATTTTTATACGTGCATTCGTCGAGTCCCGACGCCGCGCGAGGGGCGTGATTTTCACATCGGCAGCTCGTCGAAACGGCCGTATCCACCTCTCGAAACGTCACGGCGGATCGATACGAAAAGACAAAAAAAATTCCGTTCGATCACGAACGGAATAGAGGGAAATTATTATTAATATTTTTATAATCTCAGAGTACGCGATAATAATCCGATATAGGAAATATTCAGGAAATTTACGGATTCGGGGTTACGGGGTCGAATAACCGAAATAATCCACACGCGTCAGCAAAACCCGCGGCAGAAACGATTTCGGACAAAGAGCAGACGAAGCGACGGAGCGTTAAAATCGGAGACCTTTTGATTGCTTCAAAAGTGCGAAGCATCCGATTTAGCGAAGTCACAAGACTGTTCCCGAAATCGTTTCACCGCGGCACATTTTGACTCCACCTTTTGAGTGACAAAAGGTGGAAAACATTTTTTTGTTTAGGGATGCCAATCCTCACTGCGTTCGGTGGCATGACGTATTTGCTTTCACTCGGAAAACCGCGGAGAGACCACAGCCGACGTTCAAAGCCGACGGCGTCAATCCTCCATGATATAGATATACTCGTTAGGGCGTTGCATGTGGAATTTCTCGCGAGCGTACTGCTCCAGATACTCGTCGTAATCGAGACGTCGCAACATCGTGCTGTCCTCCTCGATGCGGGCGCGGAAGTGGTCGCGCTGGTCCTCCAAGCGCCCGATACGATGTTCGACCTTTATGACGGTAATGAGATTGCGCACGGTAAGCACCGCCGTATAGACGAAGATAACGGCTGTGACGCCGAACCAGATTTTCTTGCTTATGTTACCGTCTATGTTCATCTCGAACGATCGTTGTATTACATAATCCTCGGCGTCGGTTACGGGATGTGCATGAACTTATGCGTCTGCACCGATATGCACCACTTCGGATTCGCCTTGGCGTACTCCACGATAAGGGGCATTACCTGCTCGTAAACGCTCCACTCGGGTTGCAGATAGAGGCGGCAATAACGCCCCACGCGCGCCGCATTGCGCTCGGCCCACTCGAAATCCTCCGCGTTTTGGATGATTACCTTCAACTCGTGCGCACGTCCGAACGCCTCGTCCAGAGGGGGTTGCTGACGCTTGGGCGACAGACACACCCAATCGAAATCGCCGCTGAACGGATGCGTGCCCGACGTTTCGAGGAAAATCTCCAACCCCTCGCTCCGCAACGCCGCCGTGAGAGGTCCCAGCGGATAGAGCAACGGTTCGCCGCCCGTGATGACGATAGCCTGCGCGGCACATGCCTTGGCGCGCGACACCACGACCTCGATATCCACGGGAGGAAACACCCGCGGATTCCACGTATATTTGGCATCGCACCAACGGCATCCCACGTCGCAACCGCCCAATCGGATGAAGTAAGCGGGTTTGCCCGTGTGATAACCCTCGCCCTGAATAGTGTAGAAATCCTCCACCAAAGGCAGGCGACGGCCGCCGTCGAGCATATCGTTATTCGTCGATGACATAAATATCCTTCAAATTGCGGCCCAACTGGTTATAGTCGAGACCATAGCCCACTATGAACTCGTTGCCGATCGACAACGCCGTGTAATCGATCGGATACTCGTACAGAAACTTGTCGGGCTTGAAAAACAGCGTGCAGATGGCTATGCTCGCGGGACGCTTCGCCCGCAGATGGTCAAGCAAATAATTCATGCTGTGCCCCGTCTCCACTATATCCTCCACTATTATTATGTCGCGCCCCTCGATATCGAAGTCGACGCCGAACTGCTGTTTCACCTCGCCCGTCGACTCGGTACCCTCGTACGAGGAAATTTTCACGAACGCCAACCGGCTGTCGAAAGTAGTCTTGCGCACCAAATCGCTCATAAAGAGGAACGATCCGCTCAACACCCCCAAAAACACGGGCGTGCGGCCCGCGTAACGTTCGTTAAGCCTCTCGGCCACACGCTCCACCGCGGCATCTATCTGCTCGGCGGTGATCATCACGCGGAAAGTCTTGTCGTGAAGTCTGATCTTGTTCTCCATTAAATCCGGGTATAATAAGCAATTATATGTAATGCACCGCAAGATCGAATCCGACGGTCGATTACCTGCGGCCATAGGCCGCATTTACAATTCTGACCCACCCCTAAACTGCGTTCGGCAGGCGAGTACAATCGCGCTTACGCGGATTGCCGAGCCGCCACAGCAGAAGCGGAACTTTGTTCCGCAATCCCCTACTCGGAGGGGAATTCGGTCGCTACGCTCCGAATATCGTTAATCAAAGCATAGAATCGCGTTATAATGCAATCGGGCGGAGTTTGGTGTCCGCCCGATCGATCTATCCTTTTATCATGGCTTTCACCTCCTCGAACACCGTGAGTCCGTTATAGCCGAACTTCTCGTCGAGCACCTTGTAAGGAGCCGAATATCCGAAGTGGTCGCAACCGTGTATGCGTCCGTTCTCGCCCACCAAACCGCGAAGGTTCAGCGACAGCCCCGAAGTCATGCCGTAACGCGGCACATCGCGCGGCAGCACGCTGTCCTGATACGATTTGGGCTGGTCGCGGAACAGTCCCTCGCTCGGCACGCTCACCACGCGCACGGGAATGCCCTCGCGCTGCAACAGCTCGGCGCCCTCCACCAGCGTGGCGACCTCCGAACCCGAAGCCAGCATCACCACCTGAGCCTTGGCCGAGTCCATCACGATATATGCGCCCTTCACCGCCTGCTTGGCCTCCTCGCGGCGGCTGCAATTGAGCGCGGGCAGGTTCTTGATGTTCTGGCGCGAAAGCACCAGAGCCACGGGACGCTGCTCCGAAAGGGCATAACGCCATGCCACGGCGGTCTCCTCGGCGTCGGCGGGGCGAAGCACCACCATCGAACGCTCGCCGCTGTGGTTGCGCACGTGCTCCATCAATCTGATCTGCGCCTCCTGCTCGATAGGCTGGTGGGTGGGACCGTCCTCGCCCACGCGGAACGAATCGTGCGTCCAGATATAGATGACGTGCAGGCGCATCAACGCCGACATGCGGATCGCGGGTTTCATATAGTCGGAGAATACGAAGAACGTTCCGCACGCGGGAATCACGCCGCCGTGCAACGCCATGCCGTTCATGACGCACGCCATCGTAAGCTCGGCCACGCCCGCCTGAAAGAACTGGCCCGTGAAGTCGCCCTTCGTAAAGGCCTTGGTCTTCTTCAGGAAACCGTCGGTCTTGTCCGAATTGCTCAGATCGGCCGAAGCCACGATCATGTTCTCGATCTTCTCGGCATATACGCCCAGCATCGTCGCCGACGCCACGCGGGTAGCCGTATCGGGTTTGATCTCTATCTTGTTGTAATCGATCTCGGGGATCTCGCCAGAAAGGAAACGGTTCAACTTGCGCGACAGGTCGCGATTGGCGGCGCGCCACTCGGTCTCCGTCTGCTTGCGCTGCGCGGCCCACTGCTTCAACTCGTTGCGGCGCGCCTCGTAAATCTCGCGCGTCTCGCCGAACAGCGTGAACGGCTCCTCTGCGTCGCCGCCCAGATTGCGCACCGTGGCGGCCAGATCGGCGCCCGCGCCCGACAAGGGCTGTCCGTGGGTCGACACCTTGCCCTCGAAACTCTCGCCGTCGGCGCTCATCGCGCCCTTGGCCATTATCGAACGGCCGATGATGAGCGTGGGACGCTCCGTCTCGGCATTGGCAGCGGCGAGCGCGGCGCGCAGAGCCTCGACATCGTGGCCATTAGCCTCGATCACGTGCCAGCCCCAAGCACGGTACTTGGCAGCCACATCCTCGCCGTCGATCTCGTCGACCTTGGTCGAGAGCTGCACGTTGTTGGCATCGTAATACATTATGAGGTTCGCAAGCCCCAAATGGCCCGCTATGCGGCCCGCGCCCTGCGAGATTTCCTCCTGCACGGCGCCGTCCGAGATGAAAGTGTATATCTTGTGAGCCATCCACTCGCCGAAACGCGCCGCCATGAAACGCTCCGCTATCGCGGCGCCCACGGCCATCGCGTGGCCCTGCCCCAGAGGTCCCGAAGTATTCTCCACGCCGTGCGCCGCATCGGCCTCGGGGTGGCCCGGGGTGATGCTGCCCCACTGACGGAACGACTTGAGATCGTCCATCGAATAGAAGCCCGACAACATCAACACCGAATAGAGCATCGGCGACATGTGGCCCGGGTCGAGGAAAAATCTGTCGCGGAACGGATACGAAGGATTCTCCGGATCGTAACGCAGAAACTCCGTATAAAGCAGATTAATGAAATCGGCGCCGCCCATAGCTCCGCCCGGGTGTCCCGACTTGGCCTTTTCGACCATCGCGGCGGTCAGGATGCGGATATTGTCGGCCGCCTTATCAAGTTTCGAGTTAGCAAACATATTTATATTTTATTCAATTCCTGCTACAAAAGCCGTATTTCGGAGGTTTCGGCGATCGGAATGCGGATACGTGGCATCCGCACACTCGATCGCGTATACAAATGTAATACAAAAAAACTTAACCGACCTGCTTCAGCTCCAAAAAATTCGCCCCCTCGATTCTCTTTTTCGCATAGGGGAGCGTTACGGTGAACGACGTCTCGCCCGACGAGGGTACGTCGTACATGGCGTCGATCATTATGGCCTCGCAAATCGACCTCAGGCCGCGCGCGCCCAACTTGTACTCGTCGGCCTTGCCCACGATGTAGTCCAGCACGTCGTCGTCGAAACGCAACTCGACGCCGTCCATAGCCAGAAGCCTCTCGTACTGCTTAACGATGGCGTTCTTGGGCTGCGTCAATATCGAACGCAGAGCCTCGCGCGTGAGCGGCTGCATGTAGGTGAGCACGGGCAGTCGGCCCACCAGCTCGGGGATCAAACCGAACGATTTGAGGTCCTGCGGCATGATATATTTCATCAGATTGTTGCGATCGACCGTCGACGCGCTCTGCACGCCGAAGCCTATGGCGCGGGTGTTCAGTCGCTTGGCAATCTTCTTCTCGATGCCGTCGAACGCGCCGCCGCAGATGAAGAGTATGTCTTTCGTATTGACCTGAATGAACTTCTGATCGGGATGCTTGCGCCCGCCCTGCGGCGGAACGTTCACCACGGTGCCCTCCAGAATCTTCAGCAGGGCCTGCTGCACGCCTTCGCCCGACACGTCGCGCGTGATGCTCGGGTTGTCGCTCTTGCGGGCGATCTTATCGATCTCGTCGATGAATACTATGCCGCGCTCGGCAGCCTCGACATTGTAGTCGGCCACCTGCAACAGACGCGTGAGGATGCTCTCCACGTCCTCGCCCACATAGCCCGCCTCGGTGAGAACCGTAGCGTCGACAATGGTGAAAGGCACGTTGAGCACACGCGCGATGGTGCGGGCCATGAGCGTCTTGCCCGTACCCGTCGGACCCACCAGCACGATGTTCGACTTGTCGATCTCCACCTCGTCGTCGGGACGGGGATTGCCCGACTTGCTCATAATGCGCTTATAGTGGTTGTAGACCGCCACCGACATGTAACGCTTGGCGTCGTCCTGCCCTATCACGTACTCGTCGAGAACGGCTTTGATCTCCTGCGGCTTGCGCAGTTCGGGAACGGTGAATTTGGCGTTCTTGCCCCGACGGCCCGCGCCGTCGATCAGATCGCTCTCGATCAACATGTTGTAGCCGCGCTCGACGCAACTGTTGCAGATGTTCGAACCATCCTCGCCGCGGAACATGAGCGCGACATCGCTGCGCTTCGCGCCGCAGAACGAGCAGCAGTCGTCGCCGCCGTGGCCCGATCCCTTATATCCTTTCTGTGCCATAAATTATCCGATATTATTGGTGCGCTTCGTCAGCACGTCGTCGATAAGGCCGTAATCCTTGGCTTCGGCGGCCGACATCCAGTAATCGCGATCGGCGTCCTGCTCGATCTTGACGATATCCACGCCCGAGTGGTTGGCGAGGATCTCGTACAGCTCGCGCTTGGTCTTGATGATCTCGCGCGCCGTGATCTCGATATCCGAAGCCTGACCCTGCGCGCCGCCTAACGGCTGGTGGATCATCACGCGCGAGTGCGGCAGAGCCGAACGCTTGCCCTTGGCGCCAGCCGTGAGCAGCACGGCGCCCATCGAGGCGGCCAGACCCGTACAAATGGTAGCCACATCGCTCGAAATGAGCTGCATGGTGTCGTATATGCCCAAACCCGCCGAAACCGAACCGCCCGGGGAGTTGATATATATCTGGATATCCTTGGCGGGATCCGCCGACTCCAGAAAGAGCAGCTGCGCCTGAATTATATTAGCTGCATCGTCGTATATGGGCGCACCGAGAAATATGATGCGATCCATCATCAGACGCGAGAAGACATCCATCGTGGCGACGTTCAACTGACGCTCCTCGATGATGGTCGGAGAGATGTAAGAGGCCTGCACCGACTGAAAGTCGTGCAACCGAAGACTGCTTATGCCGCAGTGGCCGCGCGCATATTTTTCAAATTCGCTCATAACTATTCTTTCTAATTCTCTTGTTACAATATCTTGCCTGTTTCACCGCACCGCCTCGCGGCGCTATCGTCGGCGATTCGCGCCTCCGGCCTCCGACGATAACATTATCCGTTGGATAATACGATTCGAACGGGATCCGTCATATCAAAAATTGGACTCTGCAAACATTACGCCCAGAGTCCAACTCGCAGAATATTTTAACGAATATTAGTTCGCTTGCGCCAATTTGGCAAACTCATCCGACGAAACCGAATTGACGTCTACCGAAACCTTCGACTTCACGTAATCCACGACCTTCAGTTCGTAGAGTTTCTCGTAAATCTTCTGAGCCTGCTCCTTGTTCTCGAGAATCTGCTTCGAGAAGCCCGCAACCATCTCGTCGGGAGCCGACGGCATGCCGTACTGGGCGAACTGCGCCTTGGCGAACTCCTTGGCTTCGGCCTCGGCCTCCTCGGCGCTCACCTTAAGGTCGGCCTCCTTGATGATATGCTTCTGTATGTAGTTCCAAGTGAACATCTTGACGAATCCGTCGAAATCCTTCTCGATATCCTCCTTGGAGAACTTGCCCTCGTTGATAACGTACAGCCAACGCTTCAGGAACTCGGCGGGCATCTGCAAAGCAGCCTTCTCCATGAGGAAATCGCGAACGTTGATCGTGAACAGATAGTCCGACTCGCGGCCCAGCTCCTTCTCGATCTCGGCGTCGACGAACGAATCCAGCTCGGCCTCACTCGCGACGTTGCCCGCGGGGAACGCCATCTTGAAGAACTCCTCGTTCAACTCGGGGTTGGCGAACTGACGGATCTGCTTGATCTCCATCGTGAACTGCGGGTTGATGCCCTCCAGCTCATCCTCCTTGACCTGAAGGATGGCGGCGCGCTGCGAAGCGGTCTTGTAGAGCTCGTTGACATTAACGTCCATCTTCTCGCCCGTCTTCTTGCCGATGAAGGGCTTGCGCTCCTCGTCGCTCATCGAGATAAGGCCCACATAGGCATCCTCGATGCGGATGTCGCCGTTGTCGAGAACCACCGTCAGAGCCTCGTCGTTCTTCACCTCGTCGACGTCGACCAGACGGCCGTAACGACGCAGGTAGTTGTCCTTGTAGGCATCGTGCATCTTCGCGTCGACGGCGATCTTGTTATATGTCAGCTTATCCTTATCCGAAAGATCCAACTTCACCTCGGGAGCCTCGCCGATCTCGAAAAGGAACTCGTGCTCGGTGTTGTTGTCGAAATCGAAGTCGCCCTGCTCGTCGGAAGGAATCACGTCGCCCACATAGTCGATGCCCTCCTTCTGCAAATACTCGAACACGGCGTTCGAAGCCGTGCGGTACGACTGCTCGGCCACGGCGCCCTTGCCGTACATCTTGCGAACCACGCCCATAGGCACCATGCCGGGACGGAATCCGGGGATGTTGGCCTTGCGCTTGTACTCGCGCAGCATCTTGTCCACGGCCTCACCATAATCCTTTTCGCTTACGACAACCTTCAATAACGAGGTGCCCTGCTCACGTTGTTCTCTTGTAATCTCCATAATTATATATTGTTTTATTTCTCAGCGTATATTCGCATTTCGGAGTGCAAAGGTAATTAATTTTAATTAATTAATCGGATTCCGCGCGACTTTTTATTCCGCGACGGCGACCGAATCGTCGCGCAGACGGTAGAGCTGGTCGCGCAGACGAGGCGTGAAACCCGCCTCGCGAATGGCCTGCCGAATGCCCGCGGCATCGAAACTGTTGTGCGCGCCCGCGCTCGACACCACATTCTCCTCGATCATGATCGAGCCCATGTCGTTGGCGCCGCCGTGCAGAGCCACTTGCGCCGTCGCCTTGCCCACGGTAAGCCACGAAGCCTGTATGTTGCGGATGTTGCACAGCACCAGACGGCTCACCGCGATAATGCGCGCATACTCCGTCGGCGAGAAGTGCGAAACGACGCCTTCGCGTTCGAGGCGCGTGCCCTGCGAACGGAATATCCACGGAATAAAGGCTATGAATCCGTAATTGCCCTGCGGACAACGAGCCTGCAAGTCGCGCACGGCAAGCAGGTGGTCGATCCTCTGCCGCGGCGTCTCCACATGGCCGTACATCATCGTCGCCGAGGTAGGCAGATTCATCAAATGAGCCTCGTGCATCACCTCTATCCACTCGGCCGCGCTCGGCTTGGCGGGCGATATGGCGCGGCGAACCTCGTCGTCGAGGATCTCGGCCCCCGCCCCCGGGAGCGAGTCGAGTCCCGCAGCCACCAGACGCTCCAGCGCGCGGCGGGTCGTAAGTCCGCTCACGCGGGCTATGTGCGACACCTCGGGCGCTCCCAACGCATGCAGGCGCACCGAGGGATAGAGCCGCTTCAGGGTCGAAAAGAGATCTTCGTAAAACTCTATGCCGAGCCTCGGGTGCAGGCCGCCCTGCAACAGCAGCTGGTCGCCGCCCAGCTCCAGCATGCGGTCGATCTTGGCGCGGTACTCGTCGACGGTGGTGATGAACGCGCGCTCCGTCTCGTGAGGCTTGCAATGGAAATTGCAGAACTTGCACCCCGAGATACACACGTTGGTTATATTCACGTTGCGGTCGATCTGCCACGTCACCACGTTAGGATCGGGCACCACATTGCGGCGCACCTCGTCGGCCACGGCCGCCAGCTCGGCCAGATCGGCCCGCTCCCACAGCCAATACGCCTCCTCGCGCGACAACATGGCGCAGTCGCGCGCCTTGGCGAATATCTCCCGAGCCTCCATCACTTCTTACGCTTGGGCACTATCAACTCGAAATCGAGCGTACGACGGCGCAAGTCGGCGCCCTTGACGCGGATCCACACCTCGTCGCCGAGCGTGAGGCGTCGGCCCGTATTGCGGCCCACGACCTCGAAACGCGCCTCGTCGAACGAATAATAGTCACCCTCGATATCGCGCAGGAACGCCATGCCCTCGATGTGCGTGTCGTTGAGCTCCACATAGATGCCCCACTCGCTCATGCCCGACACGTGACCCTTGTACATCTCGCCGATCTTGTCTTTCATGAACTCCACCATCTTATACTTGATCGAGGCGCGCTCGGCGTCCGACGCCACGACTTCGCGCTCGGAAGCGTATACGCATTGCGCCTCCAACGCCCTCTTGTCCGACGACTTGCCGCCTGCCAAGTAATGCGCCAGCAGACGGTGCACCATCATGTCGGGATAGCGGCGGATGGGCGAGGTGAAATGGGTGTAATATTTGAACGCCAGACCGTAATGGCCTATGTTGTCGGTGGTGTAGAACGCTTTCGACATGCTGCGCACCGCCAGCGTCGATATGGCGTTCGCCTCGGGACGCCCCTTGACCTCGGCCATCAGCTTGTTGATGCCCTTGGCCACCGCACGCCCTTTCGATGCGCTGAATCGATATCCGAAACGCAACACGAACTCGCGGAAACGGGTCAGCTTCTCGTCATTCGGCTCGTCGTGCACGCGGTAGATCATCGTGCGGGGCGTCTTTCGTCCGCCTACGACTTTGCTCGAACAGAACTCGGCCACACGGCGGTTGGCCAGCAACATGAACTCCTCGATCATTTGGTTCGACTCCTTCTGCTCCTTGGTATATACGCCCAACGGCTTTCCGTTCTCGTCGAGGATGAACTTGAACTCCTCGCGGTCGAAGCTGACGGCGCCGTTCTTGAATCGGCGGCGACGCATGGTCTGCGCCAGATTGTTCAACACGCATATCTCGTCCGCGAAGTCGCCCGCACCGGTCTCGATGCGCGCCTGCGCCTCGGCGTAAGTGAATCGGCGGTCGGAGTAGATCACCGTGCGGCCGAACCACTCGTCGAGCACGTCGCCCTCCTCGTTCAGTCGGAACACGGCCGAGAAACAGAGACTCTCCTCGTTAGGGCGCAGCGAACACAGCTCGTTCGACAGACGCTCGGGCAACATGGGCACCGTGCGGTCGACCAGATACACCGAAGTGCCTCGGTCGCGAGCCTCGCAGTCGAGCACCGTCTCGGGACGTACGTAATGCGTCACGTCGGCGATGTGCACGCCGATCTCCCACACGCCCTTCTCCACCTCGCGGATCGAGAGCGCGTCGTCGAAGTCCTTGGCGTCGGCGGGATCGACCGTGAAGGTGGTCACGTCGCGGAAATCGCGACGCTCGGCGTAATCGGCCTCGGTGATGCGGCTGTCGATCGCCTCGGCGGCTCCCTCCACCTCCTCGGCGAAGATATAGGGCAGATCGTATTCGGCCAGAATGGCGTGCATCTCGGTGTCGTTGTCGCCCGTGCGGCCCAGCACGTCGAGCAGCACGCCGCGCGGACTCTTGTCGCCCTCGCGCCACTCGTCGATGCGGAACACCACTTTGTCGCCGTCGTTCACCTTCATCCCTTCGCGGCGCGAGAAGTAGATATCCATCGGCAGCTTGCGCGAGTCGGGATGCACGAAGATGGCAGATCTCGTAACTTCGGCAACGCCGACGTAACGTTTTCCGCTCCGCTCCAGCACGGCCGTAATCACGCCCTCGGGATTATCGCCCGCGCGATGGGCCTTACGTTGCAAAGCCACCTCGACGCGGTCGCCGTCCAGCGCGTAATTGGTATTGCGCGGATTAACGAATATATCTTTTTCGAGCTCCTCGACGCGCACGTATGCGGCGCCCGAGGATACCATGTCGACCACGCCTTCGTAACGCGGCAACTGAGCCACCGCGAGACGGTATTTGTCGCGACCGCAGCGGTCGGCAACGCCCTTCTCGACCAGTTTTTCGGCTATCTCGCGCACGGCGTAACGCGCCTCGCGCGAATTGTCGCCCGTGGCGGCGACCAGCTGTTTGAGCGCGAACGCCTTTTCGGGAAACTCCCTGAACATATTTACCACGAACGTCGCACGGTCGCGGGTCGACATATCGACATCTGCGGCCGCCTTGCGTCGCGAATCTCTTTTCTTTCCTTGTTTCATCTGTTCAATACATTAAGTGTCAGGCGATACATAAACTCCTCGCCTATCTCCAAAGCCCGTTCGTCGGGCAGGAACGTCGCTGTGTGCGAACGTCCTGAGGCGTGTCCCACGCCCAAACGATAGAAGAGCGACGGGTACGCGTGAGTGTAAAAGCCGAAATCCTCGGCCGTGGTGCGCATATCCAGATCGCGCACCTTGAAGCCGCAGCTGTCGGCCAACAGCATGGCCTCGTACGTAAGTCGGGGATCGTTCTCCACGCACGGATAGCCGTGGCGTATGTCCGCCTCGACCTCCACGTCGTATTTGTATTCGATCTCCTCGGCCATGTGCGCTATCATCTCTTTCACGCGAGCGCGAAGGTTCTCGTTGAACGTGCGCATGGTGCCCGCACACGACGTGCGCTCGGGGATGACGTTGGTCGCGCCGTCAGCCGTCACCTTGCCCACCGACACGACGCACACGTCGCTGTTGAGCGTATTGAGGCGCATTATAAGGTCGGCCACGGCCACCACCGAATCCTTTATGCGGCTGCGCATGGCCGCATGGCCGCCCACGCCCTTCACCGTGAAATAGAGTTCGTCGGCCGAAGCCATGAACTTGCCCGGGCAGAATCCTATCTCGCCCACCTCCAGATCGGCGTCGACATGCTCACCGATCACCGCCTCGACATCGTACGCGTCGAAAGGCTTCTCGGCCAGCACCAGCGACGCTCCGCCCGGAGCGCACTCCTCGCCGGGCTGGAACAGTCCCAAAACCGTACCCTCGAAATCGGGATCGGCCTGCAAACGCTTCAACACGCCGTACAACACGGCCGCATGGCAGTCGTGACCGCAGGCGTGCATAACGCCGGCGTTGCCCGACGCCCACTCCACGCCCGTAAGCTCCGCGATCGGCAGCGCATCGATATCGGCGCGAAGCACCACGCAACGTTTATTGTTTCCGCGCCGCCCCTCGATGCGGGCCAGCAACCCCGTGGAGGCTATCGGTCGAAATTCGATGCCCGCCTCCGACAAACGCTCGGCAATGAAAGCCGCCGTCGCATGCTCCTCGAACGAGAGTTCGGCCCTGCGATGCAGTTCGCGGCGAAAATCCTTTATATCCATGACTTATGACAACTACTCGGTTACACTTCGTTTCACGATCTCCGCCTTGCGCGGACGGCAACGCCCCGCCACCTTGGCCAGTTGCGCGATATGCGACGGCGTGGTGCCGCAGCATCCGCCCACGATATTCACCGCGCCCGAGCGGCACAACCGCTCCATATCCTTGGCGAAACGGTGCGGCGACAACGGCGGATCTCCCGCCGCGGGATAGGCTATCGTCGGTTTGGAGCAGAGCGACGCCAGCTCCGCGATCGAGGCCTCCATGGCCTTCGGGTCGTTCGAGCAATTGAATCCCACCGCATCGATATCCTCCGCGGGCAGATCGCCCCAAAACGTCGCTATCGGCGCGCCGCTCGCAACGCGCCCCGCGATGCGAGACATAACCGCCGACACGACGACAGGAATACTCTTGTCGAGCTTGCGGCACTCCTCCACCGCCACCTTCACGTTCGCAGCATCCATAGCCGTCTCGACGAGGATGATATCCGCGCCCCCGTCCAGCAGGCCGCGGATCACATCGGAATACACCTCGGCCAGACGTTCGGGGCCGATGTCGGTCGCGAGCGACAGGTTGCGGGTCGTGGGCCCCACCGAGCCCGCCACGAAGCGCGGACGCTCCTCCGACGAATATTTCGACGCGGCCGCGCGGGCTATCTCGGCACCCGCACGCGCGATCTCGTAAGAACGGTCCTCCAATCCGTATCGCTCCAGACACAACGCGTCGGCACACATTGTGTCGGTGGTAACGATATCGGCGCCCGCCTCCAGATACTCCTCGTGCACCGAGGCGACAGCCGCGGGGTCGGTCAGGCACAACGCTTCGAGACACCCCGAGGCGCCCCGCTCCATGAGTCGGGTTCCCATCGCGCCGTCCAAGACCGCGATGCGTCGGCCGATCTGCCCGAAAAAGGTCATATTCATTGTTTTACCAACTCCACTTCGAAAAGTTTACCCCACCGCTTGCCCGTGACGAATATGCGTCCCGTCGAGGCGTCGTATGCGATTCCGTTCAACACGTCGGTATCCGTATCCATATCCTCGGCCCTCAGCAAGCCCGAGAAATTCACGATTCCCTCCACGACGCCCGATTCGGGGTTGATGATAACCACGTAATCGGTGGTGTAGACATTGGCCCAGATACGGTCGTCGATCCACTCCAGTTCATTGAGATACTGCACGGGCTCGCCGCGAAGCGTGACGGTGAAACTACCCTCGCGCTTGAAGGTATCGGGCGCGATCCGATATATCTGCGACGAGCCGTTGGACATGTAAAGCCGCTCGCCGTCGCTCGTCAGGCCCCAGCCCTCGCCCGGGTAACGGACGTTTTTGAGCAACTTGCCGTTAAGATCATAGATGTGCGCCGTGTTGTTGGTCCACGTCAATTGATATATATTGTCGCCGAGCACCGTGATACCCTCGCCGAACTCGTTGCGCGGCAGGCGGACCAGAACTTCGGCCTCGCCGCTCTCGAGGTCGACGCGTTGCAGCACCGATTCGCCCCACTCGCCCGTGCCTTCCCACAGCACGCCGTCGGCAAATTGCAAACCCTGCGTATAGCTCGATTTGAGGTGCGGATAAACGGCCTTGACGTTATAGCCGTAACGCACGGGCTCCGCCGCGGGCGCGCGACGCACCCCGCTCTCCGCGTTATTCGAACGCGATGCACACGACACCACGACTGCCGCGCCGACGAGAGCTGCCATAAAACTTTTCATAACGAATGAGTATTTGGAAACAAATATACGATAAAAATCGCAATCGCGCGTTTTTTAACGTCCATTTAACCGGCGGGCCCTATCCGCGCCCTCCTCCGCCCGAAACCCGCATGCGGCATCCGTGCCGACCGAACGGACTATCGAAAGGAACTAACGGCGCATTTCGCGCTCGGCCGAATATCCTATTTAACAAACATTGTGTCCTGATAAGGAATTACGTCGTCCGATTCGGCCCCTATTTATTTTCAGCGTTGAGGAAGAATTAAAAGAACCGCACATTTTTATCGACCTAAAAATAATTTCTCATGAAAATAATCAACAACTTTGTCCGCACATGTTGCGAGACCGCGGCCGATATCGATCGGCCGTTCGGAAACATCGAATTCGAAATCGGTGAAATCTATCTGTTCCACAAAACCGATCCCAACTGTCCCGACGACGATGCGCTTTGGGCAGTCTTCGGCGACCGCGACGCAAACGGCATCATGCTCGAGTCGTGCACCGACAATCTGATCGACTTCGCGTTAAGATGTCGCCTACCCGCCGACTATCGTCATTGTCGGCTCGCGTCGAGAAGCGAAGTGCGCGAATACGCCGTCGCGTTGGCAATGTTCGAGATCGAACGCAACCCGATTCGATGACCGACCGCGCCGATGCGGTAAATCAAGAAACGGCTCTCCCTTCTCGGGAGAGCCGTTTTTGCGTAACTCGAAATCTCTGACTATGCCACCGCGCTTGCGATAAGGAACGTAGCCGCAACGGTAAGGATGGCGTAAAGCTCGGGATAAGCGGCCAGAATCAGCGTCTTACCCATCACGTCGTGACCGTTGCCGATGGCGGCGATACCGTTGGCGCACACCTTGCCCTGATATACGGCGGCGGCCAAGTTCACGATGCCCACCAGCACGCCGATGCCGAATACGGCAGCACCCTGCAACATGGTGATCTCGGGGGTGATGATGTTGTAGATGCTCGTCACCATGAAGAAGCATACGAAACCGTAAAGACCCTGCGAGCCCGGGAGCGCCGAAAGAGCCATGTAGCTACCGAAAGCGCCGTCGTTCTTCTTCATGGCGCCCACGGCCGCCTGACCGCAGATAGAGGTGCCGATCGCTGAAGCGATACCTGCCAAGCCTACCATGAGGGCAACGCCCACATAGGCCAAAATCAATGCTGTTGAATTTTCCATAATCGTTTTTTGTGTTATTGAATTTTAATTTTCGTTATTCGTTTTAGGCTCCGTAAGGGGTTGGAACGCGCGCGTGGTCATCTCGAAGCCCGCATTCTTGTAGAACTCCACGAAGGTGAGACGCATGGGATGCACCAGCGACGAGATGGTGGACATGAACAGGTTGATGCCGTGTCCTATGAGCAGGATGATCGAGGCTCCCGCGATCTGCAACGCCACGGCCCACCAAGGCGAGGCCGACAGATCGCCGTCGAGTCCCGTGATGCCCAGCGCGAGGCTGTTGAACACCAGAGCCAACACGCCGCCCGAGAGTCCGATGGCGAACAGACGGATGTACGACAGCACGTCGCTCAACAGACCCGTAATATTATTATAGGTGTTCCACAAACCCGAACCGAAATTCAGGAATATGTTCTTGCCGGGGGAGTTGAAGAAGAGCATCAACACCAGCGCGACTCCCGCCACAGCGAGGAACGCGGGAGAACCCATCGTGAAGAAGGGAATCGTCCACGCCTCGTTGAGCATCTGCAACCCCGAAGCGAGGCAGCACGACAGAATGAGCAGGAACCAGCCCAACGACCCGAGCGCGTAGCGGAAACCGAACACATGGGTGGTCATGCAGATGTTTATGAACATTCCGAGCAGGATCTGGAACACTCCCAGAGCCAGCGCGTAAGAGAAGAACTTCTGCTGGAAATCGAGGAACGGCGAGTGCGCTATGTCGGGATAACCCAGCATCTCGGGGATGCTCAATCCGAAGAACGAGCCCGTGTAGAATCCGAACAGCACCGTCGCGCCGCCGCATACCACCGTGAGCCAGCCCGCGCGCCTCAACGCCGCGCCGCCCTTTTTCACCAAAAACAGTCCCGCCAGCAACAGAATGAGTCCGTAACCCGCATCGTTCAGACAGATGGCGAAGAACAACATATAGAACGGAGCGAAGAACGGCGTGAGATCCAACGTGCCGTACTTCGGCAACGCATAGAGGCTGCCCACCAACTCGAACAGACGGGCGAAGCGGTTGTTCTTCAGCTTCACGGGGGTGTTGTCCTCGGGCGTGGGGTCGCTCTTGAGATACACCACGTTGGGATACTCCTCCAGAAGCGCGTCGACCTCGGCCGACATATCCTTCTCGGCCCAGCCCTCCATAACGGTCAGCGCGCCATCGGCCGCCTCGGTCGCCGTGCCGCGTATCTTCACGTTCTGCAAACGATGCGCGAGAACGGCAGCCTCGGCCTCGATGGCCCCGACGCTCGCGGCGCAACGCGAAAACTCGGCGTCCAACGCCGCAAGCTGCGCGCGATCCTCGGCCGCTTCGGCCGCCACGGCGCGGTAATCCCTGTTAGGAGTCTTGATCTCCTGCGCGTCGACCGTCACATCCTCGTCGGTCGCGGCGACGACCACGAAGTATACCGACGATGCCGTACGGGCGATCTCCTCGATGGTGTATCGCTCGCGCCACTCGCTCTCCGAGGCCTCGAAAGTGGAGGTCTGCGCCACGAAGTAACGCAACACAACGCCTCCGCTCGCCAGCGACGAATGGGCGTCGGCCGAAAACTCGCCCCACGGACGCAACTCGTCCGAGAGCTTCTCCAGACGCGCCGCCTCGCCCGAGAGCCATGCCCGACGCTGCTGCGCCTCGGCATAGGCCTCATAGGCCTCCTCGCCCGAAGCGTAAGGCTTCGCCGAGGCGTCCATAGATTCCGACTCGGCGAACGAACGCAGATAGTCGACGGCCTTGCGGTAATGGTCGATATCGGTCAGCAGCTGGCGGTCCTGCTCGGCGGGTTCCCAACCCGTCGTGGTGATATCCACGAGGCCCAGTTCGCGCAAGCGGGCTATAAAATCATCGCTCTGCGCCGCAAACAGCACAAAGTCGTAACGCGACATTTTAACTATCATAGCATAGACCCCTCCGCAGCCTGTTGTTGACGTGTTTTGACAATCTTCTGTGCCGATTTCGAGAGGTTCTCCTCATCCTCCATGAATCGTTTGATCTTGCGTATGGCATCCTCGTACCCGGGGATCTGCACCTTCTCGTACAAGTTCACCTTCTGCGTAGTCTTGCGACGCGCGTAATCCAGCAACTCCATCTTGCGGTTGTAAACCTCGTACTCGATGCCCAAACGTGCCATGCGTTTCAGCAGGTCGATGCCGTCGGCATACCACGCGGGCGAGGAGAAGAAATCGTAAGCTTTCTCGTCGAAGCTCACGTCCCGCAGCACCGGCGTGCGTACGCCCGCGATCTTCTGCGTGTCGAGCTCGACATCGGCCACGCTCAGCAGCGTGGGATCGAACTCGCCCCACAACGCCGCCATGTAGTCGTACTCCGACGCCAGAGCGTCGAGACGACGGCGGTAGTCGCGAGCCGTGTCCTTGGCCTTCTTCACCTCGGAACGCAACGCCGACTCCTTGCTCTTGATGGTAGGCAATGCCGTCTGACGCATCTTGAGCTGCTTGCCGAGTTCGCCCAGCGAAGTTTTGTTATATTGAAACTTGATTGCCATATTGCGTTATTCTTTCCAATACTTAGCGATAAGCTCGGCCTTGATGGCCACCTCCTCTTTGGTGAAGTACTCGGCGAAGAGCGTCCACGCCGTATCGAGCATGGTATCGATATCGATGTTCACGTCGATGGCGAGCAGCTTCTCCGAATAGTCGTGCGCGAACTTCAACGCGCGCTCGTCGTAATCCGAGAGGTCGAAACCGTTCTCCAGCTTGGTCTTGGCATTGGCGGCGTCGGCATAGAGACGCACGCAGGCGTTCATCACCTGAGGATGATCCTCGCGGGTCTTCTTGCCGATCACGAGCTGCTTCAGACGCGACAGCGAACGGAACGGGTCGACGATGACCTTGCCCGTATCGGAGTCGTTGCGCAGAAAGAGCTGTCCCTCGGTGATGTAACCCGTGTTGTCGGGGATGGCGTGCGTGATGTCGCCGCCCGAAAGTGTCGTCACGGCGATGATGGTAATCGAGCCGCCGTTGGGAAGCTGCACCGCCTTTTCGTAAATCTTCGCCAGATCGGAGTAGAGCGAACCGGGCATCGAATCCTTCGACGGGATCTGATCCATACGGTTCGACACGATGGCCAACGCATCGGCATAGAGCGTCATATCGGTAAGTAGCACTAGCACCTTCTCGCCCTTGTCGGCGGCGAAGTACTCGGCCGCGGTAAGCGCCATGTCGGGCACCAGCAGTCGCTCGACGGGAGGATTCTCGGTGGTGTTGACGAACGACACGATGCGGTCCAAAGCGCCCGCGTTCTCGAACACCTGCTTGAAATAGAGGAAGTCGTCGTTCGACAGACCCATGCCGCCCAATATGATCTTGTCGGCCTTGGCGCGCAGGGCCACGTTGGCCATCACGGCGTTGTAGGGCTGGTCGGGATCGGCGAAGAAGGGAATCTTCTGGCCCGACACGATGGTGTTATTGAGGTCGATGCCCGCGATACCCGTCGCGATAAGCTCCGAAGGCTGCTTGCGGCGGAAAGGATTCACCGTCGGTCCTCCGATCTCGCGCTCCTCGCCCTCGATAGGCTCGCCGCCCTCCAGCGGTTCGCCGTAAGCGTTGAAGAAGCGGCCCGCCAGATTGTCCGACACGCGCAGCTTGGGAGGTTCGCCGTGGAATACCACCTCGGAATCGGTCGCCAAACCCTCGGTGCCCGCGAAGACCTGCAAGGTGACGTTGTCGCCCATGATCTTCACCACCTGAGCCAGCTTGCCGCCCACGGTGGCCAGCTCGTCGTTGCCCACGCCCGAAGCGCGCAGGGTGATGGTGGCCTTGGTTATGTTGTCTATCTTGGTATATACTTTCTGAAATGCTCGTGTTGTCATAGCTGCCCCTTATTTTGAAAGTTGTTCGTTCACCTGCTCCTCGATCCGACGCTTGTAGTCGAGGAACTTCTCGCTCTGCCACTCCGAATAGTTCATCTGGCGGAAAAGGTTTATAAGACTCTTGAAGAATCGCGAGCACTCCTCGAAATCCTGAAAGTCGAAAGAGCGGCGGCAGATGCCGAGCACCGTTTCGTACATCATCTTCTGGCGCTCGATCGGACAGTTGGCGTCGATGTCGTCGAAAGCGTCCTGCTGCAAAATCACATAGTCGATAAGCTCGCTCTTCCAGAAACGCTCGTGGTAGTCGACGGGCACGCCGTCGTCGCCCAAGATGTTGATCTGGTCGTTGGCCTCCTTGCCTCGCTGCACGATGGTCTTGCCCTCGTACACCATCTCGACCCAGCTCTTGCCGATATGCTCGTCGAGATACGCCACGACCTCGGGATACTCCAGATACTTCGAATACGAATCCAAAGGATCGATCGCGGGGTAACGCTTCGAATCGGCGCGGCCCTGCGAGAGGGCATAGAAGCAACGCGCCGACTTCTTGGTCGACTCCGTAACCGGCTCCTTGAGGTTACCGCCCGCGGGCGACACCGTGCCGAGGAACGTAACCGATCCCGTCTTGCCGTTGTTGAGTTTCACCAGACCCGCGCGCGAATAGAAGTTGGAGATGATAGCCGACAAGTCCATCGGGAAAGCGTCCTGACCCGGGAGCTCCTCCAGACGGTTCGACATCTCGCGCAGAGCCTGCGCCCAACGCGACGTGGAGTCGGCCATAACAAGCACCTTGAGCCCCATGGCGCGGTAGTACTCGCCGATAGTCATACCCGTATAAACCGAGGCCTCGCGAGCCGCCACGGGCATGTTCGAGGTGTTGCAGATGATGATGGTTCGCTCCATCAGCTTATGCCCCGTGCGCGAATCGACCAGCTCGGGGAACTCGGCGAAGATCTCCACCACCTCGTTGGCGCGCTCGCCGCAAGCCACCATGATGATGACGTCGGCGTCGGCCTGCTTCGATATGGCGTGCTGAAGCACCGTCTTGCCCGCGCCGAAAGGTCCCGGGATGAAGCCCGTACCGCCCTCGGCCATAGGGTTGAAGGTGTCGATGGCGCGCACGCCCGTCTCCATCACGCGCGAGGGGCGCGGTTTCTCGGCATAGCAGCGCACGGCCTGCTTCACTGGCCACTTCTGCACCATCGTGATATCGTAATCGTTGCCGTCGGCGTCGGTCACGACGGCGATCGTATCGGTCACCTTGTACTCGCCCGCCGCGGCGACGCTCTTAACGGTATATGCGCCCTGCATGACGAATGGCACCATTATCTTGTGGTCGACCCACTGCTCCTTCACGCTGCCGAGCCACGATGCGGCCGTCACCTTGTCGCCCGCGGCGGCCAGCGGGGTGAACTCCCAAGTCTTGTCGAAGTCGATCGGGTCGGTAATCGAACCGCGCGCGATGAACAGTCCGTCCATCTTCTCCAGATCGTTCTGCAAACCGTCGTAATTGCGCGACAGCAGGCCCGGAGCCAGCGTGGCCTCCAGCATGTGGCCCATGAACTCCACCTTGTCGCCGATTTTCAGACCGCGCGTGCTGTCGTACACCTGCACATAGGCGTCGTCGCCCACGACCTTGATGACCTCGGCCATCATTCGGGTATCACCGCAATAGACATAGCAGATCTCGTTCTGCCCCACCGCGCCGTCGGCTTTAACGATCACGATGTTCGAGATGATACCGTTTACACGTCCTAAAGTTTTCATTTATAGTATTTTTATTGTTTATTTACCAGATCCTTGCCGTCCAACTCGGCCATGATGCGCTCGAACATCTCGCGACCGCGCTTGGGATCGAGCGACGACCAGCGCGCCACGATGTTTATCCTCGTCAGATATGACAGTACGGCGTCGATGTTGAAATAGTCGAACGAGGCCAGCTCCACCGCCTGCTCCCAACGTATCATATCCAGCTTGCGCTCCTTTTCGAGCAGGTTCGGCTCGTCGTTGACGGCCGCTATGACGGCATCGATATAGGGCAGCTCGCCGCGCAGACCGAAGTCCGACGCCGACGAACGGCGCAACTGGTCGGCGGCATCGCCCTCGCCGACGATAACGCCCTCCACGGAACGCGATCCCGCGCGCGCCACGGCGGCGGCAGTCACGTTGCGCAGCGTGCGGTCGAACTCCGACCACTCGCGCAGGAAACCGCTCTTCGAGCGGGCGCACTCCTCGTAATATGCGTTCAGCAAAGCGTTTTCGAAGCTCCGCGACATGTCGAGCCCCTCGGCGTCCTCGCCCTCGGGATCGTTATAGGCGCGGATCACGCTCCTCACGGCCTCGGGCAGCAGGCGCGGCGACGAAAGCTCCTCGGCCAGCTCCTCGCGGGTCAGATTGCCCAGAGAATTGAACGCCGACCGTCCCGCGCGCAGAGCTATGATATTCTCGCAATCGTAATATCCGTAAAGCAGACGCACCGCGGCGGCATCGCGCGACGAAAGCTCCTCGACGATATCGGCCACGATGGCGGCGGCATCGAACCCTTTGGTGTCCGAATCGAGAGCGTACTCCCTAAGGCCGGCCACCAAACAGTAATAATTCCTCTCGAACATGGTTATCGGCTCTTAAAAAGGAGTTCCGCAGCCTTCTCGCGCAGATATCCGCCGAGCAGAGCTTCGAAGCTCTCGTCCGAGAACGAAATGTAGTATCCGCCGTTCTTCTCGCCCACCTTGAAGCCGCTCTTGACGTCGTTCGAGAAACCGACCTCGACGCCCTCGGCCAGCAGGGCCTTCGCGGCCGAATCGAACGCGGCGCCCAGCTCGGCCTTCTTGGCCTCGGGCAGCAACGCCTTGAGATCGGCCTTGGCGCCGTTGTTCCAATTGGCGGCAACGGCCAGCAGCATGTCCTTTATGAAAGCGGGGTCGAGATTGGCGCTCTTGATCCCCTCGGCCGTAACCTTGGCCACGATCAGGGTCTCGATCTCCGATTTGATCTTGGCCACGGCCTGCTTGCCCGCCAAAGCGATCTCGGTCATGGCGTTCTTCTCGACATCCTCGGCCTTGCGCTCGGCATCGGCCGCGATCTTGGCGGCGCGGGCCTCGGCTTCGGCGACGATCTTGGCGGCGCGGGCTTCAGCCTCGGCAACGAGCGACTCGGCCTCGGCGCGTCCTTTCTCCAAACCCTCCTGATAGAGCTTGTCGGTCAACTGCTGAAGTTTTGTATTTTCCATGATAATATATTTTAATTTACGTTTATTTTCTTCCCAAAAATTAGTGTAGGCAAAGTTACTATAATTATCTTCTTCACCAAAATTTACCTGCGTTTTTTAAGCCGCGCGGGATCGCCCGAAACCAATTAAATGACCAAATAAACCATATTTTAGTCGCGACGACGGCGACTCGCGAAAGAAATGGAGTATATTTGTGCAACGTAACCATACATCGACCATTATGAAACACAATCTCCTCGCCCTGACGGCGCTGCTCTGCCTCTGCGCGCAGACGGTCGTATCGCTACATGCGCAGACGACCAAAAGTTTACACATCGACGACGACCGCCGAGCGCGTTCGAAGGGCTGGCGTCTGGTTTGGGCCGACGAGTTCGACGGACCGACGATAGACGCTTCGTCTTGGAGCCGATGCCCCGTCGGAAACGCCGACTGGATGCGTCACATGTCGCCTCTGGACTCGTTGTGCCGCGTCGAAAACGGAACGTTGCGGCTTTACGGCGTATGCCGCCCCGACGGAGCAGACGCCCCACGCCCCTACCTGACGGGCGGAGTGCAGAGCAAAGGCAAGCGGTCGATACGCCTCGGACGCGTCGACGTGCGCGCCCGCTTCGACTGCGCTCAAGGATTCTGGCCCGCGATATGGCTCATGCCCGACCGCGACATGCCGTGGCCCTCGGGCGGAGAGATCGACATCATGGAGCATTTGAACCACGACACGATAGCCTATCAAACCGTGCACTCGCCCCACACGCTCGAACATCGCGAGCCCGAGGTGCGCAACAGCTCGTCGGGAGGGATCGACAGCAACGGCTTCAACGTCTACTCGGCGGTAGTGACGCAATACGGCATAGAGTTTTACATAAACGGACGGCATACGTATACCTACCCGCGGCTATATCCCGAACGCGAGGATCAATATCCGTTCGCCGACCATCCGTTTTACGTCATTCTGTCGGCGCAGTTGGGCGGCAGCTGGGTCGGCGAGATCGACCCGTCGCAACTGCCTGTGAAGATGGAGATAGATTACGTGAGATTTTACGAGAAGCGCCGACGGTAAAACGCCGCGGAGAAACGTTTTTTCGCATCCGCGACGAAAAAATGCCGAAATTATTTGCGGATTCGGATTTTTGCACTACCTTTGCAATCGCAATCAGCAAACGGTGCGTTAGTTCAGCTGGTTAGAATACGTGCCTGTCACGCACGGGGTCAGGGGTTCGAGTCCCCTACGCACCGCAAGATTAGATTGGTCATCAATCTTCTACACAATCGACACCCGATTTTACACCCGATGTAAAGTCGGGTGTTTTCTTTTTACCGAAGCGCGAACGCAAGAGTTCGTGTCCGATCATGCGACAAACAAAAATTCGGAACAATATCGACCTGATCTACAAGTCGATATTGTCCCGAAACGATGACGCGCAACAGACTCCCGATACGGTCGGATTATCTCTCGGCGCGCATGGGGTTGGAGAGGAAATCTTCGTATGCGAGGCGTACGCCAGCCTCCAGCTCCGTTCGGTAGGTCCAGCCCAAACGCGTGGCCTTGCTCACGTCGAGCAGTTTGCGCGGGGTGCCGTTGGGTTTGGTCGTGTCCCACACGATACGCCCCTCGTAACCGACCGTCGCGGCGACCAGCTCCGCAAGGGACTTGATCGTAAGCTCCTTGCCCGTGCCTGCATTAACCGTCTCGTTGCCCGAATAGTTATTCATGAGGAATACGCACAGATTGGCGAGGTCGTCCACGTAAAGGAACTCGCGCAGCGGCGAACCGTCGCCCCAGCAAACCACTTCGGGCGCCCCCGACTCCTTGGCTTCGTGGAAACGGCGGATGAGCGCGGGCAGAACATGCGAATGCGTCGGGTGATAGTTGTCATTCGGACCGTACAAGTTGGTAGGCATCACCGAAATGTAATCGGTGCCGTACTGACGGTTGAGATACTCGCAGTATTTGAGACCCGAAATCTTGGCAAGCGCGTAAGCCTCGTTCGTCTTTTCGAGCTCGGACGTGAGCAGGCAACTCTCGGGCATGGGCTGGGGAGCCATGCGCGGATAGATGCACGACGAGCCGAGAAACTCAAGCTTCTTGCAACCGTTACGCCACGCGGCATGGATCACGTTCATCTCGAGCATCATGTTGTCGTACATGAAGTCGGCCAATGCCGACGAATTGGCTTCGATGCCGCCGACCTTCGCCGCGGCGAGAAATACGTATTCGGGACGCTCGGCGGCGAAAAAATCGTCGACCGCCCGTTGGTTTATCAAATCCAACTCGCCGTGAGTGCGTGTCAGGATATTGATATACCCCTGACGCCTCAACTCGCGCACTATCGCCGAACCTACCATTCCGCGATGTCCCGCAACATATATTTTCGAATCTTGAAACATTTATTGATGAGTTTGTAAAATTAAAGTATCGAGCGATTGCAATAATCCGTATGTGTGGCAGAACCACGACCTCGCGCTCGCCCGCGGGCGTATGCAGATTGGCGCGTACGTACAACCGCGAGGATGAGAGGCATGAACAGAAAAGCATGCGTTTCGGATCATTAAACGACGCGACATTATCATCCCCGACGGCTTCGCACTCCACGTGCGTCGCCGTCAAAGATGGATAAAACGACCGCCGCGACTATTTCACGATTCCCTTTTCAAGATATTCGGCGAGGTTGGTTTTGACCTGCTCGCCCGCGCGCTCGACGGCCACCTTGGCCATATCGGCGTCGACCATCAGATTGACGAGCTCCTCGAACGACGTCTTTTGGGCGGGATCCCAACCCAACTCTTTGCGGGCCTTGGTCGGATCGCCCCACAGATTCACCACATCGGTAGGACGATAGAAGTCGGGCGAGACCTCGACCAGAACTTTTCCCGTCTTGACGTCGACACCCTTTTCGTTCTCGTCCTTGCCCTCCCAGCTGAGCTCGATGCCCGCGCGGCGGAAAGCCAGTTCGCAGAATTCGCGCACCGAGTGCTGCTCGCCCGTGGCGATAACGAAATCCTCGGCCTTATCCTGCTGGAGGATGAGCCACATGCACTCGACGTAATCTTTGGCATAGCCCCAGTCGCGAAGGCTCGACAGATTGCCCAGATAGAGCTTGTCCTGCTTGCCCTGCGCGATGCGCGCCGCGGCAAGGGTGATCTTGCGCGTCACGAAGGTCTCGCCGCGACGCTCCGACTCGTGGTTGAACAGAATGCCCGAGCAGCAATACATGCCGTAAGCCTCGCGGTACTCCTTGACGATCCAAAAGCCGTACAGCTTCGCCACGGCATAGGGCGAATAGGGATGGAACGGAGTCTTCTCGTTCTGCGGAACCTCCTCCACCTTACCGTAAAGCTCCGAAGTAGAGGCTTGATAGATGCGGCACGTGTCGGTCAGACCGCACAAACGCACGGCCTCCAAGATACGCAGCACGCCCGTGGCGTCCACGTCGGCCGTGAATTCGGGCGAGTCGAACGACACCTGCACGTGGCTCTGGGCCGCGAGGTTGTAGATCTCGTCGGGACGGATCTTGGCCACGACCTGCATGATCGACATCGAATCGCCCAGATCGGCGTAATGCAGATGGAAATGCTCGCGACCTTCGAGATGCGCTATACGCTCGCGGAAATCCACCGACGAACGGCGGATGGTGCCGTGCACGTCGTAACCCTTATCCAATAAAAATTCTGCCAGAAACGAGCCGTCCTGACCCGTAATGCCTGTGATTAGTGCTTTCTTCATATTTTCTGTTTTATTCGGTTTTAAACGTTATATCGTCCACGCGGGGATGGACAAATTCGAACTCCAACGTCCGAGCGAGTCCCTCGTCGAGCGTGTAGGGAGCCTCGAAACCCGACGAGTGGGCCTTTCGCGCATCGAATTGGGTGGTGGCGCAGAATTTCTTCACGCGCACCGAGCTTACGGCCAGTTTCTTACCCGTGATCTTGGCAAGAATATCGAAACAATATCCGCCCAATATTCCGAGAGCATACGGGAAATGCGTCGCCGGTATATGTTTATTCAGAACCTTGCTTATATGCGCCACGAGTTGATTCATGTTATTGTCGGGCTTATCGATATAATTGAATACATTATACCCCTCGACGACATGGTCGATCATATACTTTACGAAAGCCACGATATTTCCCACGTAAGCCATCGACTTCTTGTTTTCGCCTCGACCCACCATGAGGAATTTGCCCGAAGCGATTTGTTTGAGAAGGTTATAAACATTTCCGCGATTGCGCTCTCCGAAAATGACGGTCGGGCGTATGATATCGATATTCCAGTCGGGATGGGTCTCATACCACTTTTGAAGCACCTGCTCGGCCTGCCACTTCGATTTACCGTAATGATTGAACGGATCCGCAGGGTGGTTCTCGTCAGGGTTGTTCTTGTTCAATCCGTATACTGCCACCGACGAGAAAAAGACAATGCGTTTTACGCCGTTCTTCTCCATGGCCCGAAGGGTCGCCTCCATCCCGCCGACATTGGTATCATAGTAAAGCGAAGTCGGAGTGACGTCGTCGCGATGCTGAGCGGCAAGCAATACGACGACATCCGAGCCTTTCAGCTCCCGATCCATCTGCTCCTGATTCCTCACGTCGCCGATGGTCGTAACGTCATCGAAAAAATGACTCGGTTGCAAATCGATATTTCGGCACTCGTATTTCAGAGGTTCCGCGCGTAAAAGGTCGAGAAGTCTCGTGCCAACGAAACCGCTGGCTCCTATCATCGTCACTTTCATAACAATTACTGCTTTTTATAATCGAATTTTTGTTTGATCTTTTTGTAGAAATAGTACGGGAGAAAGTAAAAAGCCAGAAGAGAGGCCGATTTGAACGTCGAAAATTTCTCGACGCTGTGATATAAATCGAAATTATACTTCAGCATCGATATCTTATTGGAAGATATGGAATTTCTTCTCGTCCTGTACAATGCAAGACACTGCGGCATTCCGTAAGCGACCTTTATCTGTTTCACGATGTTCAGCCATAATCCCCAATCCTGACGTTTCCGAATGGTCGGCATATACTTTTTCCCGCATTTTCCGACATCGTACATAGCCGTCAAACATCCTATCCCGTTATCGCGTATCAGGTTGCGATAATTCAACTCCTCTCGGCATTTGACGCGTCCCACCGTCACCCCGTCCTCGTCGCACACATCGTACGACGTATAAGAGAGACCGCAATCTTTTTCACGCATGAAAGCGAGCTGCTTCTCGAGTTTTTCGGGATACCACCGATCGTCGCTGTCGCAGAAAGCGATGAAACGCCCCTGCGCCTTCTCGATGGAATTGTTCCGCGCCACGCCCGCTCCCGAATTGACGGGGAGCGAAAACAGACGTATCCGCGGATCGGCGGCGGCATATCTCTTCACCACCTCGACGGATCGGTCGTCGGAGCAGTCATCGGTAACGAGCAACTCCCAGTTACGATAGGTTTGAGCTTGTATCGATTCGATGGTCGAGCCTATGAAACGGGCACAGTTGTAAGAAGGAGTGATGATGGACACCAATCCGTAATCTTTCATGAATCAGAATGTTTAATGATGTTTATTGACCGATGGCGGTATATACGAATCCCTCGTCCTCGAGTTCGTGACGATCATAGATGTTGCGGCCGTCGACGATGACGGGCGATTTCATCAGCTTTTTCATTGCCGACCACGACGGCATGCGGAACTGCTTCCACTCCGTGACGAGCGCCACGGCGTCGCTGTCGATTACGGCGTCGTACATATCCTTGCAATAAACCACGCTATCGCCTATACGACGTTTGCACTCGTTCATCGCCACGGGATCGTAAACCTTCACCGTCGCTCCGTCGGCGAGCAGCTTATCGATCACAACGAGCGCAGGCGCCTCGCGCATGTCATCGGTTTCGGGTTTGAAAGCCAATCCCCAAAGCGTTACGGTCTTGCCTCGCAGGTCGCCCAGCTGTCGGCGCAACTTATCGTAAACGATCGATTTCTGACGTTCGTTGGTAGCCTCAACGGCTTCGATGACCCCCATCGCATAGCCGTACTCGCGTCCCGTGTGCGCAAGGGCTTTGACATCTTTAGGGAAACACGAACCGCCGTAACCGCAGCCCGAATACAAGAACTTATTGCCGATACGGGCATCGGTGCCGATGCCCTTGCGCACCATATTGACATTGGCACCCACCAGATCGCACAGATTGGCGATATCGTTCATAAACGATATACGTGTGGCGAGCATGGCGTTGGCGGCATACTTGGTCATCTCGGCCGACGGGATATCCATGAAATAGACACGGAAATTGTTGGTCAGGAACGGTCGGTAGAGTTTCGCGATAACCTTTTGGGCGCGTTCGCTCTCCACTCCCACCACCACGCGGTCGGGCGACATGAAATCCTTGATGGCCGCCCCCTCTTTCAAGAATTCGGGGTTGGAAGCGACCTCGAAATCGATATCCTCGCCTCGTTTGTCGAGCTCCTCGCGTATCGCAGCCTTAACTTTTCGCGCCGTTCCGACCGGCACGGTCGATTTGGTAACGAGGATCGTATATTTCTTGATGTTTCGGCCGAACGTACGCGCCACTTCGAGCACATATTTCAAATCGGCCGAACCGTCCTCGTCGGGCGGCGTTCCGACTGCCGAGAAAACGACCTCGACATTGTCGAGGCATTCGGTCAGATCGGTCGTGAAATGCAACCGTCCCGCCTCGACATTGCGGTTGACAAGTTCGTCGAGCCCAGGTTCGTAAATAGGAATTTCGCCGCGCCGAAGACGATCGATCTTGTCGGTATCGATATCGACGCACGTCACATCGATGCCCATTTCAGAGAAACAAGCACCCGACACAAGCCCTACGTAGCCTGTGCCCACTATCGCTATATTCATAATGTGGAAATTATATCGTTAAATTCTCAAGAAACAACGCCAACCGGAATCGTCATTCCGCAAACCACATCGGCAACTTGTTTAATCTCAAAAAGTTTAACAAAAAAACTATCTGAAATCTTATATTTTCATTACATAAATACCTCTCTTGCCGGTGGAAGGCGAATCAAAAGAGACGAATCTGCCGCTTGGAGAGATTCTGGGATGTAAATCACAAGCTATATGACATTTGAAATCTTTAGTTTGAAATCTCTTTGGGGAGTATATTTTTGCAATGAGTTCTGTATTTCCACTCGTAATGTCGGCACTGTATAAACATGACATGCGTCGTCTGTCTGGATAGGTATCGGTTACAAATAGCGTATCGGAAACAAATGATTGATGCCCGTCGGAATTCAAAACATCGGATGCGATAATCTTATAATTATCAATATTATCCATATCAAATAACACATGACAACTCTTGCCGTCGATTATGCAGGAGGCCAACAACTGATCAGCATTATTCCATACATAATGCGAACCGGATTCTTGTGACGGTAGAGTAATCAGTTCATTCGTCATACGGTCCAACACCATTATTCTTGTCCAACGTTTCATATAATTACCATTACGAGGAACTCGGCGGTATAAAAACGAAATATACCTGCCATTTTTAGAAAATTCGGAATGCGTAACAAAGTGTATAAAGCCGTCGTTCACGGATTGCGCAGAACATTCCGCAAGATCTTTCAAAGAAACCGCAAGCGTTCTTTCCATAGTACATAAATCTATAAGAAACAACCCCGTATCTTTAGGAGCATCAATATCCGTCATTCCGTTATCTTCATATGGGTATCCGTACCCAGGCATACATCTTTCTAATCGCTCGTAACTGAACGATGTAGCCAGTTTCGCATCTCCATCACAATATACGGCATCAATACAATAAGGTACTGCTGATCGACTCCCTGTCGAAAGATCAATTATCTTAGAGCATACGCGACCATCCTGTGAAGTGTTGAATATCAAACTATTGTTATCAACCCATTGAAGTCTGCAACCCTTATGATAATTCCATGCATAAGATCGATCCAATTTATGGTATTCACCCATTTTCCCTTCATTAAAATCGAAGTATCCGACATGGAGTCCTTCATCCCGATTCGGCATTCTCAGGTCAAACTCGTTATGGCAAGCCAATAACTTGGTTTCATCGCCACTCCAAGGCGTAACATCATGAAATCCGAAAAAAAATCCCTCCTTTATATCAGGTAAAGCCCTGAAATACTCTTTCCCTTTAGGAAGAAGGTCGAAAACAGATTGATAACAATTGCGCACGAACTGTTTTACCGCAGGATTTTTTCGCACCAAACCATATACTGCGCTCTCGATCTTATTCATATTTTATTTTTTTATAAAGATCCCCTTCAGCATATTTATCCACGCCCCCCACAAAGAGCACGTTCCGCCGTACTCCTTCCGTTTTTTTACGGCAAAAGCGGCGCTCAATAAAACTGCCATAAACCTTCCGCCTTTCAAACGCCGAGCATAATACCCCCAATCAATAAAATATTCTTTGGTAAACAGATGATTTACCCATTGCGAATCATTGAAAGATATATGCCCTATTATATCGGGTTGATAATATACTTTCAACCCTTTCGAGAGACAGTCATGAAGAAATATCTTCTCCTCTCCACCGGCATTCGTTACCCCCGAACCAATTTCGGGATCAAACCGAATATTGTTGTCCAAAATATGATTCCGTTTAAAAGCAATCTGCCAGCTGCTTATTTTCAACGCATTCTTATAATTAATTACGAGAGGATTATCCCAAAACACTTTTTTCACATAATAATTATCGGGAATAACAAATCGACTTGCAATTACCGATGATTCCGAGAATTTATCAAACCAATATATCAACTTGTCGGCATAATCGTCTTCCAAACGTTCATCATCATCACATATAAGACAAATATCTCCGATTGCATTTTCAATCGCCATATTACGGCTTCGAGACACGCCTCTTTCCGTAGTATGTATAATGCGTGCATTGCATTCCACTCCCTTCCGATTGAGAAAATTGCATGATTCTTCCTTATCGGTATCGCATTGATTGATAATCAACACATCACTTTGTATATTAGTCTTTTCGATGATTGAAAAATCAGTTTGATACATACAAGCAATCAAAACTTCGACTTTCATCTTATTTTTTTCCATGCCTTTGATATTATTTGTGTGATATTTTTTCCGAGGATCTTTTCCACCGATCTATACAATTTCTGTTTTTTGCCGAACCATGAACCCGCAAAATGGTGTATCGTATACGTTTTATCGGTACAATGTACTATTCCTGTTTCAAATGACTTGGCTGTCAAATATTCATTTGGGAATATGTTTAACGAAGGTAGATAGGGTTGCATTACGGCAAACATTATACGAGGCAACGGCAACGTATCGAACTCCCCGTTGCTCTTAATAAAGTGCCTTCCTACATAATATTCCAAACACGGTTTTAACCAATCGGCACCCTGTTCCGCACCAAAAATTCCGGCTTCTATACAATTTTCTTTTTCATATCCGAGTATATATCCATTGTTAAGAAGCGGATTAAAACTTTTTCGAACCTCGACATCCATATCCAAATAGATACCGCCGTAATTATAGACGGCATATAATCGGATGTAGTCGGCCGCGAAAGCATACTTCTTATTTTCATAGGCCTCTTTAACCCATGCGACGGAGTTTATGTCGAATCGCGATTTATCCCAGAGCATAAACTCATAGTCGGGGAGCATACGCTTCCATGATTCCATACATTTCGAAAGATTATCGGGAACAGGATCGCCGCTCAACCAGCAGTAATGGACTATCTTGGGAATCATAGCATATAGATTAAGTTAAATGAAATTACCATATATAGACTGATAACTGTATTCGGCGCTCGGAAACAGTAGCACTTTCGCAAAATACAATCCCACGACATAACACACGGCCAAGCCCCATCGACGCTTATGCTTCAAATACAGATACCTGAAGTAATACAACAAAGGGTATAACGATACGATGAGGAACACATCCGACGCTCTGGAAATTATGGTCATATTCAATAACGAGAGCCTTAAACACAACGAAACAATTCCCCATTTAAAAAGCTTTTGCTCGGTAGACGACAAAACCAAATCCTTATCATATTTAAACAATGCAGCCAAATATAACGGCACGAATAAATATTTGGTTATTTTGAGAATAAAACTTCGGCTTTCGATAGCGCCCGAATTAAGAAATTTGATGTAAATATTCGGAATCAGGAAATCCAAGTGGTTCAACATTTCGGATGTGAAGACAAAGCTGAGGATAAGAGCGCACAGCACGCATAAAATCATCCTACGCTTATTTAAAGCCGCGACTATACGGTTCAGAAAAAACAAGAAAAAAAGCAATCCGCAAAAATGAATGGAACTCGCCAGCAAAATAATTATACTGCCCCTGAATTTCTTATTATCGAGCATCAACAGAACGCCGTAAGAACCGATATATGTTGTGATGACTTGTCTTAATATATTCAACTGGTTGTTGAACAACCCCGAGACCGATATGTATAACAATATGAAAATAAAGACATATTTTATATCTATTCGTCTCAATACAAGTCCTAAAAAAAAGAACCCTATGGCATAAAACACAAAATATATAGCTTGCCCTTTAATTCCAAACGACAAGCATGCGTTGACTATGAACACGAACCCGGGTTCGTAACGATCCAAAGATTCACCGTTAAATAATCGGATATATGCCGGATAGTCCGTACCTACATTATCCTGACCGCCGCAAATCAGAATCCAAACTATAAATATTGGCAACAACAATAAACCGAAAGCGCTACCAGACAAATGTGCTCGGTATGTAAATTTACCAATCAGGTAAGAGTCGACAACTGAATAAATAAGGTTAAGAAAATAAACCATTTACTATTATTGACAATGGTTATTTTTTATGAAATTTTTCAAGCCGGCAATAAAAGTCGTATTTCGAATACCCTTATACGCAGCCGAGGCTAAAAATATTTTTTTTAATTTCAACGGAATAGCAGACAACCTACAACTTCGATATAATTTTAACTCTTTTAAGTTGTTATAGATTTCATTTCCTAATAATAGATTTAGATAAGCATCACTTTCAGCTAAATATAAATCTTTATGGTTGGAACTTATTCCATCCATTTGGAAATATGCCACATTCTGATTCACATATAATATTGATTCATGATGTAAGGCCACTGAATCCAAAAAAAATTTCCAGTCTGAAATTAGCTTATAATCTAAAGAATAATATCCATATTTAGCGAATAAAGATCGTTTGATAAATGCAGCCTGATGATGAATTGTATTTCCTATAAAATCGATAATAGTAGGTACCGGTTTCGTTATGCCGCATTCGACCTCTTTACGATTGGAAAAGCATCTGATTATATTCCCATACAATATACTTTCAGTCTTATGATATGTCAATATCTTTTCAATAGTATAGCTATCTATATACCTATCCCCCGCATTCATGAAATTGATATAGTCGCCCGTCGCCGCGACGATACCTTTGTTCATCGCGTCGTAAATACCCTTATCGGGCTCGCTTACCCAGTAAGCCAGACGATCGGCGTATTTGCGGATGACATCTGCCGTCCCGTCGCTCGAGCCGCCGTCGATCACGATATACTCGATATTCGGATAGGTTTGGTCGAGCACCGACAACATCGTCTCCTCGATACAGTCGGCCGCGTTGTAACACACCGTCACAACGGAAATCTTTAATTGCGTTTTATCCATTGTTTTCCGTCAATACGTTTTTCCAATAGTCGATAATGTCGCGAATACTGGTTTCAAGCGCGAAAGATTTTTCCCATCCCGTATCTCTTTTCAACTTGGAATTATCGCCGAGTATGTAAGGATTGTCATTGGGGCGGACAAATTCGGGCGCGACGACGGTATCTACCTTCAGATCGACTATTTTAGCCGTCATATCGATAATCTCGGAAAGCTGCGTCGGTATTCCCGAACAGATATTATACACCTCTCCCTTGTGTCCCTTCTTAAGCAGCAGATAATAGGCCTTAACGACATCCCTCACGTCAAGAAAATCCCTCACGATCTGCAAATCGCCTGTTTTCATCGTCATCATGCCCTCACCCGACAGTTTGGCCTCCAATATCCTTCGAATAAATGAAGCGACGACGAACACGTCTCTTTGCCCGGGTCCGATGTGATTGAACGAACGCGTAATTACGATATCGATCCCGAACGAATCGGCATACAATTTCGAAAGCATCTCTTGCGCTACGCGCGCGACCGCATAAGGAGAAAGCGGACGCAGCGGCGACATTTCCGTCAACGGAGTCTCTTCGGGCGCGACATTGCCGTACTCCTCCGACGATCCGATAGACAATATCCTCGTGTTCAATCCGTATTTTCGAATAACCTCCAGAAGATTAAGGAAAATATTGACATTGTTCTTAAAGCTGATAGTAGGGTTTTTCCAGCTGAAAGCAACGCTGCTGAACGATGCGAGATGGAGAATATAACGAGGCTGAAAATCGAAGATTATACGTTCGATATCATTTTGATCCAGCAGGTCGACGCACTCCGACCTCATATTGACATAACGAAAATTTCGGTGCGGAACCATCGGATCCAGATCTATTCCCAAAATTTCGCATTTAATGCGGTTATCCTCCAGATAATCCAAAAAATGTCGGCCCACAAATCCCGAGCATCCGGTTATTAAGAATTTATCCATAAACTAAATGATGCTTTTATATACGTCGGCAGTTTCAACAGCCATTCTGTCCCAAGAATAATTCTTCAAAACTTCGGCGCCTCTGGCCACCATCTCTTTTCTCAGATCGGAGTCTTCGATAATCTTCGTCAAGGAATCGGCCATGCTGTCTACTTCGTACGGATCGAAATACAAACCGCCTTCACGGGCTATTTCGGGGAAACAACTCGTGTCGCTCAAGACCAAAGGACATCCCGCCGCAAACGCTTCGAGTATCGGAATTCCGAACCCCTCGTATAACGACGGATAGACGAAACACATCGCTTGCTGATATAAATAAGTGAGTTGAGTATCGGTCACGAAATATCGCGACACCGATTTTTCAACTCCGAGCGAGCGGATCAAATCTTGCTCGTCGGCCTTAAAACCCGCGCCTGTACAAACCAATTTTATCTCGGGATACTTGCCGTTCACAACCGAAAATGCCGTCAAGAAACGCTTGAAGTTCTTATACCCGCCTCTCTGTCCTACGAACAGAATGAACTTTTCGGGAAGACCGTCGACCGAAGCGGTTTCGTCGTTGACGACGCTGTGCCCCAAATGAATCACTACGATCTTTTCATCGGGCAAACCGTATAGCTCCATCAGGTCCTTTTTCGTATGGCGGCTGATAGCTATCACCTTATCGGCTTTCATTATGGTCTCTCTTTTGAAATCGGCTGTCGGATCGTTCGGCCTGAACATATCGCTGAATTTCTCGTGAATCATATCGTACACCGTAATAACGTAGGGTCTACGAAGATTCTTCAAGAAATAAGGATTGTAATACGTGGGATGAAAAAGATCGTACTTCCCCTTGGACAGACAATACTGCGACACCAATTTGTTCAACGGATTAACGATTCGGCCTTTTCCTCTGAACTCGGGTAAAGCAATTCCTTTCGACACGCTTTTCCCCGCCGACTTTATATAAACATTGTCGGTAACGGTAATCGAGTTGCTGAAACCGATATCGGCGGGGAGCCGAGACATGAGTTCGACAAAGTATCTTGAAATTCCACCGAATTTTTGCGAACCGAAAATCTGGTGGTCATAAAGTATTTTCATTATCGATAATTTAGATTATTTCTTTTTTTCGCCGAGAAATATCAACGCCGTAAATCGATTAAGACGCACGAGGTTTGCTATCCACACGCATACGACGAACACTGCCAGCGATATAGCCGGAGCTAAAACGAATGTGAACAGACGGTTGTCGACCATATCGAAATTCACGCTCTCGCGCAACAATATCTCGAGTAAAAAAGTCTGAATTATATAAACGCCCAATGTCGTCTTGCCGTATTCCGAAAGAATGCGTCCGAACCTGCCTGACGACGACAATCTGTTTTCAGCCTTGACAAAAGTCGCCATAACCGCCACGGCTCCAGCAATTCCCGTCATCATATTCCAAAATATGCCCGAAAAATGCAGCACGACATCGATTGCGTTATTGTTCAACGGATCACACATCGAAATGGGCACTATGTCATCGGCTATCCGAGGTTTCGCGATCACTAAAATCAAAAACGATATCCACGATGCGACCAGAACCGTATCGATGCGCCTTTTGAAAAACTCGAACTCATTCGAAATTAACGTTCCGACAATAAAACTCGGATACATGACATTCAAGTTCAGAAACGACGAAGGTATCAGAATACAAATAATCAAAGATGTCGTCAACATCGCGAAATACCACCTTTTCATCGCTGCGACTCCGCCATAAATCAATATGCACACGAATGAGGATTTCAAGAACCACAGACTTGCGAGAAAAAGCCGCATGTAACTGTCAAAATGGAATCCGAACAAATCCCCCCCCCCTATATTTTATTAAAAAACAGAATATTACGAATGGTATTATCGTTGGCAATATCAACTGGACGAATTTCTTTCCGAACGTGTCGCGCCATTCTCTATCGATAACCGAACCGGCGAAAAATCCCGAAACCATCATAAACAAAGGCATATGGAACGAATAGATGAATATGTACATCGGATTTTCGCTATACGCTGCCGGCGACAAATGCTGTATGGCATGGCCCCACAACACCAAAAACATGGCGAAACATTTCAATTGATCGCCCCACGCCAATCTCGTCTTCATCATTTCCTGCTATTTGTTCCAAATCCCCTTCGCCGACCCGATCAAGAGTTTGCGAGTTTGAACGGGAGCTACCACAGAGCTTATGAACATGGAAATACACAGGCTGACGACTATGCCTGTCACGCCTATATATTTACCCAATATTATGGCAAGAGGAATATACACGATCGCCTGAACCACGGATAAAATCAGCGAAACGAATAATTTGCCCGTTCCGTTGATGGTGTATGCCCATATGTTATTCCAATTGATTAAACTCGCATACAACGCGCACAACGCCGACAAGGCGAACGGGATCTCCACTTTATCGCCGATCCACACGCGGTAAACCCAAGGCGACAATACCAAAAGGACGCACGTACCGGCAAACAGCAATAACCAAATGAGGCATATACGTCTCACGGTCTTTTCGATCCAAGAATATTCGCGTTTGGTATAAGCATCGGTTATCGCCGACCAAAAAGGGGTTATGATAATAGTGAACCCCATCGAAACCGCGGAAAACAGTTTGAATGCGATATTGTAGGGCGTAACCTCCTGCGGACCGAACAGATGCGATATAATCAGGTTGGAGCTCATATAAAGGACCAGAACGGCGACCTGAATAATCATGAATTTCACCCCCAAAGAAAGCAGCGGACGGAAATAATCGAATCTGACATATCCGAAGCTCGGCGCGATGGATTTATATACGGAATATGCGAAAGGCGTTGCGATGATGAACACTATCAACGGAGAACCGGCCAAAACGCATCCCACCAACATAAGAGATGAGGGAAACAACTTGGTGCACGCACATATAACGAGCAACGAAAGCAAGTTGCCCGCGAATGCCACAGCGTCGTTGGCGGCAGAGAGTTGTTTCGCCATGAATACATTGCCGAGCAGCCGGAACACGAAGCTCAAACAAAAAAAGCCGAACAATACCGTCACCAGAAAATTGAGCCGTTCGACCTTATCGGCCTCCACGTTGAGTATTTCATACCAATCGAGCCAATTCTGCGCGACAAGGAACAGTAAATATATAATGGAGATTATAACTGTCATGCAAAAATATGTCGTGCTGACATATATTTTGCCCAACGCGTTATCTCCTTTCGCCAACGCTTCGGCCAATCGATTCCTCAATCCGTTTCCCAATCCGATGTCGAACAGATATACCCACGACAACACGGAGTTCAGTGTAAGCCATATCCCGTATTCATACGGGTTGAGATAGTCCAACGTAAGCGGAATCAACAAAAACGATATCAATATCGAACCGCCTTTGATAAACAACGATATTCCTATATTCTGGACTGCTCGTTTCGTCCTATCTTGTGTGGAAAGCAAATTACTCAACATGGAAAACAATCTGTTTAATCCCGAGGTCGATCACGGCTCTTGACGCTGAATAAAATCGGAAAAGCCCGCACCTAATCCTCCGCGGCGATCCAGTAGTCGGGAATGTCGACTCTGAAATTGAAGTTCAACGCGTTGCCGAATCCCGCGCCGTCGGCGCCCGTGAGTCGGATACGTATCACGCGGCCGTTGCCGCTCAGATCGAGAATCGTGCCGCAGTAGCCCTTGCAGATTCCGCCCGTTATGCGGACCTTGCGGCCCTTCTCCCATCCGCCGCGATCGAGCTCCTCGACCTCCACGCCGTTGTCGATTCCCGCAAACAGCATCCTGAAGTCGTGCATCTCGCGCTCGCCGATCTTGGCGTATTGCGCCCGCGCCGCCCCGGGAAAACGGAACACGCGTCCCGCGCCACGTATCTTGGATGCCACGCGCGCTATCTCGTCGGGAGTGGTCCTCACGAACATTATTCCCTTTATGCGCTCGACCGTCTTTTTACCCAATTTCTTGCCGTTCCTGACGGCTATGGTCTCCATCGGCACATACGTCTCCGTATCGCCCGCCCCGCCCGATGTCAGCGTCGCCGCGACCGAGTCGCACTTATGTCGTCGGAATACCTGAATCGCGAACCAATATCTGCCGCAATCGTCGATAGAGTCCGAAATATCCCTCAACGCCCGCACGACACTCCCCCGCGACGTCGCGGCGTCGCACGAATCGGAACAGGCGCGCGTCGCCCGCGCGATCACGCTCTCGTCGTATTTGCGCTCACCCGCGCAAGCCATCCATATCTCCGACGAGATATCGCGTCCGACGACGGTTCCGAATCCCAGATCGCACAGAATCGCATCAACGCACCGCACGTAAGTGTCGGTATCCATATCCAGCATGTCGGGAAAGCAAAACTCCGACTCCGCGGAATCGTATTTCCCGAGGATCCGGGTAACGGCCGAGGTGAGGGGAACACCCGCCTCGTCGCAAAAAAAGATATAACCGCCGCGAATACGACTTTTGCGCAACGATTTGAGATCGTCGAAGCCGACTCCGCCGCACAATACCGACAACACGAACATGTCACGAGCGCGCGACAGCAGGGTCGACTTTCCAAGATCGGCGGCGACGACGGCCTTCATCATCCTGAACGGATGGCGGATCCCGACCGTCTTACGCGTCGGCCGCGCTGCTCGGCGCGCCCTCGCGGGGCGGTAGGAACTCACGTCGGCGAAAGCTCCGCAATCCTCAGCCCCCGCCCGAAAAGCCTTGTTGGACAAGGTCTGGAAATAGGTCACCAGCTTGTCGTTGTAAGCGTTCGCCGCAGCGCGCGGCGCGAGCCCGCCGCCCGGGCGTTGGAGGAACTCTCTGAAATCGGCCACGAGCACGGGCGTAAGCTCCGCGAAAGTGACTCTCCGTCCGTGGAGAAACTCTTCGAACCGATTATAGAATTTCCTGTACAGCCGACGCGTATTCTCGTTGGAATATTCGTCGATCGTACGGTCGAAATATTGAAGTATGTCGGCGGTATTGTCGATCATCACCGAACGAGAGGGGCAAATGTTGTATCCGCGAGACATCATGACACTCTCTCTGCTCCCCCTGTCGTCGCACGTATATCGTCACGGCAGAGGTTCCCAAAGAATTTCAAACAGTTAATGCCGATGCGCAAACCATTAAAATCATTAGATATCTCCCGACAGAGATACGGCATGGCACAAAATTATAAAAATTCCCCGAAATATGCAATTCCGCGAAAGATTTAACGCCGCCACGCCTGCCGACGATAATAATTTTCCCGATCGCAAGAAACGGGCTGTCGCGAATTTTAAGTATATTTGCGAGAAATAATAGAACCGAAAACCAATGGGAAACAAAATCAACGATCCGATAGCCCGACTGATGGGCCTCAGATACAAATCGCATCCGTGGCACGGCTTGGAGGTGGGCGACAGCGCGCCCGAGGCGGTCACGGCCTTTATCGAGATGGTGCCGACCGACACGGTTAAATACGAGCTCGACAAGGTGAGCGGTTACATCCGCATCGACCGCCCGCAGAAATACTCCACCGTGGTGCCCGCGCTCTACGGCTTCATACCGCAGAGCTTCTGCGGCGACTCGGTGGCGCGCTTCTGCATGGACAAATGCTGCCGCGAGGGCATTCGAGGCGACGGCGACCCGCTGGACGTGTGCGTTCTGACCGAGCGCACCATATCGCACGGCGACATCATAGCCTGCGTGAAGCCCATCGGCGGATTCCGCATGCTGGACGGCGACGAGGCCGACGACAAGATCATAGCCGTGCTGCGCAACGACGCCACCTACCACGGTTACGACGACATATCGGAGCTGCCGCACGTGGTCGTCGACCGACTGAAGCACTATTTCCTTACCTATAAGGATATGCCCGCTTCGGACGACGGCGAGTGCAAAAAGACCGTCGAGATCGTGGCGACGTACGGACGTCAGGAGGCTTACGAAGTCATAATGCGCTCGTTGGAGGACTACAAGTGCCACTTCGAGGGACTGGAAGAGATTTTGCGTCACGTGTAAACATGTTTATCCGCAAAAACACCTTGTAGCGACACTTCGACATCGTAAGATGTCGGCAGTTCGCCGCCACCCCGCGCGGCGGACTGCAACTCGCCCGAAGGCTCGTGCATCCTCCGCTGTCGGCGAACCGCCGTCATTTTTTGCGAATAACCGAATAAAAATAAAAACATACAACCGATCTGTTATGGAATCGCTTAAAGAGTTATATAAGACGGGCAACGGTCCGTCGAGCAGCCACACCATGGGCCCGAAAAAGGCGGCCGAAAGTTTCCTCTCGCGCGGGAATCGCGTCGATTCGTTCCGCGTGACGTTGTACGGCTCCCTCGCCGCCACGGGCCGAGGCCACCTCACCGACGTGGCGATAACCGACGTGCTGGAGAAGGTCGCGCCGACCGAAATAGTGTGGAAGCCCGACGTGGTGCTCGATTTCCACACCAACGGCATGTTGTTCGAGGCCTTGCGCGACGGCGCGACGATCGACAGCTGGACTATATTCAGCGTGGGCGGCGGCACCATCGCCAACCCCGAAACGCCTTACGTGTCGGACAACACGGTATACCCTCTCGGCACCATAGCCGAGATCCTCGACTGGTGCGAGCGCGAGGGTAAGAGTTTCTGGGAGTACGTGCAGGATTACGACAAATCCGACATTTGGGAATATCTGGAAAATATCTGGACCGCCATGTGCGACACCATCGACAACGGGCTCAACAACGACGGCGTGCTGCCGGGCGGTCTGAAGGTCGCACGCAAGGCCTGCACCTATTGGGTCAAGTCCAAAGAGTACGCGCCGTCGGTAAGCAACCGCTCGCGACTCTATGCCTATGCCTTGGCCACCGCCGAGGAGAACGCCTCGGGCGGACCGGTCGTAACGGCCCCCACTTGCGGATCGTGCGGCGTGCTGCCCGCGGTGCTCTACCATCTGGCGGACGTCAACAGCTACCGCCCCATACGTATCCTCCGCGCGCTCGCCACCGCTGGCGTATTCGGCAACGTGGTGAAGACCAACGCTTCGATCTCGGGAGCCGAGGTGGGCTGTCAGGGCGAAATAGGCGTTGCGTGCGCAATGGCTGCCGCTGCCGCGTGCCAGCTCATGGGCGGCACGCCCGCGCAGATCGAATATGCGGCCGAGATGGCTTTGGAGCACCACTTGGGCCTCACGTGCGACCCCGTGTGCGGATTGGTGCAGATACCCTGCATCGAGCGCAACGCCGTGGCGGCGGCGCGTGCCATCGACTCGGCCACGTTCGCCATACTCTCCGACGGACGACACCGCGTCAAGTTCGACAAGGTGGTGGACGTCATGAAAGAGACGGGCCACAATCTGCCGAGCCTCTATCGCGAAACCTCGGGCGGAGGTCTGGCCAAGCATTACGACATGGATTGACGATAGCGGCGAATTTCGGGGAAAAGCGCTTGCCGTTTAGAGGTTTTATTCATAATTTTGCAGTGAATTGACCTATTACTAATTTAATCTTAAAATCCATGAAAAGACTTTTTCGTCTTCTGACATTGGCTTCGTTGCTGGCGTTCGTCATGCCCGCCGAGGCACAGTTGGTGACGGGCAAACGCGGTTCGGACGATTTCCGAATCGGCGTCGCGGGCTACACCTACCGCAAATTCGACATCGACCGAACTCTGAAGTACCTCCAAAGCATGGGTGTGAAGTATCTGTCGGTAAAAGATTTCTGGCTCCCGCTCGACTCCACCGCGGAGCAGATGGAGGCTTTCAAGGCCAAGTGCGCCGCCCACGGCGTCGAGGGTTACATTCTCGGCCCCATCTACATGCGTAACGAGGCCGACGTGGACCGCGCGTTCGCCTATGCCGAGCGTTACGGTTCGGATGTGTTCATCGGCGTGCCGACCTACGAACTCATCGATTATGTGATCGCGAAGGTCGCCGACACGGGCATCAAGGTAGCCATCCACACCCACGGTCCCGACGGCCAGCCTTTCCCCAACATCCAAAAGGTGGTGGAGCTGGTGAAGGATCCCAAACTCGGCGTCGGCTGCTGCATGGACCTCGGCCACTCGGTGCGTATGGGCGAGGACATCGTGAAAGACATCAAGAAATACAAGGACTGGATTTACGACATCCATATCAAGGACGAGAGCGAAGCCTCGAAGAAAGGTCAAACTTGGGAGATGGGTCGCGGCGTGATGGACTTCAAACCCATCGTCGAGACTCTGCGCAAGATCGGTTACAAAGGCGTGGTGTCGCTCGAATTCGAGAAGAACGGCGACAATCCCCACCCGGGCGTGGCCGAGTCGATAGGCTATCTGCGAGGCGTTTGCGACGCCACCAAATAACCCTCGGCAACATAACGGTTCATTCGGCTCCGCTTCTCGGCGGGGCCGATTTTTTTAGATCCTATAAATAATGTCGGGCCCGCAGCCTGCGGAGAGCCGCGCAGTTCTGCGAACTGCATTTTGGCTATCGCGTGTAAATATTGCGGTTCTTCGAACCGCGCAGTTCGCCGCCGCCCCCACGCGGCGAACTGCAACTCGCGACGCTCGTTTTGTCCTCCGCCGTCGGCGAACCGCAGCCCCACGGACGAATCTCTTATGACAAAATCCTTTCTACCATAATTAAAATATACGTTACCTTTTGCGCGGCCAAAAGGTAACACCAAAAGCCGCCGCGGTGAAACGATTTCGGGGTCGGTCTCGCGACTGCGCTAAATCGGATGCCTTCGGCACTTTTGAAGCAATCAAAAGGTCTCCGATTTTTTACGCTCCGTCGCTTCGCCCGCCCTTTTCCCGAAATCGTTCCTGCCGCGGGATAGGCTGACGCATGTGTATTATTATGAATGACGTGTATCTTCATAAAAATATTTTCGCATTTCAGAAAAATGTCATATCTTTGCTATTGCGAACAACATTATTTATTACTACCATTTTTCAAAATTAGGTTGTAAAGTACACATACTTAAAAAGTATGCGCAGAGTCATTGGGGGTTAGCGCCCCGCGAATGATACACTTTATGACCTGAAATATGGGATAATGTTGTTCGCAGCTGCGCACTTTTTTTATTATGCGAACAACATTATCCGTCCGTACTTCGGTACAGACCAGCCGAAAGGCCGACCGCAGGCGGTTCCCGCCGTGCAATGATCCTATTCGTTCCCATTCTCATCCGCCCGATTAGCAAACGTTTGTTAATCAATATCTTTATTCTCTTTGTTGCGCTTTGTACGCGATAAGGACAGACACTTTATTACCTAATCCGAAACAAAAATTACAATGGAAACGAATCAAAAACACGCGCAGGAACTGCCTGCACAAAATATTATAGCGATAGAGCCGAAACAACAATCTTACGATACCTTGAAAGCCGCGCGAATTGCAGAAACGCTCTCTGAATTGCTGAATCCCGAATACATTATGCTGTTCGGAAAGTTAGCTGACGGAACGCCCCACAGCGATATACTCGCCTACGATTTATTGGTAGTGACCGACGGCCCGACGCGTTACGACTGGTACGCCGCCAAACGATATCTGAAAATGAAACTGCCGTATATCGGTCACGGTGCGCCATACATTAATCTCTACATCTATACTCGGCAGTATTTGGACGCTAACAACACTTCATTCTTTTATTTTGCACGCAAGGAGGGAATCGTATTGCATTCCCGCAGCCGAAAGATTGCACGACCTCGCGACGGATTCGATTTCGGTTATGCGGCATCGCTCGCTATGAAGTATTCGGGAATCTTCATGCCGTTGGCCGACAAACTCGCGGGATATGCGCAACGGAATCTCGATCGGGATCATATCCGCGAATCTGCGTTCGCAATTGCACAAGCAGCAGTGTATTATTATAGGACTCTGTTTTATGTCTACCACGGTTTCGAGGCGGATACTTGCGATACGAGATATCTGCACCACAGGCTGCGCACATTGTCGGGAGAGTTGCCGCTGTTGTTCGAGTCGGACGATTTTCACGCGGTAACGACATTGCGCTGTCTGAACGGATATGTCGCCGATGCTCGATACGATCCGAAATTCTTCGTGGAGGTCGACGAGTTGTCGCAACATATCGACCGCGTAAAGCGGCTCGGAGAAGCGGTGAAAAGAGTTTGCGACAAACGTATCGGATTATACGAAAAACGATAATATGAAACGCTGCGGGATTTCGCGATCCCGCAGCGTTTGCGTTATATCGATTGCGGCTCGAAGAACCGAGCGGACCGCAGCCTCGCCCCCGCGAAGGCCTGCGAGTCGGGTTTCATATCATCGTTGCGACACCTCGTCGCGCCCCACGGAGCCCGAATCGGCATCGGAGTCGTCCGACATGTCTATGCGACGAACGTCGGAATAGTCGCGGACGTTGCATTCGCCGTCGTGCTCGTCGACGCATGCCGCCAGCGCGAACGATGCGAGACAAATCAAAAATACCAAAGGCTTGCGTTTCATAATCGAAGTATTAGATCTCATATTATTGCAAAAAACACTCCCTCCGCACGAAACCGTGACGAAGGGAGCATCGAAAGCGGATATTACTTGCCGAGCTGCATCAATTCGCGCAACAGCGAGATATTGTATGTCGCCTCGCTCACGCCTGCCTGCTGAGCCTGACGGAACAGACTCATGGCTTCGTCGTAATTGCCTTGCGACATGGCCAGAATGCCTCGCGAGTTCATCGCCTCGGGCATGGTCGACGGCACGCCTTGCAGATAGGCCGCGGCCTTGGCGTAATTTCCGTTCGCCATCGATACATTGGCCGCGTTAACGCGAGCCTCGGGCGACTGGGGATAGGTGTCGACCGCAAGGATGATGATATCGTTCCACTCCTTGCTGCCCTTCTCGTAAGTGAGGGCGATCATGTAGATGTCAGCCAGACTCAATTGCGAAGGATCGTCGCGCAGCATGCGCTTCGCCTCGTCGACATTGGGACGGCGCGAGGGCGCATCGACCGTAACGTCGGTAACGCGCAGACGCGGATACCACGTACTCAACATGAAGTTGTACTCCACGGGGTGACGACGGCGGATCTCCGCATTCTTGTCGGCGGGCTTGATCGAAGGATCGTCGATGATGGCTATGATCTTACGATAGTCGTTTATGCAGGTCTCCGAAAGCAGCTTCTTGACAGCATCCCAGTTGGCGGGCGACGAATCGGTCGTGACATTCACGCCCGAACCCAGATTATTACTGTTGAGATACTGCTTCACGGCCTCGGCGCGCTTGGCAGCCAGAGCCTCGTTGAACGCATAGGGACCCTCGGGCGAGGCGTAACCCATCAGGCGCACCGAATTGACGCCCTCGCCGCCGGCGAAGATCTTGCGGAGATTATCCAGCCCCTGCGTATTGTCCATGAACGACGGATTGATCTCGCTCTTGTTGACGGGGAAATAGACGGCCGCAGTCTCCTGACGGCGCGCTGCCGAAGCGTCGGCGGGCGGAGTGGCATAGGCCATGCGCGGCGTGGTATTCACGCGCGGCGCGGGCTGGCGCAACTCGGCCACGGTCACGAACTCCTCGCTCAAAGCCTCGTCGTGGCAGCTGCACCACTCCTCGCGCAGAATGAGCTGCGAGTTTCTCATCCAAGGCTCGAAATTGACGTTATAGTCGTACTGCATGGTCTGCGGCTTGCGGTTGTAACGGCGCACGTAAAGCGTCGATGTCGACAATTCGCCGTCGCGCATACGCTCGTGCTGTATCTCGCGGCGACGGCCGTCGATCATTACCGAAGGCAGCTGCATCATCTCGTTTCCGTCGGTCACGACGGGCGTAATGCGCAACGATTTGTTGGAGCGCACCTTGAGGTTGCTCATGTCGAGCGTCATACCCACGTTGAGACGTCCGCCCGATCGCTCCATCTCGATATCGCTCACTCCCACGCCGTTGGTCGTGACGGCGGTCTGCGCCGTCGCTGCGCCTGCGGCGAACAGCAAAGCGCTAACTGCGAACATATATTTTACGATGTATTTCATAGTCAAATGGTTTTAGAATAGATACACGAGTGATACGGCCAATTTGGTGACACCCCAATAGTTCTTGCCGCCCGAGCCGATACGTTCGCTGCACTTGGCGCAGTCGTACTTGTCGTACCAAGCGTGGGCGTATCCGACACCTGCTTCGAATTCGAAGTTCCAGTGTTTGCCCAGCACCCAGTCGTAACCGTAGGCGATACCGCCTCCGAGTGCATGACCCTTATAACGATAATCTTTCAACGAGTCCCAGATGCTGAACGGGAAGAACGACACGTTGCCGACGTTGAACTGTCCGCCGATCATGTGCACGCCCAAGAAATGGCCGTTGAAACGCTCGCATGTCCACCAGCGGAACTCGGGCTGTACGAGCCAGTGTTTCCACTTGCGGTTGTCAGAGAATGTGAAGGGGTTGAACCCCGCCGAGATATCGAGGGTCGTCTGCCGACCCAGACCGAACTCAATGCCCAAGTTGGGCGATGCCGATGCCCAGTAGAGCAAGTTGGTTTTGACGCCGACCACCTGCGCATCGATTTTTCCGATAAATGCTGTGAATCCCAGCAACAGAAGTAGTAATTTTCTCATAGTTCGAAGATTGCCTGTTATTCGGTCAGACAATATTCAAACTTTGCACCAAAACGACTTTACGGCCGATAAAAATGCCTTCGCCGCGATAAAAAGGAGCGGGATACCTTATATTATAATCTTTCGCCGGCCTCGCCTCTTACAGCATCGACGTTATGCCCTGCATGGCCAGCAAAAGCAGCAGATAACGCACGAACTTTCCGACGAACATCGAGGCCGTGGTGATGTATACATTGCAACGCATCAGGCCCAGCAGCACGATTATCACCTCGCCCACCCACGGCAGCACGCCGAAGACTCCCATCCACGCGCCGCGCTTGCGCACGAAGCCCTCGACCTTGGCGATCTTGGCGCCGTCGATCTTCAGCCAGCGTTCGATGGTCGACATGTCGCCCAGATACCCGAGCCAATAGCAGAGCAGTCCGCCCAAGGTGTTGCCCACCGAGGCCGATAAGAGGCATATAACGGGATCGGCCCCCATCTGCACCAGCACGGCGAGCACGGCTTCGGAACTGAACGGCAGAATGCTGCCCGCCACCAAAGCCGACAGAAAAAGGCCTATATAACCCCAATCGACGAAAAATTGCGATATCGCCTCCATCATGATGCGTAAAATTTCGGGCAAAAATAGTAAAAATCGCTGATATTCCGACATCGCGGTTCACCGTCGCCCCACGCGGCGAACCGACGACATCGCGACGCGATGTAGAAAAACATCGTACGGCAATTCAAACGGACAAACATTAAAAATCCCCTCGCGCAAGCACACCGTAAAATAATTTTGCCTATATTTGCGACGATCTTCACGAAGCGCCGTATGCGCCCGCGCGGATCGTATGTGCAACTTGCGTCTTAAATAGACGCCCTAAAAAATATTCGATGAAAACACTCGCTTGTCTTTTATTGACAATGCTGGGCTGTGAGGTCATGGCCCAAGTCACCACCGCTTCTCTGCGCGGTTCGGTCACCAACTCTTCAAACGAAACTTTAGCAGGCGCCGCCGTCATTCTGTCGCATCCCGTAACGGGAACGTCGTACGGCGTCACGGCCGACGGCGAGGGCCGCTTCGCCATCCACGGCATCAAGCCCGACGACGGCTATGTGCTCGAAGCGAGCTATGTGGGCTGCGACGACTTCGCAAAAAGGGACTTTCGCCTGCGCGTGGGCGAGGTTCGTACCGAGAACATCGTGCTGAACGAAAACAACCGTCTGGCCGAAGTGGTGGTCGAGACGCGCAACGCCGGCGACGGGGGCATGACGAACGTATATGACGAAAAGGCCATATCGCAGATGCCCACCGTGTCGCGCTCGCTTTACGACATCGTGCGCCTCATGCCTCAAGCCGTGGCGACCAAAAACGGAGGCATATCGTACTGCGGCGTGAACAACCGCTACAACGCCTTCATGATCAACGGCATGGCCAACAACGACATGTACGGGCTATCCTCGTCGGGCACCAACGGCGGATTGTCGAACGCCAATCCCGTCTCGCTCGACGCTCTGTCGCAGATCGAGGTGGCGGCGGCCTCGTACGACGTGCGCATGAGCGGATTCGCGGGCGGCGTCATAAACGCCGTCACCAAATCGGGCACCAACGAGTTCCGCGGCAGCGCCTACACCTATTATAACAATCGGAATTTTTACGGCACCACAGCGGGCCGCGACGTCGCCCGACGCGAGAAGCTCGACGACCAATCCACCCGCATCCACGGCGTTACGCTGGGCGGCCCCATCGTCAAAAACAAGTTGTTTCTGTTCCTGAGCGGCGAATACAACGCCGAGACCTCGCCGTCGTCGTATTACCTCGGTTACGAGGGCGTGGCTCTGTCGCAGTCGGAACTGGACCGCATCGCGGCGCGCTATCGCGAAGTTACGGGCTTCGACGGAGGCGGTTACGGCCGACGCGACGTGAAACAGCGTTCGGGATCGCTTCTGGCCCGCCTCGACTGGAACATCGACAACCGCAACCATCTGTCGCTGAGTTACAGCTATCTCGACGCGCGGGCCGAGGAGTACGGCAACTCGCTCGCTTCGTTCACGTTCGTCGGCTCGGGATACGCCAATTACAGCACGGCGCACTACTTGGCCGCCATGCTCGAATCGCGCATCTCCGACCGTCTGCACAACTCGCTGCGCATCGGTTACTCGCGCGTGGGCGACGGTCGCACGCCCGACGTGGCCGACATGCCGAGCGTGATAATCCGCAACACGGGCGCCACGGGAGGCGTGACGACCTACATCGGAACCGATCGTTACGCAGGCACGAACGCCCTGACGCAGAACGTCGTCACCCTTACCGACGATCTGATTCTGGATCGCGGCGCGCACTCGATCACGATGGGCATGCACCACGAGCTCTACAACATACACAACATCTATCTGGCCAACCATTACGGCACCTACACATATAATTCGGTGGCCGATTTCGAGAACGACTTGGCGGCCGTCTACGAATACAACTACACCGATCCCGAGGTTACGGGAACCACCACTTGGGGTCCCCGATTCCGCGCGGCCGAGCTGAATCTTTACGTGCAGGACCGCTGGGCAGTGGGCCGCAGCCTGCAACTCACCTACGGATTGCGCGCCACCCTGCCGCTCATATTCAACACGCCCACTCCCAACGAGAAGTTCAACTCGGGCGACATAGCCCTCGAACACGGCGTGCGCATAGGCGACGTGCCCGAGAGCCAGCTCCTGCTCTCGCCCCGCATAGGTCTGTCGTGGCGTCGCGATTTCGAACGGGGACGCCTCACCGTCGAGGGCGGCGCGGGAATATTCGCGGGACACGTGCCCTTCGTGTGGGTGGTGAACAACTACTCCAACACGGGCGTGGAGCAGAAAGGCGTGCGCCTGACGGCTCCCGTGCAGGACGGCGTCGTCACCGAGACCGCCGCGCCCTTCACCCCTACGCCCTCGCCCACCACGCTGTCCAACACCACGTTCACCCTCAACGCCATGAACCGCAAGTTCCGCTACCCGCAGAATTTCAAGGCCAACGCGATGGCGGGATACGAGACCGACGACGGCTGGTCGGCGCGCGTCGAGGCGCTCTACACCAAGACCATCCGCAACGCCGTCTTCGGCAACCTCGCCGTGGAACGAACGGGCGACGAGGTATATGCCGTACCGCAATCGGGCGACGCCGCGGCGGCCGGAGCGATGCCCGCGTTCCGACGGGCGGCATCGGACTACTCGGCGGTATACTACCTCGACAACACCTCGCACGGATACTCCTATTCACTCTCGGGCAGCCTCTCGAAGACATTCCCGTTCGGACTCTCCGTGTCGGCTTCGTACATCTTCGGACACTCCTATTCGGTGTGCGACGTGCCCTCCACCTCGTCGTCGACCAACTGGACGCGCACGTACGCTCTCGACCTGAACGATCAGCCGCTCGCACTGTCGATATACGACGTGCCGCACAAACTCACCGTCGCGGCCGCCTACAACAAGCGTTACGCGAAGTTATTCGAGGTGAGCGCGAGCGTGGTATACCAAATGACTTCGGGCCAGCGTTACTCGGTCTGCTTCGGCGAGTCGGTCGACTTCAACGGCGACGGAGCTTACGGATCGACGCTCATGTATATCCCCACCGAGGAGGAGATGGAGCGCATGCGCTTCGCCGACGACGCCTCGCGGGACAAGTGGAACGACTATATAGAGTCGAGCCGCTACCTGCGCAACCGCCGCGGCTCGTTCGCCGAGCGCAACGCCATGCAGGCTCCGACCGAACATACGGTCGATCTGCATCTGGCGCACGGATTCTACTTCGGGGCGAAGAGCCGCCGCAAGATCGAAATATCGCTCGACATAATGAACTTCGGCAACATGCTTTGCCGACACTGGGGCGCATATTACAACGTGGGCGGATGGCGCATGCAGCCCGTGAACATCGTCGCGGTGGAGGACGGCGCGCCCGTTTACCATTTCACGAGCGCGGAGCTCACACCCGACGACCTCTTCTCGCGCTGGCACATGCAGTTGGGCGCAAGGATCGTATTCTGACGCGCGGAGGGAGAAAGAAATATCGCGGGCGGGTATGGTATTCGAAAAATATTTCGTACCTTTGTCCCGATAAGTATACCGAAATGAGAAAGCGAAACCAAATATCTCCGAAGCCGTCGAAGCGTTATGCGGTCGATCACGGGGGCGCTTGTTTTTCGATTTTCAATATCGGGTTTCAACAAGACGTTATAACTGTTTATAATTGTTAATTATAGGGCGACTGTTTAAGTCGCTCTTTTTGTGTGACGATATGGAACGGATAATTCTCAAAGGCGGAACGGTAGTGCGCGGAGGCGGATCGGTCATGGCCGACATAGCCGTGCGCGGAGGGGTCATAGAACGCATCGCCGACGACATAACGGTCGGCGCCGGCGACAGAGCGATAGATTGCGCGGGACGCATCGTCGCGAGCGGTCTGGTCGACCTGCACGTCCACCTGCGCGAACCCGGGTTCTCGGCCAAAGAGACCATAGCCACGGGAACGGCCGCCGCCGCCCGCGGAGGATTCACGACGGTTTGCGCCATGCCCAACCTCGATCCCGCGCCCGACTCGACAGAGAATCTGCGTCGCGAGAGAGATATCATAGCGCGCGACGCAAAAATCAAAGTATTGCCCTACGCCACCATAACGCTCGGCCGCAAGGGCGAACGATCGGTCGATTTCGCCGCGCTGAAACCTTACGTGGCGGGATTCTCCGACGACGGCAGCGGCGTACAGAGCGATGCCGCGATGCGCACCGCGATGACGGAGGCGGCCGCGCTCGACTGCATCATAGCGGCCCACTGCGAGGTGAACGAACTGCTCCGCGGAGGCTACATCCACGACGGCGAGTACGCCGCCCTGCACGGCCACAAGGGAATCTGCTCCGAAAGCGAGTGGCGACAGATAGAACGCGACATAGAGCTGGCGGCCGCGACGGGCTGCCGCTACCACGTGTGCCACATCTCGACCAAGGAGAGCGTGGCGCTCATACGCGAGGCGAAACGCAGCGGCGTGCGCATAACCTGCGAGACGGGACCGCACTACCTCACGATGTGCGACATGGATCTGAAAGAGGAGGGGCGTTTCAAGATGAATCCGCCCATCCGTTCGGCCGCCGACCGCGACGCGCTGCTGGAGGGCGTGCAGGACGGCACCATAGACGTCATAGCCACCGACCACGCGCCCCATACCGCTGAGGAGAAGTCGCGCGGGCTGGCGGGCAGCGCGATGGGCGTCGTCGGACTGGAGACCTCGTTCGCGGTAATCTACACCAAGTTGGTGCTTACGGGTGTCATAACGCCCGAAAAGATGATAGATTTGATGTCGGAGGCGCCGCGCCGCATATTCTCGCTCGGCGGAGGACTCGCGGAGGGCGAGGCGGCCGACATAGCGGTTTTCGATACGGATCGGGAGTTCGCGGTGGATCCCGCGACGTTCCTTTCGAAGGGACGCAGCACCCCTTTCGAGGGCTGGAGGCTGCGAGGCGACTGCGTGCTGACCATGTCGGACGGCCGCATAGTGTATGAGAGGTAATTTTCATACGCTCACGACGCTGTTCGCCGACGGCGGCAGGAATGCGACAGCAGTCCGCCGCGTGGGGGCGGCGGCGAACTGCCGACATTGCTTTGCAATGTCGATATACTCACAATACATTGAAAATTAAGAAAAATAAATTATAACACAGACGAATGAAACCATTTACAAAAAAGTTAGTTCTCGAGAACGGCCGCGAATTCTTCGGTTACGGTTACGGAGCCGATGTGGAGCGCGTTTGCGAGTTGGTTTTCAACACTTCGATGGTGGGATATCAAGAGATCCTCTCCGATCCGTCGTACACGGGTCAGATTGTCGTGATGACCTACCCCCTGATCGGCAATTACGGAATCACGGACGAAGATTTCGAGACCAAGTTCCCCTCGATCGGCGGCATGGTGGTGCGCGAATGCAACGAGAACCCGAGCAATTTCCGCTACACCAAAACTTTCTCGGAGGTGCTCGACGAGCAGGGAATACCCTGCATCGGCGGCGTCGACACGCGCATGATAACCCGCATAATCCGCGACGAGGGTTGCCAGCGCGCGGCCATCGTCAACATCGACACGCCCCACGAAAAGGCTATGGAGATGATCCTCTCGACTCCGCTGCAATCGGATCAGGTGAAGCAGGTGAGCAGCCGCAAACGCTGGTTCTCGCGCACGCCCAACCACAAATACGACATAGTGGCGGTGGACTGCGGAATAAAATACAACATCATCCGCCAACTCAACGCCAAAGGGTGCAACGTGACGGTGGTGCCCTACAACACCACCCTCGACGAGATCATGGCCTTCAACCCCGACGGCATATTCCTCTCGAACGGCCCGGGCGATCCGGAGAACGTTCCCGAGGTGGTGGAGCTCATTCGCGAGGTGCGCGGACGCATTCCGCTCTTCGGCATCTGTCTGGGCCACCAGCTCATATCGCTGGCTTACGGCGCGCGGACGTTCAAGATGAAGTTCGGCCATCGCGGCGGCAACCACCCCGTTAAGAACCTCGACACGGGCCGCATAGAGATCACCAGCCAGAACCACAACTTCGCGGTGGACGGCGCATCGGTGGAGGCCACGCGTCTGCGTCCCACCCACGTGAATCTGCTCGACGGCACCATCGAGGGCGTCGAGTGCGCGGAGGACAAGGTATTCTCGGTGCAATACCACCCCGAAAGCGCCCCGGGTCCGCAGGACAGCACCTACCTTTTCGATAAATTCATTAAAATGATGGAGGAGTATCAAAATGCCTAAGAGAACCGATATAAAGAAAGTGATGGTGATCGGATCGGGTCCGATCGTCATAGGTCAGGCCGCCGAGTTCGATTACGCGGGCACGCAGGCGTGCTTGGCCCTGAAAGAGGAGGGTTACGAAGTGATCCTCGTGAACTCGAACCCCGCCACGATCATGACCGACACCGACATAGCCGACAAGGTATACATGGAGCCGCTCACGCTGGAGTACGTGGCCAAAATCGTGCGTTACGAGCGTCCCGACGCCATCGTGCCGAGCCTCGGAGGCCAGACGGGTCTGAACTTGGCCGTGCAGCTGGCCAAAAAGGGCGTTTTGGACGAGTGTCAGGTAGAGATTCTGGGCACCTCGTTCAAGAGCATCGAGAAGGCCGAGGACCGCGAGCTGTTCAAGGAGCTGTGCCTGAGCATCGGCGAGCCCGTGCTGCCGTCGATCGTGGTGAACACGATGGAGGCAGGCGTCGAGGCGGCCGAGGAGATCGGTTATCCCGTGGTGCTCCGTCCCGCGTTCACGCTGGGCGGCACGGGCGGCGGATTCGCCGACAACGAGGAGGAGCTGCGCGAGGTGATGCGCAACGCGCTCTCGCTCTCGCCCGTACATCAGGTGCTGGTCGAGAAGAGCATCAAGGGCTACAAGGAGATCGAGTACGAGGTGATGCGCGACAAGAACGACACCGCCATCACGATATGCAACATGGAGAACATCGACCCCGTGGGCATACACACGGGCGACTCGATAGTGGTGGCTCCGAGCCAGACGCTCACCAACAAGGAGTACCAGCTCCTGCGCGACAGCGCGCTGAAGATCATCCGCGCGCTGGAGATCGAGGGCGGCTGCAACGTGCAGTTCGCGCTGGATCCGCTCTCGTTCAAATACTACATCATCGAGGTGAATCCCCGCGTGTCGCGTTCGTCGGCCTTGGCGTCGAAAGCCAGCGGCTATCCCATCGCCCGCGTCAGCGCCAAGATCGCCGTGGGACTCACGCTCGACGAGATCCGCATAGCCAACACCCCCGCAAGTTTCGAACCCGCGCTCGACTATGTGGTGACCAAAATCGCGCGTTTCCCGTTCGACAAGTTCAGCGACGCGTCGAACGAGTTAGGCACGCAGATGAAAGCCACGGGCGAAGTGATGAGCATAGGCCGCACCATCGAAGAGAGCCTCCTGAAGGCCGTGCGTTCGTTGGAGACGGGAGTGTGCCACATCTATCACAAGAAATTCGACGACTGGTCGTCGGAGAAGCTGTTGGAGTACATACGCAAGGGCACCGACGACCGTCTTTACGCCATAGCGCAACTGATACGCAAGGGCGTCGATCTGCTCATAGTCTACAACCACACTAAGATCGACATGCTCTTCCTCGAGAAGTTCAAGAACATCGTCGAGTTGGAAAACGTCGTCGCTGCCGCCAAAGGCGATAAGGAAGCGCTGCGCGACGCCAAGCGAATGGGATTCAGCGACAAATACATAGGTCAGCTTTGGGGCATGAGCGAAGCGGAGGTCTTCTGCCTGCGCCGCGACGAGAAGATATTCCCCGTGTACAAGATGATCGACACCTGCGCCAGCGAGTTCGACTCTTACGTGCCCTACTTCTACTCGACCTACGAGCAGGAGAACGAGTCCGTCGTAAGCGACCGCAAGAAGATACTGGTGCTCGGCTCGGGTCCCATCCGCATCGGTCAGGGCGTCGAGTTCGACTACTCGACCGTTCACGCCATCTGGACCATAAAGGAGGCGGGGTACGAGGCCATAATCATAAACAACAACCCCGAGACCGTGTCGACCGACTACACCATCAGCGACAAACTCTATTTCGAGCCGTTGACGGTGGAGGACGTAATGAACGTGGTGGAGCTGGAGCGTCCCGACGGCATCGTGGTGTCGCTCGGAGGACAGACGGCCATCAATCTGGCCGAGCCGCTGGCCGAGTTAGGCGTTAAGATCATCGGCACCGACATCGAGGCCATCAACAACGCCGAGGACCGCAAATGCTTCGAACGCATCATGAACGAGGTGGGCATCCCGCAGCCGCAGGCCGAGGCCGTGACCGACATCGAGGCGGGCGTGGCCGCCGCGGCGCGCATAGGCTATCCCGTGCTGGTGCGCCCGAGCTTCGTGCTCGGCGGCCGAGCCATGCAGATCGTCGGCAACGAGGAGACGCTGCGCCACTATCTGCGCTCGGCGGTTGAGATCAACGAGAAGTCGCCCGTGCTGGTCGACAAATACATTCAGGGCAAGGAGCTGGAAGTGGACGCCATCTGCGACGGCAAGGACGTATTCATCCCGGGCATCATGGAGCATGTCGAGCGCACGGGAATCCACTCGGGCGACAGCATAAGCGTCTACCCCACGTTCAGCGTGAGCGACGAGGTGAAGCGGACGATCATAAGCTACACCGAGCGTCTGGGCCTCGCGATAGGCATCGTCGGTCTGTTCAACATCCAGTTCATCGTCGACGAGAACGACAAGGTGTACGTGATCGAGGTCAATCCCCGTTCGTCGCGCACGGTGCCGTTCCTCTCCAAATCGACGGGCGTGCCGATGGCCAAGATCGCGACCCTCGTGATCCTCGGACACTCGCTCAAGGAGCAGGGAATAACCGAGATTTACGGCAAGGAGAGCTGCCGCTGGTTCGTAAAATCGCCCGCGTTCTCGTTCGCGAAGATCCGCGGCGTGGATTCGTACCTCTCGCCCGAGATGAAATCGACGGGCGAGGCCATAGGATACGACAAGAGCCTCACGCGCGCGCTCTACAAGTCGTTGCAGTCGTCGGGCATGACGGTGGCCAACTACGGCACCATTTTCGTCACCATCGCCGACCGCGACAAGATGCGCGCCCTGCCGCTCATAAAGCGTTTTTACGATCTGGGCTTCAACATCGAGGCGACGAAGGGCACCACCGAGTTCCTGCGCAGCCACGGCATCCGCACCCGCTATCTGCGCAAGCTGAGCGAAGGCAGCACCGAGATTTACGACTCGCTGCGCAAGGGCCACGTGACGTACGTCATCAACACCATCGACGTGAACCAGCACAGCACCCGCCGCGACGGTTACGACATACGCCGCGCCGCCGTGGAGAACAACGTGACGATCTTCACCGCGCTGGAGACGGTGAGCGTGCTGCTCGACGTGTTGGAGGAGATAACATTAGGTGTTTCAACCATCGACGCCGAGTAGCCATGTATAAAAAGGGAATATACGAAATCAAGGCCAACGAACCTCTCACGGCAGACGTTCACCGCATGATCCTCGAAGGCGACACGCAATGGATCGACCGCCCGGGACAGTTCGTCAACATCGAGCTGGACGGCTTCTATCTGCGCCGCCCGATCTCGATATGCGATTACGACGACCGCACCATAACGTTGATATACAAGGTGGTCGGCAGCGGCACGGAGGTCATGAGCCGCATGACGGCAGGCGCGAAACTCGACCTGCTCACGGGGCTGGGCAACGGATTCGACCCTGCGGTCGAGTGCCGTCGCCCGCTGCTGGTCGGCGGCGGAGTCGGCGTGCCGCCCCTCTATCGGCTCGCGAAAGAACTTTCGGCGCGCGGCCGCGAAGTGACCGTCGCGCTCGGGTTCAACACCGCCGCCGAGATATTCTACGAGGATGAGTTCCGAACTTTGGGCGCGAAGGTATTCGTATCGACCGCTGACGGATCGAAGGGGACGAAGGGATTCGTGACCGACGCCATACGCGAAAACGCCGTCGAGTTCGACTACTTCTACGCCTGCGGCCCCATGCCCATGTTGCGCGCGCTGTGCGAATGTTGCGAGCAGAACGGCGAACTCAGTTTCGAAGAGCGCATGGGATGCGGCTTCGGAGCCTGCATGGGATGCAGCTGCAAGACCCACGCGGGCAACAAACGCATCTGCAAGGACGGTCCCGTAATGAAACGCGAAGAGATAATTTGGTAAAGAGCAGAGTCATGGCAAAGAATTACGATCTGTCGGTCGAGTTGTGCGGCGTGGGGCTGGACAATCCCGTCGTCCCCGCCAGCGGCACGTTCGGCTTCGGAACGGAGCACAATAACTTTTACGACATCAACATACTGGGATCGATCTCGATCAAAGGCACCACCCGCGAGGCGCGTTTCGGCAACTCCACGCCCCGCATCGCCGAGTGCCGCGCGGGCATGATTAACTCGGTCGGTTTGCAAAACCCGGGCGTCGACGCGGTGATCTCGGAGGAGTTGCCGCATCTGCGCAGCATATTCCGCAAGCCGATAATCGCCAACATAAGCGGTTTTTCGGTCGATGAGTACGCCGAGTGCTGCGCGAAGATCGACCGCGAGGAGCAGGTGGCGATAATCGAGGTGAACGTGTCGTGTCCCAATGTGCATAACGGCGGCATGAGCTTCGGAACGCAACCCGCGATGGCCGCCGAGGTGACGCGCGCCGTGAAGGCCGTAACCTCGAAGCCCGTCTTCATAAAGCTGAGCCCCAACGTCACCGACATCGTGGCCATAGCCAAGGCGTGCGAGGAGGCGGGAGCCGACGGCATCTGCCTCATAAACACCATGCTCGGCATGCGCATCGACACTCGCCGCCGCCGTCCCGTCATAGCCAACAAGATGGGCGGCTTCTCGGGCCCCGCGATATTCCCCGTGGCGTTGCGTATGGTCTATCAGGTGGCGGGCGCGTGCCGCATCCCCGTAATGGGCTGCGGCGGCGTGGAGAGCGCGGCCGACGTCATCGAGATGATGATGGCGGGCGCGACTGCCGTTCAGGTCGGCGCGGCCAACCTCAAGGATCCGTACGCCTGCAAACGCATCATAGAGAATCTGCCGCACGAAATGGAACGCCTCGGCATCGACCGCCTGCGCAACATAATCGGCGCGGCATTGTAGAGGCGGCGCAACCCTAACGAGTCGGGGCGGATCTTCGAAGATCCGCCCCGACTCGATATAATTCCCGACAAATTTGCTCCGCACGTCGGCTTGTGCTATCTTTGCAGGGCAAAAGAAATTCGAGAAAATCATGGCGTTAATCGACGAAATTACAAAACGCAGAACGTTCGCGATCATATCGCACCCCGATGCAGGAAAGACCACCCTTACCGAAAAACTGCTCCTCTTCGGCGGCGCCATACACGTGGCGGGAGCCGTCAAGAGCAACAAGATAAAGAAAGGCGCCACGTCCGACTTCATGGAGATCGAACGCCAGCGAGGCATATCGGTGGCCACCTCGGTCATGGGCTTCAACTACAAGGACGTGAAGATCAACATCCTCGACACCCCGGGTCACGAGGATTTCGCCGAGGATACCTATCGCACCCTCACAGCCGTGGACTCGGTAATCATCGTCATCGACGGCGCGAAAGGCGTCGAGACGCAGACGCGCAAACTGATGAACGTATGCCGCATGCGCAATACCCCCGTGATGGTCTTCATCAACAAACTCGACCGCCCGTGCAAGGATCCGTTCGATCTTCTGGACGAGGTGGAGCGAGAATTGAAGATACGCGTGCGTCCGCTCGCGTTCCCCATATCGAGCGGCGACACATTCAAAGGCGTTTACAACATTTACGAACACAATCTGTCGCTCTTCACCACCGACCAGCGTCAGACGGCCGATGCCGCGACGGTCGATTTCAGCGACATAACCACGCCCGAACTCGACAAATACATCACTCCCAAATACGCGGCGCAGTTGCGCGAAAATCTCGAACTCGTCGAGGGCGTATACGATCCGTTCGAGCGCGAAGCCTACCTGAGCGGTACGCTGGCGCCCGTATTCTTCGGATCGGCGGTGAATAATTTCGGCGTGCGGGAGCTTCTGGAGTGTTTCATCCGCATAGCCCCCTCGCCGCGCCCCTCGACCACCGAGACCCGCGCCGTCGAGCCTTCGGAAGCGAAAATGACGGGATTCGTGTTCAAGATACACGCCAACATGGACCCCAACCACCGCGACCGAATAGCCTTTCTGAAGATATGTTCGGGAACGTTCGAGCGCAACAAGAACTTCCTGCACGTGCGCAGCGGCAAGCAGCTGAAGTTCTCGTCGCCCACGGCTTTCATGGCCGAGAAAAAGTCGGTCATCGACTTCGCCTATCCGGGCGACATAGTCGGTCTGCACGATACGGGGACATTCAAGATAGGCGACACCTTCACCGAGGGCGAAAAGTTGAAATTCACGGGCATACCCTCGTTCTCGCCCGAGTTGTTCCGCTACATCGAGAACGCCGACCCGTTGAAATTCAAGCAGCTCGCCAAGGGCATCGACCAGTTGATGGACGAGGGCGTGGCGCAGCTGTTCACGTCGAACCTCAACGGCCGCAAGATCATCGGAACGGTCGGCGCGCTTCAGTTCGAGGTGATACAGTATCGACTGGAGCACGAATACGGCGCCTCATGCCGCTGGGAACCCATCTCGATCCACAAGGCATGCTGGATCGAGAGCGACAACGCCGAGCAACTGGCCGACTTCAAACGCCGCAAACACTCCAACATGGCCGTCGACAAGCACGGCCGCGACGTCTACCTCGCCGACACGAGCTATGCTCTGGCCTTGGCGCAGGAAAACTTCAAGGATATCCGATTCCACTTCACGTCGGAGTTTTAGACAGCGATTATATTCATACGGATATTCCCCGCCGAAAAATCGGCGGGGAATATTTATTTTTATATCATCATTTCAATACGGTACTATAAATATATCAAATTGCATAATAAATGTTTTATTTTACCGCAAATAATATATAGCACTTTTTAATTTGAAATATTATACATATCTTGTACTCAAACCATAAAAACTACGGTTATGAAAAACTTAACTTTCGCGAGAGCATGCTTATGGACAGGCATATTCGCAACGATCGGATTAATTTCATGTTCTGAACAAGAAAATCTCCAACCACCCGACTCGGCCCCAAAAAATTGGGAAACTCATTTGCAATATGCGTTATCACAGAGTGAAGATCACTATAAAAACTATAAAATAGCGCTTACAGGATATGAATATCGCGGAACTATAAATACAGAAATCGAGAAACAGCTACTTATTGACGAGATGTTTGCCGACAATACTTATACACTGGTTTACAATGGTAAAGGATTAACCGAACCTACCATGGAAACATGGGGTAACATGAGAAAAAAAATCTATCATTATGGTGAAAAGTTACAAGCAAACATAGAATCAGATATAGTAATCGGAGAAACCGAGATTATAAATCTTGAATGGAAAATCGAAGATATGACATATCATTCTATAATGATAGCCGATAAAAATGGTGAAATAATTTACGATAACATTGGAACATATGCAATTGTAGAACGAGTGTCTATCGAAACAAGAGGTGTTCAAGAGATAGAAACAAGAACTGATGCTGCTGGTAACTATCGCATACCTTTTAAAAAATACGAATATGGAGCCAATTCCATCGGAATCACTCAATGGGAAATAATACTTGATTGCTATTCATATTTCAATAAATCTACCAGAATATTAACAGAATGGACAATGAGGAGACACGCTAATCCTGTTAAAAGAGGATGGACATGCGATGCGAAAATAAAACACTTGAGCGGCGAGCCGAACGTATCATATTATCATGAGTTTATTTGGGGATACGCATACGGAGACGAACGCGCCCCCGCAACTGTCCAAGATGACGGAAGCGCATTTTACTTTAATGACACCTGTTTTGGCGGAGAAACTGGAAAAGAAGTACACCGAGCACCCATACCAGAGCATATTCCCTAACAACCTCAAATCCTTATATAAAGTCGGAGTTATACGCCTAACGGCAGTTTATGCAACTGCCGCAAGTAATCCCAACGAAACCGAGGGATATTACAAATTTAAATGTATTTAAACCAAATTATAGCTATCTCGCCCCGCGCTCGTCGCAAACCAGCAGCGACGAATCGCCGTACGACAGAAACCTGAAATCGTTGTCGAGGGCGTGACGGTAGATCCTGCGCCAGTCGTCGCCCGCGTATGCCGACACCAGAAGCAGCAGCGTCGACTTGGGCTGGTGGAAATTGGTCACTATGCGGCTCACCGTGCGGAAGCGGAACCCGAGCGGCGTAATCATTATCTGCGTGGCGGCCTTCAGGCGGTCGACGCCCTCGCGACGCATGTAAGCCGCAATATCCTCCAACGCGTCGCGACCCGAGTAGTCCTCGGGCAGATCGTAACACTCCCACTGCCCTATCGCTCTGCCGCATTCTGGGTCGCCGCCGCGACGTATGCGCCACCCGAGAGCGGGCAGCGACTCCAGCGTACGCACCGACGTGGTGCCCACTGCCGTCACGTCGCCGTAATGCGCCAGCAAAGCCTCCAAGGTCGACAAGCGCACCTCGAAATGCTCGGTGTGCATGGGGTGCTGCGCGGCATCGTCGCTCTTGACGGGCAGGAATGTGCCCGCCCCGACATGCAGCGTCACCTCGTCGAACGCGAAGCCCTCGGCCCGCATGCGGGCGATAAGGTCGTCGGTAAAGTGAAGCCCCGCGGTGGGCGCGGCCACCGAACCCTCGAATTTGGAATATACCGTCTGGTAACGCGTCAGGTCGATCTCCTCGCTCTCGCGGTTGAGATAGGGCGGAATAGGTATGCGGCCCAGATATTCGAGCAGCTCGCCGAAGGTCATATCGGCGTCCCACGCAAAGCGCACTATATGCTCCCGCTCGCCGCGTTCGACGATCTCGGCGCGCAATTCGCACGCGCGGCCGTCACGGTCGAAGTCGATCTTGACGAATCCCGTTTTCCACTTTTTCAGATTGCCCACGATGCAGCTCCACTCGCACTCGCCGCGCACGGCGAAAGCCCGCTCGTAATCGGCGGGGAGGTGCGGCTCCAGACAGAACACCTCGATACGCGCCCCCGACGGCTTGTGCAGGATGATGCGCGCGCGGATAACCTTGGTGTTGTTGAACACCAGCAGCGACTGCGGAGGCAACTCGCGAGCCAAATCGCGGAAACGCCTCTCGGCGATCGCGCCGTTGCGGTAGACGAGCAGTTTCGAGTCGCTGCGCTCCGAGAGCGGGAATTTAGCGATACGCTCGTCGGGCAGCGGATAATCGAAATCGTTGATATCAATATGACGTTCCATAACAGATCGAAAACTTAACAGCGCAAAGATAGGAATAAAAGCCGAGGGCAAAAGCAAATTTTATTTGCATTTCGCCGAGCGAGGGCGCCTAAGGAAAAAGTGTTAACTTTGCACTCCGATAATTATCCCGCGACCATTCGTATTCGGTTCGTCGGCGGCAGGAGTGCGCTAGTCTCGGCGAACGGCAGTCCGCCGCGTGAGGCGGCGACGAACTGCCGATATCGCACGACGATATCGAAAAAGCGGTTAAATACAATTGAATATGTTCAAAATAATACTCGTAATGTTTTCGGGAGTAGCCGTCGGCTATCTGCTTCGAAATGCCAAAGGCACGGAGCGGATATCGACCTCCACCACCGTGACGATAATATTGCTGCTATTTCTGATGGGCTGCGAAATAGGCTCCGACGACAACGTAATGCGCAACCTCTCGTCGTTGGGCGGCGAGGCCCTCGCGATAGCGGGCGCCGCGGTGGCTGGCAGTATCGTAGCGGCCCGCGCGGCATATTCGGTCATAGGCAGACAGAGAGGAGGCGACGATGAAAGGTAGTCTCATAATAGTCGGCGCCTTTCTCGTCGGTTGCCTCACGGGACGCACGGGGCTGCTGCCCGACTCCATATCCGAAGGCGACATATCGCTTTGGGTGCTCTATGCGCTCATGTTCCAAGTGGGTATCGGAATCGGAGCCGACAAACGATTGAAAGAGATACTGCGCACCCTCTCGCCGCGCATGCTGCTCATCCCTGCGGCCACCATAGTCGGAACGCTCGCCGCGGCGGGAGTCGTCTCGTTCACGCTGTCGCGATGGAGCTCGGCCGAGGTGCTGGCCGTTGGCAGCGGCTTCGGATACTACTCGCTCTCGTCGATACTCATAACCTCGCTAAAGGAGGCCTCGATCGGCGCGCAGGCCGCCGCCGAGCTGGGTACGATCGCACTGCTGGCCAACATATTCCGCGAGATAATGACCTTGTTGGCGGCGCCGCTCATGGTGCGCGGCTTCGGCCCTCTCGCCCCGATATGCTCGGGCGGCGCGACCTCGATGGACACCACCCTGCCCGTCATAACCCGATTTTCGGGACGCGAATGGGTATTCGTATCGATCGCCCACGGCATGATAGTCGACTTCTCGGTGCCGTTCCTCGTGCCGTTCTTCTGCTCGTTGTAGGATCAGAACTTCACGTACAGCCTGAACAGCACGTTGCGCGGCCGTATGCGCCAACTCGCCGACGAGGAGCTGAGCCCGTCGAAAAGGGAATAGGAATATCGGCGTTCGTCGAGCAGGTTGCGCGCCGAGACCGACACCTCCCAGCCGTTCTTGAACGAATAAGCCGCCGAAGCATCCAGCAAAGCCATATTCTTATGGTTACCGACGGCTACGAGGTTGCGATAGTGCTCGGCCGAAAACTCAAACCGCAACCCTTTCAGGGGCTGCAAGACGGTGGTGATCGAATGGTTCAGATCGTCGACCGAACTCGTCGCCCCCGTCGCGCCCACCTCGAGTTTCGACACTCGGTACGCGAGCCTGTATTCCGCCGTCCACCACTTGGCGATGCGCAGATCGAACATCGGCCCCACGGCGATACGCCGCGAAACGTAAGGATCCCACTCGCCGTCCTGCACCGTTCCGCTCTCGGCGGACGTCCACTCGAAATCGACTCCCACCTTGCCTCTCGCCACGTCGATGCCCTTGCTCACGCCGCCGCGCAGATAACGCGTCGAGGTCTTATGGTCGGCGCGCACGGCAGAAGTCACTATATAGTCGCCCGCGAAGTCCCGCGACGAGGCGGCCCGAAGCAGAGACGAGGCGTATCCCGCATTCAGATTCACGAACAAGGACGATAGCGGATTCTTGTACTCGGCGCGCACGCCGAACGACGCCGAGCGATTGTTGTCGGCGATGCAATAGCCGCGCGCGACGTAACGATAGTCCCTCATCACGACGCCCGAATGTATCGCGGCCTCGTCGACGGGCGAGATGGTATACGACGCCGAACCCGACAACGACAACATGGGCGACACGGCATACCTCAACGAGAACGAAGGCGACACGACGGGATCGTCGATATGTCGGGGAGTCGCGGTGTCGATACGGTCGCGAATCGAATATATGCCGTACGCGAGCGGCATGCGGAGCGAGGCGTTCAGTTTGCCCGCGTTATAGTTCAGCGAAGGGGCCAGCTCGATTTTCGATACGCTCACGCGCATGTCGTTGGTCGATTGTCCTATCGGCTCGTCCACGCCCTCCAATGCCGATTCGAGTCGTCGGACGAGTTGCGAGAACCCGCCCGCGAGCGACATGTTGAAACGCCCGAACCGCCACCCGAACGATACCGAGGCGGTCGACCGAAACGCCTGCGCGTCGACCCGCTGGTTCGACGCGCCGCCGTCGCGCTCCACCTCGAGCGACTGCGGCGAACGCAGATATTGGTTCACCGAACGAACGGTCAAGGTGCGGCGTCCGAAGCGACGGATCAATTCCAACTCGTTTTTCACCTGCTGCGACGGAGTGTCGGCCCGCTGGATATTGGAAAAGGTGCCGTCGGTCGCCCGCCACGCCTCGCGCCACGCGACGTCGGCCGAGAGAACGTCGTTCAGGAAAAACCTCTCGGTATTCGCCGTCAGCCGCGCCTCGACCGCGAGAGTGCGCGACACGTCGGCTGCCGAGGACGCCTCGGTCACCGAGAACTCCTCCCCGCCCACAAAATAGGTGGTTCGTGACGAGTCCTCCGAAGTGAGACGGTCATAGAGGTATGAGGCGCGCAGGTGCAGGTTGTAATCCTCCGACAGACGGACCGTGCTCGCCCCGTTATAGAGATGCGAAGTGTTGAATCGGGTGCGGGCGCGATCGATCGGCGCGGCCGAGGTGCCTACTCCGACATATCGGGGCAGAGAGTAGTCGCTGCCGCCCGACAACCCCAGAACGGCGGTCTGGGCGCCGAGGTAAGCCCCCGTATCGTCGCTTTTCACGGTCTGCATCACGGAATAACTCTTGGCCATGCACATGGCGAAGAGCGACCCGCTCCACAGCGCGGGCGAGAATCCCGCGCCGACATCGGCCGAGCCCGTCCATCGGTTCCGCACCCGCGCATCCATCCTGATGTTAAGGGCCGCCTTGTCCGAGAACTCTATATCGCGCAACACCTTTTTCGGCTGGTGGTTCTCCATCACGTCCACGCTCTTCACGTCGCGCGGCGATATGTTCTCGGTGGCCAAGCCGTAACGGTCGCCGAGCATGTCGACGCCGTCGATATAGAGCTTGTTGATCGCCTCGCCCTGATACTTCACCTGCCCCGACTTCGACACCTCGATGCCGGGCATCCTCTTCAGTATGTCGGCCAGCGATTTGTCGCCGACGTCGGTGAACGAACGGGCGTTGTAGGTTATGGTGTCGCCCTGCATCGATAACCGCGGAGCCTTCACCACCACCTCGCGTATAGGGGTCGCGGCGGGGTCGAGCGCAATGCGCATCTGCTCGTCGCCATTCGAGGGAGCGATCTCGCGCGAAGCATATCCCAACATCGACACCTGCACCTTGCGACCCGCCTGCGGTGCGATCTGCCTCAACGTAAAGACGCCCGCGCGGTCCGCCACTGCGTAACGGAGTATCTTGCCCTCGGCATCGATGAATTTCACCACCGCGCCCGCCACGGGTTCGCCGTCGGACGAGTCGGTGACCACGCCACGAATATCGACCGCCGCCGTTTGCGCCGAGGCCGTCGACGCCGCGAGAGATACAGCAGCCAAGAGCGCGGCGAACGCCTTTTTCAATCCGTCCACGGCACGTTAATGCTTATAGTCGGTCTCCATCATCTCGATCGCCGTTCCCGACTCCTCGGGATCGTACGTCTCGCCATCGACGAGTTCGATCTTCATATCGCCCGCACGCACGCCGTAACCCACCGGATCATTGACGTACAGATGCTTCTGGCGCAGATACTTTTCGCGCGTGGCGTTTATGTAGTTGCGGTCGGCATACTCTATAGGGCGTTCCGCGCTTTGCAGTCCGATGATCTCGAAGGTGTACTCCCCCTCGCTGTCGGACACGGCCATGATAAGCCCGGGCAGACCTCCGAATTTCCACGGCCCGACGCTCGCGGGAATCTCCTCGGCGAACCACGCCGTATAGCGGCGGCCGCGAAAATCGCAATCGGCGCGACGGCACTCGTATCCCAACACTTCACGCGTTTGATCGCCTATCGTCCACTCCTGCTCGGGAATCTCCTCCTCCACGCGATAGTACATCGAACCCACGGCATCGGTAAGGATCATACGCCCTGCCTCGGGCCGATCGCGGTAGATGCAACACTTCGTGCCGTGTTTGAGGTTATTCATATTGGTGATGAATCCGTCGCGGTCGGCCTTGCGTAAAGAATCGAGCGCGAAATCGTAATGCGAGTAGAACTTGGTGACGCCGCCGTCGATTTGCAATATCATGCGATCCTCTTTCGATCGCACTTCGCCGTCGCCTTTTTCGGGGTACTCGGCCTTGTAAACGCACTCCAGCGACGAGCGTCCGATCTCACGGGTGGCGGTAATCGCGGCGTTGGAGTTGGTTTTGCTTATCGAAATGGATTTAATCTTCGAGGGATCGAGTTGCGCATAGGACGACGCGGCGACCGCAACGAGCGCGACGGCGAGCGATAGGATACGTTTCATAACAATCGAATGTTTATTGGTTTGACTACCGCAAAACTACCCTTTTACGCCGCACGGACATGTTAACGGTCGGTTAAGATATGTTAACGAATGTTAATACTTGCGGTTCGAAGAACCGCGCAGTTCGCCGCCACCCCGCGCGGCGGACTGCTGTCGCATTCCTCCGCTGACGGCGAACCGCGAAACTACAATCCCTTTCGGGCGACGGCCCAAGCCAACCGATTGTATGCCGTGAAAACCGCGGGCCGCAAACGCGGCGGCAGAGCGTTGAGTATGCGGACTTTGGTCGCGATACGGCGCGAAAGGCGATTGTAGGAGAAGAACTCCACGGCGCGGGCCGCGGCATCTGTCCCGCCGCTCACGCTCTCGATCAACGCCTTGCCCAATGCCGCGCGAGCCACGTATTCGTTGCTCATCTCGTCCGCCGCGGGGTCGTACAGATCCTCGAACGAAAAGCGCGTATGCTCGGGACGGTAACTCGCCGCCGAACGATTGGAGGCCGACCGCAAATAGACCACCGAAGGCGTCGGCGAGAAAGCCACCGGAGCCGAGCGCGCGATCTTGGTCCATAGATATTGATCCTCGCCCATGCGCATCCCCTCGGGGAACCCGCCGAGTCGCAGCGCAAGATCGCGCCGCAACACCGTAGCCGAGGGTATCAACACGTAACGGCTCATCGACTCGCGAAAGAAATCGACTATCCCCCCCCCGCCGTTTCGCGGAGTGTCGCCGAGAGTGCGACGCCCGTCGCATTCGACGTAAAAACCCGAACCGTAAGCTCCGCAATCGGGGTATCGGGCGATAAGCGACGCCATGTCCTTCAGATAATCGGGATACCACATATCGTCTCCGTCCAACAATGCCACCCATCGGCCCGACGCCATGCGCATGGCTTCGTTGCGCGCCGCGCTGACTCCGCCGTTGGATCGGCGCACGAGCGTCACGGCCCACGAGCCCATGCGCTCCACGATCTCGGCGCTGCCGTCGGTCGATCCGTCGTCCACCACGATTATCTCGCGCGGCGGCTGCGTCTGGCACAACACCGAACGCAGCGTGGCACCGATCTCGGCGGCCTTGTTATACAACGGAATCACGACCGATATGTCACGTGCGACATAATACGGATCCATAAGTCGATCAAGATTAAGATATGGTACTATATTATTGCAAATATAACGGTATTTCATTAGTTTTGCAATAGATCAAACTCGATACCATGCGACTCTCGATACGAATCATAGACGCCGTGCGCGACACGTTCGACACTCTGCTGTTCTTCGCCGCGATGGCCGTAAAGGAGGATTTTCGCAACCATGTGGCTCGGGCGGGCACGGCAGCCGACATGAATCCGTCGCGACGGCTCGCAGTGCTCGGCAACGGACCTTCGCTGCGCGACGAACTGCCCCGACTCATCGCTCGGCGCGAGTGGGAGCGTACGGACATGATGGCGGTGAACTTCTTCGCCCTCGGCGACGAATTCACCATCGTACGACCCCAATATTACGTGCTCTCCGATCCGCAGTTTTTTCGCCGAGCGGGCCGCAGCGAGCGGGTCGAGAATCTCTACCGCGCGCTCGGCGAACGCGTAAACTGGCCCATGACGCTATACGTGCAGTACTACAACCCCGAGCGGTTCGACTACCGCGCAGCCGTGGGAGCCAATCCCAATATCCGCATCGTACCGTTCCACACCCTCGTCTTCCGCGGATTGCGTTCGGTGGAATTCTGGTGCTATCGCCACGGATTGGGATCGGGCAACTTCGGCACGGTGGTTCAGAACGGCGAATTCATAGGATTGCTTCTGGGGTATCGGCAAATAGACCTTTACGGAGTCGACCACACGCTGCTCGACGGATTGACGGTAGACGACCGCAACCGATTGTGCCGAACGCAAAGCCACTATTACGACTCCGCGCCGGCCGCGCCCGAGCCGATATTCGTCAACGCCACCGACCCGCCGCGCCCATACACCATGCACACCTATCTGGCCGAAACGGCCGAACTCTTTCGCGGCCACGAGGTGCTGCGGGACTATGCCCGTTCGATCGGGGCGCGCATCGTCAACCGCACGCGCGGTTCGATGATAGACGCTTACGAGAGGGAATAAACGACTCTTTAGAGTCGTGCGGGCCGCAGCCTCCCCCCGCGGAGGCCCGCAATTCGCATTCGCTCTTTCCGTGCACTCCGCAGGCTGCCGCCCGAGCACGGCAAAAAAAATCCCGCCCGACTGCGAAAGTCGGGCGGGATTCGTTATTTCGGAGAGTATCGTTACTCTCTTACGTCTTCATAAAGGGCCTTCACGTCATCCGCCGTCAAAACGTCGTCGTAAATACGCGCTATGGCGATATCGCCGTTCCATGCGCCGTTCAACTGAGTGTTCGACTGGGTATTGCCGCCGATCGCGAACGCACGCGCGCGGCTGCCCGAAGTGGTCATATGCTTTATGCCCGCGCAATCGACGCTCTTTTTCAACTCGCCGTTGATATAACAGTGGAGCTTGCCGGCCGCCTTGTCCCAAACGCCTACCACGTGATAGTACACGTTCGCCTCGGGAACGACACCCGAGCTCGCGAAGCACCATGCGCTGCCGTTGTGCTGGATGAATTCGAGTCCCTTGCCTCGCGCCGTGCTGCCGATCATGACGGCCATACCGCCCGAAGTGGTCGCCGAGAACGCCTTGATCTCCGATCCGTTGGGAGCCTTGGCAGGCTTTATCAAAGCCTCCATCGTATAACCGTCGTCCAAAGCCGACATCATGGCGTCGGTATACTCCACGCGGTAGAATCCCGAAGTAATGCCGCTGCCCGCCTGCTTGTGCGAGAACGAGGGCGCGTACTTCATATACACGTCGTTCCAACCCATCTTGCATGCGCTACCCGCAACGTATTTCACGGTGTTGCCTGCGGCAGAGATATCGCGCGCCGAACCGTTCTCGTCGAACACCACGTCGAGGATATCGGCCGTCGGACCGCTCGGATCAGCTCGCTGAATTACGGTAATGGGATATACCATGCTCTCGTCGACGGGAGTAACCAGATTGACGGTAGCCTCGCGACGGGCCGTACCGAACGGAGCGGCGGTAATCTTCACCTTGTCGCCATCCTTTACGGCGGTAACCCACGCGGCGGTCGACTCCACGTCCCACTCATCCACATTGGTGGTGGTGACATCCAGCGACACCTCGCCGCCCGCTGCCGCAAAGTACGCCTTGCTCTTGGCGGCAAAGAGCTCCATATCTTTCTGGGTGAGCTTCACCTCGGCTTTCAGATCCGCCTGCTTGGCGCATGTGAAAGTGACGGTCGCGGTGCGAACCTCGGCGTCGAGCTCCGTCGCCGTGAGAGCGAGTCGGCTGCCGCTCGACTCAGCCTTGTTCTCCGTAAGCCACGTCTTGCCCGCGTCGTCGATCTCGTAAGTCCAATCGGCATTGGTGGTGAGCGATATGATAATCTCCCCCCCCCACTTGTTTATCATGCTTCGGTTAGACTCGGCCGTCAGGACATACTTCTTCTCCTGAGAGACGGTCAAAAGAGCCTTTTGCTCGATCTTGTCGCAAACGAATGCCAAAGTGGCTTCGCGATCCTTGGTCTTGTCGTTGGCCTCGACATTGACATTGATCGTAATAGGCTCCGTCGAACCCTTGCCTTCGCTCGGGGTGACGGTCAACCACGATTCGGCCGACTCGGGGATACGTATGAACCAGTCGTTGTTGGCCGCGATCTCGATCTGCTGAGCCTCGGCCTTGTTCGTGAACTCCAACTTGCGGGCGCCGAACTCATCGGCCCCTTCGATGGTCATCGTCGGCTGCACATAGTCCGTATCGTCGTCGTTACATGCGACGAAAGCGAACACCGATATGGCCATGAACAGGTTAAGAAGGAAAGTTCTTTTTTTCATAGACAGTTTAGTTTTAATAGTTTAATGGCTTTATTTCGTTTCGATTCAAGCACGATATATCATTCAGGGACTAAAATTAAAGATTTATTTTTTATTGCGCAAACTTTAACCGCTGAATTTTACGGTTCCAAAAACGACAGAATGGCATGGTTACGCGCAAAACGATGATTTGCAGCAATATAACCCCACAAATAAAAGTTTTGAAACGAAACTTGCCCGAAACGTATCGGCGAAATAAAATCGCATTTGGTTTCGAAACAAAATGAATACGTAATTTCGGATAAGTAAAACGGAACGGCTTCTCCCCTCCACGACCGCGCACGACCGCGTCATCTCGCGCCGCGACAGACGCGACCGTCTCAGTCGTCGAACGCGACACGCATTATGAGCGACGTGGCGCCTTGATTCTTCACCGTGTAATCCTTGGCCGTGGAGCTGACCTTCGCCCGCAAAACGCTGTCGTCGCGCAGCGGAGCGAACCACCGTTTCAACTCTTCGGCCGACTCGACCTTCGTCGCCGCGCCGAGCGCCACCATGTCGCGCGCCTCCTTGAACTTGGCGTAATTGGGGCCGAAAGCGATGGGCAGGGCGAATGTGGCCGCCTCCAAGGTGTTGTGTATGCCTACGCCGAATCCTCCGCCTATGTAGGCCCACGAAGCGTAACGGTAAACCGAGGCGAGGATACCGACCGTGTCGAGTATCAACACCTGACTCCGCGCCAGCGACTGCGCGTCGCAATGCGTGTAGCGCACGGCTCTGCCGCAGGTTTGCGTCATTATGCGGTTTATGCGCGCTTCGTCCATCTCGTGCGGCGCTATGACGAACTTTATACGGGGATTATCGGCTATGAGCTCCATCAAAATCTCCTCGTCGGGCCTCCATGTCGAACCCGCTATGAACAGGGGCGCATCGCCTTTGAAAGTCTCTATCGCATCGATCCGCTTCACTGCCTCGGCTATGGCCGCCACGCGGTCGAAACGGGTGTCGCCCGCGACTATCACGTTGTCGAAACCTATGCCGTGAAGCAATTCGCGCGACTCCTCGTTCTGAACGAATATCCGATCGAAAGCGTCGAGCGCCTGACGCCAAAGGAAACCGTAACTGCGGAAAAATATCGAATTGCGGCGGAATATCGAAGAGATGACATACGTCCGCGTGCCGCGCGCCTTGAGTTGGCGCAAGTAATTGAGCCAGAATTCGTATTTGACGAACACCGCTATCTCGGGATGAGCTATGTCGAGGAAACGCCCGACGTTGCGCGGAGTGTCGATGGGCATGTAGAAGATATAGTCGGCGCCTTTGTAATCCTTGCGCACCTCGTAACCCGACGGAGAAAAGAAAGTGAGCAGAATTTTGAATTCGGGATACTGCTTTCGGATCTGCTCCATCAACGGACGGCCCTGCTCGAACTCGCCCAACGACGCGACGTGTATCCACACGATCCGATCGGACGGCGATATCGCCCGAGCCATTCGCTCGAAGACGTTTTTTCGCCCCGTCGTCCACAACTTCGCCTTGGGATTCCACAGCGAGGCCAGCGCGATCAGGCGTGCATATACGGCTACACAAAAATTATATAGAAGCATAAATGTCACAGTCGTGATTTTGCGCGACAAAGGTATGTTTTTTTATTCAACCCTCCAAATTACCATCCCAATTCGACCACATTCGTAATATATCGGACATCGCATCCGCCGTCGGGAAACATGTCCACCGCCACCAAATCGAACTCCACCTCGCCGCGCAGAGCCTTTTGCGCGATATACGCCTCGGCAGCGCGCCGCATCGCAGCGCACTTCGACGGCGTGATAGCCGATTCGGGAGAGCGCAGCGCGCCCGCGCGACGGGTCTTGACCTCGACGATATGGGTAACGCCCGACTTATACGCCACGATATCGATCTCGTAACGCCCCGAACGCCAGTTTCGGTCGCAGATCAGAAACCCGTTATCCCGCAAATACCGCACGGCTATATCCTCGCCGCAACGCCCCGTGACGGATGTGGTGTTCGGTGTTGTCATAATTTTCACTACCCGTACGATCTATCTTCTGCGGCTGCGGGGGTCGCGCCTTTGGCGCGAGCCGCCGAAGAAAGCAATGCCCTTGCAGGGTATTACAACCGAGTCATACCATATTAATAATATTACAGCAAAAAGCCCAGATCGTCGCCCGCCGCGACTTCGAACGGTTCCACGCCCTTTTTGAACATGCGCATGGGGCGCGAACCGATCAACTCCATCCGCCCGTCGTGCAGGTGAAGCATACACCCCTCGCGCAAACCCGCCACCCAACGGTCGGGATTGGCTTCGATATACTCCATGATGCGTTGCTCGCGCGTCTCGCCCGCATGCCCTTCGGGATTGGCGTCGAGATAGTGCGGGTTGATCTGAAACTTCACCGCCCCGATCGCATCGAACGACTCGGGCTGCACGATGGGCATATCGTTGGTGGTGCAGATGGTGGGACACGTCACGTTGCTGCCCGCCGACCATCCGACATAGGGCGTGCCCGACGCTATCTTGTCGGCGATCTCGCGCACCAGTCCCTGCTCCTGCATCTTCTTCGCCAGCGCGAACGTGTTGCCGCCGCCGACGCATATCGCCTGCGCCCGACGTATCGCCTCGCGGGGATCGCTTTGGCCATGCACCGAACGCACCCGCACGCCTATCTGCTCGAAACGCGCCGCGACTTTGGCCTCGTACGCCTCGTAAGAGAAAGTGACGGCGGCATAGGGTACGAACGCAACTTCCTCGACACCCGCGAGAAAAGCGCCTATGCGCTCGATGGGATATTGCAGGTATTCTTCGCCCGCATTGGTGGAATTGGATATGAGCAACAGATTCATAACGAATTATTTTACAGCTTTTTAACAAAACCAAGACGTCGCCTCGGGGGAAATATTTGCGTCCCGATGCCAAAATTAATAAAAAAAGTGTTACTTTTGCGCAGAAATGCGAAAGATTGAAACCAATCGATAATTAAAATTGTTAAACTAAAAATTTAAAGTTATGTCAGAAGTTCAGTCAAAAGTTGTCGAGATCATCGTTGACAAGTTGGGCGTTAAGGAGTCTGAGGTAGTACCCGAAGCAAGTTTCACCGCTCATCTGGGCGCGGATTCTCTCGACACCGTGGAGTTGATCATGGAGTTTGAGAAAGCGTTCGACATCCAGATCCCCGACGAGGACGCCGAGAAGATCACCACCGTAGGCGACGCTATCGCATACGTGGAGTCGCACAAGAAATAATTTTGACACCATTATAATTCGCACGGCACGCGGGCGCCGATTTTTATGACAGGAAAGAGAGTCGTCGTTACGGGCATAGGCACGATCAACCCGTCGGGACATTCGGTGGAAGAGTATTTCCGAAATCTCGAAAACGGGGTGAGCGCTGCGGCTCCGATAACGCGCTTCGACGCCTCGAAATTCAGAACCCGTTTCGCTTGCGAAGTAAAAGAGTACGATCGAACCCGCTACTTCGACCGCAAGGAGGTGCGCAAATACGACCTCTTCGCGCAGTATGCCATGATAGCCGCCGACGAAGCGATTCGCGACGCAGCGGCCGATACCGTCGATCCCGAAAGGGCCGGTGTCGTGTGGGGTTCGGGTACCGGTGGAACGACCACGTTCTACGAAGAGAGCAAGGGCTACATCGAGGGAGACCGCATCCCTCGATTCAGCCCTTTTTTCGTTCCCCGCATGGTGGCGGACCTCGCCGCGGGATTCATATCCATCAAATACGGCTTCATGGGTCCGAACTACTGCACCGTCTCGGCCTGCGCATCGTCCAATCACGCGATGATCGATGCCATGAACCTCATCCGCTGGGGCAAGGCCGACCTTATCGTAACGGGCGGATCGGAGGCTCCGATCAACGACCCGGGCGTGGGCAGTTTCTGCGCCATGCAGGCTCTGTCGACGCGTAACGACGATCCCGCGCACGCTTCGCGTCCGTTCGACGTCGACCGCGACGGCTTCGTCATAGGCGAAGGCGGCGGAGCGTTGGTGTTCGAAGAGCTGGAGCACGCCTTGGCGCGCGGCGCGAAGATCTACTGCGAGGTGGCGGGCGGAGGAATGTCGGCCGACGCATATCACATGACGGCTCCCCATCCCGAGGGCAAGGGGGCCATGATGTCGATGCGCGAAGCCGTTCGCGACGCGGGAGCGGAGCTCGCCGACGTCGACTATATCAACGCCCACGGCACCTCTACGCCCTTGGGCGATTTGGCCGAGATAAAAGCCATACAGACGCTCTTCGGCGACCACGCCTACAAAATGAACATATCGTCGACCAAATCGATGACGGGCCACCTGCTGGGCGGCACCGCAGCCATCGAGGCGCTGGCCTGCATAATGGCCATAACGCGCGGCGTGATTCCGCCGACGATCAACGTCGAGAAGCTCGACCCCGAGATAGATCCGCGTCTCAATCTCACGATAGGCGCGGCGCAACATCGCGAGGTGAAATGCGCGTTGAGCAACACGTTCGGGTTCGGCGGCCATAACTCCTCGATTATCTTCCGTAAGATTTAATACTTTATCGTTGTGATAGATTTCATTTTGCGCCCCCTGCGTCGTAACTTCGGCAAAGACAAGGTGTTCTATGCCGCTATCGACGACATGCTGGGGATCGTCCCGCACAATATAGAGCTCTACAAACTGGCTCTGATACACAAATCGGCCTCGGTGACGCTCGACGACGGCCGACAGATAAACAACGAACGTCTGGAATTTCTGGGCGACGCCGTGATCGAGAGCGTCACTTCGGACTATCTTTTCATAGAGTTTCCCGACAAGAACGAGGGATTCCTGACGCAGCTCCGTTCGAAGATGGTGTCGCGTCAAGCGTTGAACGAGGTGGCCAAACGAATCGGACTCGACGAACACGTCATAGTCCACCACTCGGGCGGCGTGTCGCAGAAGAACATTTACGGCGACGCCTTCGAGGCGATGATGGGCGCCGTGTACCTCGATCAGGGTTACGAATTCGTCAATCGCCTGTTGATAAACCGCATATTCGTCGACTACCTGAAAGTCGACACCTTGATCGAAGCGGAGACCGATTTCAAGAGCCGTCTCATAGAGTGGTGCCAAAAGAACCACCACACTATACGGTTCTGCACCGAACACGACCGCACCTACTCGTCGGCGCACCCGTTCTTTTATTGCAAAGTGTTGATAGACAACATCGAGGCGGGATACGGCGCTGGCGACTCCAAAAAGGAGGCCGAGCAACGCGCCTCGTACTCCGTGTCGCAGAGTTTCAGCGACGAGGACTGCGCCAAGCTGCTGGATCGATTCGACAGCATGTCGGAGAAAAAAGAGGCCGAATAGTGCAATTATTACGACTCGTCAGAGTCGTGCGGGCCGCAGCCTCGCCCCGCGAAGGCCCGCAACTCACATACGTTTCGTTCGCGGTCTTCGCAGGCTGCGTCCCTAATTGCTTGAATAATTACTACCGATGAAGAACCTGCACGATAAATTGATGTCTCGGGGAGCCGTTTCGCTCACCGACGCGGAGTTGCTGGCTCTTCTGATAGAGTCGTCCGACGATTCGCGCGATCCGCTCGCCACGGCCGAGAAACTGCTCGCCTTAGGCGGTTCGCTCGCGGGGATCGCCCGCACCGACCTCGGACGGCTGCGCATGGCCGAGGGTTTGGGATTGCGACGCGCCGAACGCCTGATCCTCTCCGCCGAATTCGGCCGCAGGGTCGCGGCATCGACCGAGCAGGATGTGGAGTGCATATCCACCGACGCCGACGTGGTGCGCCTCATGCGTCCGATATTCGACCCGATGCGTCACGAGGAGTGTTGGGTACTCTACCTTACCTCGTCGAACCGCCTGCTCGAACGGCGACGCGTGAGTCAAGGCGGCGTGCAAGCCACGGTCGTCGACCATCGCCTGATAGTGAAACGGGCGTTGGAACTTCTCTCGACGCAGATAATCATGATCCACAACCATCCGTCGGGGGCCGCCGAACCGAGCGCGGACGACAAGACGCTCACCGAAAAGGTGCGCGATGCCGCCGCGCTGTTCGACATACGTCTGCTCGACCACATCATCATATCGCGCGAGGGCGAGTTCTCGTTCCGCCGCATGTCGCTGCTCTGACGCTCGGTCTCGAAACGCCGTAAAAGGCGAAAACAGGCGGCATTCGGACTATGTTTGCCGAAAAATTCATATCTTTGCGAATTATAACGAAACTATAAAGTCGATTCTAAAATGACACAAGAGGAGTTGTTCAAAAAGCTGGTCGCTCACTGCAAGGAGTACGGATTCGTATTCCCGTCGAGCGAAATATACGACGGTCTGGGAGCCGTTTACGATTACGGACAGAACGGCGTGGAACTGAAGAATAACATCAAACGCTACTGGTGGGATTCGATGGTGAAGCTGCACGAAAACATCGTGGGCATCGACGCCGCCATCTTCATGCACCCCAAGACTTGGGAGGCCTCGGGCCACGTCGCCGCCTTCAACGATCCCCTGATCGACAACAAGGATTCGAAGAAGCGTTACAGAGCCGACGTGTTGATCGAGGATTGGATCGCCAAGCAGGACGAGAAGATCGAGAAAGAGGTGGAGAAGGCCCGCAAGCGTTTCGGCGAGTCGTTCGACGAGGCGCAGTACCGCGCCACCTCGCCGCGCGTACTGGAGACCGCGGCCAAACGCGACGCCGTGCACACCCGCTTCGCCGAGGCGATGAACGCCGGCGACCTCACGGAGTTGCGCCAGATCATCCTCGACTGCGAGATCGCCTGCCCCATTTCGGGCACTCGCAACTGGACCGACGTGCGCCAGTTCAACCTCATGTTCTCGACGCAGATGGGATCGACCGCCGAAGGCGCCAACACCATCTACCTCCGCCCCGAAACGGCGCAGGGCATCTTCGTCAACTACCTCAACGTGCAGAAGACGGGACGCATGAAACTCCCGTTCGGCATCGCACAGATAGGCAAGGCGTTCCGCAACGAGATCGTGGCGCGTCAGTTCATATTCCGCATGCGCGAGTTCGAGCAGATGGAGATGCAGTTCTTCGTGCAGCCCGGGACCGAAATGGATTGGTGGAACAAGTGGAAGCAGACCCGTATGGCTTGGCATCGCGCCTTGGGCTTCGGCGACGACAACTACCGTTTCCACGACCACGAGAAACTCGCCCACTACGCAAATGCGGCGACCGACATAGAGTATAATTTCCCCTTCGGATTCAAGGAGGTGGAGGGTATCCACTCGCGCACCGACTTCGATCTGGGACGCCATCAAGAGTTCTCGGGCAAGAAGATACAGTATTTCGACGCCGAGCGCGGCGAGAGCTATGTGCCCTACGTGGTGGAGACCTCGATCGGCGTGGACCGCATGTTCCTGCAAATCATGTCGGCGGCCTACACCGAAGAGAAGCTCGAAAACGGCGAGGAGCGCGTGGTTCTGCGCATTCCCGCGCAGTTGGCCCCTACAAAGGTGGCCGTGATGCCGTTAGTGAAGAAAGACGGACTCCCCGAGGTGGCGCAGCGGATTATCGACACGCTGAAATACGACTACAACGTGGTGTACGACGAGAAGGACTCCATCGGCAAGCGCTACCGCCGTCAGGATGCCGTCGGCACGCCTTTCTGCGTGACGGTCGACCATCAGTCGCTGGAGGACGGAACCGTTACGGTACGTCACCGCGACACCATGTCGCAGGAGCGCGTGGCCATCGAGGCGCTGCCCGCAATGGTCGACGAGGAGGTATCGTTCCGCAGCCTGTTCAAGAAATTGAATCTGTAAGCGTACCGACTTACGTATGGGACGCATTTTGGCGATAGACTACGGTACGCGGCGCACGGGACTCGCGGTGAGCGACCCGCTGCGGATCATCGCGGGCGCGCTGGCGACGGTGGAGACCAAACAACTCGAACGTTATCTGGCAGACTATTTCGCCGAAAACGACGTTGATATAATAGTGCTCGGCAAACCGACGCAGATGAATGGCACGCCGTCGCAGACCATGCGTTACATCGAACCGCTGGCGGGACGTCTGCGCCATGCCTATCCCGACAAGGAGGTGGTGTTGTACGACGAGCGTTTCACCTCGGTGCTCGCCCACCGCACGATGCTGGAGAGCGGCATAGGACGCGAGGCGCGACGCGACAAGGCTCTGGTCGACCGCATATCGGCCACGATCATCCTCCAGTCGTACATGGAGTCGGAAGCCATGCGTCGGCGATAGCCGACAAACAACGTAAAAGAAGAGAATATGATATACCCGATAGTAATTTACGGCTCGCCCGTATTGCGCAACAAGTCGGTGGAGATCACGCCCGACTACCCCGAGCTTAAAAAGCTCATCGACGACATGTTCCTGACCCTCACGGAGGCCGAAGGGGTGGGATTGGCCGCCCCGCAGATCGGCAAAAACATCCGTCTGTTCATCGTCGACTGCACTCCGTGGGCCGAGGACGACCCTTCGCTGGCCGACTACAAACGCGCGTTCCTCAATGCCGAGATCTACGAGCGTTCGGAGCAAACGGACCTTTTCAACGAGGGGTGTCTGTCGCTGCCCGGGCTTCACGAGGATGTGCGACGTCCCGTGTCGATCCGCATGCGTTACATGGACGAAAACTTCGTCAAGCACGACGAGGAGTTCAGCGGTCTGCCAGCGCGCGTGATTCAGCACGAATACGACCACATCGAGGGACAGGTATTCACCGACCATCTGTCGCCCCTGCGCCGCAACCTGCTCAAAAGCAAGATGCTCAAGCTCGCCAACGGCAAATATCGGTGCGCCTACAAAACGAAGTAAGGCAATTATATATTTTAATGCACCGACGTCATATTGTCGTAAAATCAACCCCGACGGTCGTCTACCCGCGGCCATAGGCCGCGTTTACAAATCTGACCCTCCTAAGTCCCCTCCGAGGAGGGGACTTAGGTCGCTGCGCTCCGAATATGGGGCATTAAGCATGACATAATTATTTTGCAAAAAAACACCCCCGTCGAACAATGTCCGACGGGGGTTGCTTTTTCGAATCGTACGATTACTTCTGGTTCAAAGCCGCGTGTGCCGCCGCGAGACGCGCGATGGGCACGCGGAAAGGCGAACAGCTCACATAGTTCAGACCCGCATAGTGGCAGAACTCCACCGACGAAGGCTCGCCGCCGTGCTCGCCGCAGATACCGCACTTCAGGTCGGGACGCGTGCCGCGACCCTTGAACACCGCCTCGCGGATGAGCTGACCCACACCGTTGCGGTCGAGGATCTGGAACGGGTCGTTCTTCAGAATGCCCTTATCGAGATAAGTGGGCAAGAACTTCGCGATATCGTCGCGAGAGAATCCCAACGTCATCTGCGTCAGGTCGTTGGTACCGAACGAGAAGAACTCGGCGACCTCGGCGATCTGGTTGGCCGTAACGGCTGCGCGCGGCACCTCGATCATCGTACCCACCAAATAGTCGATACGGTCGTTGCGCTCGGCGAATACGGCGTTAGCCGTTCTGTCGATCACCTCCTTCTGGTAACGCAACTCCTTGTGGTTACCCACGAGCGGCACCATGATCTCCACCTTGACGGGCATGCCCGAAGCGTGCACGTTCATGGCAGCCTCGATGATGGCGCGAGCCTGCATCTCAGTGATCTCGGGATAGGTATTGCCCAAACGGCAGCCGCGGTGTCCGAGCATGGGGTTCACCTCGCTCAGGTACTCCACCTTGGCGGCTATCTTCTCGAACGGAACGTTGATCTCCTCGGCCAGCTCGCGCTGCTCCTTCTCGGTGTGGGGAACGAACTCGTGCAAGGGCGGGTCGAGCAGGCGGATGATTACGGGATAGCCGTTCATAGCCTTGAACAGACCCTCGAAGTCGCCGCGCTGCATGGGCAGCAACTTGGCCAGAGCCACGCGACGGCCCGCCTCGTCGTCGGCGAGAATCATCTCGCGCACGGCCTTTATGCGGTCGCCCTCGAAGAACATGTGCTCGGTACGGCACAGACCGATACCCTCGGCGCCGAACGCAAAGGCCTGCGCGGCATCGCGCGGAGTGTCGGCGTTGGCGCGAACCTTCATCGTGGCGTACTTGCCCGCCAGATCCATCAACTGCCCGAAATCGCCGCTCAGGTCGGCATCCTTGGTGGCTACCTGACCCAGATACACTTCGCCCGTCGAGCCGTTGAGCGAGATCCAGTCGCCCTCCTTTATGGTATATCCGTTAACCTTGATCGTACGCGCCTTGTAGTCGATCTCCAACTCGCCTGCGCCCGACACGCAGCACTTGCCCATACCGCGGGCCACCACTGCGGCGTGCGAGGTCATACCTCCGCGGGCGGTAAGAATACCCGCAGCGTCGAGCATACCCTTCAAATCCTCGGGCGAGGTCTCGATACGCACCAGCACGGCTTTCTGACCCGTCGTGGCCAATACTTTCTCGGCATCCTCGGCGAAGAACACCACGGGACCCGTCGCAGCGCCCGGCGAGGCGGGCAGACCCTTCACGACAACCTTGGCGTTCTTGATCGCCGTCTTGTCGAACACGGGGTGCAGCAGCTCGTCGAGCTTCGCAGGCTCGCAGCGGAGCACGGCGGTCTTCTCGTCGATCAAACCCTCGCGCAACATATCCATGGCGATCTTCACCATCGCTGCGCCCGTGCGCTTGCCGTTGCGGCACTGCAACATCCACAGCTTGCCGTCCTGAATGGTGAACTCGATATCCTGCATATCCTTGAAATACTGCTCCAAATGGTGCTGTATCTCGTTCAACTCGGCGTAAACCGAAGGCATCACCTCCTCGAGCGAGGGGTATTTCGAAGCGCGGTCCTCCTCCGATATGTTCTGAGCCTTGGCCCAGCGGCGCGAACCCTCGATCGTGATCTGCTGCGGAGTGCGGATACCCGCAACCACATCCTCGCCCTGAGCGTTAACGAGGTACTCGCCATTGAAGATGTTCTCACCCGTGGCGGCGTCGCGCGAGAATGCCACGCCCGTGGCCGAGTTCTCGCCCATGTTGCCGAACACCATGGCCTGCACCGACACTGCGGTACCCCACTCGGCGGGAATGTTGTTGAGTTTGCGATAGAGAATAGCGCGCTCGTTCATCCACGAACCGAACACGGCGCAGATCGCGCCCCACAACTGATCCCACGGATTCACGGGGAACTCCGATCCCGTCTGCTCCTTCACGGCCTTGCGGAACGCCGCAACCAACTCCTTCAGATCGTCGGTCGTAAGGTCGGTATCCATCTTCACGCCGCGCTTTTTCTTCTGCTCGTCGATCAACACCTCGAACGGATCGTGATCCTCCTTCGATACGGGCTTCATGCCTAACACCACGTCGCCGTACATCTGCACGAAGCGGCGATAAGAGTCCCACGCGAAACGGGGATTGCCCGTGCGCTTGGCGACGGCCTCGACGGCCTCGTCGTTCATACCGAGGTTGAGAATGGTATCCATCATGCCCGGCATCGAGGCGCGCGCTCCCGAGCGCACCGACACCAGAAGCGGCATCTCGCGATCGCCGAACTTCATGCCCGTGAGGTTCTCGATGTTCGCCATCGCGCGCTCCACCTCGGGGCGGAGCATCTCGATCACGGCCTGCTTGCCGTGACGATAATATTCGGCGCATACCTCGGTGGTTATGGTGAATCCCGGGGGAACGGGTATGCCGATCAGGTTCATTTCGGCCAGATTGGCACCCTTTCCACCAAGCAGTTCTCTCATCTTTCCGTTACCTTCGGCCTCTTTATTGCCGAACGTATAGACACGTTTTACGTCTGCCATAATTTTGGTTTTTAGAATCTTATTATAGAAATTAGTTCGTATGTCGCACTTTCGGTTACACAAAATTATAACTTTTTTACTAATATCCAACTGTTTCGTCGAAATAAATGAATACCGGCAAACTACTCGCGAAACCTCCGCAATATTTCGCCCCGTCGAAGGTCGGACGCGGGCGTCCGTCGGGCATCAACATCCAACTTCGGATGTAAACGTCGCAACGAACGGAGTCGGCGAGGTCGGCGAATATGCGGTCGCGCATCTCCCAGCGTCCGCGGCGGAAACGGTTGCCTCGTCCCGCCCGCTCGGCTCCGGAAGTCATATCCGTCAAGCCGTATTCGTCAAAATTTAATTTATTGTGCGAACCGAGGATTATAATATTATTATTCCGTCGCAGCTCCTTTTCGGCGATCAGCACCCCGAGCGACGTCGAGCGTCGGTCGATCACCACGGCAAGAGTTCTGCCGCGCGTCTCGCCCTCGACGCACAAGGCTCCGCGCCAAGGCGTCACCCGCCGCGGAAAAAACGAATCGCCCAAATAGAGCAGGGCGAAGTCCAAACCGTCGCCGCTGTCGGTCGTGTGATGGATATAGGCGTAATCGCCGTCGCACGCCTCCGCGATGTCGCGCGCCACCTGCTCGTTTTCCACGCCGCCCAACGCCACCACATCCATCCCCATGGAGTCGACAACGCGGGCCACGTTCTCTATCTTGCGACGGTAACGGCGCGCGTCCCAGCGCATTCGGCCCTCGGGCGTATAGGCGCGGTCGTCGTAAAACTTCGATGGCAAGGTGTCGTACAACGCCCCCACGTCGTAATACGCCACGCCGAACGGCCTCGTGCGCTCCGTCGTCTGCGCCGCCACATCAAAACGGCAAAACGACAAAAATATTATTATGAACGCCGCACGCACGTCACTCGGCAATTACTCCCGAACCTGCCAGCACGTCGCCGTCGTACCACGCGGCGAACTGTCCCGCCGCCACTCCGCGCTGCGGCTCGTCGAACAAAACATACAATCCGTCGTCGCGGCGGATCAACTCCGCGCGCTGCAACGGCTGGCGGTAGCGGATCCTGACATCGTAACGCCGCCGCTCGCCCGACCGCATGGCGTCGGCCCCGTCGATCCACCGCACCTCGTCGTCGCCGATCCGCAACGCCCGACGGTAGAGCCCCGGGTGGGCGTCGCCCTCGCCGACGTATATCACGTTGTTCTCCACATCGGTGGCGATTACGAACAGCGACTCCTTGCGCCCGCCTATGCCCAGCCCCTTGCGCTGGCCTATCGTGTAGAAGTGCGCGCCGTTGTGCGTGCCGATCTTCTTGCCGTCGCGGACCGTGTAGACGTACGGTCGCGACATATCCGCCAAATCGCCATCGGCGGCGCGACGCGCGTAACCCGCCCACGAGGGGAGTATTTCGTGCACGTTGCCCGCCTTGGCGGCGAGCTTCTGCTGAAGGAAAACGGGCAGATCGACTTTTCCGACGAAACATATTCCCTGCGAATCCTTACGCTTGGCGGTGGCTAACTTCTGCTCCTCGGCGATGCGGCGCACCTCGGGTTTGAGCAGATCGCCGACTGGAAACAGCGCATAGCGCAACTGCTCCTGCGACAGCTGGCAGAGGAAATAGCTCTGGTCCTTGTTGCCGTCGGCGCCCGCGAGCAACCTATATACAGTGCGTCCGTCGCGCAGCTCCTCGGCCTTGCGGCAATAGTGCCCCGTGGCGACGAAATCGGCCCCGAGTTTCAGGGCCTCGTTCAGAAAGGCGTCGAATTTTATCTCGCGGTTGCACAGCACGTCGGGATTGGGCGTACGTCCGCGTTCGTATTCGGCGAACATGTAGTCCACCACGCGCCGACGATACTCGGCCGAGAGGTCGACGAACCTGAAAGGAATGTCGAGACGCTTGGCCACCAGCTCGGCGAAGACCTGATCGTCGTACCACGGGCAGTCGCCTTCGAGCGTGCCCTCGGTATCGTGCCAGTTGCGCATGAACAGCCCGATGACCTCGTGCCCCTGCTGTTTGAGGAGATATGCCGCCACAGAAGAATCGACACCGCCCGACAATCCGACCACTACTTTTGCCATTCCGAAAACTTTTACGAAAAATAAAGGGAACAAATATACGCAATCTTCGCCATTCCGCCAAATGCGGCGTCCGCGCATCGGCGCACGTGTCGCAAAACGTCGAAAATCGTTCGCGAATATGCGATTTTTTTCATATTTTTCAAACAACATTCGTTTTATTGGAAAATGTTTTTATAAATTTGCATCGCATTTGGTATCATTTCAGAATCCATTCGCCGTCGCAGGTTCGGCACGTTACGTGTATATCGCTATATGTGTGCACGTTCCGCGAACTCGAGGGGGGGGGCGAACGATATCGTGATTTATGTACACGACTTACGTTTATTCGCAGACATGAGAGTTGTATATAGTTTGATCTGGATTTTGTCGATTGCAGCACATTCCGTCGTCGCGCAGGAGATTCGCAACGACGGGGTGAGTATGTCCGTGTATTTCGACAACGGTTTTTCGTCCGTCGACCACGGACCCGACCGTCGGGAGCTGGACAGCCTCGCCCAACGGCTGCGCGCCTTGTACATCGACGACATAATATCGGAAATAACCGTCAAGGGATGGTCTTCGCCTAACGGCCTGCCCGAAAACAACGTGCGCCTCGCCGAAGCCCGCGCACGCAATACGGCCGAGTATCTGGCCATGAAAGCCGACATCCCCCGCTCGCTTTTCAAGGTCGAGGGGTGCGGAATCGACTGGTCGGAGATCGAAAAGGCCGCTGCGGAAACGACGGACATGCCGTACCGCGACGAGGTGTTGCGAGTGCTCGACGACGATTCGGCCCTCCGCAGACACAATCTCATACACCTGCAAGAGGGCAAACCCTACAAATATCTCTATGCCCGAGTATTCCCCTCGTTGCGCCGCGCCGACATCAGCGCGGCCGTGACGGTCGAGATATGCTCTACCCCCCCCCGCACAATTTCGCCTGAAACGGTCGAAAACGCATATACGACGGCATCGTCGCAGGCCGAGACGCGCGAGGTCGCGCATACGGCCGACGACACGGCCCGTACGCAAAACGCCTCGCAAACCCACGACGAGACGACGCCCACTCCCATACTACGCCCCGCGCGTATGCCGCGCCCGCACGTTACGGGCTCGCGGTGGGCGTTGAAAACCAATCTTCTGTATGACGCCGCGCTCATTCCCAACATAGGAGCGGAATTTCGTTTTGCCGACCGATGGACGGTTTCGGCCGACTACATGCACGCATGGTGGAGCAACGACAAAAAACACCGCTACTGGCGATGCTTGGGCGGCGACGTCGCGTTGCGCCGCTACTTCGGCAATGAAGCCTTCACGGGTCACCACATAGGTATTTACGGCACGATGCTCTCTTACGACGTCGAGCAGTCGAGCAAAAAGGGGTATCAAAGCGACGGTTACAACTACGGCGCGGGCTTCGAGTACGGTTATTCGCTGCCCGTGGGCGGTCGTCTCAATATCGATTTCTCGCTCGGCGTGGGATACTTCGGCGGACGATACAAGGAGTACGTTCCGACGGACGACTGTTACGTATGGCAAAAGACCGAAAATCTGCGATGGTTCGGCCCCACGCGGGCGGAGATCGCTCTGGTATGGATATTGGGCGGAGATCGCCGAAGCACGAAAGGAGGCAAACGATGAAAACTCTCCGTAACTGCATACGCCTCGCGGCATTCGCTTGGCTGGCGATCGTCGCGTTCGCATCGTGCAATCACAAGGAACTGTGTTACGATCACAGCCACATGACCGAGTTCGAGGTGAAATTCGACTGGTCGGGATGTCCCGACGCCGAGCCGCGCACGATGGTATTGCAATTGTTCTACCCCGACGGCAACCACTACAACCGCTATGAATTCGGATCGGTCGACGGCGGAATAATCCGCGTACATACGGGAACGTACCGCATGCTGTTCCACAACGGCGACATGGATCACGTGATCGAGCAGGGCACGAGATACGAGGATTACGAAGTGACCACCCCCGAGCGTGATCTGCTGGCGACGATAGGACGCGCCTCGTCGGAGGCTCCGCGTCCCGACGGTTCCGAAGACCAGCCCGTGCGTTTCGCGCCCGAATCGGTATGGGGAGGATCGTCGGAGACGATAGAGATACGACCGAGTGCGACCGAGCGTCAATCGATAACGTTGCGCCCCCAAGAGGCCACCGATATATATACGGTAGAGATCCGCAACGTCGAGAATCTGGAAGCTACATCCGAAATAGGCGCGGCGCTGACGGGTTTCGCGGAGTGTCACCGCTTCAGCACGGGCGCGCCCGCGGGACAGCCCGTGACGATACCGCTCGATCTGACCCGCGTCGACAACCGTACGCTCACCACGAGCTTCGCCACGTTCGGCCATTGCCCCGAAGAGCGACTCGAGCATATGTTGTCGATCTACACCTCGAACAAGGTATATTATCATTTCGACGTCACGAACCGAATACACGAGGCCGAAGATCCGCACAACGTGCAGATCGTGATCGACGGTCTCAAATTGCCCCTGCCGGGCACGGGAATGGATACCTCGGTATCGGATTGGGATTCGGACATCGTAGAGAACGACATAAACATGAACTGACGATAGGAAAAGAAAGATAGATAACAATAAAAACAAACATCAATCATGAACGCAAAAGTGAAACTTTTAGGGATGGCAGGCATGGTATCGCTTATGCTTGCTTCATGTTCGAAAGAGGAGTCTCGCTCGGGTTATACGTCCGACGACGCCATTACATTCAACACGCGCATCAGCCGCGCCACCGAGACAACGCTCGAAAAACTGAAAGATATCAGAGTATATGCCGACGCGATGGATTACCCCATGTTCATCGACGGTCTGAAAGCCTCTAAAGCCGAAGGCAGTAACTATTTCGAGTTCGCCACGCCCCAATACTGGCCCAGCGGCATAAACAAGGTGCGTTTCTGGGCTTACGGGCCCTATGATATCAAGGTAACTCCTAATATCACCGCCAAAGGACAGTCGTTCGGCGCATACACCCCCAAATCGGGCACGGACAACCCGGGTAAAGACCACGAGGATCTTATAGTGGCTTACACCGAAGCGCAACGCGACGTATCGACGGGATCGAACGTCACGCTCAATTTCCACCACGCCATGTCGCAGGTGGTGGTGAACGCCAAGTCGGGTTCGACGGACGGTTCGCGCGAGGTCACGGTAGCGGGCGCATGGATCGTAAACGCCAAACCCACGGGCACGCTCTCATTCGACAGCCAAGCGACGGACAATAATCACATGAAATGGGATCTCTCGGGCGACAAGACTTTCTATGGTCTGGAGTTGAATAATGCAACCAAGCTCACGAGCACCAACACCACCCTGATCGGCGGTAGCGACAACTCGAGCCTGATGCTGATTCCCCAACAGTTAGACAAGTGGGATCTGGTCAACGATAAGCCTAATGCCGAGAACGGCGCCTATATCCTCGTACTCTGCCGCGTGGAGCTGAAGCATAAAGGCGAGACGCACCCCAACGCAGATTCGGACACGTCCGCAGATGACGGCCCGATACACTCGGAGGGCGGTTACCACTACCACCAGATCTTCCCCGTAAGCGACAAATTCGACCGCACGGCATACGGCTACACTTGCGTGCCCATCAACACGGAGTGGCTGCCTAACAAGAAATATATCTACAATCTCGAATTCTGCGGCAGCAAGAGCGGCGCGGGCGTGTATCCGCCTGCATTGCCCGACGGTCTGCCCAAAGCAGTAGAGAAACCCGAGGACAAAGATACGGGAGACAACGTGCTGGAACAGCCGATCAAGTTCACCGTAACCGTGGGCGATTGGACCAACGCGGTGCAGAACGAAAATATCGGCATGCAATAATCGCTCGAAACAGCGATCCTGAATACGGGGCGGCGACAATGATCCGCCGCCCCGTTTCATTCCACACAACTTCACACTCACGAGACGGCGACAATGAAAAAACGAAATTCTTACAACCATAGTTTCACGCTCCGAACCGCGTGCCGCACCCTCGCGTGCTGCGCGGCGTGGATGGCGGCTTCGTGTACGAACAACGGATTCGACGAGACGATTCCCGACCTCGACACACCGTTCGCATTCGGCGTATCGGTGCCCGAAGCGTGGACCGAGGGCACGGAAGAACGCGCGGAACGAACGACGGGCCTGTACGTCGACAAAATGACGCGTTCGGACGGCGCGGAACCGCTCTATCTCGTAACCGAGATCGCGGAGCAGGACGACACGGCGGCGGAAAAGCCCGAAACACGCGGAACGCAAATCGGCAAGATCGAGGATTTCCACGCTTCGTTCGGACTGTCGGGTATCTGTCGCACTACGGGAAACAACGCGGACGGAATGACCACCAACGTCGCCCACGATCTGAAGATGACCCGCGCGACGGACAAATCGCCGTGGGCCGCCGACGACGGCACGGTAATCCACCGCCCGGGATCGGGAACCGTAACATTCTATGCCTATGCTCCCCACTCGTCGGACGAGAGTCTTAAAGGTGCGCTCAGCCACGCCGACGACAAACCGAGCATAACCTATACGGTACCCGACGATCCCGAGGAGCAGTTGGATATCATGACCGCCACGGCCGACTGCGACGCGGCGAGCAGCGGCGACGTAAATCTTGCGTTCGGCCACGCGCTCACCGCCGTCACCATAAAGGCGGGCGATGCCATGCTCGGCGGCAAAATAACCGAAGTGAAGATTTCGGGAGTGTACGGTAGCGGCACGCATACGATAGGCAGCGGAAAATGGACCGCGTCGGGCGACCTGCGCACCTTCACGATAACGAAGGAGATCACTCTGCCCGACACGTCCGACGACAACTCCTATACGAAACCCGACACCCCGATCATCGGCGACAAACTGACGCTCATGATGATCCCGCAGACTCTGCCCGACGGCGCCGCGATTACGATCAAGTTCCGCGACAACCTCTCGCAGAGCGATCGCACCCTCACCGCCTCGCTCAAAGGCAAGACATGGCCCGCGGGACGCAAGGTGACCTACTCGATCTCGTCGACGGGCGTGGCTATCAAACCCAAAGTGGACTTGACGCCGACCCGAACCGATGTACATCCCTCGGGCGATATTTTCGGCGTGAAATTGGCGGCATACGCCTATGTCGCCCAAGAAGGACAAGGTGATAAGGCGCCTATCGTCGCCCTACCCTATACGGTAGAATATGCCACCTCTACCGAAGATGGCGTTTGGTCGGATTGGACCGCGGGAGAGTGGATTCCCGACACCGAGCCCGCAGAGGACGCCAAGCCGACAACTCAAGTCGCGGGACGCATTAAGCTGAAGCCGCAACAGTCGTTCGAGAAACTGCGCGAACCGTTCGTAAAGAAAGGACTGCTTACCGATAAAGGCATCGGCTCGGCAACGGCTCCGTACGACCTCTCACAAGGCGGCGAAACGGCCAACTGCTATGTGATACACGACCACGGTTATTACTCTCTGCCGACCATATACGGCAATGCGCGAGGTGCGGGCGGCACAACAAACACAAAAGCCTACATATACCAAGGCACAGTCCCCGCCGAAACCCAAGCCTATGTGCTGACACAATTCGTCGACCACGACAACAAATATATCACCAAGCCCAAAATCGACGGAATAGCCGATGCCGTACTCGTATGGCAGGATGCTCCCGATCTGGTGACCGAGGTGAAATACGAGAACGACATGGTTCGGTTTCGCGTCGCGAAACAGACGCTTACGCAGGGCAACGCCGTGATAGCGATCCGCAATGCCGCCAAAACCATCTTATGGAGCTGGCACATCTGGGTTACGCCATCCAAATGGGACGGTACGACAGATTTGAAAGCGATACGCAAAGATGGTATCGAAGGCGACGCCGAATATTACTTCGCACCCTGCAACCTCGGCTTCTGCGAGCCTCACGGAGGCGACAAAGAACGCACCTTCAAGCTCCGTTTCACCTTCACCCTGCCCGACGGCAAGGCGACGAAGAAAATCGAGGAATACAAGGATACATTCGTGCAACCCGAAATAGTGGAATCGGCAGCGGGCGACAACACCTATTACCAATGGGGACGCAAGGATCCCATGCTCGGAGGCGTGTATAACAGTGAAACATTGGACCGAGCCGCATCGTTGGCCACCGACCTGCAAACGCAATACAACATGCAAAACAAGGTTTGCTATCCGAGCGCCCCTGAATACGACTTCCGACCGGCCGAAAGCGGCGTATCGATCGGTGAGGCTATACGCCAACCCTATCTGTTCTTTATGCACAGCTATGATGAAACGACCGTGAGCGGAGATATCAAAGAAGATCATAACTATCGGCGACGTCACTGGCACGACGGATCGAAGACGATGGGACCCGACGGCAAGCCGGGACAAAAGACCATCATGAATTATTGGAATTCGCAATTGGATAAAACATCATCTTCGAGAAAATTCGATGCTCCCAACGGTGCCAAGGTCGTGAAAACCATATACGACCCATGCCCTGTGGGGTATAACGTACCTACCCCCAATGCTTTCTCGCAATTCGGCAATGCGGGTGTAAATGCTCTCAATGCAGCACATGCCAACGGACTCGAAGATATATTCAATGAAAACGGCATTCGTATAGGTTGGAAACTATCTTTGCAACCGGGTGGCGGCGAACCTAAAATCTTTTTCCCTGCCACGGGTTTGCGCGACATGGGATCGGCAAAATCACCCACAATTCCCGACTATGTGCAAAATACTACATGGCCCGCGCATGCCGATCTGACATTCGTGATAACGACTGCGTTTACTACCGGCGGTAATAGCAGTGCGCTGTTGTTCTATCTTGACCGCCGAGAGGCATCACAAAATATCGCCATAAACGGAGGCACGAACAACTCATACGGATTCACCGTACGCCCCGTACGCGAATCGAAGTAGAGGTAGCCGCTACCGCATAAACGCAACCCGCCCCTGTCCGCATTCCGCGCGGCAGGGGCGGTTCGTTTTTCGCGCATATCGCAAACATCCGCAGAGTGTAAAACAACGGGGCCGCCCGAAAAAAGGCAGCCCCGCGGTATCGATATCGACCGACGACTATTTGGTCGCCGATTCGAGCTTCTTCATTATCGAGAAGATGAACACGGCCGAGAGGAGGCAGAGTCCGATAAGAACGCCCCAAACCACAACCAGAGGCAGCTCGCCCCACAGCGACGAACATACGCTGGTGAGCTTGTTGCCGATGGCCGTCGCGACGAACCATCCGCCCATCATCATACCCTTATACTTGGGGGGGGCCACCTTCGACACGAACGAGATACCCATCGGCGAGAGCAGCAGCTCGGCGAACGTCAGCACCAGATAGGTCGAGATAAGCCAGTTGGGCGACACGAACGTCGCGGCCGAAGTGCCCATCGCGGCAGCCTGCTCGGCGGGGCTGAGCAGGTGCATCGAGCCCACGGTCATGATGACATAACCCAACGCGGCCACCAACATACCCATACCGATCTTGCGGGGCGCCGAAGGTTCCTTGCCCGCCTTGGCGAGTCGGCTGAAGAGCGCGATCGACACGGGAGTCAGAGCCACCACGAAGAAGGGGTTGAACTGCTGGAATATCTCTGCGTCGACCTTGGTCTCGGCAGGCAGACGCATATACTGCGCGACGAGCACGGCGGCCGAAGCGGCTATAACGCCCGCCGATATCGCGCGACCTTTGGTCGAATCGCTCTGGAACAGCGAGAAGAGCGCATACACGATGAAGATCACCAGCACGAGGTTCCATACGTTGAACAACATGCTCTCCGCGCCCGAACTGCTGTCGCGGGTGAACTCGTCGGCGAAATAGGTAAGCGTAAGTCCGTTCTGGTGGAACGCCATCCAGAAGAAGATCACCACGGCGAACACGAGGCAGAGGGCCACGATACGCGACTTGGTCTCCTCCTTCGAAAGCTCGCGCACGGGCTCCTGCGCGCTCGCTTTCTTCTTGGCGCCGCCCTCGGCATGCTTGAACGTGCCGCGGAAAGCGTAATAGATGGCTATCGAGACGATGAGCGATACGCACGCCACGGCGAAAGCGAAGTGATAGGCCGTACCCTCGTCCAATCCGAGCGAGTTTATGGCATAATTCTTTATGCCCACTGCGGCCGACGGTGCGAACAGCGCGCCGATGTTGATGGCCATATAGAAGATCGAGAACGCCGAATCGCGCTTCGACTCATACTCGGGATTGTCGTACAGATTGCCTACCAGCACCTGAAGGTTGCCCTTGAAGAGTCCCGTGCCGCAACTGATAAGCAGCAACGCTCCGTACATACCCGCCAGAGCCATACCGCCCGTGCCCAACGGCAGGGACAGGAAAGCGTAGCCGAGGAACATGATGAATATTCCGATCGTGACCATCTTGCCGTAACCGAACTTGTCGGCCAAGATACCGCCGACGAAAGGCAGGAAGTAGACGAACATGAGGAACGTCGAATAGATTTGACCCGCGTCGGCCGCCGAAAGCCCGAAATTGGCCTTCAGATAGAGCACGAACACGGCAAGCATGGTGTAGTAGCCGAAACGTTCGCCCGTATTGGCGAGCGCCAAAGCGTACAAACCTTTTGGTTGTCCTTTGAACATAGTTTATCAGTAGTTTTAGTGTGTTAATAGAGTCGCTTTTCGCAAATTCGACACAAATATAGTCAAAATTCGCAACAAACGCATCGAATGCCATACACTTATTCCTCCTCTACCCCTATCTCCAACCGCCGCCGAGTTCGCGATATAGGGCTATGCGTTGGTCGAACATCGTGAGCATGGCGTTGTAGAGATTCTTTTCGGCTTGCAGCAATCGCGTCTGCGCCGCCCACACGTCGAGATACGACCCGCCCGACGACATGAGCTGTCGGGCATGAGCCATCGCCTGACGAAGCGATCCTACCTGAGAATAATAGATAATGACACGCCGACGGGCAGACGCGTAACGCATCATAGTGTTGGATACCTCGCACTGCGCCGCAAGCACGGCATCGCGCAAACGCATGAACGAAACGCTTTGACGCACCTCGCGCACGCGGCGTTGCATGCGCAGATCTCCGCGTCGGAACAACGGTTGCGTCAAACCTGCGAAAGCATTGTACAACAAGGCCGACGGCAGGTCGAACCAGTGCGCCATGCTGCGGGTCTCGAGACCGACGTCGCCCTTGAGCGTCAAACGCGGATAAAGAGCCGCCTGCGCGGCGCGCGTGAGATCGTAATCGGAGAACAGTTGCTCTTCGGCAGCTATTATATCGGGACGGTTGCGAAGCAATTGGGCGGGAATGCCGACAGCGATACTGTCGCGGAACATACTCTGTTCGAATACCTTCTCCACGCTCGAACGCGGCAACTCGCCGTCGGTACGGCCCAGCAGGCGGTTCAACGTATTCTGCGTGATGAATATCTCGGCCTCGATATCGGGCAACTCTGCTTTCGAGGCATAGAGTTCCGACGCCGCCTGTTCGCGCACCATCTGCGCATGCGGCAACAGCTTGGCTCTCTTCTCTCCGTCCGACTTCTCCCACGCCGCCGCGTCGATCAAAATATTGCACCCCGTAACGATACTGTCGTTGCGGCTTATGCTCTGCTCGACGGAGATACGCCGAGCATCGAGGATAATCAAACGGTAATACAACGCCGCCGCATCGGCTATTATGCGGGTTCGCACGGCATTGGCTGCGGCGACGCTCTGCATCAGTTTATGCGCCTGCGCTTTACGCAAACTTTTCAGACGCCCCCAGATGTCGATCTCCCACGAAGCGCCGAGCCGAAACAGATGATCTTCCATGGGGGCGCGACCATAACCCGCATCGGTATAACTCGCCGACAGATCGGCCGTCACCTCAGGCAATCTCTCGCGGCGGCTGCGGCGGAAATAGGCTTCGGCCTCCTCGATCTGCAACACGGCTATGCGGATCGAGGGATTGGCCGCCAGCGCGGTGTCGATGATTTGTCGCAGATGGCGGTCGGTATAGAAATCGTAACGTTTGATACGGGCGGCCGACGTGGTATCCGCCGAAATGCCGTAATGCGATTCGGGCATTACATATCGCGCCGAATCGGATACGATCTCCTCTACCTGAGGCATATACACCTCGCGGTTACAGGCTATCGACGCCGCAGCCGCGAGCGCGACAACGACGATACGAAAAAATTCTCTCATAAATCATAGTATTCGCATGCGGCAAATATATAATATTTTTAGGCTATGCGGCATACGCCGACAAGCATAAAAAGGCTATATTTGCATATAAACTTCGAACACCATGAAAACCAAACTGCTCCTCGCCGCGCTGCTGCTGTCGCTCACACGCGCATTCGCCGCCGAACCGACGCGTTACGTCGACGCCGCCACCCTCACCATAATAGGCAAGGCTCTGCCTACAGCCCGACCGTACGACCGCATAGACACATCGGTATACGCCGTCCCCGAAAAGACCGAGGCCTATTGCGGATACTCGACGGGGATCGCCATCGTATTCCGCACCGACAGCAAAACCATCCGCGCCCGATGGAACACCTCAGGACGCAACGCGGGGGTAAACATGTCGGCCGCGACGCAAAAGGGGCTCGACCTCTACATAATGCGCGACGGACGGTGGGTCTTCGCGGGCGTAGGGCACCCCCGAACGGGCGGCAAGAACGACAAGCACGAAGCGGCGATCGTGAGCGACATGGCCGAGGGCGAGAAGCTGTGCCTGCTCTATCTGCCTCTGTTCGACCGTGTCGACCGACTGGAGATAGGCATCGACGACGGCAGCGCCATCGCAGCCGCCGAGAACCCTTTCCGCCGCAAGATAATATTCCACGGATCGAGCATAACCCACGGCGCGGCGGCGGGACGCGCGGGAATGAGCTATCCGTCGCTCTTCGGCCGTCGGACGGGACTTCATGCCGTAAACCTCGGATTCAGCGGCATGTCGACCCTTCAGCCCGAGTTCGCGGCCTACTTGGCCGACATCGACGATGCCGACGCCTTCGTGTTCGATACCTTTTCGAACCCCGACGCCAAGACCATAGAGGAGCGTTTCGACCGTTTCGTCGATATAATACGCGCCAAGCATCCCCGCACGCCTCTGATATTCATGCAGACCATAAGGCGCGAGACGCGCAACTTCAGCACGCGCGCCGAACAATTCGAAGCGCGCAAACAATCGGCTGCCGAGCGTGCGGTGCGCGAGCGAATGAAGCGCGACAAGAACATATTCTTCATCGATTCCGCCGACTGGCTCGGCGACGACCATGCGGCCACCTCGGACGGCACGCACCCTACCGACTTGGGTTTCGACCGCATGCTGCGGCACATGCAGCCTCGGATAGTGAAGATTCTAAAACGGTACGGGATCGAATAACGGCAACGCGGAACGGCAAAGAAAAACGGACGACTTTTACAAGTCGTCCGTTTAAGGTAGCGGGAGGAGGACTCGAACCTCCGACCTTCGGGTTATGAGCCCGACGAGCTGCCAACTGCTCCATCCCGCGATGTATCGTAATATGGACTTCGCAAGTCCGATATATCGGGTTAAGTGTTGCAAAGGTAGGCAAAAATTCGAATAATGCAAAACAAAACCCGACTTTTTTCGCACTTATTTCACAACCAGTTGAAATACACGGCAATAAAATTTCGCCTATTTCAGGTTGACGGCCACGATCTCCGACAGATCGACCACATTTTTGGCCGACGCGCGCGCGATCGCCTTCTTGCACAGAGGGCACGACGTCACGACCGTATCCGCCCCCGTATCGTCCAATTCCCGTGCCACGCCCTGCGCGATGGTCAGCTGCTGCGCATCGTTTATCACCGTATTGGCCACCGATGAGCCGCAACACAAAGCATCCTTGCGCGTATGATCAGGTTCGGCCAACACGCCCACGGCCTCGATCACGGCGCGCGGCTCGTCGTAAATACCGCTTCCGCGCCCCAATTCGCAAGGGTCGTGGTAGGTGAACGTGCGCTCCGACGAATATCCCACCCGCAGACGTCCCTGACGCATCAGGCGCAGGATGTATTCCGAGTGGTGAAGCACCTCGATGCCCTCAAGATCGTACTCCTCGCGGAACACGCGCAGACATATCGGGCACGACGTGACGAGGGTCGCAATGCCGTGCTTGCGGAAAAGCTCCTTGTTGTAATCTATCATCTTGCGCGCCGAATCGACCTCGCCCGAGAGCTTCAGCGGACGGCCGCAGCATACGCCGCCATCCTTGTCGGCCCACCACACATCCTCGCGCGCCGCGTCGAATATGCGTCGCATGGCGTCGAGCGTATTGGGAGTCAACAGTGTCATGCAACCTGCAAAATACCCCACGCGTCCCTCGCCCTCCGAGCGGTCGAGGCCGCGCAAATAGTTGTAACGCCCCTCGTTGGGAATGTTTCGCATGGTGGTACGCGAATTCAGGCGCAGGGTGTTGAGATTTATGCCCACGGGGCACGTCTGCTCGCAACGCCCGCACATCAGGCAATTGTTGGCGATCTTCTGCTGCAACATGTTGTAACGGCGGTCGCGCAGGAAATATACCGACTGCACATCGTTTATCCCCAACACGCTCTGCAACTGGCAAGGATCGATGCAGATTCCGCAACGCGAGCAGGCCTCCACCTCGAAATTGTCGTACGACTTTTCGTGCGACTCGGGACGCAATTTGTATCGGCGCAGGAATATGAGGGGTATTTCGGTGAATATGTGCATGTAGCGCGAGAAGGGCATTGCGATGAAGAATACTCCGAGGGCGCACGAGTAGAACCACCACGTCGGCTCGTACAACGCGCGCAACGCCTCCTGACCCAACGCCTTGTCGAGCAACGAGCCCAATCCTCCCGTGAGGAATCCTCCGCCGCCGTAAATGCCGCACGTGACGCTCTCGGCCACGAGGCGGGCGGGAAACACGAACCAAAGGGCCGACAGCGCGATGCGGTCGAAAAGCACGTGCTTTGTGGTGCGTTTCATGCCCATCGCCCTCGACTTCATGCGCTTGAACCATGCCAGCGCCACGCCCGAGAGGACGAAGAGCAGCAACAGATCCATCGCGAAATCGAACACGGGCTTATGCTCCCATATTCCGTTCAGCGGGGCGAAGTATTTGAAAAAGACATGCCCCTGCAACGGCACCCAGCGGAATCCGAGGTAGGCCACAGTCTCGATCCACCCCACCACGATCAGCAGGAACCAACCGAAAGCGAGGCTCATGTGCATGTATCCGAGCACGGGGTTCACGCGGAAAATGCGTCGGTGCAGAAGCGATTCGCGAACCGCCTCCCACGCGGCAGCTATCGACTTCGCAGTCGGCAGCCCCTTGAGTATCGATAACTTGTCGCTCTTGGGCAGGCGGTGGAACCACGCGGCGTACTTGATGACGACCGCGGCGAACATAACCGTGGCTCCCACGACGAAAGGTATGCAGAAATCGGCGAAAAAAGTCATATCAGAAGTCTCCGAGTTTACGTTTTATCAACATCACCACGCCGCGCGTGTTTATCCCGCGCGGGCACAGCAGACGGCACTTGCCGCACAGCATGCACTTGTTCATCTCCTCGTATGCGCCCTGATACTCGCCGCGGCGCACCAGCGTGTGCACCTTGCGGAAATTGAACTCCGTCAGGTTGCCCGCCGTGCAGGTCGCCGTGCAGGTGCCGCACCCTATGCAGGTCTGCAACTCGGGCATTTCGAGCAGAATTTCGTTGCTCTTGCGCAGATTGTTGCGGTCGATGTCAATTATTCGCGGGCGGCTTATGGAATATCCGAAGTTTATCATCGCTGCGAGTCGATTTTATGCGTTGCGCCGAGCCACTCCAGCGCGGCGCGCGCCGCCGCCGTGCCCTCGTTGAGCGATTCGCCCACGCTCTTGGGCGCGGTCACCGCTCCGGCATAGAATATTCCCTCCGCGCCGCTCTCGACATTGCCGAGGAACGAATCGCGCGGCTGCATGAATCCGCTCGGCTGGCGGCGCAACCCGCTCGCCTCCTCCAACGAAGCGTTCATCGCGTCGGCCTTCATGCCGATGAGCAGCACCAGCATGTCGACGCCGATCTTCAGCGGACGCCCCGTGAGGGTATCCTCGGCCTTGATCTGCAAACGCTCGTCGATGGTGGGGCTTACCTCCGATATGCGGCCGCGGACGAAATGTATGTTGTACTTCTCCTGCGCCTCGCGGTACATCTCCTCGTAACCCGGGCCGAACATTCGTATGTCCATGTAGAAGTTGAACACGTCGGCCGACGGGAACAGTTTTTTCAGCTCGATAGCCTGCTTCACGCCCGTCACGCAGCACACTTTCGAACAGTGACGCTGGCACACCTTCTCGTCGCGCGAACCCACGCAGTGCAGAATGGCTATGCGTCGCGGAGCGCCGCCGCTCTTCAGCTTCACCGCGCCGTCGTTGAACATGCGCTCCAGATCGGCCGAAGTTATGACGTTGTCGTAAATGCCGTAACCGTACTCCTCCTTCACGCGGGCGTCGAATAGGGCGAATCCCGTGGCGAGCACCACGGCGTCGCACGCCAGCTCCTCTCCAGAGGCCGTCGCGACCTTGCGGGGCGTTACGGCCGTCACTTCGCAATCGGTCTTGACGGTTATGTTCTCCTCGCGGGCCAATCGGTGTCTCAAGGCGCTCAGCACCTCGTCGGCGGGGGTGAACGTGGGGAACAACTTGTGCCAGTTGCGGAGTTTGCCGCCAGTGTCGCCCTCCTTCTCGATGAGGGTCACCGCCGCACCGCCGCGCGCCGCCTCGACGGCGCATTGCATTCCGGCGATTCCGCCTCCTACTACTATAATATGTTTCATATCTATCGTTTGATCTTGTAAAGCGTATCGCCCGAACAACTGTTCACTATCGCGCGCTCGGGTTTGCCTATATATTTTCCGTTGCGGCCCAGATACTTGGCCGAGGGGTCGTACTCCACGCCCATCTTGTCGAGCAGAGGCTCCACATCCACCTGATGCATCTGCATTCCCAGTTCCCACGGGTCGTATCCCAACACCAGACCAGCCATCTCCTCGTAGGTGAGCACGGGTATGCCGCATCCGTTCCGGCCGTAGGTCTGTCCCTCCATCTCGGCGATGGTATACTGCCACTTGTCGAGGAACATCGAACATCCCGGGCAGTTGCAGACTATGAAGTCGGGCTTGTAGGGAGCCATGCTCTCTAACTTCTTGTGCGAGTTGGCGACCGAATAGCCGCGGTTGGCCTGCACCAGATAGTTGCGGAATCCGAATCCGCAGCAGTGGCGTCGCTCGGGATAGTCCACCAGCTGCCCGCCCCACGACTCCACCATGCCGGCGAGCACGTAAGGGAACTCCGATCCGCCGATTCCCGACTTGGGGAATATCTTGGCATAGTGGCAGCCGATATGCTCCACCACGCGCAGCGGCTCGCCCGTGTAGGCGTTCACCAGCTTTCGGCGGGCCTTGGAGGCGATCTCCTCGCGATGGTGGAATATGACGTCCGACGTGTGGGCCAGATTCTTCGGCTTGCGGAACTCGCGGCCTGTGGCCTTGTAGAGATTCTCGCGCGTCTTCTCCTCCGTCTCGGGGAACTCCTCCCACGTGGCCAGCAGCTCGGTATAGATGCCGAACGAGGTGATGCACGACGAGGTGAAATTCTCGTAACCCGCCTCGGTCATGAGGGCGAACTGACGCGCCACCACGGTCATGATGGTCTCCAAAGGGACTATGTCCGAATGATAGCCGATGCCCGTGCACGACGTATGCGCGGGATCGTCGAATATGTTGCGTTCCAAATCTTTGCCGACGATATTCAGGAACGCCTTCTCGCTGCCCGGGAAAAAGTTCTGACGGATGCAGCTGCGGGCATAATAGTAATCGTTGTCGGCTATCTCTTTCTGGTACTCCGTCCAGCTCGATCGTTTCATAGGCTCAATAATGCTCGTTGGAATTGAGGGTATACGTATCCGTGAAATATCGCTCGTCGGCGCCGTCGTAACCCATCTCGCGGGCCTTGCGGTCGGAGTGGCGTTCGATGGCCTCGAACATCTCGGTGCCGCCCGTCAGGTCGAATATGCGGTGTATCTCGTCCAGCGTCTCGTCGCTCACCTTTCGCAGAGCGCCCGCCCCTTCGCGATTGTAGTTCTCCGTGAAGCGGCCGTACACCTCTTCGTCGTGGTCGAGGATCCATCGCCACACGGTGCCTTGCTCGGGATGCAGCTCGGCCTTGACGAGCTTGGGGACGATGCAGTAGCCCGTACGCAGGATATTGTCGCCTATCGAGCGTTTGAGCGCGAGCTGCTGGCGGCCCTTCTCGCTCTCGACGAAGAAACCGAGCTTCTGCGAGAGGTTGCGCAACGCCTGAATGACATACCCGGGGGTGTTGGCGCGCGGACAGCGCGGGCGGCACGACATGCACTCGCCGCAATACCAGATGGTGTCGCTCTTCATCAAGGCCTCTATCGCATCGTCGTCGCGCGTCTGCACGGTGCTCACTATCTGACGCGGGTCGTAATTGTAGAATGCCGCCGCGGGGCATACCGCCGTGCAGACTCCGCAATTCATACATGCGGTGAGTCCCTCTCTCAGGCGGACGTCTTCGAGCAGCATATCGAAATATTTACCCATATAAAAAAAGTAACTTTGCTTGCTCTGCAAAGTTACTCCAAACAAACGTGGCGGCAAGTGGTATAAATACGTATTTTTCGGGAAGCTACACCGCGCACATCAATGTACAGATGCGTAATACGGCCGAATCGTATCCGCTGGTCGTCCACCCACGGCCACATGCAGCGCTACCTCACGGGGAACTCCGTAACGCGCAGCGTCGTGCAGCCGTAAGGGATCAACGTTATCTCCGTTTCGGGACCTACCTCGCCCGTGGGGGCATGCTGGCTCATGAAGCAGAACGACGCCGCGGAATTGCGGTCGAGCCGCCAGTCGGGCAGCACGTTGGCGCGCGCCTTGATGGCTATCGGAGCCGACGCGAGCGACCACGGAGCGTCGCCGCACTCGCCCCTCTCCACCGTAAAGCGCGAAGCGATGTTCTCGCTGCGCAGATCGTCGCGGCGCAGGGCCACGTTCCACCGCGTGGGCGAGGTCACCTCGTAATAGTATCGTCCCAAATTAGGTTCGGCGTCGCACTCGTGGCGGCTCCAACGCTCCTCCATGCGGAGCGCGTAGACCAGCGGACCGCGCTCTATGACGGCGGCATCGTCGTACCAGTACGACACGCGAACGGGGGCGACGAACTCGATCGTCACCTCGTCGCCGTCGCTCCACGTGCGGGCCACACGCACCGTGCCGCGACGCACCTCGTCGGGAACGGCCTTCTCGCCGTTGATCCTAAGGGTGTATCCGTCGCTCCACGACGGTATGCGTAGCTCCAGCGGAAATTCGGCCGTGCGGTGGTTGCGCGACGGGAGTGAAACGGTGAAACGCACCTGCTCCTCGAAGGGATAGCGCGTGCTCTCGGTCACGGTGACCTCCGCGCCCGAAGCGAGAGAGGTCGTAACGGTCGACGGCGCATAGACCATCGCGGCCAAACCTCCGTCGGCGGTTTTGTACCACAGATTCTGCACGAACTTCGGCCATCCCTGATGCAGATTGCAGGTGCAGCACGGATATCCCGTGAGCTGTCCGAAAAGGATGTCGGTATCTTGGTGCGGAGTGGAGAAGTTGCGCTGCTCGCGCGTCACTTTCACTTGATTCACCTGCTGATAGTATTGACGCGCGTCGCCGCAGTCGGTAATCTGCGTCGGCAGCGCGTTGTAGGCGATGCGCTCCAGAAGATCGGCATAGGCATTGTCGCCCGTCACGCGGTACATCTCCTCGAGCGAATACATCATCTCCACGGCCGTGCACAACTCCGATCCGCGGGCGGGATCGCCGAAGTGAAGCAGTTCGTCGCCCGCCCACAACCCCGTAGGGAACCCGATGGTGCGGCGTATGCGGCGGAGCGCCTCGTGCGGAGCCTGCAAATGTTCCGCGCGCTTCGACTGCTGGTAGTACATTACGGGCTCCTTGAAACCCTGCGCGAGATTCACGCAATGCAGCGAGTTCTGACGGTACAGGTGGTCGTCGGTAGTGAAACGGGCCGTCCAGTCGGCCGACTGGCTGTGGATAAGCTCGCCCAGACGGAGCAGTTCGGCGTCGCCCGTAATGTTGTAGAGCCAATATACGATCAACAAGTTGTCGCCGCCGCGCTCCGTGGCCCAAAACGTCCAGCGGCCGAGCGGCGTGGAGGGCAGCGTCTCGGCCTGATAACGGAAATATCGGGTCATGAAGTCGATGACGCGCCGATCGCCCGTGGCCATATAGTGCTGCTGCAATATCTTCAACGCCACCATGCGCGGCCACCAGTCGGCCGAGTTGTCGCGCTGCATGCCTTCCATATAGGTGCGGTCGGTATCGGGACCGAAGTATCCGTTCTCCTTCTGGCTCGCGAGAATGGCTTCGACCCACTTGTCGGCCTTGGCCTTCAGTTTCCCGTCGTTCATTATATAGGCCATAGGCAGCGCGCCGTCGATCCAATAGGGACCGCGTTCCCATGCGTCGCCCTCGCCGCCGAGCCACGCGTTATTGTCGCCCACTACTGCCTCATACACCTCGTCCAAATTGCCCGTCATGCCATCGAGCATGGTCTGCATCTGCGCGCGAAGCCACCCGTCGGGGCGGATCTCTCCTATGGGGAGTTGCGCATAGGGAGCCTCGACGAGAGGCGCGCGGTTGAACACGGGTTGCGGACGCTCGGCATTGCGCGGCTTGCTTGCCGCCGAAGTCGCGACGACCATGCAAAGAGCGGCAGCGGTCAGAATTTCGAGTTTCATCTTATTTCGGGTTTAGGTCGGTAGTATCTATTTTCGTACGTACTCCTCGAACGCGAAGGGATAGGGATACTTCTCGCCACGGGGGAACTCCTCGCGCGACGTCAGACGCCAGCGCGTCGCGTCCCACTCGGGAAACGAGGTGTCGCCCTCGTAATCGCGCCCGACGCGGGTGATGTATATCTTGTCGGCCGCATCGAGCGCCTGCGCGTAAATCTGCGCCCCGCCGATGATGAAGGCCTCCTCGTCGGCGGAGAACATGGCTATCGCCTCGTCGAGCGACGCGGCGACGCGGCACCCATCGATAGCGGTCGCCGTACGGCTCACCACCACGTTGGTGCGGTTGGGCAGAGGGCGTCCGAGCGATTCGAACGTCTTGCGCCCCATAATTACGGGATGACCGGAGGTGATGCGTTTGAAATTGCGCAAATCCTCCGAAATATGCCACAGAAGCGAATTGTTATCGCCTATGACGCCGTTGGCGGCAACGGCAACTATGATGCTTATCATGGTATAGCGAATTAACGGATCAGAACGACATAGGCGCCTTTATGGCCGGCCACGGATCGTAACCCTCCAGCGTGAAGTCGTCGTAACGGAAATCGAACACCGACTTTACGTCGGGATTCAGTCTCATGCGAGGCAGAGGGCGCGGCGTGCGCGACAACTGCTCCCGAGCCTGCTCCAGATGGTTGAGATAGAGATGCGTATCGCCTAACGTATGGACGAATTCGCCCGCCCGCAAACCGCACTCCTGCGCGATCATCATAGTCAGCAGGGCATACGAGGCGATGTTGAACGGCACCCCGAGAAAGGTGTCGGCGCTGCGCTGGTAGAGCTGACACGACAAACGCCCCTCGGCCACATAGAACTGAAACAGCACGTGGCACGGCGGCAAAGCCATATCCTCCACCTCGGCGACGTTCCAAGCCGAGACGATCATGCGACGCGAATCGGGATTGCGTTTTATGGTGTCGACGACCTGCCTTATCTGGTCGATGCCGCCGCCGTCGGGCCGCGGCCAGCTGCGCCACTGGTAGCCGTAAACATGATTCAAGTCGCCGAACGCATAGCCGTCTATCGGCGAGTCAGTTCCCTCCCGGGCCGCCGCCAGAAACGCCTCCTCCGTCACGGGAAGCACGCCGTGGCGCACGCAGAGCTCGTTATAGTAGCGGTAGGCGTCGTTATCCCATATATGCACGCCGTTGTCCACCAGATACTTTATGTTGGTATCGCCAGCGAGAAACCACAGCAATTCGCGGATAACGCCTTTCAGAAAAACGCGCTTGGTGGTCAGCAGGGGAAACCCCTCTTCCAGATCGAAGCGCATCTGATGGCCGAAAATGCTGCGCGTGCCCGTGCCCGTGCGGTCGCCTTTCACCACGCCTTCGCGCATTATCTTGTCCAGCAGGTCGAGATACTGTTTCATGATTCGAATCTTTTGAGTTCCATCTCTCCGTCGTCGCCCAGCGCGGCGTATACGGGTTCGGGATCGTCCCACGCCCCGAGAAACAGCACGCGCAGATCCTCCTCGCGCACGTCGCACGGATAGTGCATGTGGCCGAAAACAATATAATCCGTATCGGGATTCCCGCGCTTGTACTCGCGGGCATAATCTATCAAGAATCCTAACGAATCGCGCGTCAGCGTCTCCGACGCATGGCTTTTACGCGATTTGCCGCTCCACCACCGTCCGAACCTCACGGCCAAATCGGGATGCGCCAGCCACGAGAACGCCGCCCGCAGAATACGCGAACGGAACACGGCATTCATGAACCGCAGCACGGGTTTGTCGCCGATGTTCATGTTGTCGCCGTGGGCTATGAAAACATTGCGGCCCGCGAGGGTCACGCAACGCGGCGCAAACCATATCTCCACGCCGCATTCCCGCGTAAGATATTCGCGGCACCACATGTCGTGGTTGCCTACCAGCAGCACTACCCTCACCCCGCGGTCAGCCAGCTCGGCCAACTTGCCCAGCGTACGAGCGAAGCCCTTGGGGATCACCTTGCCGTACTCGAACCAGAAATCGAAGATGTCGCCCGCCAGAAATATGGCCTCGGCATCCTTCGCCGCCATGTCGAGCCACCTCACGAAACGCCTCTCCACGCGGCGAGACGACTGCTCGTCGCCCGCTCCGAGATGAACGTCCGAGGCGAAATAGTACATTACGGTATCAAATGTTTTTTTGTATTTCGGCGTCGAGCTTGTCGCCCGCGAGATCCTTGGCCACGATATTGCCCGAGCGGTCGATCAGGTAGTTCGACGGCAGTTTGCCGATATTGTAGACTCCCAGCGCGGGCGACGACTCGCCCAGCAGGTCGCTCACCGATATCCACGGCAGCTGCTGCTCCTGCACGGCGTTGATCCACGCCGCTTTCGAGGTGTCGACGGCCACCTGATAGATCTCGAATCCGCGGTCGTGATACTTCTCGTAAATCTTCTTCAGATCGGCGTTGACGGCATTGCCGTTGCCGATGGCGGCCGACCAGAAATGCAACAATATGACCTTGCCTTCGAGCGACGACAACTTTATCTCCTTGCCGTACATGTCGGGCATCGCTATCTCGGGAAAATTGGTCTGCTTGACCTGCGAAAGCAGGCTTATCTGCGCATCCATGCGGGCTATCTGGCTGCGGAGGATGGGCAGGTAGGGGCTGTCGGGATAGCTCTGCTCGATGGCCTCGGCCACAGTGCGGTAGTAGATCACGTCGCTGTCGCCGTTGAACAGATAGGCGTCGTTGGGCAGACGCTGGCGAAGCGCATACACAGCCGCTATGCGATCCTTATGCTCGACGATGAAACGCAACTGGTTGCGCTTGATATCGCGGTAGATCTGAGTGTATTCGCGCGCTATCTCCTCGCGCTGCTTCTCGTCGATGTCGGCGGCGGTATATCGCGACACCGCGTCGTTGAGTTTAATCGCGCTCTCGATGTAGCTCTTGTTGAACTCGCGCAGCAGTTCCGATTCGAGCGCGCCTTCGACCGTATAGTTGCGCAGCACGCTGCCCGCCGCGCGCAGCGTGACGCGGTCGCCCGCCTTGAGCAGCAGCGGAATACGCTCGTTGTCGTAAATGACGTTGTAGAGCGTCGGCGTCGGGGTGCCGTTGTCGATCTTAAGCGCGAAACCGCCGTCCTCGCTCAGCTTTATCGAATCTATGACGCTGTGTTCGAGTGTGCCGACCTGCTCCAAATATACCATATCGGCCTGCGAGCCGACGAAACGTCCCGTGATTTTCACCTTCGACGACTGACACGAAGCAAGCGTCGCCAACAGCGACACGGCCGCGAAAATTGCTCTGTTCATTCCCACAAAGTGTTTCATACGAAATACAAATATAACGTTTATTTTGAAAAAACCGCAACTTACTTCTGAGAATTGTAGCGCGGCGCTCCCTCGACGTTATTTTTTCGTATCGCGACGTTGGGTCTGTTCTTGGGATTGGAATATTGATTCTTCTGCAACGGGTTCTTCATGCCCGTCTTCTGCATGGGTCGTTGGGGACCTTTTTGCGGACGCGCCGGAAGGTGCTGTTTATAGTCGCTTCGGAGATTATTCAAGGCAACTTCGTCGAGTTCTATGCCGCCTTCGGACATCGTCTTTATATCTTTTATGATCACCTCGTTGTTGGGGTGCTCCTGATTGTATTCGAAGCTCTTCGAACGCATGTAGCGCGCCAGCGAATCGATGGCCGCGTCGAGCGCGTCGCGGTCTTTCTCCGAGCGCAGCGACTGCAACATCATCGCCACGTATTTGCCGTAATGCTTGTAGGCTATGCGACGCTGCGAGTACTCCATCTTGTGAGGCGAAATCATCAAATCCTGACGCGCGGGGCGAGGATAGGGAGAATCCACATCGAGCTTGAAATCAGACATTATGAACAGATGGTCCCACAGTTTGTGGGTGAAATCGGCCGTGTCGCGCAGCAGGGGATTCAGGTTGCCCATAACCGCGATTACGGCACGCGCCTGACGGTTGCGCTCCTCGCGGTCCTCGATGGTCAGGAGACGGTCCACCATCTCGTGAATGTGTCGGCCGTACTCGGGAAGATAGAGTTTGCGACGAGTGTAATTGTAATTCTTTTTCATAAAATATTTTCGGTTCGGCCCGCCGAAAGCACCTCTCGCCGTGTTCCGCACGGGCGTGTCGGGCGTTTTTTCGGTCGCGAAGCATGAACCATTTTCGGATTAATCGATAGCCTTTACCCCTTCGGCAGGTGACGGGATCGAGATTGGAATCACCGAATAAAGGGGTTATCTTTGATTTTGCAAAGTAAGTGCAAAAATATCAAAAATCAAAATATGGCAAAAGTTTTAATACTGGAACAATCAAAAAGTATGCGAAATACGCTCCGCGAGAGGCTCGAATTCGAGGGGTTCGCCACCACGGTGGCCGAGCGCGGCGAAGTGTCGGAGAGCGTATGCGCGCGCCGAGGCTATGACGCCATACTGGCCGGCGGCGACTGCGACACGCTCTCGTCGCTGGGCGTACCTTTTATTATAGTGACTCCCTCGGGGTCGATCGAAGACGCCGTATCGGCCGTCAAGAACGGCGCGGAGGACTACCTCACTGCGCCCGTGGACATGAACCGACTGTTAGGGTCGCTGCGCCGCATCGTCGAACGCGACGAGGAGCCGACGCCCGAACCCGCCGCGAACGCGCGCACGCGCCGACGCTCGGCAGCGGGTTGCGACGCCGAACACATCATAGGCTCGTCGGAGGCCATCGAGCACGTCCGCAACCTGATCGACAAGGTGGCGCCGTCGGACGCCCGCGTGCTCATCACGGGCGAGAACGGCACGGGAAAGGAGCTTGTAGCCCGCTGGCTGCACGAGAAGAGCGCACGCGCAGGCGCGCCCTTCGTGGAGGTGAACTGCGCGGCCATCCCCTCCGAACTGATCGAAAGCGAACTCTTCGGCCACGAGCGCGGCGCATTCACCTCGGCCGTGAAACAGCGCAAGGGCAAGTTCGAGCAGGCGAACGGAGGCACTTTGTTCATGGACGAGATAGGCGACATGTCGCTGTCGGCGCAGGCCAAAGTGCTGCGCGCGTTGCAGGAGAACAAGATCAGCCGCGTGGGCAGCGACAAGGACGTGACGGTCGACGTGCGCGTGGTGGCGGCGACCAACAAGGATATCCGCGCCGAGATCGCGCGCGGCAATTTCCGCGAGGACCTCTACCACCGTCTGGGCGTCATACTCATCAAGGTGCCGCCCCTGCGCGAACGCTCGGGCGACATACCCGAATTGGTGAACTACTTCGTCGACAAGATCGCCGACGAACACGGCATGCAGCGCAAGGAGGTCGACCGCGAGGCGTTGGACGCCCTCTCGGCGATGCCGTGGAGCGGCAATATCCGCGAGCTGCGCAACGTGGTGGAACGCCTCATGATCCTGAGCGGCGACCGCATTACGGCAGACGACGTAAGACTATACTGCACCTTATAATACACAACCCCCTTTTTCTCAAGACCAAAGCATTTGTGCGCATGCGGCCCCGAAGGGTCGCATGCGTCGTTTTCAAGGGTGTCTGCCTCGACGCAACAAACTGTTCGCATGTCCTTCGAGCGGTTCGCCGACGGCGGCAGGATTGCACGAGCTTCGGCGAGTTGCAGTCCGCCGCGTGGGGCGGCGGCGAACTGCCGACATCGCATCGCGATATCGTAACATCTACCATAAAAACCACAAAAAAAAGGCCGCCCGATTTTATCGGGCGACCCTTATTCGCAACATTACGTTCGTCGCTTAGTCCTTCAGCTTGGCCGAAAGGAACTCGCGGTTCAAGCGAGCGATGTGGGCGATAGAGATCGACTTGGGACACTCGGCCTGACATGCGCCCGTGTTGGTGCAGTTGCCGAATCCGAGCTCATCCATCTTGGCGACCATAGCCTTCGCGCGACGAGCGCCCTCCACGCGGCCCTGCGGCAGCTTGGCGAGCGACGATACGCGGGCAGCCACGAACAGCATGGCCGAACCGTTCTTGCAGGTAGCGGCGCAAGCTCCGCAGCCCACGCAAGCGGCGGCGTCCATACTCTCGTCGGCATCGGCCTTGGGTATGGGAATGGCGTTGCCGTCGGGCACCGAGTTGGTGCGTACCGAAACGAATCCGCCCGCCTGAAGAATCTCATCGTATGCGCCGCGGTTCACCACGAGGTCCTTGATGACGGGGAACGCCGCCGAACGCCACGGCTCGATGGTGATGGTCTGGCCGTCCTTGAACTTGCGCATGTAGATCTGGCAGGTGGTAACCGCCTGCTCGGGACCGTGAGCGTGGCCGTCGATATGCAGCGAGCACATGCCGCAGATACCCTCGCGGCAGTCGTGGTCGAACGCCACGGGCTCCTTGCCCTCGTGAACGAGTTGATTGTTCAGTATGTCGAGCATCTCGAGGAACGACGTGTCGGCCGAGATGTTCTCGACGCGATAGGTCTCGAACGCGCCCTTCGATTTAGCGTCCTTTTGACGCCATATCTTTAATGTAAAATTCATTGTTCAATCTGTATTAAAGTTCAACGTCAAAAATGCTTAGTCCTTGTAGTTGCGCTGCGCGGGGTGCACGAACTCGAAGTTCAGGGCCTCTTTCGTCAGCTCGGGCTCGTTGTCCATGCCCTTGTACTCCCAAACGGCCGCGTAAACGAACTTCTCGTCGTCGCGCTTGGCCTCGCCCTCCTCGGTCTGGTGCTCCGAGCGGAAGTGACCTCCGCACGACTCCTCGCGGTTCAGCGCGTCGCGCGCCATCAACTCGCCCAGCTCGAGGAAATCGGCCAGACGCAAAGCCTTCTCCAGCTCCACGTTGAACGAATCGGCGGTACCAACCACCTTCACGTCGCTCCAGAACTCCTTGCGCAGAGCCTGAATCTCGGCGATGGCCTTGGCGAGCGACTCCTTGGTGCGGGCCATGCCCACGTTCTCCCACATGATGTGGCCCAAACGCTTGTGAATGTCGTCCACCGACTGCTTGCCCTTGATCGAGAACAGCTTGTCGATCTTATCTTTCACCGCCTTCTCCGCCTCGGCGAACGCGGGGGTGTCGGTGCTCACCTTCGGAGCTTGAATCTTGTGCGACAGATAGTCGCCGATGGTGTAAGGCAGAACGAAGTAACCGTCGGCCAGCCCCTGCATCAAGGCCGACGCGCCCAGACGATTGGCTCCGTGGTCCGAGAAGTTGGCCTCGCCTATGGCATAGAGTCCCGGGATAGTGGTCATGAGGTTGTAGTCTACCCATATACCGCCCATCGTATAGTGCACGGCGGGGAATATCTGCATCGGCTGCTCGTAGGGATCCACGTCGGTGATCTCCTTGTACATGTCGAACAGGTTGCCGTAACGCTGCTTGATCGTCTCCTTGCCCAAACGTTCGATGGCGGTCTTGAAGTCGAGGAATACGGCCAGCCCCGTCTCGTTCACGCCGAAGCCCGCGTCGCAACGCTCCTTGGCGGCGCGCGAAGCCACGTCGCGCGGCACGAGGTTGCCGAATGCGGGATAACGACGCTCCAGATAGTAGTCGCGATCGGCCTCGGCGATATCCGACGGCTGCTTCTTGCCCGCGCGGATAGCCTTCACGTCCTCGATCTTCTTGGGAACCCATATACGGCCGTCGTTACGCAGCGACTCCGACATAAGGGTCAGCTTCGACTGCTGGTCTCCATGAACGGGGATGCAGGTGGGGTGAATCTGCGTGAAGCAGGGATTCGCGAAGCCCGCGCCCTTACGGTAGCACTGGAATGCCGCCGAGCCGTTCGACGCCATGGCGTTGGTCGAGAGAAAGAACACGTTGCCGTAACCGCCCGTGGCGATAACCACGGCGTGCGCTCCATGACGCTCGATCTCGCCCGTCACGAGGTTACGCGCGATGATACCGCGAGCCTCGCCGTTCTCGATCACCACGTCGAGCATTTCGTGACGTGGATAGCTCTTCACCGAACCCGCCGCGATCTCCTTGTTCAAAGCCGCGTATGCGCCCAGCAGGAGCTGCTGGCCCGTCTGGCCGCGGGCATAGAACGTACGCGATACCTGCGCGCCGCCGAACGAACGGTTGGCCAGCAGACCGCCGTATTCGCGTGCGAAAGGCACGCCCTGAGCCACGCACTGGTCGATGATGAGGTTCGACACCTCGGCCAGACGATATACGTTGGCTTCGCGGGCGCGGTAGTCGCCGCCCTTGATGGTATCGTAAAACAGACGATATACCGAGTCGTTATCGTTCTGATAGTTCTTAGCCGCGTTGATACCGCCCTGCGCCGCGATAGAGTGCGCGCGACGCGGCGAGTCCTGAATGCAGAACACCTTGACGTTGTAACCCAGCTCGCCGAGCGAAGCGGCAGCCGATGCGCCTCCCAGACCCGTACCTACTATTATGATGTCGAGCTTGCGTTTGTTCGCGGGGCTTACGACCTTGATGGCCGCCTTGTGGTTGCTCCATTTCTGAGCCAACTCGCCGGCGGGAATTTTTGAATCTAACTTAAAAGCCATATCCGTTGATTTTTAATTGTTCGAGTGTAAGAGCAGATATTACAGTCCCGCGCAGCAGGCTCCTTCGCAAACCGCCGCGGCGTAACCGCGCAGGCTGCATACGAAGTAAACCACCACTACGGCCGCGAAACCCAGTACGATCACCGTCGAGAAGATCTTGCCGATGCACTTCAGACGCGGATACCAAGTGTCGTTGGCCCAACCCACGGTCTGAAACATCGACCAGATGCCGTGATTGAGGTGCAGCCACAGAGCCGCCAGCCATACCAGATAAAGAGCTACGTAATACCACTGCGAGAAAGTATAGGCTATCAAAATCGCGCCGTCGTGAGCCGACACGAAATTGCCGCCGACCATCGAGCCCTCGGCTCCCATCAACTCGACGAGCTGCATCTTGCTCCAGAAGTTGAAGAGGTGGAGCAACAAGCCCACAACCACGATAACGCCCAATACCAGCATGTTCTTCGAAGCCCACTCCACGCCCTGTTCGTTGACCGTAACGGCGTAACGCTGCGTGCCGCGAGCGCGATAGTTGTTGACGGTGAGCACCAAAGCGTAGACGAAGTGCAGAACCACCAGCGCGGCCAGACCCGCGGTGCCGACCAGCGCGTACCAGTTGGCGCCGAGGAACGCGCAAATCATGTTATAAGCCTCGGGGTTGATGATCGCCACGAGGTTCATTGACATGTGGAAGAGAAGGAAGAGCACGAGGCAACAGCCCGTTACGCTCATCACCAGCTTCTTTCCGAGAGATGAATTGCATAAAAAACAGCTCATAATTTACAGATTTTGTTTATTTTTGTTTATGAATATTGTTTTTCAAATTTGAGGCAAAGATAATCATTGTTTGCTCAATAACAATACTCTCGGCCCAATTTGTGGACATTTTGAGCGTCGGCGGCGCGACAGCGCCGTCCGCGCGCCCCGCCGTCGGGCCGAGAACGCCGAAACGAAGAAACGAACCATGAAAAAGAGCGATATAAGAACCGCCGCGCGCCGAGCCTCCGCCGCGCTCGACGCCGCGGAGAGAGAGCGGCAATCGCGGATCGCGGTCGAGCGTCTGCGCCGCATCATAGCCGAGGAGCGTCCCGCCGTGGCGGCCCTTTTCGCGCCTCTGCCCGACGAGATCGACATAAGCCCCCTGCTGCGAACCGTCGGCTGCCGCGTCGTGCTGCCCAGAGTCGCCGACGGCCCGAACGGCGAACCCGAAATGGAGTTTTACGACTTCGACCCCGCGGCCATGACGCGCGGGGCGTACGGCATCGACGAGCCGCAGGGCGAAGTCCCCTGCCCGCCGGAGAGGATCGACCTCATGGTAGTCCCGGGCATGGCCTTCACCCGCGAAGGGACGCGGCTCGGGCGCGGCAAGGGTTATTACGACCGTTACATCGCCCGCGAGGGATTCCGCGCGCGACGTATAGGAGTCTGTTTCCGCCACCAGCTTCTGGCGGAGCTGCCCGCCGAGCCGCACGACCGCCGCATGGACATCGTGGTGACGGGAGAGGAGTAAAAATGCAGTTCGCAGAACTGCGCGGGCCGCAGCCTCGCCCCGCGGAGGCCCGACATAATTTCCGCACGGCTTTGCGGATAAGCATTAAATAACTACATTTGCCACATGGACAATCGGCAGTCGATATTGAAAGAGCAGGTGGCGGCGTTGCCGCTCGCCCCGGGCGTCTATCAATTCCTCGACCGCTCGGGCGACATAATATACGTCGGCAAGGCGAAGTCGCTGCGCAAGCGCGTGTCGTCCTACTTCGTCCGCAACAAGGACCACTCGGCCAAGGTGCGGGTGCTCGTCCGACAGATAGCCGAGATACGCCACATAGTGGTCGACAGCGAGCAGGATGCGCTTCTGCTCGAAAACTCGCTCATCAAGACCCACCAGCCGCGATACAACATCCTCCTGAAGGACGACAAAACTTATCCGTGGATCGTGCTCCGCCGCGAAAACTTCCCGCGCGTGGAGTCGACCCGCATCGTGCGGCACGACGGCTCGCAATATTTCGGTCCTTACGGGTCGTTGTCGATGCAGCACTCCATACTGGAGTTCATCCGCGAGGTGATTCCGCTGCGCACGTGCAAGCTCAACCTCTCGCCGCAGGCCATAGCGCGCGGCCGTTACGGCGTATGCCTGCAATACCACTTGGGCAACTGCAAGGGCCCGTGCGTCGGCGCGCAGAGCGAGGAGGAGTACGCCGAACTGGTGGAGATGGTGAAAGATGTCCTGAAAGGCGATCTGCGTCCCGTGCGCCGCTATCTGGAGGAGAATATGCGGGCCGCCGCCGAGGAGCTGAAATTCGAGTTGGCGCAACGTTTCAAGCAGCGTCTCGACGCTCTGGAGAACTATCGCAGCCGCTCGGTGATCGTGAGCGCCAAGATAGTCGACTGCGACATCTTCTCGCTGCTCGAAGACGACGACGCGGCCTACTGCAACTTCATACGCCTGCGCCACGGCTCCATCGTCGCACTCCACACCGTTAAGCTCGCCACGGGTATCGGCGCCCCGCAGCCCGAAATGCTCACATTGGCCATACAATACATCGTCGAAAACATATCGCACGACCTCTCGCGCGAGGTGATCGTGCCATTCCTGCCCTCGACCACGCTGCTGTTCGACAAGGTGAACTTCACCGTCCCCAAACGCGGCGAAAAGGCCGATTTGCTGGAGTTCTCGCTCAAAAGCGCGCGTATCTACCGCGCCGAACAGATGAAGAACCTCGAAATAAAGAATCCCGAGCGGCATACCGAACGCTTGATGAACGCCATGCAGCGCGAACTGCATCTCGACCGCCAGCCGCGCCACATAGAGTGTTTCGACAACTCGAACCTGCAAGGCACCAACCCCGTGGCATCGTGCGTGGTGTTCCGCGACGGTAAGCCCTCGCGCAAGGAGTATCGCCACTTCAACATCAAGACGGTGGTCGGACCCGACGACTTCGCCTCGATGCGCGAGATCGTCTACCGCCGCTACTCGCGACTGCTGGAGGAGGGCGCCGAGCTGCCCGACCTCATCATCGTCGACGGCGGCAAAGGCCAGCTGTCGAGCGCATACGAGGTGTTGTGCGCCCTCGGCATCGAGAAGCGCGTGCCCATCGTGGGACTCGCCAAACGCATAGAGGAGATATTTTTCCCCGACGACCCCATGCCCTACTACCTGAGCCGCACGGGCGAGCCGCTGAAGGTCGTGTGCCACATACGCGACGAGGCGCACCGATTCGGAATAACGTTCCACCGTCTCAAGCGCAGCAACGCTTTCATAAAGAGCGAGCTGGAGAACATAGAGGGCATCGGCGCGAAGAGCCTCGCGCAACTCCTGCGCAAGTTCCGCACCGTAGCGAAAGTGCGCGAAGCGACCGCCGAGGAGCTGGCCGAGGTGGTCGGCGAAGCGCGCGCGAAGAAGATAATCGAATATTTCAAACCCTTAGATAACGCAGAGACCTCGAAAAATGAATCGACCGAAGATATATAAAAATCTGCTGTGGGACCTCGACGGCACTCTGACCGATCCCGCCGTCGGCATCACCGCCGCCGCGCAGCACGCTTTGCGCCGCTGCGGCGTCGACGCGCCCGACCGACGGGAGCTCACCAAATTCATAGGACCGCCATTGATGGACGCATTCCGCGAGATGTACGGCTTCACCGAGGAGCGCGCCCGCGAGGCGTGCGGCCATTTCCGCGAATATTACAACGTCACGGGGCTCTACGAGAATCGCATGTACGACGGCGTCGACACCCTGCTCGATCGTCTGGCCGCCGAGGGGATGAACCTTTACGTGGCCACCTCCAAGCCCTCGCCCATAGCGCAGATGGTGCTGGAGCACTTCGACCTCGCGCGGCGGTTCATCTTCATCGGCTCCGACACCGCCGACCACCGCCGACCGAACAAAGCCGCCGTAATAGATTACGTGATGCGCGAGAACGGCATCGACAAAGACGGCGCCGTCATGATCGGCGACCGCAAACACGACGTAATCGGAGCTCGGACGACGGGCATCGACTCCATAGGCGTGCTGTACGGATACGGCAGCCGCGAGGAGTTGGAGGGCCACGGCGCCACGCATGTCGCCGCCACGGTGGAGGAACTGGGGCGACTGCTTCTCGGACAAACCTCGAATACGAACAATTAAACCCATATTTCCATGAAACGACTCGCAATCGTAATCGCATCGTGCTTCGCGGCCGTCACCGCCGCCGTGGCGCAACAACCAACCGTCGCGCTGAAAGATATCTACATCCGCGACCCCTACATCCTCGCCGACCCCCGCAGCGGCCGCTATTACATGTACCGCTCGACGGGCTCCGACGACACCCCCAATCCCAAAGGCGCGGTGGAGGCGTTCACGAGCGACGACCTCGAAAACTGGAGCGGTCCCGTACGCGTGTTCGACGTGCCCGACGACAACTGGATCACGGGCCGCGTATGGGCGCCCGAGGTACATTACTATAAAGGGAAGTACTATCTCTTCGCCACCCTCAACAGCGACATCGAGTGGAAAAAGCGCGACAAGAACATGCCGCCCTACACCCTGCGCGCGACGCAGATATTCGAGGCCAAGCGTCCCGAAGGGCCGTTCCTGCCCATAGGCGACAAGCTGCCCGCCACGCCGACGGACGAAATGGCGCTCGACGGCACGCTGTGGGTCGAGAACGGACGCCCCTACATGGTATATTGCCACGAATGGGTGCAGATAGGCGACGGCGCGATGAAACTCGCGGAGCTGAAAAAAGATCTGTCGGCCCGCGAGGGGCAACCCGTGACGCTGTTCCGCGCCTCGGCCGCGCCATGGTCGACGGGCAGCGGCGAGGGCGACAAGAAGACATACGTCACCGACGGCTGTTTCCTCTACCGCACCTCGACGGGCAAGCTGCTGATGCTCTGGTCGAGCTTCATGAACGGCGAGTACGCCATCGGCATAGCCGAATCGACCACGGGACGGATAACGGGTCCGTGGCGTCACCGCCCCGAGCCTCTTTTCAGCCGCAACGGCGGCCACGGCATGGTGTTCCGAGGATTCGACGGCGTATTGCGGCTCGTGATCCACGCCCCCAACTCTCCCTCGGGAGCCGAGCGCGCCCGCATTTTCGAACTGGAGGACACAGGCGACACGCTCGAACTCAAAAAACGTTAGGGCGATGATACCTTTCGCAAAGATATCGGCACTCTTATTCGCCGCCGCTGCGGCGACGGCTTGCGGAGGTTTCTCCGATGACGAACGACGGATCATAAACGGCGGCGAAGGCGAGATCATGCGCGTGCTCACCACCGCCGACCGCGACGACTCCCTGACGCTGCGGCGGATATCCGCTCCGCTCGACGAAAAGGCCGTCGCATCCGACGACTTCGCCGTTCTGCGCCGACGCATGCTCGCCACGGTGCGCAATCCGCTGAACGAGGGAGTCGGGATAGCCGCGCCGCAAGTCGGCATATCGCGCCGCCTGATAGCGGTGCAGCGTTTCGACAAGGCGGGCGAGCCGTTCGAATTCTACATAAATCCCGAGATACTCTCCGTCTCGGGCGAGGCGGAGGAGGGTCCCGAGGGGTGCCTCTCCGTCGACGGCGTGCGCGGATCGGTGGCGAGGCCGCGGCGGATCGAGCTGCGATACCGCACCGAACGCTTTGTCGACACAACCGAGACGGTGGAGGGATTCACGGCCGTCATATTCCAGCACGAAACGGATCATCTGGACGGCGTTCTGTTCATCGACCGCATGGAAAGAGCCGAAAATTAAGCGGGAATCGCTTTGTTATTCGGATTTATGTAAGTACTTTTGCCCTCGCAAGGTTCGGCCGCACAATGCCGATTAATAGGGAATTCGGTGAAAATCCGAAACAGTGCCTGCTGCTGTAACTCCTCACGGAACCGTTTATCGTCTCTCTGCCACTGACGCTCGGCGTCGGGAAGGCTCGATAAAACGAGGAGAAGTCAGAAGACCTGCCTTGACGCAAGATTTATCCCGCGGGTTACGGGTCGGAATCGTACTTCTCGACTTTGGATTTCTCATTCGTATCATGCGGAAATGAATCGGGCGCGCAACGCACGATAAAATTTAAGACAATGAAACGATTGCTGAAACTATCCCTTATCATCGCCCTCACGACGCTGTTCGCCTGCAACAAAGACGAAGTGATCGTCGAAGAGGATCTCGCGCCCGTGATCGCGCTCGACTCCGAAACGGACATATACTTCGTCAAGGCGGGAAAGAGCCTGACCGTAACCCCCGCGGTGAAAAACGGCAAGGGGGCCTCGTTCGCATGGATCATCGAGGGCAACACGGTGTCGGACCGCCCCGTGTTCGTGCACGTCTTCGACGAGGCGGGGACGGTGTACGTCACCCTGCGCGTCGAAAATCCTTACGGCCGCGCGGAGAAGGAGTTCAGGGTCGACGTCGGCGAGCTCGCGCCGCCCGTGATCGCACTCGACATTCCCGCCGAGGGGGTAGCTGTCGCCGCGGGACGCGAATACAGATTCGAACCCGAAGTGCGAAGCGAGGACGCCCCGACATACGCATGGTATCTCGACGGCGGCGACGAGCCCGTATCGACCGAGAAGGACTACACGTTCTCGCATACCGCCGTCGGTCCACACACCCTGCTCTTCACCGCCGCCAACGCCGACGGAGAGTCGAAGCGGGAAATAACCGTGCATGTCACCGACGGCGCAAAGGCCGTAATAACTTTCATCCCGTCATGTTACCGCCACGACCCGACCAAGCGCACCGTGTCGCTCGGCCGAACGCTGTTCCTCCGCCCTTTGGTGGAGAACGTCGCCGATCCCGAATATTCGTGGTATGTGGACGGCGTGTTGCAGCAGGGGCATAACGAACGCATGTTCGCGTTCAAGCCCGAAGCCGAAGGGAGATACGAAATACGCATAAGAGTCGTCGACAAAACGGACGAGGGCGAGTCGGTAACCGAAAGCGAAACAGAGGTCGTATGTTACCCGAGCGAGGCCGACCGCGACATAGCGACCGACGGAGAGCCGGCCGCCGAAGTCGTGGAGTTCATGCCCGCCCCCGGGCAATTCGTAAACGATGTCGCGACGTCGGGTTATTCGGGGCAGAGCACCTTCGAGGAGGCGCGCGAATACGCTAAAAAACGGCTCCGCGACGGAGCGGAGTTATCGCTGGGCGGATTCGGAGGTTACGTCATAGTAGGATTCGACCACAGCGTCGTGAACGACGGCGGATACGAATTTTCGGTCGCGGGCAACCAGATCGACACGAGCAACGAGCCCGGGATAGTGTGGGTGATGCAGGACGTTAACGGCAACGGCATCCCCGACGACGAGTGGTATGAGTTGCGCGGCAGCGAAACGGGCAAGGAGCACACCTTGCAGGAGTACGCCGTGACCTACTACAAACCCTCGGCGCCGCGGCAGTCGGTGCGCTGGACCGACAACATGGGCGGAAAGGGCGCGGTGAACTACCTCGCGCAGTTCCATCCGCAGGATTACTACTACCCCATGTGGCTCCCCCGAGAGTCGCAGACCTATTACGGCACCCGACTGGCGCAGAACACCACGCAGGGCGAGATGTGGTCGAACGATCCCTACGAATGGGGATACGCCGACAACTCGGGCAGCGACAATCTCACCGCCGAACGAAAGGACGGCAAGACATACTTCAGGATAAGCAACGCCATGACGCTCGACGGCAAGCCCGCCGAATTGCGTTACATCGACTTCGTGAAGGTGCAGTCGGCCGTAAACGGCAGCGCGGGCATTCTGGGCGAAGTGTCGACCGAGGTGGTCGGGGTATTCGACGAAACCGCGGGCCGATGAGAGCCGCAGCGGGACATATAGCCATCGCTTTCGTCGCCGCGCTCCTGTTCGGCGGCTGCATGAAGTGGGATTACGGCTCGGAAGAGGATTTCGACGCGAGCGGATCGGGCCTCTTCATCCTCAACGAGGGCAATTTCCAGTACGGCAACGCCACACTGTCGTATTACGATCCCGCCGCCCGCAAGGTCGAGAACGAGGTGTTCTATCGCTCCAACGCCATGCGGCTGGGCGACGTGGCGCAGTCGATGACCGTCCGCGGCGGCACGGGGTGGATCGCGGTGAACAATTCTCACGTCGTATTCGCCATCGACCTCGACACGTTCAAGGAGAAGGGGCGGATCGTAAACCTCACCTCGCCGCGCTACATTCACTTCGTATCGGACACCAAAGCCTATGTGACGCAGATCTGGGACAATAGGATATTCGTCGTCGACCCGTCGCGCTACGAGGTCACGGGCTACATCGAGTGCCCCGGCATGAACTCCGAATCGGGATCGACCGAACAGATGGTGCAATACGGCAAGTACGTGTACGTCAACTGCTGGTCGTACCAGAACCGCATACTCAAGATCGACACCGAGACCGACGAGGTGGTCGGAGAGCTTACGGTAGGCATACAGCCCAACTCGCTGGTGAAGGATCGCAACGGCAAGCTGTGGACCATAACCGACGGCGGTTACGAGGATAGCCCCTACGGTCACGAGAGACCCGCGCTGTACAGAATCGACGCCGAGACATTCGCCGTGGAGCGCAAGTTCGAGTTTCCGATCGACGGCTCCCCCTCCGAAATAAAGATAAACGGCGCGGGCGACACCCTCTACTGGATCGACGACGACATATGGCGCATGTCGATCGACGACGACCGACTGCCCGTAAGGCCGTTCATAGAATCGGAGGGCACGAAGTATTACGGGCTCACGGTCGACCCGCGCAACGGCGATGTTTACATCGCCGACGCCATCGACTACCGCCAGCAGGGGGCGATCATCCGCTACTCGGCCGACGGCGAGGAGATCGACCGATTCCGCGCGGGCATAACGCCCGGGGCATTTTGTTGGAAATAAACGCCGAACCGATGAAAAGAATCGCCATAACCGCACTGCTCGCCATGTTGCTCCCCGCGGCCGTTTTCGCCCAAGAGGTCGCGCGGATCGCCTACCGCGGCGCGGAGCCGCAGAAGACCATCCCCATCCGCGACGTCACCGTATGGGGACGACGTCCGATGAAAGAGATCGGGACGCACGAAACGCGGATCGACTCGGCGGTTCTGAAGGAGAATATCGCGCTGTCGATAGCCGACGTGCTGACGTTCAATTCGTCGATCTTCGTAAAGAGTTACGGCCGCGCCACACTGTCCACCGTGTCGTTCCGCGGCACGGGCCCGTCGCACACGCAGGTCACGTGGAACGGCATGCGCATAAACAACCCCATGCTCGGCATGACCGATTTTTCGATGATCCCCTCCTACTTCATCGACGACGCCTCGCTGCTGCACGGCTCCTCGTCGGTGAACGCCGCGGGAGGCGGATTGGGCGGACTCGTGAAGCTCGCCACGCGCCCCGCCGACTTGCAGGGCGTCGGGGTGCAGTACATTCAGGGCATAGGCATGTTCCGCACTTTCGACCAGTTCGCGCGGTTCACTTACGGCGGCGACCGCTGGAGAATCTCAACCCGCATAGCCTACCAGACATCGAAGAACGACTACAAATACCGCAACCGCGACAAGAAGGAGAACATTTACGACGACGACCGCAACATCGTCGGGCAATACTACCCCGTGGAGCGCAACCGAAGCGGCGCGTTCGGCGATCTGCACATCTTGCAGGAGGCATATTACGACACAGGGCGCGGCGACCGCTTCGGAGCGAGCGCATGGTATGTCGACTCCGACCGCGAGCTGCCGCTGCTCACCACCGATTACGGCGACGAGGTAGATTTCGAGAATCGCCAGCGCGAACACACCCTGCGCGGCGTGCTGTCGTGGGATCATCTGCGGGCGGACTGGAAACTCTCGGCCAAGGCGGGTTACATCCGCACGCGGCTCTCGTACGACTACCGCCGCGACAAGGGCAACGGCGAAATGGAACCCATGACGCGCTCGCGCAGCAAGACCAACACACTCTATGCGCAGGCCGAGGGTGAATACTCGCTGGGCGGGAAATGGTTCTTCACGGCCGACATATCGGCTCACCAGCACTTCGTGGCGAGCGCCGACAAAAACATAATCTCGCAGGAGGGCGACAAGAGAGTCGTCGGATACGACAAGGGGCGCATCGAGCTCGACGGCTCGCTTTCGGCCAAATGGAGACCTACGGAGCGGCTCGGAATGTCGTTCGTGCTGCGCGAATCGATGTTCGGCACAAAGTGGACTCCGCTTATCCCCGCCTTTTTCGCCGACTGGCTTCTGTCGAAACGCGGAAATCTGCTCGCCAAGGCCTCCGTATCGCGAAACTACCGTTTCCCGACCCTCAACGATCTCTATTTTCTCCCGGGAGGAAACCCCGACCTGAAGAGCGAGAGCGGCTTCAATTACGAAGCGGGGCTGTCGTTCGCCGTGGGACGCGAGGAGGTATGTACGCTCTCGGGATCGGCATCGTGGTACGAACAGTACATCGACGACTGGATCCTGTGGCTCGCCACGGCCAAAGGTTTCATGTCGCCCGTCAACATCAAGAAGGTACACGCCTATGGCGTCGAGCTCGAGGCCGATCTGGGCGTCGCGCTCTCGCCGCAATGGCGGCTCGGCCTGAACGGCACGTTCCTATGGGCGCCGTCGATCAACGAAGGAGATCCCGTGAGCGAGGCCGACCTATCGGTCGGAAAACAACTCCCATACGAACCCGAGTATTCGGCCACCGCGACGGGACGCCTCGCATGGCGCAGTTGGGGATTGCTCTATCAATGGTGCTATTACAGCAAGCGTTACACCATGTCGAGCAACGACACGACCCTGACGGGATATCTCGCCCCCTACTACATGAGCAACGTCTCGATCGAGAAGGGATTTTCGTTCGCATGGTCGGACCTGACGCTGAAAGCCGCCGTCAACAACCTCTTCAACGAAGAGTATCTCTCGGTGCTCGGGCGTCCCATGCCGCGCATGAACGCCGAATTCTTCATCGGCATACGCCCCAAGTGGGGGAAAACGCGTAACGCCGCCAGACATAAATAGATCGATATCGCAAAAGAATGCAGTTCGCGGAACTGCGCGGGCCGCAGCCTCGCCCCGCGGAGGCCCGCAGTTCACTCACGTTCGCAAGCGTTCTCCGCAGGCTGCGCCCCGAGGCAATCGAGTCACAAAACACACGTCGCCGACGCGCGAACATTCACCTCATTCCGCAATTCGGCATGCGCCGAACGCAAGGCGCACAAAAAAAGGCCGCTAAAGATGTGCTCGGCCTTGAAAAAATATTGAGGGATTTGATTGGGAAATGTTCGTCGCTTAAAATCGGTTATCGTTTATGTCGAGATCTCGCACAAGAATTTTTATGCAGGTCGAAACAAGACGGGCCGCAGGGTCATTCACACTTATCGTAATCAAATTATCTTTTTATGATCTCACTTTTTTATTTCGGATCACTCTGCAAATATCAAAAATATATTTCGAAATAAAAAATAAAATCGACAAAATATTACATTTCGATATCGATTTTCGCATATTTACCCACCACGCGCCCGAATTTGCCTCCGATGACAGCCCGAAAACTGCCGAAAATAGAGTATAATGGCTATCTTTGCGGAACCAAAAAAACTGCCATGAGAATCTTAAACGCGCTTCTGACGGCGATGCTGCTTACCGCAGCCGTCGCCCACGGACAAAACGCCGATCCCCGCCCATGCTCCATGCGCGACGTATGGAGGGCTTACGAGGCCTTCGACGCGGCGTTCCTCGATCCCGACAAACAGATCTACAAAACCGACACCTCGTTCCCACGCGCGACCGACCGCTTCAACGGCGCGGCGGCAATCTGGTGCCAGCCCATATACTGGAACATGGCGATGGACGCCTGCAAGGCGGCCGAACGCCGAGGCCGAAAACGCAGGGCGCAGCGTTACGAGGAGTCGGCACGCCGCATTTTCGAGGGCCAGAAGGCCCACTATGCGGGATTCGACTTCGACGACAACAACGAAAACACGGGTTGGTTCATCTACGACGACATCATGTGGTGGACCATATCGCTCGCGCGGGCTTACGACCTCTTCGGCGACGAGGAGTATCTGCGCCTCTCGGAGGAGAGTTTCCGCCGCGTGTGGCACGGCTCGGCCAAGGTAGGCGATACCGGATCGTACGACAAGGAGCGCGGCGGAATGTTCTGGCGATGGTACCCCATCCGAAATCCCGAGCCCAACCGCTCGGGCGACGGCAAGATGGCCTGCATAAATTTCCCCACCACGGTAGCGGCCGTGCTGCTGGCGCGCAACGTACCCGCCGACCGCATCGCAGGCGGCGAATATCCCACCCGCGACGAATATTTGGCAAAAGGCCGCGAGATTTACGAATGGGGCGAAAAGAATCTGTTCGATCCCGCCACGGGACGCGTCGCCGACAGCCGTCACGGCGACGGCGAACCCGCATGGAAAACCCACGTATACAATCAGGCCACATTCATCGGAGCCTCCGTGCTGCTCTACCGCGCCACGGGCGAACGCCGCTACCTCGACAACGCCGTGAAGGCCGCGGACCACACCGTGGGCGCCATGTCGGCCGAACACGGACTGCTGCCCTTCGAGGACGGCATCGAGCAGGGAATATACACTGCCATCTTCGCACAATACATGGCCTTGCTCGTCGACGACTGCGGACAGCGGCAATATCTGCCCTTCATCCGCCGAAACATCGCCGCGGGATGGGCCAACCGCGACGCCTCGAGCGACATCTGCGGCGGAGAGTCGTGGCGGCCGCTCGGATCGGACGAGACGGTCGACTCCTACTCGGCGTCGGGCATCCCCGCGTTGATGCTCGCATTTCCTCCCGAAAAATAGCGATTTACGGGAATATTGATTATATTTGTCGGAAGACGAAACCTGAATAAACTTTGACTTTTATGAAAAGACTGACACTGCTCGCCGCAGCGCTCGGAGCGAGCCTCGGCGGAGTTTGCCAGACTCCCTATTGGCAGGACGTGGCCACGGTGGCCGTGGGACGCGAAAACCCGCGGACCGAATTCGTGACTTTCTCATCGCCCGAAAAGGCCGCCGAACGCGACTTCGCGGCTTCGGACAACTACCGCCTGCTGAACGGCACGTGGAAATTCAAATATTACGACGCTTACGGCGACGTGCCCGCGTCGGCGACCGATCCCGCCGAGGACTCGTCGTCGTGGGACGACATAAAGGTCCCGGGCAACTGGGAGCTTCAGGGTCACGGCACCGCCATATACGTAAACCATCCCTATGAGTTCCAAACGCACAATCCCCAGCCGCCCGCGCTCCCCGAGGCGAATCCCGTGGGCGTCTACCGCCGCGAATTCACCATCGGACCCGAGTGGGCCGACAAGGATATCTTCCTCAACTTGGCGGGCGCCAAATCGGGCGTTTACGTTTATGTGAACGGCCGCGAAGTAGGTTACAGCGAGGATTCGAAGGACTTGGCGAGCTTCCGCATAACCGACTATGTGAAGCAGGGCGAAAACAGCCTCGCGCTCAAGATATTCCGCTGGAGTACGGGATCGTATCTCGAGTGTCAGGACTTCTGGCGCATAAGCGGCATCGAGCGCGACGTATATCTCAGCGCGCAGGCCAAGACGACCATCCGCGACTTCGACGTGGTGTCGACCCTCAACGACGACTACCGCGACGGTCTGTTCTCGTTGAAGATAATGACCTCGGGCGACGGCGAATGCGAAGTGGGCTACGACCTTAAGGACGCGGCGGGCAAGACGGTTCTGTCAGGTTCGCGCGCGGTGCGCGGCGGAGAATCGGCCACGTTCGAAGGCACGGTGCCCGACGCCCGAAAGTGGTCGGCAGAGCGGCCCGATCTCTATCGCCTTACGATGTACGTGCGCAGCGGCGGCGCGACCGAATACATACCGTTCAACGTCGGATTCCGCCGTTTCGAGATCACGCAGATCGCCGAAAAGGGAGAGTCGGGACGTCCGTACGACGTATTTTTAGTGAACGGCCGCCCCGTCAAGTTCAAGGGCGTGAACGTCCACGAGCACGACGAGTTCACGGGCCACTACCTCTCGGAGGAGGACCTGCGCCGCGACTTGGAGATCATGCGCCGCAACAACATCAACGCCGTGCGCACCAGCCACTACCCGCAACCCCGACGTTTTTACGAACTGTGCGACGAAATAGGCCTGTATGTCTATTGCGAAGCCAACATCGAGTCGCACGGAATGGGTTACAGCCTCAACAAGGGCGGTTCGCTCGCAAACAACCCCGCATGGAAAGCGCCTCACCTCGACCGCATCAACAACATGTACGAAATCTACAAGAACTACCCCTGCGTCGCCATCTGGTCGCTCGGCAACGAGGCGGGCAACGGCTACAACTTCTATCTGGGATACGAGCTCATAGCCGACAAGGAGCACGGCGAGGGCCGCATGAACCGCCCCATCTGTTACGAACGCGCGCAGTGGGAGTGGAACAGCGACATGTACGTGCCGCAGTACCCGGGCGCGAGCTGGTTCGAGAGCATCGGACGCCGCGGCGCCGACCGCCCCATCATGCCGTCGGAGTACGCTCACGCGATGGGCAACTCGACGGGATCGCTGTGGCTGCAATGGCAGAGCATCTACAAATATCCCAACTTGCAGGGCGGATTCATCTGGGACTGGATCGACCAAGGCTTCGCCGAGAAGGATGAGAACGGCGTGAAGTACTGGACCTATGGCGGCGATTACGGAGTGAACCCGCCGAGCGACGCCAATTTCCTCTGCAACGGCATCATCAACCCCGACCGCACGCCCCATCCCGCGATGGCCGAGGTGAAGTACGCTTACAGCGACATCGCTTTCGAGCGCGGCGCGGCGGAGAACGAATACAAGGTCGTGAACCGATTCTATTTCAAAGATCTCGGCGACTACAAGATACGCTACACCTACATGGCCGACGGCGTGCCCGTACAATCGGGCCTGCTGACCGCGAACGCCGCGCCACAGACCTCGTGTACCGTCACCGTACCCGCGATCGGACGCAAAATGCACGAAGATAAATCGTACGTGCTGAAATTGGAGGCCGTGACGACTCGCGAAGACCGACTCATCCCCGCCGATTTCGTCGTGGCGCACGACGCGTTCGAGGTGAGCAAGGCCGCGCGCTTCGACTACGCCTCGGCCCCGAGCAAGGCCATGAAAGTTGTCGAAACTGACGACGCAATAACGGTTTCGGGCGGCAAAGCGTCGTTCGTATTCGACAAACGCAAAGGCATCGTCACCTCGTACAAATACGGCAACCGCGAGATTCTCGCCGACGGCTTCGGTCTGCGCCCCAACTTCTGGCGCGCGCCGACCGACAACGACTTCGGCAACGGCGCGCCAGTCCGCTGCGAGGCTTGGCGAACGGCAAGCAACGAATTCAAGGCCGACGCGACGGTATCGAACGGCCCGAACGGAATCACGGTGAACGTCGCCTACGCCCTGCCTTACGGGGCTTCGCTCGACGTGGCCTACATAATCAATTCGGCGGGGCACCTCACCGTAAAGAGCGGATTCAAGGGCGGCCAAGGCGACAATCTGCCCGAATTGCCTCGCTTGGGAGTGCGTTTCCGTCTGCCGCGCAGCATGGAGAACTTCAGCTATTACGGCCGCGGCCCCGAGGAGAACTATTGGGATCGCAACAACGGCACCCTGCCCGGGTTCTACACCGCGACGGCCACGGCGGAGAACTATCCGTACGTGCGTCCGCAGGAGACGGGACACCACACCGACACGGAATGGATACGTTTCAAGAATTTGGAGATCATGGCCTCCGACAAGATGGAGTTCAACATCCTGCCCAACGCAATAGAGGAGTACGACCCCGCCACCGCCACCGAACGCGACTGGCAGTGGCGCCGTTTCTTCGAAGGCGACACCGACAAGCAGGGCGGACGCCGGCAAATGCACGTCAACGACATCGACACGTCGGCCAACGACTTCATCGAAGTGTGCCTCGACCATCGCCAGACGGGCGTGGGCGGATACGACAGCTGGGGATCGCGCCCCGAGGCCGCATGCACGCTGCGCAGCGACGGCAACTACGAATGGAAATTCACCATATTGCCTCGATAGTAGAATGCACGTAAAAACGGCCGCTTCTCGCAGGAAGCGGCCGTTTATTTTAACTGTTATAAGAGCCTAATAAACCCACTCGAAATCGTCGACATAGAGTTCGTTGTCGGGGTTTCCGCACAGATAGTCGCCGTATTTGCTCGAAGCGCACGAGATCACCAGCGAATAATTCTCCGCGGCGGGACAACTCTCCTTGTCGCGATAGACGAGAGGAATGACAACCTCGACCCAATCGGTGCTCTCCGTCACCGTCACCGAACCGTAGGCTATCACGGCGCCCTCGGCCGTCGAGGCGTGCGCCACGGGATCGAACGCGTTGATCTCATCCTCATTGACGCCCAAGCCCGAATGTACCGAATGGCGGTCGGTCCAGTCGGTTATACACACGAACACGGTGGCGGGATCGATATCGTCGGTGGTGAGAACATCCTTCTTCAATCCGAGAAGCGAGATTTTACCCACATTGGCCTTGTAACGCAGCTTCACCGCGCTCGGACGCGCCGTATACTCGTATTTCTGTCCAAAGCGGGCATACCCTGCGAAACCGCTCATCTCGAAAACGCCTGCGAAGAGATTGCCCGCAGCGTATATTCCGAGTCCGAACGGATTCGCACCCTTGAGCAAGGCGCACTTGTTATCCTCCGACAACTCGAAAGGCGTGCACAGCGTCTTGGTCATCGAGTTGTTGCCGTTGCTCCAGAAAGCATCGTCGGCCGAGGCGTTGGGATAATCGGCCTCCGAACCGCTCAAATCGGGCGAATAACCTGCATAACGGCTCCATACCGACATATCGCCGTTGGGAATGGCGTCACCCGCGCTCGTCTCGAACCACGCCGTCGCAACCTCCTCGCCGTCGACCAGCAGACGATATTCGTATTTCGCGCCCGCGAAGACGCCGCAACGCGCATCGAGCGTGAAAAGCCCCTCCGCGTCGCCCTTCACCCATGCGGGCGCGGCGATCGCCTTGTAGATGCCGTCGCCCTCGTCGGTCACCTCGGCCTTCTGCCACTCGGTCGTCTCGGCGCGCCTGTATTCCACGGCCACCTCGCCGCCGCCTTGATTCTCCACCGAGAACGACGCGGTGTTGAGCCACAGATCGGCATCGCCGTTATAAGAGATGCTCGCGGGCGCGGCCGAAATGTGGAACTTCAGGCTCTTGGTCACGCTCTGGCCGTGCGCATCCTTTACGGTGAGCACGAAATCGTGGCGCGAATCCTTCTCGTGGCCTCCGTACAACTGTTTGATCAAAGGCATGAATTGCGAAATATCGAACGACTGATCGGTCGAACCTTTCACGTTGCCGCCGACGGGGAACCCGAGATTTTTCAGAGCCGCGGCCATCTCGTCGCTCGCGGGAGCGGTAAGCTCCATTTCGGCGGCGAGGTCGATCTCGCGCAAAAGCTCGTCGGTCAAAAGGGGCGACTCGATCTTCACTGAGAAAGTCTCGATGCCGCCTTCGGCCCTCACGCCCACCTTCACTCTCATCGGCCCGTCCGTGATCTCGTGCACCTCCTCGATATTCAACCCCTCCATCTCGATGATCGGAGCGGACGGAGCAGACGGGGTGACCTCCTTTCCGCATGCGGCCAGCGACAACGCCGCAAAGGCCGTAACGACATAAAATAAACGTTTCATATCAATATGTTTTTGAAATAATGTTTTTCGGTCTGCACCTAAATTCGAAACAAAAATAGAATCCGAGCGCACCCGATCAAAATATTTTCAACGAACGCGGACAATTCATCGGCGAATGCTCGAATTTCGCCCACGAACGCAAAGCGCAAAGCCGTCGAAATCGCATATTGCGCATCCTCGGCTTCGCGTCGAACGCCCCGCCGCGGCAAGATCGCAAATAAAATTTGCTTTTGCACTCAACTTATTAGTACCTTTGCTGTCAAAATTCATATCGTTATGAAACGCATCGTATCACCCTCGATACTATCGGCCGATTTCGGCAACCTCGAACGCGACATCCGCATGATAGACCGCAGCGCGGCCGAATGGGTCCACGTAGACGTCATGGACGGGGTATTCGTACCCAACATATCGTTCGGGTTTCCCGTGATGAAACCATTGCGGCGCGCGACGCGAAAGGTGCTGGACGTGCATTTGATGATAACCGAACCCGAACGTTACCTCCGCCGCTTCGTCGAGGCGGGAGCCGACTTCGTGACGTTCCATCACGAAGCGACGCGCGACGCGCGAGGCTGCATCGCCGCCATCCGCGAGGCGGGAGCAAAGGTCGGAATCTCGATCAAACCCGCCACTCCGCCCGAGGCGCTCGGCGACCTGCTGCCCGAGATCGACATGGCGCTGGTGATGAGCGTCGAACCCGGGTTCGGCGGACAGTCGTTCATACCCGAGTCGCTCGACAAGATCCGCACGCTGGACCGCATGCGGCGCGATGCGGGGCTCGGATTCCTCATCGAGGTCGACGGCGGCATCTCGGCCTCCAACGCGGGCGAGGTCTTCGCCGCGGGAGCCGACGCCGTGGTGGCGGGCAGCGCGGTATTCGGAACCACCGACCCCGAAGCCGAGATACGCAAGATACTGGAAGCCCGTTAACGACCACAACAAACTCGACAGGATGATTTCATTAGACAATCTCACGGTAAGTTACGGAGGGTGGACCCTCTTCGACGACATATCGTTTCTCATAAACCCCAAAGACCGCATAGGCCTTGTAGGCAAGAACGGCGCGGGCAAAACCACCCTGCTGCGCATCATCACGGGCGAACAGCAGCCCACTTCTGGCGCGGTGACCATGAACGGCGAGTGCACGATAGGTTACCTGCCCCAGCAGATGCGCGTGGCCGACACCACCACTCTGAAAGCCGAGACCGAAAAGGCTTTCGACGAGGTTCTGCGCCTCGAAGCCGAGATAGAGTCGCTGACCACGCAGATCGCCGAGCGCACCGATTACGAGTCGGACGAATACGCCTCGCTCATACACCGCCTCAACGACGCGCAGGACCACTACCGCATCCTCGGCGGCGACACCCGCGAGGCCGACATAGAAAAGACCCTGCTCGGACTCGGATTCCGCCGCGCGGACTTCGGCCGCGCCACGAGCGAGTTTTCGGGCGGCTGGCGCATGCGCATCGAGCTGGCGAAGCTCCTCTTGCGCCGCCCCTCGATATTCCTGCTCGACGAGCCTACCAACCATCTCGACATCGAGAGCATACAGTGGCTCGAAGATTATCTGAAAAGTTACAACGGCGCAGTGCTCGTCATATCGCACGACCGCGCTTTCCTCGATAACGTAACCACGCGCACGGTGGAACTCTCGCTCGGCAAGGTATACGATTACAAAGTGCCATATTCCAAGTTCGTCGAGTTGAGAGCCGAACGCCGCGCGCAACAGATGGCCGCTTACGAGAACCAGCAACGCATGATCGAGAAGACGGAGGAGTTCATCGAGAAGTTCCGCTACAAGCCCACCAAGAGCAATCAGGTGCAGTCGCGCATAAAGCAGCTCGAACGCATAGAACGCATAGAGGTGGAGGAAGAGGATCTCGCCACGCTCAACATAAAGTTCCCTCCCGCGCCGCGTTCGGGTCAGATAGTGGCCGAAATAAAGGAGGTCGGCAAGGCGTTCGGCGAGAAACGCATCTTCTCCGACGCCACGTTCACCATAGAACGCGGGCAGAAAATCGCTCTGGTCGGGCGCAACGGCGAAGGCAAGACCACGATGGCGCGCATGCTCATCGGAGAGTTGCAGCCCACCGAGGGCTCGGTGCGCATAGGTGCCAACGTCAACATCGGCTACTATGCGCAGAATCAGGACGATTTGATGGACGGAGAATTCACCGTTTACGACACCCTCGACCGCGTGGCGGTGGGCGACATCCGCACGCGTCTGCGCGACATCCTCGGAGCGTTCCTGTTTCGCGGCGAGGACATCGACAAGAAGGTCAAGGTGCTCTCGGGCGGCGAACGCTCGCGGCTGGCGATGGCCCGCCTCATGCTCGAACCGCGCAACCTGCTCGTGCTCGACGAGCCCACCAACCACATGGACATGCGCTCGAAAGATATCCTCAAACGCGCCATACAGAAGTACGACGGCACGGTGGTGGTGGTATCGCACGACCGCGACTTTCTCGACGGCATGGTCGACCGCGTGTACGAGTTCCGCGACGGCGGAGTGAAAGAGTATCTGGGCGGCATATACTATTTTCTTGAAAAGCGCAAGGTGGAGTCGCTGCAAGAGATCGAGCGCAAGGATGTCCCCGCCGCCGCTTCGCGCGGCGACGCCGCGGAGAAGAACGCCTCGGGCAAACTCTCTTACGAGCAGCGAAAGGAGCAGGAGAAGATTCTGCGCCGCATGCGCAAGGCCGTGGAGACGGTCGAGGCGGAGCTGGCCGACATCGAAGGCCGCATCGCGGAGTACGACGCGCGTTTCGCCGCCGCTACCGACTACAACGAGACCGATTACGCCGCCTACAACGAACTCAAGGCCCGTTACGACCATCTGATGCACGAGTGGGAGAAGGCGAGCTACGAATTAGAGATAACAGAAAACCGATAAACGCGATGCAAATGATACACAAATCGATACTTACGACACTTGTCGCGGCGTGCGCCGCCGTGTCGTGCGCGCAAAAGCCTGCCACGATGAAGCAGGCGGCCGAGGGGTTATTCCTCGTGGGCACGGCGCTCAACGAGAGACAGATCGCGGGACGTGACACCGCCGCGGTGCGCGTCGCGTACGAACACTTCAACGCCATAGTGGCGGAGAACTGCATGAAGAGCGAATCGCTCCACCCAGAGCGCGACCGCTACACGTTCGACATGGCCGACCGCTTCGTCGAATTCGGCGAGCGCAACGGCATGGCGGTGACGGGCCACACGCTTATATGGCACTCGCAACTGCCCCGCTGGTTCGTATACGGCGACGACGGGGAGCTGCGCTCGGCCGAGGAGCTCAAAGCTATCATGAAAGAGCACATCCACACCGTCGTGAGCCGCTACAAGGGCCGCGTAAAGGGTTGGGACGTAGTGAACGAGGCCATAATGGAGGACGGCAGCTACCGCCGCTCGCCCTTTTACGAGATTCTGGGCGAGGAGTTCATCCCGCTCGCGTTCCAATACGCCCACGAGGCCGACCCCGAAGCCGAACTCTACTACAACGACTACAACATGTGGTTCGCGGGCAAGCGCGACGCCGTGGTGAAGCTCATCGGCGAGTTGCGCCGCCGCGGCCTGCGCATCGACGCCGTGGGCATGCAGAGCCACATGGGAATGGGTCATCCCGACTTCGCCGAGTACGAAAAGAGCATCCGCGCCTACGCCGACGCGGGCGTCAAGGTGATGATAACCGAGTTCGACATGAGCGCCCTGCCCTCGCCGTACGTCGGAGCCGACATAGCGCAGGGCGGCAGGGATCGCGACAGCGCGCTTAACCCCTATCCCGACTCGCTGCCCGCCGAGGTCGCCGCCGAGTGGCAGGCCCGCATGGAACAGGCGTTCGACATCATGCTGCGCAACAGCGACGACATCTCGCGCGTGACGTTTTGGGGTGTGAGCGACGGCGATTCGTGGCTCAACGGCTTCCCCGTGCGCGGACGCACCGACTACCCGCTGCCGTTCGACCGCCGTCGCGAGGCAAAACCCGTCGTGCGCGCATTCATAGACAAATGCAATCTTACCAAAGGCAAATAATCATGGACAACAATACAGTATTCGGAATACGCCCCGTGGCCGAGGCCATCGAGTCGGGCAAGCAAATCGAGAAACTCTATCTGCGCAAGGGCGCCGAGGGCCAGCTCATGACCGAGTTGCGCGATCTGGCGTTCCGCCACCGCATACGTGTGCAGGAGGTGCCCGTCGAGAAACTCAATCGCCTCGCCAAAGGCAACCACCAAGGAGCCGTGGCGCAGATCGCCCCCATCGAGTATGTGGAGCTGACCGATATTCTGGAGCGCGTACCCGACGACGAGACGCCGCTCATAGTGCTTTTCGACGGCGTAACCGACGTGCGCAACTTCGGCGGCATAGCCCGCTCGGCCGAGTGCGCTGGGGCGCACGGACTCATAACGCCGCTCAAGAACTCCGCCCCCGTCAACTCCGAGGCGATGCGTTCGTCGGCGGGCGCGCTGAGCCGCATACCCGTATGCCGCGTGGGGTCGATACGCAACACCGTGAAGGCGTTGCAGGCCGAGGGATTCCAAGCCGTCGCCGCCACCGAGAAGAGCCGCAAACTCATATACGACGCCGATCTGCGAAAGCCCACGGTGATAATCATGGGCTCGGAGGATACGGGCATATCGAAAGAGGTATTGAAATTGTGCGACGAGCAGCTGGCCATCCCCCTCATCGGAGCCGTCGAGTCGCTCAACGTGTCGGCAGCGGCCGCCGTGATGCTCTTCGAGGCCGTGCGGCAACGGATAGGAGACTGACAAGATTAATGTAATGCCGCAGGCATTACTATCTTCGGCGGTTCGCGCTTCGCGCGCCCCCCGCAGCCGCCGAAGATATATTCCGAAGAAATAAACTTAAAAACGTTCACCCCCATGTCGAACCGATTCATACGCAAAATCGCCGAGGCGATACGCTCCCTCGCCCGCTCGCTGGCCGCCCACCCCGTCGAGACAGCCATCACGTTGCATGCCTGCATAGTAATATGCGTACTGGAGACGTTGAGTTACCGTATGACCGAAATCGCGCAGTGGATGTACCCCGCGCTCCTCGCTCCCGTATTCTTCGTGACGGCCTACTGCCTCAACACGATTCTCGCGCGCGGCGCGGCCCGCGCGGTGTACTATCTGTGGTGGATCCCTTACGCCGCGACGGCGTTCATTCCGGGCCTCGTACAATGGACCGAGACTTCGGCGTACATAGTCACCAACATAGCCCTGCTGCCGCTCCTGCTGCTCTCGTTCCGCATGCGATGCGACAACCGCAGGTTCGTCGACGAGGCCGCGCACACCGCGCTCGCCGCAGCCACGGGCCTGATCTTCGCCGCGGTTATCGAGCTGCTGTTCTGGCTCACCTACATGTCGGTGATCTACATCTTCGATCTGAACGAGGTAAGACACATGGGAGCCTACTCGGCCGCCTTCTCGTTCGTGGTGCTTGCTCCCGCGATATTCTTCGCCGTGATGGACAACACGCGCCTCGACTCGCACGCGGGCCGCATGGGCGACATGCTGCTGAACTTCATCGTGACGCCCGCGTTGCTGATCTACAACGTCATACTCTACATCTACGCCGCCAAGATCCTCCTCACGCTGTCGCTGCCCAAGGGCGGCGTGGCCAACATGATCTTCGCCTTCACCATGACGGCCGTGGCGGTCAAGGCCTTGCAGCAATTCGTCGACCGTCGGCATTACGACCGCTATTTCGACCGCTTCAGCTTCATCGCCGCGCCCCTCGTCGCGCTGTTCTGGGTCGGCGCGCTGCGCCGCGTGATCGAATACGGACTCACCGAGTGGCGTTTCTACATGATCCTCTGCGGAATCGTCATGACCGTCTGCATCGCGCTCTTCTTCTCGCGCCGCACGGGCCGTTACATAGCGGTCGCTGCGACGGCTTTCGCGCTGCTGTTCTGCTCAGCCTATGTTCCGCCGCTCAAGGCCGAGAATGTCGCCATGCGCTCGCAGATCCGCCGCGCCCGCAACGCCGCGCGCGAGCTCGATATCCTCGCCGACAACGGCGCCCTGCGCCTCGCTCCCCGCGACGGGGCCGACACGCTGCGGCGCGAACTCCACCGCCGCTTATACCAGTCGCTCGACTATATCGACGACATCGACACGCTTCGTCTGGCCCGCGAGTTCGGAATCCGCCGCAGCGCCGACTACCTCGCCTCGCTCACGCCCGAAACGGAGTCTTACGTGCTGGGGCGCACGGATGCCGAGACCGCAACCGTCGGCAGAGCGGATTACATGTATGTCTATTACGACAACTACATGGCATCGCACGCCGTCGACACCCTTTCGATCGAGGGTTACGACCGCGTAATGGTGAAAGCGATAGATTACGAGCGCAGTTCGTTCGCCGAGGGCGAGACGCCCGTCATCGAGATCGACGGCCGTCGCCTCGACCCCGATACGGTTCTCGACTCGCTGCTGTCGCAATCGGGTTTCTCGCGCGCCAATATGCCGAGCGAGGAGTGGCTCGACCGACACAGCCGCGAATTCCTGACCTACAAGAGCGATTCGGTCGCCATCGTATTCGAACGCATGCAAATCGTCAACCTCGACGGCAAGTGGACCATAACGTCGGCGGACGATATATTCACCGTCATAAAATAGAGTTCGATGCGGGATCGGTTGCAACACCCTCGGCTCGGCGAGATCGTGCTGTCGTGCACGCGACGTTCCCGACGCATATCGCTCTCGGTGCGTCCGTCGGGCGAGGTGCGGTTATCGTTTCCTCCGTACGTCCCGCTGAAAAAGGCGGTCGCGTTCTTGGAGTCCAAAGCCGAGTGGATCGAATCCTCGCGCCGCAAATTCGCCGCGCGGCCGTCGCGCCCCTCGCTTTCGCACGAGGATATCGAACGTCTGCGTGCCGAGGCCAAGGCGCTCCTGCCGCAACGGGTGGCGGAGCTCGCCGCACGCTTCGGACTCGATTACGGCAAGGTGACCGTTCGCGCCGCCCGCACCAAATGGGGGTCGTGTACGGGGCGCAACGATATTTCACTGAGTCTCTATCTGATGACTCTGCCCGAGCACCTGCGCGACTATGTAATCATTCACGAGTTGTGTCACACGGTCCACCACGACCACTCGCCGCGATTCCACGCCCTCGTCGACCGTCTGACCGACGGACGCGAAAAACTCCTCGCCCGCGAGCTGAGGAGTTATCATATCGTATGACTTTATCGCTCGGCCCCGTCGGCCGTCATGCGGAGAACTTCGACTATATTCGACATGTCGGACAGAGTAAGCGAAGAGGAGCGATACTCGCCCGAACCGACGACGATAGAACCTTCGCGGCCCGCTATGCGCTCCAACTCGACGTAATCGACTCTGTCCGCATACCGCGGATCGGGTTGGGTGTCGGAGTAATCCATGCGGAACGAATCATCGTCGACATAACGCAGGTAGTTCACTGCTACCGTTTTCCGTTCGTCGCCGATCCGAATATCCACGAACAAATCGCACTCGACGAGATCGAGCTCGCCGCTCTCGCGCAAGCGGTCGACGACGATCGATATCGACGCGTCGAAAGCGGTCTCGGCGAACGCTTCGCGGGCTTCGGAATTAAATTGCATGTTCACAGGCGGGGTAGTGTCGGATGAAATAAAAAAAACGGGGGAGCGGACAATAATTAGTAAGATGTACACAAGAACTCGGTCCGCTTCCCCCGTCGCCGCTCGGCGGCTTTTCAACATTTTTATTTGTCGGTATTTCCCAAGTCAGGACAACGAAAAAGGGGCGCAGGTACAGCCCCACTGACCGGTCTTGCGAACCTTAACTGGTAGCTGCCCTTACGCCCATGCCCGCCCGCGGCTTGTGCCGCAGGCATAGCAAGGGTTTCAGACAAAATTTACACCAGTTAAAACCTATTATATCGCTATAATAGTCGCAAGTTTGTCAGTGGCATAAAGGTTTTGTCCTAACCTTCAATTATGTGTTTACGGTTACGGAACCGTTCTTTTCTGCAAAGGTAACATAACTTCTCTTTTTTCGTTATGCGACCCGTATATATAACAAAAGACGAAACGTGAACCTGACTTAAAGCCCATGCTAAAAGCACGCTTGCGTTACTATGCTACCGAAGGTCGTGGAAAACCCGAAAAACTTCATAACACAAGAGGTCCACGCCCGTCATGGCGCAGTGCGTTTGATGTACCTACCAATCGAGCGTGGTAACGACCCGACGGGACATTCTCTTGTTGCCGTTTTTCTGTAAATTTCCACGTTTACGGTAGCGGCAACGCGATTCACGTCTTTTCGACGGATCGCTTGCTCCAAAAGTAGTACAAATAATCGAAACGAGCAACAAAACGCGTGCTTTTTTTGTTGTTATTTGTGTTTCTTTGAGGATTATAGGCTTCGGAAGGGGGCTGTTCGCCGACGGCGGAGGACGCAAACGAGCGTAAAGCGAGTTGCAGTCCGCCGCAGTGGGGCGGCGGCGAACTGCGCGGTTCGAAGAACCGCAGAATTCACGAGCGTCAGCTTTAACCGCGGCAGAAACATTTTCGATAAGCCGAGGGCAGAGCCGAACAAGTTCGGGCTATGCCGAGGCGAGAAAATGATGCGCAAGCGAACTATTTTGGACGAAGGGCGGTCGCGGTTAAAGCTGACGCATGTATATTTGCAGTTCGCAGAACTGCGCGGGCCGCAGCCTCGGCGCGCGGAGGCCCGCTATTCGCATTCGCTCATTGCGCGAGCCCCGCAGGCCGCGGCCCGAATATCGATGCCTTTTCGTAAAACAGGCGTTACGCCTGCGCGGTTCCGCGAACAGCAAAAAAAACGAGGAAACGATCTTACGACCGTCGCCTCGCCTTTTGCCGATCGCCGCGCGGCAACGCCGCCCGACTCTCCGCCGTCTCCACCCCGCGGGCAACCCGCGATCGGGAGACAAACTATTTAACTGTTTTAACTATCGCTTCGAATGCCTTGGGCTCGTTCATCGCCAGATCGGCCAGAACCTTGCGGTTCAGAGCGATGCCCTTGGCGTTGACTTTACCCATAAATTCCGAATAGGTCATACCGTAATTGCGGACAGCGGCGTTGATACGCGTGATCCACAACGAACGATAAGTCCTCTTTTTGATCTGACGGTGCGCATAAGCGTACTGCAAACCCTTCTCGACAGTGTTTTTCGCAACTGTCCAAACGTTTCCCCTTGAACCAAAGTTACCCTTGGCAAGTTTCAAAACCTTTTTTCTTCTTGCGCGTGACGCAACAGCGTTGACTGAACGTGGCATAGTAAATAAGTTTTTGACGGAACTCGCAGCGGCGCGCTTCTCTCGCGCTCTTCGGGGCTGTTTCGTCCCTTGTTAATAAAAATTCGTGCCGTCGGTTAAGGCTACTTAACCAACAAGCTCTTGATCTTGGCCTCGTCGGCCGCCGATACGGTCGAAGCATAACACAGATTACGCTTCTGCTTTTTAGTCTTTTTGGTCAGGATGTGACTGTGATAAGCGTGCTTACGCTTGATCTTACCTGTGCCGGTGAAAGTAAAACGTTTCTTTGCAGCGGCGTTTGTTTTCATTTTAGGCATTTCTGAAAAAGTTAAATTAGTTAAACATAGCGCGCAAAGATACGTTTTTTTTTCGAATCGGCGCACGGCGAGGCGATTTTTTCCCGCAAGTAGGATTTAATTGCTATCTTTGCATACGATTACGGCGGCCCCGAAAGGCCCGCGAAACGAGGAGACGATGATAGAGGCACACGACATACACAAGAGTTACGGCGCGCTGGAGGTGCTCAAAGGCGTATCGCTGCGCGTCGCGCGAGGCGAGGTGGTATCGATCACGGGCCCCAGCGGCGCGGGAAAAACCACGCTGTTGCAGATCATCGGCACCCTCTCGACGCCCGATTCGGGCACGGTAGCCATCGACGGCGAGGAGGTCACCCGACTCGGCGACGCCCGTCTGTCTGATTTCCGCAACCGCAAGATAGGCTTCGTATTCCAGTTCCACCGCCTGCTGCCCGAGTTCACCGCGCTGGAGAACGTCATGCTGCCCGCGCTCATCGCGCGCCGCGGTCGCGCCGAAGCCGAACGCGAGGCATCGGAGCTGCTGCGCATGATGAACCTCGCGCAGCGCGCCGACCACAAGCCCGCCGCGCTCTCGGGCGGCGAACAGCAGCGCGTGGCCATAGCGCGCGCGCTCGTCAACCGCCCCGCCCTGCTGCTGGCCGACGAGCCGTCGGGAAACCTCGACTCGAAGAACCGCGAGGAGATACACGCCTTGTTTTTCCGCCTGCGCGACGAGCTGGGGCAGACAACCCTGATCGTGACCCACGACGAAGAGCTGGCGTCGACGGCCGACCGCAAGATCGCCATGCGCGACGGCATTATCGAATAGAGACATAACCCGAACACAATAATGGAAAGAGAGGAGTTGCGCGATTTGCTCGAACATCTGCACGACAAATACAATCGCGCCGAATTTATCGAACCCGACCCGATCAGCGTCCCCCACGCCTTCGCGGCCAAGGAGGATCGCGAGATAGCGGGATTTTTCGCCGCCACCATAGCGTGGGGCAACCGCAAGGCGATAGTAAAGAGCGCGCGCCGCATGATGCAATACATGGACGACGCGCCCGCCGACTTCGTGCGCCACGCCTCGGCCGAGGAGCTGGCGCGACTTCGAACATACGTCCACCGAACATTCAACGGGCAGGATTTCACCGATTTCGTACTGGCCATACGCCGCATCGCCGAACGTTTCGGCGGCATAGGCGACTTCTTCGAGTCGCGATACGAGGCCGAGGGCGACATGGCGCGGGTGCTGTCGGAGTTCCGCCGCGAGTTCTTCGCGTGCGAGCACGACGCCCACTGCGAGAAGCATCTCTCGTCGATCGACAAGGGCGCGGCATGCAAGCGGCTCAACATGTATCTGCGATGGTTCGTGCGCCGCGACGACCGCGGGGTCGACTTCGGACTGTGGCGCAAGATACCTATGTCGGCGCTCTACCTGCCGCTCGACGTCCACTCTGGCAACATGGGACGCGCGCTGGGACTGCTCCGCCGCAAACAGAGCGACTGGAAAGCCACGGCCGAGATAACCGCCTCGCTTAGGGAGTTCGATCCCGAAGATCCCGTGCGTTACGACTTCTCGCTCTTCGGCGCAGGGATAGACGGATTCCTCAAAGCGTAGAGCCATGCGCGGAGGAGGATTCACGTTCAAGCAGTTCCACGTCGACCACAGCCGATGCGCCATGAAAGTGGGCACCGACGGGGTTTTGATCGGCGCGTGGTGCCGCCTGCCGCAGGGCCCGTGCCGCATACTCGACATCGGCACGGGCAGCGGGCTGATGGCCCTGATGACCGCGCAGCGTCGCCCCGAGGCGCGGATCACGGGCATCGACATCGATCCCGCCTGCGCGGCGCAGGCGCGCGAGAACGCCGCCGCGTCGCCGTGGAGCGACCGCATCGTCATAGAACATCGGTCGTTGCAGGAGTTCGACGCAACCGAGAAATTCGACGCGGCGATATCCAATCCGCCCTATTTCGTCGATTCGCTCCTGCCGCCCGACGCGGCGCGCACCTCGGCGCGGCATACCGTCGCGCTCGCGTTCGACGACATCGTGAGCGGCGTCGAGCGCAACCTGCATCTGCACGGCATCTTATCGCTCATACTCCCGCCAGCCGAGATGGAGCGTTTCCGCACAGCGGCGCACGGCCGACTATTTTTGCGACGCAGGTGCGACGTTTTCGCAACATCGTCGGGCGGAGTGAAGCGCGTGATGGCGGAGTTCGGATTGCAGCCCCTCGCCGTCGAGGTCGAAACGGAAACGCTCACGATAGAGGACGCGCATGGATACACCGACGATTACCGCCGCCTGACACGCGATTTTTATCTCAAATTTTGATTTGTCCGTCAAAAAATCTATTTTTGTGTCTACAACGAATTGAAAACATCGAACACCATGAAACGAGTTTTGTCAATAGCCGCGCTTGCCCTCGCCCTTCACACGGGCGCATCGGCGCAGAACACGATTTACAAAGCCGTGGTCGGCACTTACACCGACGCCTCGGGCGCGGTGGTCGTATCCGATCCCTCGACCATCGTCGCCGTCGACCTCATCATCGAAAAGGAGCAGACGATAGTGGGACCTTACGCCCGTTACGCGCAGAAATACCTCGACGTGCGCGGGTCGCTGGTCGAAAAGACAATATATACGGTAAAGGACGCGCGTCTGTCGGTACTCGATGACGACGAGGCGTTCAGAAGCGGCGAGACGACGCCCTACGCGATCGCGACGGTGTCGTACATGGGTAGCGAGACCGAATTTCCGAAGGTGCTGCCCGACCGCCTGACCGCGACGGCGCAGAGCGCGGAGGATGCCGCGGCCGCCGCGGCGCAAGCCATATTCTCGATCCGCAAGCACCGCATGGAGCTCATTACGGGCGAGGCGGGCGAGAACGTATTCGGCGGAGGACTGAAAGACGCGTTGGAGGCTTTGGACGCCAAGGAGCAGGAGTATCTCGAACTCTTTCTGGGCAAGAAGGTCGTTACGACCTCGACCGAACGCATAATAATCCCGATGGTCGCCGAACAGCAGAACTACCACGTAGCCCGCGTGTCGATTTCGGCAGGCATCCTGCCTCCCGCGTCGACCGACGGCGAAGCCGTGACCTTGATACTCACCCCCTCGGGCAGCGCCAAGTTAGGCAGCCTCCCCGAAGCCGACCTGCGCGACAAGACGGCCGTTCGCGTGCGCATAGCCGACAACACCAACTGCGTCGTGGCGGTGGGCGACAAGCCTGTCGCTTCGGCCGTACTGCCCATATTCGAGTTGGGCCGCACGGTATCGGTAGCGGCGCCCGCGGCAAAAAAATAGGGACGTTGGACTACACCTCGCGAATGATTCGGCTCTTGGGGACGCTGCGCCGCGAAATGAACGGCGCGGTGGCCGACGGCATGTATGCCTACGGCCGCCCGTACGGTCTGAATTACGGCGTGAGTCTGCCTACCGTGCGCGCCATAGCCCGCGCCGAAGGGCGCGACCACGACTTCGCCCGCTATCTTTTCAAACAGCAGGTGCGCGAATTGCGGCTCGCTGCGTTACACATGGCCGATCCCCTGCGGATCGACGTCGCCGAGGCTGCATTCTGGGCCGAGGGCATAATAAATTCGGAAGCGGCCGAGGAGGCCGCTTTCGCCATGTTGTCGAGATCGCCTTACGTAAAAGAGATATACGGCCGATGGAGCGATTCGGACAACGAACTGCTCGCATACGCGGCCTTGATGGCGGCGGCAAGAGGCGCGGCGGGCGACGCATCCGTCGTCGGGTCCGTGGCCGAGATAGTCGCCCGATATCCGTCGTCGCGCATAATAGCCCGAGGCGCTGTCGCGCTCTTGGCGGCGGCTTACGAAACCGACGCGGCACGCGAAACGGCAATCGGAACGGTCGAGTCGCTCCGAGCGGCGTCGCAATCGTTCGCCTCCCGATATGTGACGGATGAAATGAGCTGGCGCATGGAGTAGACGCTACTCATGCAGTCGCAGCGGTTCTCCGCCGCACCGTACGGCGGAGAGTCAGAAGACCTCCACCTTGTCGTAACGCTTCACCACCTCCAACAACGTTTTCAGCGGCACTACCCCGCTCTCGCGCCACAAAATCCGCCCCTTGCGGAAAAGCACGAGCGTCGGCACCGCCATTATCTTATGTTGGCGCACCACCTCAACGTTTTCGTGTTTGTCGATATCTATCTTCAATATGTCCACGCTCTCGTCCGTCGCCTCGGCCAGCTTGTCCAGCACGGGGTGCATGACCCTGCACGGGCCGCACCACACGGCATAGAAGTCGACCAAAGTAAGATCGTCGCGCGAAGTAAGTTCGTTAAATTCCCCTAAAGTCATAATATATAGCATTTAATAAGATTCCACCCACGAAGGTTCCGCCGCGTACCTGTGTTCCAGCACGCCCTTCACATACTCCACCGTACGCGCGAGCCCCTCGCCCAACGACGTTTCGGGCGTCCAGCGCAACAGAGTGCGGGCGCGCGACAGATCGGGCACCATGCGGCGCGGATCGTCGCGGCGCGCCTCGATATGCACGATCCGCGAACGGCTGCCCGTGATCGACACGATCTTTTCGGCCAGCCGCCGCACGCTCACTTCGTACGACGATCCCAGATTCACCACGCTCGTCGGTTCCGAAGCGGGCAGCTCCATCAGCTTCACGAGGCCGTCGGCGATATCGCCCGCCCAACAGAAGGTGCGCTGCTGCTCGCCGCTGCCGCATATCACTATGTCGCGGTTGCGCAGGGCGGCCACGATCATGCGCATAGCCACGCGGCGGTCCTCGATCTGGCAACCGCTGCCGTAGGTGGAGAATATGCGCGCCACGCGGCAGTTTATACCGTACTCTCGACGGTAGGCATAGTGCATGGCCTCGGCGGCCCGCTTGCTCTCGGCATAGGTCGTGATGCGGTTGGGCTGCGCGTCGCTCTCGCCGAAGGGCTGTTGTCCCGAAAGTCCGTAGACATCGCCCGACGAGGCGAACACGGTGACGGCCTTGTTGCGTCGCGCCGTATCGAGCGCGTTCATGGAGCCTATTATGTTGGTACGCAGTATGCCGACGGGATGGGCGCAGTCGTGCTTCAGGAAACTCGGCGACGCAAGGTTGAATATGGCGTCGCAGTCGATGGTGAAAGGCTTTACTATGTTGTGATTTATGTAACGTATGTCGTGACGGCGCCAGTAAGGAGCGAGCATAGGCGACTCCTCGATATCGCGCATGTCGATGCAAACGACATCGTGGCCCTCGCCCGCCAGCTTTATGCAGAGATGGGAGCCGATCAGACCCGCGCCCCCTAAAACGACTATCCTCTTCATCACACAACGTTTTGAAGAGGAGAGTCCAAATATTATACCGAACGCACGCTACTCGCAGAATACCGCCCGAGGCAATTCGCCTATGTTATTTATGTATACCACCTCTATCCCTTTGGGCATTTTCATGCCCTTGCGCAGGAATCCCGACACCACGATTCGGCGGAACCCGAGTCGCGCCGCCTCGCTCACGCGCTGCTCGGTTCGGGGCGCGGGACGCACCTCGCCCGAGAGGCCCACTTCGCCCGCGCAGCACACGCCGTCGGCTATCGGACGGTCGTAATACGACGACACGACGGCCGCCATGATCGCCAGATCGAGACCCGTATCGGAGACCTTGAATCCGCCCGCGAAGTTGAGAAACACATCCTTGGTGAACATCTTCATGCCCACGCGCTTCTCCAACACGGCCAGCAACATGCTCATGCGGCGCGGATCGTATCCCGTCGCCGTGCGCTGCGGCGTGCCGTACGCCGCATTGCCCACCAGAGCCTGCACCTCGATCAGATAGGGACGGATGCCGTCAACCGACGCCCCCACGGCGATGCCGCTCAGCGGCTCGTCGTAATGCGACAGAAGAATCTCCGACGGGTTGTCCACCGTGCGCAAACCCGCGTCGAGCATCTCGAACACACCGATCTCGAACGTCGCGCCGAAGCGGTTCTTGATGCCGCGCAGGATGCGGTAGATATTGTTGCCGTCGCCCTCGAACTGCAACACCACGTCCACGATGTGTTCCAGAATCTTCGGACCCGCGATGGTGCCGTCCTTGGTTATGTGGCCAATGATGAAGATCGAAGTGCCCGTGGTCTTGGCATACTTCAGAAGCGACGCGGCGCATTCGCGGATCTGCGACACGCTGCCCGCCGACGAATCGACCGTCTCGGTATAGATGGTCTGTATCGAGTCTATGACCGCCACGTCGGGATTGTATTGCGCCATCTGCGCGAGGATGTTTTCGAGCGACGTTTCGGAATATACATAACATTCGTCGTTCCCGATGCCGATGCGCTCGGCGCGCATGCCGATCTGCTCCGCCGACTCCTCGCCCGAGACATAGAGCGTGCGCAGCGAATGATTCGTCAGGGCCAGCTGCAAACTGAGGGTCGACTTTCCGATACCCGGCTCGCCGCCCAACAACACCAGCGACCCGGGCACCAGCCCGCCGCCCAACACGCGGTTGACCTCGGCGTTATGCAGGTCCAAACGGCGGTGCGACGACCGCTCGATATCCCTCACCCTCTGCGGCGGAGTCTGCGGAGCGTTCGCCGCCACGGCGGCCGACAACGACGAAGGGGCCTTGGCCACGACCTCCTCGGCGAACGTGTTCCACTCGCCGCAGCTCGGACAGCGGCCCAGCCACTTGGGGGCTTCGAAACCGCAGCTCTTGCAGAAATATGCCTTCTTGACCTTGGCCATACGCTACTTGTTGAACAGACGGTATATGTCGTTGCCATTGGCGTAAACGACCAGCGCCAGCAGCAAGGCGAATCCTATGTATTGCATTATTTCGAGGAACCGATCGCTCGGCTTGCGGCCCGTCGCCATCTCCCACAGAGTGAAGAGCGCATGTCCGCCGTCGAGTCCCGGGATGGGCAGTATGTTCAGCACGGCCAGCATGATCGAGAGAAACGCCGTCATCGACCAGAAACGCAGCCAATCCCACTCCGAGGGGAATATGTTGCCTATGGCGATGAAGCCGCCCAGCTCCTCGTACATCTTGGTCTTGGGGCTGAAGATGAGTTTCAGCTGACGCCAGTAGTCGGCCACTGTCTCACCCGCCAGCTTCGCGCCCTCGGGTATGGCCTGCCAGAAGGTAAACTCGCGCGTGCGGGGCGTGAACGGATTGGCGAGTCGGACGCCTATTTTGCCCTCGTCGTCGACGGGGACCCTCAACGGCATATACAGCCCGTCGCGCAGGATGCCGAGTCGGACCGTATCGCCCTTATACTCGTTCGTCAGCAGACGGGTAACGGTCACGGCATCCACGTTTTCGGCCGCTCCGCACACCACCACCTCGTCGCCGCTGCGCAGACCCGCGGCGGCGGCCGACTCCGACATTACCGAATCGATTATGAACGGCACGCGCAGAACGTACAGATCCTCGTACTCGCGGTTGCGGCGCATCTCCAGCAGCTCCTCGAACGGGATGGTGAAATCCACCTCGCGACCCGCGCGCAACACCGTCACGCGGCGCGCATCGTCGGTCAGCAGCAGTTTGCCGCGTATCTCGTTCACGTCGTCGATATCCTCGCCGTCGATGGCCACTACACGATCGCCGTCCCTGAATCCCATGCGTTCGGCAGCCTCGTTGAACTCGTAACCCCACTTCACGTCGGCGTTGGCCATGTAGGCCTCGCCGTGGACGTAACGGATGCCGATATAGATCACTATCGCCAGCAGGATGTTCATCACCACGCCCGCGATCATCACCAGAAACCTCTGCCAAGCGGGTTTGGCGCGGAACTCGTCAGGCTTCACGGGCGCTTTCATCTGCTCGGTGTCCATGCTCTCGTCGATCATGCCCGCGATCTTCACGTAACCGCCCAAAGGCAGCCACCCGAGTCCGTATTCCGTGTCGCCGCGCTTCCACTTCAGAATCGAGAACCAAGGATCGAAGAAAATGTAGAACTTCTCGACGCGTATTTTGAACACGCGCGCCATGATGAAGTGTCCGAATTCGTGAATCGCCACCAGAAGCGACAGACTCATGAAGAACTGAATGATTTTTATTACAATATCCATTGTCAAACAATTATTTACATTCCGTAACGCCTTAGACGATCATCGCCGCGAGGCGAGATACTCTTCGGCCAAAGCCCTCGACTCGGCGTTGGACGCCGCATAGTCGTCGAGAGTGGGCGAGGCGACGAAGGCTGCGCGTTCCAGCGCATACTCTATCGACGCCGTGATATCGGTAAAACGACACCGCCCGCCGAGGAAAGCCGCCACGGCCACCTCGTTCGCGCCGTTCATGACGCAGGCCGCCGTGCCGCCGCGACGCATGCAGTCATAGGCGATATCCAGTGCAGGATACTTCGCCCTGTCGGGCTCGGCGAAAGTCAGCATGGGATGGTCGAGGAAACTGAACCGTTCTTGCGGACGCGATGCCCTGCGGGGGAACATCAACGCGTAACTTATCGGCATGCGCATGTCGGGAGTACCTAACTGCGCCTTTATCGCCCCGTCGTCGAATTCCACCATCGAGTGGACTATCGACTGCGGATGGACGAGCACCGAGATGCGGTCGCCGCCGATGCCGAAGAGCCAGTGCGCCTCGATCACCTCGAAACCCTTGTTCACCAAAGTCGCCGAATCGATCGTTATCTTGGCCCCCATGCTCCACTGCGGATGTTTCAACGCCTGCTCGGGCGTGACGTCGGCCAGCTTCTCGGCGGGCACGTCGCGCAACGCGCCGCCGCTGCACGTGATTATCAACCGTCGTACGGGCGAGCACTCGCCCGCGAGACACTGGAATATGGCCGAATGCTCCGAGTCGATAGGCATGATCGGCACCTTGCGTTCCGCCGCCATGCGCATCACCAGATCGCCGCCCACCACGAGCGTCTCCTTGTTGGCCAGCGCGATCTTCTTGCCCGCCTCGATAGCCGCCACCGTGGGATGCAGTCCCGCATAGCCCACCAGAGCATTCACCACCACGTCCACCTCGCTGCTGCGAACCATCTGCCGCAGCGACTCCTCGCCCGTGAAAACCTTTATCGGATAAGGAGCCAGCGCGCTCTTCAGAGCCTCGTATTTCGAAGTGTCGGCAATGACGACGCAATCGGCGTCGAACCGCACGGCCTGCTCGGCCAAACGTTGCCAGTTGCTGCCTGCGGCCAGCGAGGTCACTTCGAACAGATCGGGATTCTCGGCCACGATGTCGAGTGTCTGCACTCCGATCGATCCAGTCGATCCGAGAATTGATAAACGTTGCTTCATTCGGGTTGAATTATGATTTGCTGTCAGAATACGATATAAATCTCGGGATCCACGGCCTTGCCCTCGTTCCAGATCTCCAGCTCGACCAAAGGATTGGTCCGATCGCCCTCCTCGCGCATGGCGTTGTAGCCAATCACTTGCCCGCTCTTGAGGGGCTGGCCCTTGCTCACCAGAATCTGCGCCAGATTGCGATATACCGATATGAATCCGTTGAAATGCTGCACCGTGACCGTATTGCCGCCGTCGACTCCCGCCGCCACGTCGATCACCGTGCCGTCGTCGATGGCCGTCACGGGCGCGTTGGGCGCGGCCTGAATGCCCACGCCGAGGTAGTTGTCCTTACGCGAGAAGTGACGCGTTATGATGCCCTCGGCGGGAACGGCGAACTCGGGCAGATTGCCGCCGCGCTCGCGTTCGCGCAACGTCCGCGACAACGAGTAGTCGCCTTCGCCCTCCATCTGGGCGCGCAGCAGCGAATCGAGCTGCGAGGGAGGCACCAGAGTCTTGTCCAGACGGGTGGTGTCGTCGTTCATCGGGGTGCGCAGCACGGGGGTGCGGCCCTCCATAATCATGGCTATGTTCTCGTTGTAGGTGAGCATGTCGTTCATGCGGCGCTCGAGCGAATCGATGCGCATTATGCTCTGCACCAACCGATCGTGCGACCGCTCGGCCGAGGTGCGATAACCCGGAAATATGTCCAGCACGGGGGTGTAGGCCACCAGCAGGAGCACCAGCAGAAACAGGAACAGACAGAACGCCGCGACTCCTCCGATGAGTCCCGCGGCCGATATGCGGACGTTCCAATCCTCCTTGCGGCGTATGGGATCGGTGAGACTGAGCCGCTTCGGGCGGAACAGATTGTTTATTTTACGTTTCAAATCTTTCATGGCACACGCATATAGCAACTACAAAGATACGATTAAGCCGAGGGCAAAAGCAAATTTATTTGCCATTTTGCCGAGGCGAAGTATCTAAGACGAAGTCAAAGATACGATTAAGCCGAGGGCAAAAGCAAATTTTATTTGCGATTTTGCCGAGGCGAAGTATCTAAGACGAAGTCAAAGATACGATTAAGCCGAGGGCAAAAGCAAATTTTATTTGCAGTTTTGCCGAGGCGAAGTATCTAAGGCAAAGCCAAAGATACGTTTAAGCCGAGGGCAAAAGCAAATTTTATTTGCGTTTTTGCCGAGGCGAAGTATCTAAGGCAAAGCCAAAGATACGTTTAAGCCGAGCGCAAAAGCAAATTTATTTGCGTTTTTGCCGAGGCGAAGTATCTAAGGCAAAGCCAAAGATACGTTTAAGCCGAGCGCAAAAGCAAATTTTATTTGCGTTTTTGCCGAGGCGAAGTATCTAAGGCGAAGCCAAAGATACGAAAAATCAGGCAAAACCCCTGCCGATAACGTTTTTTTTGCGTCGCCTTTGGGGCCGAAGCGCAATTATTATTAACTTTGCGATATATAACGTCACTCAAACCAAACAAATTATAACGAATTATGGTTAAACCTACATTACTCGTTCTGGCTGCGGGAATGGGATCGCGTTACGGCTCCCTGAAGCAGATGGACGGAGTAGGCCCCAACAACGAGGCCATCATCGACTACTCTATTTACGACGCCATCCGCGCCGGATTCGGCAAGGTCGTGTTCGTCATCCGCCACTCTTTCGCCAAGGAGTTCACCGAGGTGTTCAACCCCGAGCGCTTCGGCGGCAAAATCGAAGTGGAATTCGTATATCAGGAGCTCGACTACCTGCCCGAGGGCTTCACGGTGCCCGAAGGCCGCGAGAAGCCGTGGGGAACCAACCACGCCCTCATGATGGCCGCCAAGGCTATTCACGAGCCCTTTGCCGTAATCAACGCCGACGACTTCTACGGAGCCGACGCCTACAAGGTCATCGGCGAGTACCTTAGCGCGCTGGACGGCGAAAAGAACCACTACTGCATGGTGGGTTACGAGGTTAACAAGACTCTTTCGGAGAACGGCACCGTTTCGCGCGGCGTATGCTCGGTAGACGAGAACCGCTTCCTCACCTCGATAGTCGAGCGCACCAAGATCGAGCGCAACGCCGAGGGCACCATCGTATTCCACGATCTGGGCGAGGACGAGCCGCTGGTCGAGAACACCCCCGTGTCGATGAACCTTTTCGGCTTCACGCCCGACTACTTCGCCTACTCGGAGGAGTATTTCAAGGAGTTCCTGAGCGATCCCGCCAACATAGCCAACCCCAAGAGCGAGTTCTTCATTCCGCTCATGGTGAACAAGCTCGTGAGCGACGGCACCGCCAAACTCAAGGTCCTCCCCACTACCGCCAACTGGTTCGGCGTGACCTACAAGGCCGACAAACCGCAGCTCGTGGCCAAAATCGAGCAGCTCATCGAGGAGGGCGTATATCCCCGCAACCTCTGGAGCAAATAATAAGGCAGGCCCGCCGCGCAGCGGCCGCACAACCTCGAAGACGGACGAATTTTACGATTCGCCCGTCTTCATTATTTAAATAATCACCAAAACAAGCGCAAATTATTTTACATAATCATATATTTACGTTATATTTGTAAATATCACACAATCCCTACGACCATGAGAAACAAGTTGCTCTTAATTTGTATGCTACTCCTTGGCGCATGCGCCAAAGATGCACCCCCTCCCGCAACTGCCCCCACTCCAAAAACATTGTCTTTCAGGGTTCCCGAGGAGGAAGCCTTAAGGCAATTGGATAATGTGCTCGATATTTTAGACACCCCGACGCGCGGCGGAAAACGCACCGTCAAAGAAATTTTCGAGCATCGCTCGGCGCGCACTCGAAGCACAGACGGATCCACGCCCAACTCACTGTTATATATAGTGAATTTCGATGACGATCAAGGTTATGCGGTCTTGGCCGCCGATTCTCGATTGGAACCCGTGCTCGCGTTGATAGACAGCGGCGTTTACACCCCGTCGGAAAACTACGCTGAAGAACCCGATCTTACCGAGGCGGATCTGGACGAAGATGAAAAAGACGAATTCTGGTGCATCGGGTCGAACGGCCCTCTGACTGGAACATTCAGGACGATAGAATTGATAGAAGATTATGCGGACGGTTTTGCGAATCCGCCATACACGATACAAAAGTACGGAGAATTGGTTCGCCAGAAACAGGTCGGCCCTTATATTCAAACGAAGTGGGGACAAAGAAAACCGTTTAATGGCATGTGTAACGACGACTATTTCTCCTATAAATCTCAAGATAACTATACAGCAGGATGTGTCGCGGTAGCGCTTGCGCAAATATTGGCATATCATCGGAATCCGCAGTCCGCATACGGACATACTTACGACTGGGATAAAATCACCGGATTCACATGCAATTATCCGAATGCCCCGCAAGATGTCATATTCGAAGTGGCGCATCTGGTAAAAGCAGCAGGAGAAGCATGCAGGACAAAATACGGTGAGAAAAACAGCGGGTCGACGGCCTATCGTGCAAAAAAAGCGTTGAAATACACTTTCGATTATTATGGAACTCATCGTCATTTGTCTTTCGCCGCTAAAGACATTCGTGATATACTCGATAACGATTCTCCCGTATTGGTAACAGGAAAACCGAAACGTAAATTAAGCGGCCACGCATGGGTAATAGACGGGTATATATACGGCTACAGAAAAATCATTACCGAAATATACGAAGACGAGAATTATACCAAATTAAAGTCAACGACCGAGGACAACGCGTCTCCGACATATTATTACCACTGTAATTTCGGATGGAGCGGCGACGCTGACGGTTATTATCTCGGTAAAGTATTCGACACTGTAGCAGGTCGGGCCGATGTAGAAAATAATTTAGATCCCGGTACAAATTATTCGGAACATGATTACAGATGGCATTTCAGAACCGTCACATACAACAATCCTAATAAATAGCACTATGAACAACTGTAAATATGTGATATTGATTATGATGTCATTATACGGTCTGACATCATGCGGCGGCAGTGATTGCAAAATCGAATATTACCACACCAATCACTTCATCAACTGTTACCGAGACTGGTCATCATTCAAACTCTCATCATACTATAATGTAATATACATATACTTCGACTATAAAAGCAATTATTACTATTCCGAAGAAATTCAAATATTACTTAACAAAAATCAATCGAAAGACAATCTGGATACATTCAACAAGCTCGCAGAGAAAAACAACGATATCGGATACAATTATAAGGCTTCGTATTTCCCGGGAGATGATTTCAGAACAACACTTACCAAAGGGGTTACGGATATAAATATTACGAGCGATCGCGATTACGACGAATCACACCCCGCAGGAACATCGTTGAACGATATTTTCCGTATAGCGGCTTACAGTTATGCTCAATTTCTAAACGGTTCCGATCAAATCGCTACTGACCCCGACGACAAAACCTTGGGAGCAATGTTCAAATTATGCAGCCGACTCGAACATGACGATCTGTTATTGATAGGTTCCAATATCCGCATAGAACCCACCCATACTTCGAACGTCAAACATAACATAACCGTAACGCTGACCGACGAGGAGGGCGAAGTACACTCCGCTACCGTAGAAACCGATTTTTCCGCCAAGTGACAGGACGAATAAAATCCCGATAAATTACAAACGATATATCTTATACAATAAAATTATGATGGTGCATCCCGAGTCGAATAATTCAAAGCGCAATTACAGATGGTTTTTCAGAACCGTCACATACAACAACCCCAATAAATAGCAGCTATGATACGGAATGTCTTGACCATTATTTATATGCTATTGTTATCATGCGCATTATCGTCATGCGAAGACAGTTGCAAATGGACGCATTACAAGTCATACCACTTTATAGATTGTTATGAGGAGTGGTCGTCATTCGATTTGAGGTATAACAAGATGTATAATGTATTTCTAATTCAATTCAACGCCAAGCAGAGATATTATTCGACCGAAGTACAAGGGTTATACAATCCTGAACAAACGGTGGAAAATTTGAACAAATTCAACGAATTGGCCGCAAAAAACGGAGATGTGGGATACGATTGGGAAGCATCGTATATGATCGGGAGCGGACATTTATGTCGCACGGCAATATATCCGAAAATAACGGATATACTTATTACGAGCGATTGCAACTACGACGAATCGCATCCTGCCGAAACATCGTTGAACGACATCTTCGTGGCGTATTATCAATCATTCACGAAATTTCTCGGAAATATCGACCATTCGGATGTATACCCTAACGATGGCAGCCTCGGCGGAACCCGCAAATTATGCAATGAAATAGAAGAAAATGAACTATATGTAATATCCCCACTGAACTTCGCCTTATATCCCAAACATCCACCTACAGTTTGTACGGGAAAACATCGAATAACCGTGACGCTGACCGACGAAAACGGCGAAGTGCACTCCGCCACAGCCGAAAGAGATTTTTCACAACCCGAATAAATTTAGCAAATATGCGGAAATAATTCCGTATATTTGCTTTATATACACCGCCCTATCATGAGAAAATCGCTCCTGACAGCAATCTGCATTTTCGCGGCGGCCGCATCCGCGGCGCAAGAACAACTGCCCGACACGGTAATGCGCCGACTGCTCGGTTATGCCTATGCCGCGAGCAACTTCGGCAAGACGCTGCCACAGGAAAAGGTGCATCTGCATCTCGATAACACGAGCTACTTTCAGGGCGACCGCATCTGGTTCGGCTGTTATGTCGTCGCGGCGGGCACGAACCGCCCCACTGCGTTGAGCCGCACGCTGTACGTCGAACTCCTCAACCCGGGCGGCACAATCATCGAAAAGAGGGTCTTGCCGATAGTCGACGGACGTTGCAACGGCAATTTCGTATTGACTCATCTCCCCTTCTACTCGGGATTCTACGAGATAAGGGCCTATACCAAATACATGCTCGGATTCGGCGAAAAGACCGTGTGTTCTCGCACGATCCCCGTATTCGACAAGCTCGACAATCCCGCCCTCACCTCCAAAAGGAGGATGATGCGACCACGCGCCGTCGGCGGAAAATATCCCGTCAAACGCCCGATAGCCAAACGCGGCAAGAGCGTCGCCGTGAGGTTCTACCCCGAGGGCGGCAACCTCGTCGAGGACCTGCCCGCACGCATGGCGTTCGAGGCGACCGACGCCGACGGGATGCCGCTCGAGTTGTCGGGCGTCATCCGCGACAAACAAGGCAACGTCAAGGCCGAGTTCGCGACCGAGTATGGCGGCCGAGGGGCATTCGACTACACCCCCGCGGCGAATGACCGAGCCGAGGTGACGTCGAACGGCAAAAGCCGAAAAGTCGATCTGCCCGCAGCGCGTCCGCAAGGCGTCGTCATGCGCGTCAACAACCTGTCGTCGGCCGACAGCGTCGCAATCGTGGTGCGCAAGAGCGCCGATATGCCCGCCACGATGCTGGGCGCGGCCGTGATCTGCGGCGGCGCGCTGTCGAGTTACAGCATTCTCGACTTGGCCGACGGCGAACCGCTCGAATTCAAGATCGACAAACGCCGCATGCCCGCGGGAGTGGCCCGCATAATACTCGTCGACATCGACGGCGCGCCGATCGCCGACCGCCTCATATTCTCGCACACGGGGCGGCAGGCCGCCATAGAGGTCTCGGCCGACAAGACAGTATACGAGCCGTACGACTCGGTGAGGCTCGATTTCAGCCTCCGCGACGCCGAGGGTCGTCCGCTCGCCACGCCGATATCGGTCTCGGTGCGCGACGGCGAGGACGAGGTGCCCTATTACGGCGATATGCTGACCGATCTGCTGCTTTCGTCGGAGATAAAGGGATATGTGCACCGCCCCTCCTACTACTTCGAATCGGACGACTCTATGCGCCGCACGGCCCTCGACCGACTGTTGATGGTGCAGGGGTGGCGGCGTTACGACTGGGCCGAGCGGGCGGGAACACGACCTTTCGACCTTAAATATCTGCCCGAGCAGGGGGTGGAGGTGCATGGCCGAGTAATTCGGGCCGTCACCAATAAACCCCTGACCGACATTCAACTTTCGTCTGTTCTGCTCAAGCGCGGCGAGGAGGGCAACGACGACGAGGAGCAGAACAATATGGCCCACGTGGGCACGGTGGAGGTAGACAGCACGGGGCGTTTCGCATTCGTCGGCAATTTATGGGGAAAATGGGCCCTCAACCTCTCGGTCACCAACGACAAGAACCGCCGCAAGGCCAGCCGCATACTGCTCGACCGCGCGTTCGCGCCCGCGCCGCGCGAATATCTCGCGGCGGAGATGAATATCGAAATGACAACGACCGAGACCGACGACGGGCATGTCGCCGAAGAGTCGGATACGCCCGTCGCGACGATAGACTCTGCGGCACTCTATTACGACGACGGCGAAACGGACATGACCAAAAAGGTGCATCGGATAAAAGAGGTGGTCGTAAAGGGCAAGAAACACTCCCGCGAGGAGGATATCTATCGCAGCCGCTCCACCTCGACGTCGTATTACGACATACCCGCGGAGATCGACGCCATACGCGACGAAGGCGAATCGATAACGGACATACACGAACTTCTGGCCGCGTTGAGCGACAAATTCGTAATATCCCGCCAGAGCGTGAACACGCTCAACAGCATGTCGAAAGACTCGACGAGCATCGACGCGATAGAGATAAACGGACAATGGCGAATAACCTACAAGGGCAAACATCCTCTGTTCGTGGTCGATTACGAAAAAGTACGCGGCGAAGTGTCGCTTTACGATCTTCTACGCCTGTCGGCCATCAAGGCCATCTACATCAATGAAGACATGGGGATAATTACGCAATATGCCGACATAACCAAGATGTCGCCTATGGAGATATCGGACTACTACTCGTGCGTGGTATTCATCGAGACCTACCCCGACGGGAAAGCGCCCGTGGAGGCGGGGCGTGGCGTGCGCAAGACGTGGATCGACGGTTACAGCCGCCCCGACGAGTTCTACATGCCCGACTACTCCGTCATGCCCAAGGAGGCCGACTATCGCCGAACGCTCTACTGGAACCCCGAGCTAAAACCCGACGAGCAGGGGCATGCGACGGCCAAGTTCTACAACAACTCCCGCTGCCGCCGGATGAAGATCTCGGCCGAGACGCTCGCCGACGACGGGGCGATAGGAGTGCTGAACCGCTGACCGAACGGTGCTCACTCTCCGCGGAGGTAGGAACGGTAGACCTCGAACATTCGGACCATATCCGCCGCTTCGCGCGTGTCGTGCACGCGCAGGATGGTCGCCCCCTGACGCAGCGACTCCCAATTGAGAGCGGCCGTGCCCGCCAGAGCCTCCTGCGGAGTGATATCCAACAGACGGTATATCATGGATTTGCGCGATACGCCCGACAGTACGGGATACCCCATGTCGCACAGACGGTGCAAGCCCGCCATAAGTTCGTAATTCTGTTCCACGCTCTTGGCGAATCCGAATCCCGGGTCGAGAATGAGACGGTTCACGCCGCGCGCGCGCAACTCCCCGATCCTGCGGCCGAAATAATCGCACACCTCCGTCACGATATCACGCTCGTACGACGCGAGCGACTGCATGGTTTGCGGCGTGCCGCGCATGTGCATGGCGATATAGGGCGCGTCGTATCGCGCCGCCACGTCCACGATCTCGGGGTCCAGCTCCCCCGCCGAAATGTCGTTGATAATCAACTCGCCGAAGCTCTCTATCGCGCGGCGTGCCACCTCGGCGCGAAAAGTATCCACCGAAACGGGAATGTCGCCCGCGACGCGGCGCACCGCGGTCAAACCGCGCTCGACACGCCGCCACTCCTCTTCGGGCGAGATATCGGCCGCGCCCGGGCGCGACGAGTAGCCCCCCACGTCGAATATCGCGGCGCCCTGCTCCAAAGCCGACGCGACGCGACGTTCGATCGCCTCAGCACAGCTCGTTCGGCTGCCCTCGTAAAACGAGTCGTCGGTGACGTTCACGATCGTCATGACCTGAGGTCGGGAGAGATCCAACTCCCTACCGTTCAGCTTCATGAGAGTATATCTTATGCAATTGCTCGACATCGCTTTCCAAATAATCGCGGCGCACGTTCACAACGGTACGGTCGGCGCGCGCGTGCAGTTCGTCGTCGCTCATCTGATGGGCGATACGTTTCAGCACCTCGTCGCGGCTCATGCCGTCGCGCTCCGAAGTGCGACGCACCCGCTCCTCCAAGGGGGCCAGCACGGCCAGCGTGGCGTCGACCTCCGATTCGAATCCCGCCTCGAAGAGTATCGCGCTCTCCAGCAACACGTAAGGACCGTTTTGCGTCTCCGCCCACTTGCGGAAATCCTCGCGCACGGCGGGGTGCACGATGGCATTAAGACGCTTCAACGCCTCGGCGTCGCCGAAGACCGCGGCTGCGAGATAGGCGCGGTCGAGGCTGCCGTCGGCCGCATAGCAACCCGCGCCGAACTCGCGCGACAGAGCCTCGCGCAAAGCGGCATCCTCGTTCATAAGGCGTTTGGCTCGGGAATCGGAGTCGTAAACGGCGACGCCGCGGTCGGCGAAAAGAGCGCAGACAGTGCTCTTACCGCTCCCGATGCCACCGGTAATGCCTATTTTGTACATCGTAATAAATATATATAATTATGATATTTTCGACGGGCCGCATGAGGGCTTTCGCAGTTACGCCCGAAGGAGTCCGGTCGCCGCGATACAGATCGACAGCTGTCGGCGAACGCCCCTAACGCCTCGCGTTGGCCTTCTTGCCGTCCGTTCGGGCGACACTGTCGGCCGCGGCGGAGAGTTCGGGCATCGGCAACGGCGGAACGGCCCCTATCGAGAGCACGTTCACATCGCTCAAACGCACCGATAGCGCGCTCTGCAACGATTGCGGATCGATGATGCAATACGACTCCGTAACCTCGCCCGTCTGTTCGTCGATCTTCTCCTCGACGGCGTATTTCAACTCCGACAGCGAGATTTTGATCTGCTTGCGCATATATGCGCGATAACCCAGCAGCGTCGAGCCTTGGCCTTCGATGTAACACGGCACGCGAATACGCTCGCCGTCGATATCGATCGACACGTCGTATTTCGCATTATAGGTGTATTCGAGCTTCACTATATACCACAAAATGAACGAAGCGCACAACAACAGCACGAACACGGGCGAAATATACCCCTGAATCCATGCGAACAATGCTCTGAGTTTATCCAACGCATTTCTCATAACGACGACAAAGTTATAAAAAAAACAGGTTGCGACCGCAACGGCCGCAACCTATTTTTCCAATATCGTACCAATCGGACGGTACGATACATAGCAATATCATACATTAATGTACAAGGGTCATCGTGTTGCAAATTCAAATCCGAACGTCGTTGCCCGCGGCCTGCGGCCGCGTTTACAGTTCTGACCCTCCCCTAAATCCCCTCCTCGGAGGGGACTTCGGTCGCTACGCTCCGAATACGAAACATCAAAGCATATCTCGCGCGAAGCGAACGCCGCTATTTCTTCTCGTCGGTACGACGCAGGATGTCGTAAGCGATGGGAGTCGCCACGAACACCGACGAATAGGTACCGATAATCACGCCGAGCAACAGCGCGAAGATGAATCCGCGCATCGTCTCGCCGCCCAACACGAACATGGCGATCAGGGTGACGATGGTCGTACCCGAGGTATTCATCGTACGCGACAGAGTCGAGCAGATGGCTTTGTTGATATTGTCGCCGATAGCGCGCTTGGGATAGAGGGCTATGTACTCGCGGATACGGTCGAAGATCACCACGGTATCGTTGATCGAATAACCGATGATGGTAAGGATCGCCGCGATGAACGCCTGATTAACCTCGAGGTTGAACGGCATGAAGCTGTAAAGCATCGAGAATATGCCGATCACGAGCAGCGCGTTGTGAGCCAACGCCGCCGTGGCGCCCAGAGCCCACTGCCATCTCTTGAATCGGAACGTAATGTAGAGACCTATGGCGATCAGCGAGAACAATACCGCATAGATGGCGTTGTAGGTCATATCCTTGGCGATCGAGGGACCGATCTTGTCCGACGAAATGATGCCGTTCACATCCTCCTGAGTGCTGGTGAAGCCCTCCAGAGTGATGGGATAGGTATAGAAGCCCTTCAGAGCCTCGTATATCATGGCGTCGACCTCGGCGGTAGTCTCCTCCGACGTGTCGTCGTACTTGTACTGCGTCACGATACGCATCTGGTTTTCCGCGCCGTACTGCTTCACCTCGTTAGACTTCTTGGCCGCGTCGTCGCCCACGATGGTCTTGTCCAAAGCCTCGCGAACCGCCTCGGGCGATACGTTGCTGTCGAAACGAACCACATAGGTGCGGCCGCCCGTGAAGTCCACGCCCGTGTTGAGTCCGTGGAATGCGAGCGAGAGGAGCGAAAGCAGGATCAAGCCGCCCGAAATGAAGTACGACATCTTGCGCTTGGCGATGAAGTCGAACGACACGTTGGCCAGCCAGTTCTCCGACCACGAACGCGAGAACGACACCTTGCCCCACTTCTCCTCGATCCACTCGAGCAGCATGCGCGTCACGAAGATCGCGCAGAAGAACGAGGTGAGGATACCTATGATAAGCGTGGTGGCGAATCCCTGAACGGGGCCGTTACCGAACACGAACAGCACGATACCCGTAATGATGGTGGTGAGGTTACCGTCGATGATGGCCGAATAAGCATTCGAGAAACCGTCCTTAATGGCCAGCGAGAGTCCCTTGCCGCCGCGAAGCTCCTCCTTGATACGTTCGTATATGATGACATTGGCATCCACCGCCATACCCATCGTGAGCACGATACCCGCGATACCGGGCAGTGTCAGCACGGCGCCGAACGACACCAGCACGCCCACCAGCAGGAAGACGTTGAGAATAAGGGCCACGTCGGCCATCCAACCGGCCGTCTTATAGAAAAGACCCATGTAGAGCAACACCAGCACGAACGCCAGCACGAACGAGAGCAGACCCGCATTAATCGACTCCTGACCGAGCGAGGGACCGACCACAGTATCCTGAATGATGCGGGCGGGGACGGGCACCTTGCCCGACTTGAGCACGTTGGCCAAGTCCTGCGCCTCCTGAATGGTGAAGTTACCCGTAATCTGCGAAACGCCGCCTTCGATCTTGTTCTGAACGTTGGGGGCCGAATATACGTAACCGTCGAGCACGATGGCGATGGGTTTGCCCACGTTCTGACCCGTAAGCTGCGCCCACTGCGACGCGCCGTTCGAAGTCATGGTCATACCGACCTCGGCGGTGGCGCCGCGATCCGAATAACGTTCCTGAGCCGTCGACACCGCGCTGCCGTCCATGGCGGGCTTGCCGTCGATCGAACGCAGGGCATACAAAGCCACGCGGCCGTCGAACACATCCTCGCCCTTGATACCCCACTTGAGCTCCAGATCGCTCGGGAAAAGATTCTGCACGTCGGCGCGAGCCAAATAAGCGTTCACGGCGGGTATGTCGGCGGTAGTCGCTACACCCACTATGCTGCCTCCCGCGTAAGAGGGATCAAGCAAAGCGAAGAGAGGGTTGCTCTCGCGGGTGAAGCGCGACGAAGCGTTCTGCTCCGCGACGGCATCGTTCCGCTCGGCCACCTCGGCGGCCAGACCCTCGGCCTGCGTCTCGGTCTCGGCAACCTCGACCTCCTCTGTAACCACGCCCTTGCTCTCGTCGTTATCCTGCTTTATCATGCGGTCGGCCTCGGCCAGCAGCGGCAGAACCTCGCCCGCATTATAAGTCACCCAGAACTCCAGCGAAGCCGAACCCTGCAACAGTTTGCGCACGCGCTCGGGCTCCTTCACGCCCGGCAGCTCCACCATGATGCGGTTGGAGTTGGGCAGACGCTGGATGTTGGGCTGCGTCACTCCGAAATGGTCGATACGGCTGCGCAAGATGTTGAACGACGCGGCGATGGCGGCGTCTGTCTCCTGACGCAGGATCTTCACCACCTCGTCGTCGGTGCTGTTGGGAGTGATATCCTTGCGGTCGGGGCTCACGAAGATGGCGGCCAGCGGCGCGCCGTTCGAGATCTCCTTGTAGGCCTTGGCGAACACGCCTATGTAGTCGTTGGTACCCGCCTTCATGGCCTCGTTCGCACGATTCATCGCCTCGACGAAAGCGGGATCGTCCTGACTCTCGCCCGCGAGCGACTTGACCAAATCCTGAACTTCGATTTCGAGCATCACGTTCATACCGCCCTTAAGGTCGAGACCGAGGTTGACCTCCTTCTCCTTGCACTCCTTGTAAGTGTAGTCCTTCAGGCCGAGAAGACTGTAAACGGGCTTATTCATGATAGAATCGAGATAATAAGCCTCGGCGGATGCTCTTTCAGCCTCGTCGAACGCCTCCGCATACTCTGCGGCGGCCTTCTCCACGCTTCGCGTTTTGAACGAGAACGAGAGCTGGTAGAGGCTCGCGATCACCAATACGATCGCGAACAATTTAATTGCGCCTTTACTTTGCATTGTCGTCAAAAATTTTGTTTATATTTTTAATTGTTTATCGTTTCCAAACGTTACTCATTAGGGCACAGCCCGTTTTTTAGTTTGCAAAGATAAGAAAAAAAGTCTGAAAACCGCAATTTGTCAGCCGATTTTCAGACTTTTGCCGCGATATTGGTCCGCGACGCTACCTGAGCGTAAGCGAAACTATCGACTTGGCGGGCAAAACCACCGTAATTTCGCCTTTAGACGATTCGATGCCCTTCAACTCGACGGGACGTACCACGTCGGGATTCTCAAAAGTATTGCGGGCGGTCATGGCGTCGGCCGTCAGAACCTGCCCCTTGACGTCGTAACGCTTGTCGCCGTCGAGCGCGATCGTCACGCGGCACTCCTTGTCGAGATCGACATTGGCGAGCGACAGCGTTATCGCGCCGTCGGCAGCGCGCGACGCGGTGGCCGACAGCAGATCGACTTCGTGGCGATAACGGTCCTTCACCGTCTCGGGCTCGAAGTAGAGAGGCACGGCCTCGGCGCCCTGATGAGGCGTGTACATGCTGAATACCCAATAGGTTGGCGTGAGCACCATCTCGTCGTCGCGGGTAAGGATCATCGCCTGCAACACGTTGACCATCTGGGCGATGTTGGCCATGCGCACGCGCTCTGTATATTTGTGGAAAATATTGAGCGACACGGCCGCCACCATGGCGTCGCGCAGGGTGTTCTGCTGGTAGAGATGGCCGCGAACGGTCCCGGGCTCCTCGTCCCACCACGTACCCCACTCGTCGACGATGAGTGCGATACGGCGCGCAGGGTCGTAACGATCCATGATGTCGCAATGGCCCTTGATTACGTTCTCGATCTCTGCGCACTTGCCGATGGTGGCATACCAGTCGTCGGCGGTGAACTCCGTGGCGGATCCTTTATGATTCCAGTCGAAAACGGTGTAGTAGTGCAGCGTAAGGCCGTTCATCTGGTTGCCCACGCGGCGCATCATGGTCTCCGTCCACGCGTGGTCGTAATTGTTGGCGCCGCTGCAAATCTTGTAGAGCCAATTGCCGCTGAAGCTCTTGCAGAAGGTAGCGTAACGGCGATAGAGGTCGGCGTAATAATCGGGCGTCATGTTGCCGCCGCATCCCCACGTCTCGTTGCCCACGCCGAAATAGCGCACCTTCCACGGCTTGTCGCGGCCGTTCTTGCGGCGCAAGTTGGCCATCGGGCTGTCGGCGTCGGAGGTCATGTACTCCACCCACTTCGACATCTCCTCGACGGAGCCGCTGCCGATATTGCCGTTCACATACGGCTCGCAGCCGAGCAATTCGCAGAAATTCAAGAATTCGTGCGTACCGAAGCTGTTGTCCTCCACGGTGCCGCCCCAGTTGGTGTTCACCATCTTGGGACGCTCCTCGCGCGGACCGATGCCGTCCATCCAGTGGTATTCGTCGGCGAAGCATCCGCCCGGCCATCTGAGGACGGGGACTTTCAACGCGCGCAACGCCTCGAGCACATCGACGCGATAACCCTTTTCGTTGGGAATCGGCGACTCCTCGCCCACCCATATTCCGCCGTAAATGCAACGACCGAGATGCTCGGCGAACTGTCCGTAAATCTCGCGCGGAATAATTTGTCCGCCGCGGCTCTCGTCATGCAGCGTCATGCGCACCTCGGTCTGCGCGGACACGGCGCACACGGCCGCGGCCGACAGACACATCGTAATCAATATTTTTTTCATAGTAGGTTATGATTTAGGTATTTCCCGAAAACAAAAATAATAAAAAAAATCCGATTCGATACAACAATTCCGCGCACGCGACGGTATAAAAACATATTTATATGTTTCAGGCGGCGGTTACCAGCTCGCCATGCAGCCCTCGATGATATTCAGGCGGGTCTCCCATACGGTTATCATCTTCTCCACCGCTTTGTCGTACGTCAGATTCGCGTCGCCGTTGGTGTCGACCGTCATGGGCCACTGTTTCAGATTCTCCTGAGCCGCGTAACGCAGGTACTCCGCCTTTTTGCGGATATATTCGGGTATTTCGCGTTGCAGGCGCGGCTTGAGCTCGGCCCAGCGACGCTTCGCCAGCGCTTTCATTTCGGGATCGCGGAACAGATGCGCATACCATATCGCGTCCTTCACATAAAGCGAGTATGCCGCGGGCGCGGCTTCGCCGTAAGTGAAGTTGAACGTTCCGTAATCGAAATCCCATATCGGTCCCGCCACGAGTTTCCCGCCGCGGTCCTTGTGGACGTACACGCTGCCCGGGTTCCATATCTCGTGATTGATGCAGACCTCGTATATGAGCCAGTAATCGACGAACGACAGAGGCTCGATATATTTTTTATACCCCTCCGTCGGATCCGAAAGCTTATTGCTCGTGATCGCCTTTTCGAAATTGCGGATATAATCGTGGATGTAGTTGTATTGCGCCTCGGTGAGATCGTCTTCGTCGGGCGACTTGACGATGTAGATGCCGTTTTGACGACATGCCACCAAAGGTTTCCACTGATACGGCGTGGTGTCGTCGTGAAAATCCATCTCGACCAGATATCCGCCCGTGATGTCGGAATCCTCGGGCTTCATCTCGTCTATGGCCACGCGGTTCTTGTCGATGCGCACCTGCTCGACCAGATAATACGTACCCGAATACTGACCGTTGTAAACCAGCTCGACGAACTCTCCGCGCGGCGCCCACGCCAACGAAGTGAGCCCCGAGACATGGAACGACACGTCGTTGCGCAACATGGTTATGTCGGCATAGTTGGCCAACATGATCCACCGCTTGTGCTTGGGCATGCCGAGTATTTCGGTGCGCGTCTCGAACTTCATGTTGAACGGCTTTTTGCGCCAGCCCCACGTTATGTTGCCGCGGCCCCGCAACTGCATGTCGGTCGCGGGCAGATCGTCGAAAACTCCGTTGCCATCGATCCTGATGGAGGCGGCTTTCCAGTCGGTTTTCGACGTTATGTCGGCATCTATGGGGGTACGGCGCGTCGAGGAGCTGACATACACGACGGGCAAACCCGTGAAATTGACGAACTTCACGGTATATTCGCTCTTGTTCCCGTCGGCAGCGGTGGAAACATACGTGAGCGGCTGCGAGTAATCGTTAGGCGTCACGCCGCTCTCCTGACTCTTGCCGCCGACCGTCACATCGCCATCGGCGACGAACGAGGCCACCAAACGACTCGCGTCGACCAATTCGGGCTTCAGCTTGGCCGAACGGGCCGTGAATGTAGCCGTGACGGGATCGTAATCGCAAAAGATATCCTTATCGAGTTGGGGATTGTCGCGTTTGAGGAATCTGACGGCGGATATGCCCGACTTTTGCTCGGAATTCTGTATGCAGAACGGCTCGGAATAGTGCGCGCCCTTGTCGGCTATGATACTAAGGCATACGTCGATACGATAGGATTTGCCGTCGCTACGATCGGTGATCCGCGCCTTGTAGCGGCCATTGCCGACCGGCGAAGTCTCCGATACGTATACCTCGGCCACCGACGCCTTCGATGAAGCGTAACATAGGCGGACGTTGTAATTTCCGTTGCTGTACCTAAAATCCGTATCGGCGGGGCTAACGGTAAAGTACACTTCGACGCTCTGCCCGCGAGGCACGACCGTCACCGCATCGCCTTCGACCGCGACCTTAACGGCGGCGCCATCGTTCTCGGTCTCCGACTTCGAGCAGCCGCTCGTCAGCGCGAACGCCGCCAGCGCGATTGCGACGAACGCGTCGAGGATAATATTTCCTATCCGAGATATTCCGAGAATTTTCATGTCTGCCGAAATTCGAGAGTTCCGATTGCAAATATAACAAAATTTACGGATGGAGCAAGTTTCGGGCGTAGCGTTTTCATCATCGCACGACATTTTTTATCTTTCGGCAGCATCTCCCGACATCGAAACCAAAAACGGGGCCGACGCGTCGCGCATCGACCCCGTTTCGGTCGGCAGCAGCTCACCCAAGGTTTATACCGCGACCTCCTCGACTATCTTTCTCTCCGCCTCGCGTTCTTCGTCGTTGTCACGGCCGCGACGCGGCAAATCGACGCCCGCATGTCGCGCGCATCTTTTGCGGCTCTTGCTCTTGACGTACCTCGGCCTCGACAGCAGGCGGCGAAGTTCGGCGGGATACCGATGCTCGCCGCGAGGAACGTTGACCATGGCCCAAAGACCAAGCACGATGTAGGGCGGAAGCTCCACATCGTCGAGCGGATCGTTATCTCTGTCGAGGTAAGACGAGAAAGTAGGGAAGCTGACGCCGAACAGATACTTGGCGTAACGGTTGTAGATCCAACGGAGATTGCGGGTCGAGGAACGACGCTCGTAAAGCATGTCGACAAG
>CAJUMU010000001.1 GCA_910587675.1 uncultured Alistipes sp. | reverse complement strand
TTTTGCGCTCGACTTATGCGTATCTTTGGCTTCGCCTTAGATACTTCGTCTCGGCAAAACCGCAAATAAAATTTGCTTTTGCGCTCGACTTATGCGTATCTTTGGCTTCGCCTTAGATACTTCGTCTCGGCAAAACCGCAAATAAAATTTGCTTTTGCGCTCGACTTATACGTATCTTTGCAGTCTCTTACCCGCTGCGGCGGGGTAAATCGATGATTTGTTACACCTATGGGAATGGAAAAATACGAATCTAAACAGCAACAGATATTGAAGCCCGCGGCTTTTGTGTTTCCTTTGATAAGCCGTTTCGACATGCTCACGCCCGCTTTGCGCGACAGGGTCGAGGAGTGGCAGGCCGACGAGGATACGTGCTCTTTCAAAGTGAAAGGTTTCACCGTTCGTCTGCGCATCGCCGAACGCGTCGAAAACAAGCATGTGAAGATTACGGGCGACGACGGCAACGGGGTGCCCGTCGATTTCGCTTTCTGGATCCAGTTGCACGAGGCGAGCGTCGGCGACACTCGCATCCGCATGGTTCTGCATGCCGAATTGAACATGATGATGCGAATGATGATCGGCGGTAAAATTCAGGGCGGACTCGACAAGGCCGTCGAGGGTTTGGCGGTGGCTTTCAACGGAATGCCGTGATATGATAGCGATTTTTGCAAGGTTTTTGTTCCGAAAGGTTTGAAGTGGTTCGTTTGCGAAAAAAAAGATATTTTTAATTTGTTAATCGTTAAAAATGTAGTACATTTGCAAACCCAAAGTAACCAAATGTTAAATTACAAAATATCTAATTGCTATGACTAAGGCTGATATTGTTAATGAGATCGCCAAGAGTACCGGCGCCGAGAAAGTTTTGGTGCAGACGATTGTGGAGGCATTCATGGAGAACGTCAGAAATTCTTTGATCGCCAACAACAATGTTTACCTTCGCGGATTCGGAAGCTTCATCATCAAGAAGCGCGCCACCAAGGTAGCTCGTAATATCTCTAAGAATACCACGATCACCATCCCCGAGCATAACATCCCCGCATTCAAGCCTGCCAAGAGCTTCGTGGCCAAAGTAAAGTAATTTTTAAGTTTCGTTAAATTAAAATATCAAAACTATGCCAAACGGAAAGAAACACAAGCGCCATAAGATGGCCACGCACAAGCGTAAGAAGCGTCTGCGTAAGAATCGCCATAAGAAGAAGTAATCTTATCGGGCGATAGAATTGCGTCAGCAAGTAGGTAAGAATAAAGCTAAAGGGTTTTCAACTGACGCCCTTTAGCTTTGCCTATTTTTAATCGGATTCGTATATTTCGGTCTCGCGTTTCGGCTGTCGAATCGCGGCCGTTCCGCCGACGGGCTTCGCGCAGCGTCGGTCGTGGCGATGCGGGACCGCGATATATGTATTGAAACACTTATCCACGGATCTATTAATGAATCGAGAGTTAGTAATAAACGTCACCCCGACGGAGATATCGATCGCGCTGTGCGAGGACAAGGTTCTGGTGGAGCTCAACAAGGAGCAGTGCCAGACGGGTTTCGCCGTGGGAGATATCTATCTGGGCCGCGTGCGCAAGATCATGCCGGGCCTGAATGCGGCTTTCGTGAACATCGGACACGAGAAGGATGCCTTCATCCACTATCTCGATCTGGGCAACCAGTTCTCCTCGTTGCAGAAGGTGGTCGACAGCCGTCAACCCGGCAAGCGCGGCATCAAGGTGGAGACCATGAAGCTGGAACCCAACATCGAGAAGTCGGGCAAGCTGGCCTCCTATCTTCAGGTGGGGCAGACTGTGATGGTGCAGATAGCCAAGGAGGCCATCTCGACCAAGGGCCCTCGTCTGACGGCCGACATTTCGCTCGCGGGCCGCAACGTCGTGTTGGTTCCCTTCACGTCCAAGATCTTCATTTCGCAGAAGATACGTTCCAACGAAACCAAAAAACGCCTGCGTCAGATCGCGGCGAACGTTTTGCCGAAGAATTTCGGCGTCATCATACGCACTGCGGCCGCCGAGGCCCACGATGCCGACATCGAGCACGATATCCGTTCGCTCCTCGAGCGGTGGGACAAAGCCGTCGGCAACATTCGCAAGAATCAGGCTCCCGCTCTGTTGATGAGCGAGATGAGCCGCGCGAATACCATAATCCGCGACTCTCTGAATTCGACCTTTTCTCAAATCACGGTCGACGACGAGGCGATGTATCGCGAGATTAAAAACTACATAAAAGTCATCGATCCCCAGTTGGAGAAGATCGTGAAGCTGTACCGAGGCTCGGTGCCCGTCTTCGACAACTTCGACATATCGAAACAGATCAAGTCGCTGTTCGCCAAATACGTCTCGCTCAAACGAGGCGCCTATCTGATTATCGAACACACCGAAGCGATGAACGTCATCGACGTCAACTCGGGCAACCGCACCAAGGCCGAGGAGAACCAAGAGCAGACGGCTATGGACGTCAACTTGGCCGCCGCGAAGGAGATCGCCCGCCAGTTGCGTCTGCGCGATTTGGGCGGTATCGTCATCATCGACTTCATCGACCTGCACAAGGCGCAGAACCGTCAGGCGTTGTATACCGAAATGACCAAGCTCATGGCCACCGACAAGGCCAAGCATACGATCCTGCCGCTCACGAAGTTCGGTCTGATGCAGATCACGCGCCAGCGAGTGCGTCCCGTCGCCGTGCAGGACGTGACCGACGTGTGCCCCACCTGTAACGGCACGGGGCGGATCGAGCCGACGATACTTCTCGACCGCAAGATCGAGAACCAGATACAGTTCCTCACCGAGGACCGCGGCGTGAAGTACATCCGCCTGCGTGTGAGCCCCTATGTGGCCTCGTATCTTTGCCACGGCGTGCTGTCGCAGCGTCGCCGCTGGATGGCCAAGTACAAGGTGTGGATCAACGTGGTGTCGGACCAGAGTCTGGGAATGGTCGACGTGAAGTATCTCGACCGCAACGGCGCGTCGTTGATCTGACAACCTTCCGCGAAGCCTCCTTGATGCAGGACTCGCAGTCGTTCGCCCGATCGCTGTTCGCCGACGGCGGCGGGACTGGTCGAGCCGAGGCGAGCAGCAGTCCGCCGCAATGGGGCGGCGGCGAACTGCCGACATCGCGCCGCGATGTCGAGATATCGGCAGGAAACATTTGTTTATCCCTATCTCTTTGATTTTGGAGAGTATAGACAATATTTTACTCAAGGTCGAGTCGTCGGAGCCCTTCCGCCGCCTGACCGAAGAATACGATAAGAGGAGCGTCACCGTCCATCTCGAAGATTTGGTCGGCGGGGCTCTTTCGCTCTATTCGGCGGCTCTCATACGCCGCAAGGGGGGCATCCACCTCTTCGTGGCCGAGGACCGCGACGCGGCGGCCTACCTGCTCAACGACTTTTACGCTCTTTTGGACGAGGAGCGCGTGCACTTTTTCCCCACCTCCTACAAAAAATCGATCCTTTACGGCAAGGAGGATTCGCAGGGCGTGGTGCAGCGCACCAACGCGATGAACGCCGTTCGCCACATGGACGACGGTTATCTGGTCGTGTGCACCTATCCCGACGCTCTGGCCGAGCGCGTGGCCGACGCCCGCACCATCGGCGAGCGGGGCATCCGTCTGAGCGTGGGCGATAGGGTGCGTATCGACGATCTGGAGCAGAGCCTCGTCGAGCGCGGCTTCGAGCAGGTCGATTTCGTTTACGAGCCCGGGCAATATTCGTTGCGCGGCGGCATCGTCGATATCTTCTCCTACTCCGAGAGCCGTCCTTTCCGCTTCGACTTTTTCGGCGACGAGATCGACTCCATCCGCCGATTCAATATTTCGAGCCAGCTGTCGCACGACAAGACGGAGAGCGTGGAGATCATCCCCAATCTCAACGCCTGCGCGGAGGAGAAGGTGTCGGCGGCGCGATTCTTCGGCGATGCCGTCTATTGGTTCTTCGACGCCGACTATGCGCTGCGCCGCGTGAACGACCTGCGCCGTCGCGTGCTGGGCGAGATGGAGGAGCCTTCGCAGATCGATACGTTGCTTACCAGCCGCAACGGATTGTTGGGCGACATGGAGGGGCGGCGCGTCTATCTGCTGCGCGATAACCTTCGCGAGCGCGCGGCCGATGCCGAGGTGAAGTTTTCCACCTCGCCGCAACCCAAGTTCAACAAGAAATTCGAGGTGCTGGCCGACGACATGTCCGATTCGGCGCTCAAGGGGTACAAGACCTATATCCTTTCGGAGAGCAAGGCGCAGATTGAGCGTCTGGACAACATATTCCGCCAGATGGGCCGCCGCGGGATCGAATTCGATTCGGTGCCGGCGACCCTCCACGAAGGCTTCGTCGACCATGCGACGAAGATGTGCCTCTACACCGACCATCAGATCTTCGACCGCTATCGCCGCTATCGCATCAACGGCGAGATCAAGCGCGACGAGCAGATGACCGTCGCGGAACTGAACGCGTTGAAGATGGGCGATTACGTGGTGCATATCGATCACGGCGTGGGCCGCTTCGGCGGTCTGGTCAAGATCAACGAGAATGGCAAGGTGCACGAGGCCATCAAGCTGGTCTACAAGGATAACGACGTTCTGTTCGTGAACGTCCACTCGCTCCACCGCATCTCGCGCTACAAGAGCGGCGAGGGCGAGCCGCCCAAGATCTACAAACTCGGCAACGGCGCATGGCAGAAGCTCAAGAACGCCACCAAAAAGGCCGTCAAGGATATCTCGCGCGAACTTATCGCCCTCTATGCCAAGCGCAAGGCGAGCAAGGGTTTCGCCTTTTCGGCCGACAGCTATCTGCAACAGGAGATGGAGGCGTCGTTCCGCTGGGAGGAGACCCCCGACCAGCAGAGCGCCATCGCGGCCGTCAAGAAGGATATGGAGTCGGAGCAGCCCATGGACCGTCTGGTGTGCGGCGATGTGGGCTTCGGCAAGACCGAGGTGGCCATCCGCGCGGCGTTCAAGGCCGCCGTTGACGGCAAGCAGGTGGCGGTGCTCGTGCCCACGACCATCCTCGCCTTGCAGCACTACCGCTCGTTCATGGAGCGTTTGCGCGATTTTCCCGTCAGGGTGGAGTATCTCAACCGCTCGAAATCGACCAAGCAGACCCGCGAGATATGCGAGGAGCTGGCGGCGGGCAAGATCGACATCCTCATAGGTACCCACAAGATGCTGGGCAAGCAGATCGTGTTCCGCGATCTGGGACTTCTGATTATCGACGAGGAGCAGAAATTCGGCGTCGCCGCCAAGGAGAAGCTGACGCAGCTCAGCGTGAGCGTCGACACCCTGACCCTCACGGCCACTCCCATCCCGCGCACGCTGCAATTCTCGCTCATGGGCTCGCGCGACCTTTCGGTCATATCCACTCCGCCGCCCAACCGTCAGACCATCGTCACCGAGTCGCACACTTTCTCGGAAGATATCGTTCGCGACGCCATCGAGGAGGAGCTGTCGCGCGGCGGTCAGGTGTATTTCGTCAATAACCGCGTGGAGGATCTCATGACCTTGCAGGGGCTTATAACGCGTCTGTGTCCCAAGGCTCGCGTGGCGGTGGGCCACGGCAAGATGCCTGCCGAGCAGCTGGAGCGGCTCATCATGGATTTTATTTACGGCGAGTTCGACGTGCTGTTGTCGACCACTATCGTCGAGAACGGAATCGACGTGCCGAACGCCAATACCATAATAATAAACAATGCTCACTATTACGGCTTGAGCGATCTGCACCAGCTCCGCGGACGCGTGGGCCGCAGCAACCGCAAGGCCTATTGCTATCTGATTACTCCGCCCGACGAGCTGTTGTCGAGCGATGCGCGGCGACGTCTGCGGGCCATCGAGGAGTTCTCCGATCTGGGCTCGGGCTTCAACATCGCGATGCAGGACCTCGATATCCGCGGCGCGGGCAATCTGCTCGGCGCCGAGCAGAGCGGTTTCATCGCCGACATCGGTTACGAGACATACGAGAAGATTATGCGTCAGGCCGTCGCCGAGCTTCGCGCCGAGGGTCTCGACGTGGCGGGACTCACCGAGAAGGAGGCCGAGGCGGTGAAGAACGATAACTACATCGACGATTCGATCATCGAGATCGACATGCTCGCCGAGCTGCCCGACAACTATGTGCGCCAGCCCGCCGAGAAGCTGCGCCTATATCGCGAACTCGATGCCATCAAGCGCGAGGATGATTTGCAGGGCTTCGAAAGTCGCCTCGTCGACCGCTTCGGCGCGTTGCCCGAGGCGGCGCGCGAACTGCTTGACGTGGTGCGTCTGCGTTGGGAGGCCGTGCGTCTGGGCATGGAGCGCGTGAAGGTGAAGAACGGGCTTATGATAGTCCACTTCGTGGGCGAGGAGAACTCGCCGTTCTACAAGAGCGACGCTTTCATGTCGCTGTTGCGTTCGGTCACCGCGCAGCCCGACCGATTTGTGCTCAAGCAGCACAATAATCGGTTGGCCATGACCGTTAGGAGAGTAAGTAATGTGGCAGAGGCGGTCGCCGTGCTCAGAAGTTTGTGATCCGAGGCAATGAACCTTATAGTAGATATAGGTAATTCGCGCGTCAAGGCCGCCGTTGCGGATGGCGACGACGTGCTCGTCGCGCGCGCGTTTCCCTCGCTCGCGGAGGCCGACCTCGCGGGTTTGCTCGACGAGTATCCCGCCGTCGGACGTTGCATCGTCTCCTCCACGGGCGTCGATGCCGACGCGGCGATAGGGCCTCTGCGCGAACGGGGCCTGCATGTTTTGGAGATGTCGCCGTCGACCCCCGTGCCCATAGGCAACGCCTATCTCACTCCCGAGACCCTCGGAGCCGACAGACTGGCCGCCGCCGTGGGGGCCGTCGAGCTTACGGGCGGCGGAGATTGCGTCATAGTCGATTTCGGCACCGCCATCACGATCGATCTGGTGACCGACGGTGTGTTCCGCGGGGGCTGTATATCGCCCGGGCTGCGCATGCGTTTCCGCGCTCTGCGCGACTACACTTCGCGACTGCCCGAGTGCTCGCCGACGGATATCGACACCGAGATCGGCCGCTCCACGCGCGAGGCGATAGAGCAGGGCGTGATGCAGGGCGTGAGGTACGAAATAGAGGGCCATATATCCCGCCTGACGGAAAAAAATAGGGGTTTATCCGTAATTTTTACGGGCGGCGACGCAAAATACTTTGTTAAGAGAATTAAAAATACGATATTTGCAAACCGCGAGTTGGTGATTTGCGGATTGAACAGAATTTTAGAGTACAATGCAAAAATTGAATAAGCGGATAATCGGGGCGGCGGTGGCCGTTGCGACCGCGCTGCCTATGGGAGCCGCGGCGCAAACGTTGACGAGCAGTATAAACACCTACTCGCCCTATTCTATGTACGGATTGGGCGAATTGGCCACGCAGGGCAATACGGCCATGCGCTCGATGGGAGGCGTTGGCGTCGCCATGCAGTCGACCATTTCCGTCAACCTGCTCAACCCCGCGGCTTACGCCAACACTCCGCAGAAGAGTTTTCTGTTCGATTTCGCCGTCGACGCGGGCCATTTCCGCAATGCGCAGACCAAGTACGGCGCCACGACGTCGGAGGTGAAAACGGCCTATAACTCGGTCAATTTCCACGAGATAGCTTTCCAGTTCCCCATCATGAAGGGATTGGGATTCGGATTCAGCCTCTCGCCTTACAGCAACGTGGGCTACAACATGTATAACGACGACATGTCGTCCGACGCGACGGGCAACGTGGGTCGCATTCGCTACCAGTATTACGGCGAGGGCGACGTCACGGAGGTGAAGGCCGGCGTGGGCTGGCGTCCGTTCAAGCATCTGTCGGTGGGCGTGGCCATGCTCTATTACTGGGGCGATATAAAGCGTAATTACAACGCCGTTCCGATGGACGTAATCACGGGCAGCGGCGAATACTCTTCTACCACGGGTATCGACACTTACGACGTGTCGAAGATCAAGGCGCAGTTCGGCTTGCAGTGGATCGCCATCATGAACTCCAAGCGCGCGCTTACGTTCGGCGCCACGTACGATATCGGCGGCGCGTTGAAGCCCGACATGGTGAAGTATGTCTATGTCGACAATATGCTGACGTCGGTCGTGCGCGACGAGGAGGACAAGGCGTTGCCTTTGCGTCTCCCGCGTCAGGTGGCTGCGGGCGTGTTCTACCAAACCCAGCGCATCCGCGCGGGGTTCGATTGGGTCTACCAGAACTGGGGCGACGAGAACGCGAATTATCTCGAAAGCGGCAGCAAGGGCGTAAAGGTGGCGTATAACAACACCCACACCGTAAAGGCCGGCTTTGAGATCACTCCGCGACCCATCGATGTGCGCAACTACTTGAACCGTATGTCGTACCGCCTCGGATTCCGTTACGGCGACTATTACCAGACCTTCGCCGGCAGCAAGATCGCCCAGTATGCTGTGACCGCGGGCATCGGATTCCCCGTGAAGCTGTTCGGCCGCTCGTCGATAGACGTCGGATTCGAATTCGGCATGCGCGACCCGAAGATGAAGACCGTCACGATCGACAACAAGCGGGTGGGGTTAGTGAAACAGAACTATTACAAGCTGTCGCTCGGACTCAGCATGTTCGGCGAGGACCGCTGGTTCACCCGATACAAGTTCGAGTAACGGCGGCACGGATTTGGAACGAAATACACATACGCAATTGCTATAAAAACTAATAAACCTTAGATTACATGAAAAAGTTGAAATTTGTTTTGGTTACTGCTTTCGCTGCCGTGGGGTTGTCGGCGTTCGCGCAGGACATCAATTATGACGACCCGAAGTTCGCCATGTGGGGAGAGACCGGAGCCGAGCGTAAGGAAAACATGCTTAACAGCCAGTTCCTTAAGGAAGCTGTGGATAATCGCAATTACGACCTCGCCGCCGATTATCTGAAGAAGCTGCTCGACAAGTGCCCCAAAGGATCGCTGAACATCTATACCAACGGTATCAAATTATACAAGAACAAGATCAACCGCGCCGAGACCGAGGAGGAGAAGGCCGTGATGATCGACTCGTTGATGCTGCTTTACGACATTCGTCTGGCCAACTATGCCGATCACTCGAAATACGGCAAGGATTACATTCTCGACCGCAAGGCCAAGGAGTATCTGAACTACAAGCCCGAGGATCGCGAGGGTATCCGCAAAGTGTTCCTCGAGGCTATCGCCGCCACCGAGGAGAAGAGCGGCAAGCCCGATTTGGAGCTGGTTACCATCTACTTCGCCAACTTGTGCGAGGATTATAAGAACGACGTTGCCGACGCCACGCAGGTGATCGCCGAGTACGATCGTCTCAGCCCCGCGTTCGAGGGCGCGGCGGACGACGCCGACGCAGCCTCTTACAAGGAGCAGTTCGAAGGCGCGTTCGGTTCGAGCGGCGCTGCGAGTTGCGAGAATCTGGAGTCTCTGTTCAGCAAGAAGCTGGCCGACGCTCCCGACGACGAGGCTCTGCTCTATCAGGCCGTGACCCTCATGTCGCGCGCCAATTGCGACAGCGATTTCTTCTTCACCATCGCCGAGAAGTATTACGAGATCAAGCCCTCGTCGGAGATCGCTCTGTTCCTCGCTCAGGGCTTCCAGAACCGTTCGGAGTTCGACAAGGCCATGAAGTACCTCGAGGAGGCTCTCTCTGTCGAGACCGATCCCGCCGAGAAGGAGAAGCTCTATGTCCGCATGGGTATGATCGGTTTGAACACCAAGAATTACGCTGCCGCCATGGAGGCTGCCAAGGAGGTGAAGAATCTCAACCCCGAGAACGGTTTCGCCTACTTCATCCAGAGCCAGTGCTACGCCGCTTCGGCCAACTGCTCGGAGATCAAGTGTCAGGCTTGCTACTGGGCCGCTTACGACTCGATGAGCCAAGCCGTATCGCTGCTGGCTTCGGAGCCCGAGATCCTGAAGGTCGCCGAGACGATGATGAACAGCTATCGTCAGGCATTCCCCACCAAGGAGGAGTGCTTCTTCGCCGAGCTTTCCAACGGCGCGCGTTACACCATCACCCACGGCTTCGCCAACGGTGTCACGACGACGGTACGTTACAGATAAGAGTTTCTCATGAACATATCTTCGTTCAGACGATATCTGGCAATAGCACTCCCTTTTGCGGGGAGTGCTATCTTGCTATTCTCGTGCGAGGCGGATCGCGCCGCGGCCGAGGATACGGGGACCGAGAACCTGATGACCGAATACAGCGAAAACCTCTCGATCGTGATGTCGGAGAACGGCCGCAAATCCTACCATTTCGAGACCCCGCTGCTGGAGGGTTACGGTCAGGCGCGCGATCCCTATCGCGAGTTTCGCAAGGGCATAAAGATCACCATGTTCGAAAAGGATTCCACGGCTGCCGAATCGGCTGTGCTGACCTCCAACTATGCCATCAATTACGGTAACCGACGTCTGTGGGAGGCCAAGGGCGACGTGGTGGTCACCAAGTCCGACGGCAAGAAACTCTTCACTTCGCAGCTGTTCTGGAATCAAGCCACGGGACGCATCTATTCCAACGTCGATTCGAAGATCGTGGACGGCGACGAGGTGTATAACTGCGAGGGTTTCGAAACCGACGAATCGATGAACGACCTCACCTACCGCAAATTGGACGGAGTGACCTATTTCACCTCCTCGGAGGAGGCCGAAGCGTACGCCTCGGGCGGTTCCGGCAAGGAGACGGCTTCCGCGACCTCCGATTCCGACGCGGCCGCGTCGGCCGCTCCCGCCGAAGATGCCGACTGACCTTCGGTCGGCTAACGTATTTATTTAACTCTTATAAGGTTTGTATATGGATTCCGCCGCATTTATCAACTCCGTGATATTGATATGCGTAATGCTTATGTTGTCGGCTTTTTTCTCGGGCATGGAGATCGCTTTTTTGAGTAAAAACCGCCTGCGCGAGGAGATCGACCGTAAGCAAAGTCCCATGTTCGACTTCATCGCCCGTCTGTTCGAACGCCACCCGGGACAATACATAACCACCATCTTGGTGGGCAACAACATCTGTCTGGTGGTCTACTCTCTCTGCATGTCGTTGCTTCTGCGCCTGCTGGCGTCGGCGGCGGGGTGGGAGAGCATGGCCGCTCACGGTTCGGTGCTGCTCGAAACGGTGGTTTCCACCGTGGTGATACTCTTCTGCGGCGAGTTCATGCCCAAGTCCATCGTCAAGAAGAACCCCAACTTCTATTACGAGTTTTTCTCGCCCGTCATATACTTCTTCTACCTGCTGCTCTATCCCGTCGCCATCCTCACCACATGGCTCTCCTATGCGATTCTTCGCCTGTTCGGTCGCCGCAGCGACGGCCGCAGCATCGCCTATACGTTCAACCGCGAGGATCTGGTGAATCTGGTCGACGGCGACGACGTGGAGTTGCAGCACGACGACGAGGAGGAGATCAAACTTTTTCAGAACGCTCTGGATTTCGCCGACCTGCGCGTCCGCGACTGCATGGTCTCGCGCGTCGATGTCGAGGCGGTGGATGTCGACACCACCATCGAGGAGCTTACCCAACGCTTCGTGGAGTCCAATTTCTCGCGTATATTCGTTTGGCGCGAGAGCATCGACAATATCGTCGGATACGTCAACTCCAAGAGCCTCTTCAATAAACCCGCTTCGGTCGAGCAGGTGTTGATGAAGGTCGACTGCGTCGCCGAGACGCTGCCTTTGCAAACGCTGTTGCAGAACTTCATCAAGCGTAAGTCGAGCGTCGCTGTGGTTATCGACGAGTTCGGCGGCACGGCGGGCATAATATCGATGGAGGATGTTCTGGAGCAGATTTTCGGCGATATCGAGGACGAGCACGATGTGCAGAAGACGGTCGAAAAGCAGGTCGGCGATAACGAATACGTCTTTTCGTGCCGACTGGAGGTGGAGTATCTCAACGAGCGTTACGACCTCGGAATCGAGGAGAGCGACGAGTACGACACTCTCGCGGGATACATCATCCGCAACTGCGGAGGCATCCCCTCGTCGGGCGAGACTCTCTCCACCGACCGCCTCGAGATAAAGATCCTGCGCACCACCCGCACGCGCGTGGAGCTTGCCCGAGTCAAGACGAGGTAACAAAAATATATTCAATAATATGTAGCTAATCGGATTTATTTTACTATCTTTGGTCGCCAAAACCGAACGTAGCGGCATTTTGCCGCCTCGGTGTACGATTCGAACGAAGAATATATAAACAACATAACAATTATGGCGAGTCTAAACACATTAAGAACCAAATTCGGCGTCGCGCTTTCCGTTGTCATAGCGCTGGCGCTTTTGGCATTTATCTTCTCTCTGCGAACGGAGATGGGTTTCTCGGATAACGATCCCAAGGTGGGCGTTATCAACGGCGACAAGATCAGTTATTCGGAGTATATCAACGAATACGAGACCGTTAAGGCCAATAACGGCGGCTCGGAGGCATCGGACGAGCAGGCCGACGCTTTGGCCAGCGCCACTTGGCAGGCACTGGTGGCCAAGCACCTGCTTATCCCGGGATTCGAGGATATGGGTATCGCGGTCTCTGACGCCGAGCGCATGGCCATGATCAGCGGCGAGCACCCTTCGCAGGTCTTCTACAACGCTTTCGCCGATCCCCAGACGGGCGGTTACGACGTTGCGATGATTACCTCTTATCTCTCGCAGATGAGCGCCAATCCCCAGTATCAGACTTTCTGGTCGTATCTGAATTCGCAGGCCGCGCTCGACCGCATGATGTCGAAATTCATGGGTGTAGTCAAGGCTGGCGTTTACGCCAACTCTTTGGAGGTGGAGCAGGGTGTGGCCGCCGCCAACGAGAGCCGCTCGGGCCGTTTGGTAGCTCTCAAGTACAATACGATCGCCGATTCGACCGTAACGGTGTCGAATGCCGAGATCAAGAAGTATTACGACGAGCATAAGAACTCTTACAGAAAGTTGCCGCATCGCGCGATCTCTTACGTGCTGTTCGAGGTGGAACCTACCGACGACGACATGCTGGCGTTGGAGAAGGAGGTGCGCGCCGCGGGCGAGGAGTTCGCCGCTGCCGAGGATGTCCGCGCGTTCGTGCGTAAGAATATCAAGGGCGCCATCGCCGATCACTATTCGTCGGCCGCTCAGCTCGGCGCCGACGAGGCTGTTTTGCTCGACGGCGAGCAGTACGGTCCCGTGTTGAAGGCCAACGAGTGGGTTATGTCGCGCGCCATCGCGACCAAGACGGCTCCCGATTCTATCGGCTTGAGCCACATCGTGCTTCCCGCGCAGCAGGCCGCTTTGGCCGACAGCCTGTTCACCGCGCTCAAGGCGGGCGGCGATTTCGCTGCCGCCGCGTCGCAATACTCGGCTTATCCCGCCACGGCGCAGAACGGCGGAGAACTGGGTGTGATGTCTTTCTCGTCGCTCGCGACCGAGATCGCCGACCAACTGGCCGATGCCAAGAAGGGCGACATCATTAAGGTCGACATGGGCGATGCCGTTCAGATCATGAAGATCACCCGCGCCGACGCTCCCAAGAAGCACGTTTTGGTAGGTACGATCACCTATCCCGTCGAGGCTTCGTCGGCGACGCGCCGCAATATCCACAATACCGCGAGCGTATTCTCTGTCGACGGCAAGGGTTCGATCGAGAATTTCAACGCTGCCGCCAATGCCGCTGCCGTTACGCCGCGCGTGGCTCGTATCTCACAGGGCGAGCGTGAGCTGGCCGGCTTGGAGAACTCGCGCGAGATGGTTCGTTGGGCTTACGGCGCCAAGGAGGGCGAGATTTCGGAGATCTTCAATTTGGGCAACGACGGTTACGCCGTGGCCATGCTTACCGATATCGACGATTCGAAATATACTCCGATGGAGGATGTCAGCTTCTCGATCGCCCAGAATTTGGGTCGCGATAAGAAGTTCGAGATTCTGAAGGAGAAGCTCGCAGGTTCGTCTATCGACGAGATCGCCAAGAGCGCGGGCTCGGAGGTTGTCGATTTCTCGGAGCTTCGTTTGTCGGACTTCACCGTGGGCGATCTCGGTCTCGAACCTCGAGTGGTGGGCGCAATTGCCACAACCGAGCAGACGGGTCAGGTTTCGGCTCCCGTGAAGGGCTATTCGTCGGCCGTGGTGTTCGTGGTGGACGATATCGCCAAGAGCGACGCGCAGACTGCCGAGGCCGAGAAGGTTCGTCTTCAGGCTACGCAGGAGAATATGTCGCTCCAGTCGGCTGTCATGGCTTTGCAGCGCATGTCGGAGATCGAGGATCTGCGAGGCAAGTATTTCTAAATCGGGAAACATACAGTTAAGGTTCACGCCTGCCGAGATTATCGGCAGGCGTGAATCGTTTTCGGTGCGTTTCGGTTTCGGGAACGGTTGTTCTGTTCGGGCCGCAGCTTGCGGTTCGCCGCCGACGGAGGATTGCACGAGCGTGAAGCGAGTTGCAGTCCTCCGCGCGGGGGTGGCGGCGAACTGCGCGATTCGGAGAATCGCATTTGTCGATAATTCTCATGTGCATTCCGCTCGCGGGGTATTCGCTCGCGTCATTGCCGACTTCGTCCGTTGTTGCGCTGCGCAGAGGTCCTGCCTGAAAATACAGAGAGACGTAACCCGCAGGTTGCGCCTCCCCTCTGTTCATTAATGCTTGTAGTTTAGGTTTTTCTTATTTGCGAAATATCCGGCTCTGTATTTCGACATCGCGACGCGATGTCGGAAGTTCGCCGCCGCCCCTGCGGCGGACTGCTGCTCGTTCGAGGCTCGCGCAGTCCTGCCGCCGACGGCGAATCACGATTGTCCGCCGAAAGTATATTTTCGCAATGGATCGTTTAATCGCTTGTTGCGACCATCCTGCCCCGTTATTCGAAACGGAAAATATAGGGGCAATATGTGTAAACGCCTTTTCGACCGAGCATATCCTCCATGCGCTTGTACTCGGCATAGAGTTGTCCCAGCTCCGAGCGGGCGGTGATCTTCTCGCGTACCGACACGTTGAGCGACTGCAATATCGCCATGAAGCCCTTTGCCTCCTCTTTTATCTCCACTATCTGGTATCCGTCGCCCAGATCGGCCTTGTCCACAGCTATTGCCAACGCGGCCGTGAGACCGCCGCAAGTGTCGACCAAACCGATCTTCTGCGCCTCGGAGCCTATCCACACGCGGCCCTCGGCTATTTCGAGCACTTTCTCTATCGGCAGATTGCGACCCTCGGCCACGATCGAGGTGAAACGGTCGTAAACGCGATCCACGCCGCGCATCACGGTGTTGTATTCCTTTTCATTCAGCGGATCCAAGCTGAGTCCCATGACGCCGTTGCCCATGTCGGAGTATTTGTTGGTCACCACGCCGTCGAACGTGATTCCGATCTTATCCTTGAGCGCCTTGCCCACAGCGGGCAGCATTCCGTAAACTCCTATCGAGCCCGTCAGTGTCAAGCGGTCGGCCACTATGGCGTCCGCGGGGGCCGAGATGTAGTATCCGCCGCTGGCCGCATACTGTCCCATCGATATTATCACGGGCTTCTTTTCGCGCAACAGCTCCATTTCGCGCCATATTATATCCGATGCGAGCGCGCTGCCTCCGGGCGAGTTCACGCGAACCACCACGGCCTTCACGTCGTCGTCTTCGGCCACCTTTTTCAGCGTTTTCGAGAAGGTGTAGCCGTAAATGTTGTCGTCGGTGCCGTTGCCGTCCAACACGGTGCCGTTGGCGTAAACCACTGCCACCTTGGGCGCCGCCACTTTGCTGACGTCGGTGGTGAGGCCCGAAGCGTAATCTTTGAGCGATATGAACTCGGGATCCTCCAGATCGTAATCGTTCTCGAACACATCCTCCACCTCGTCGGCATAGAGCGCGGCATCGACGAATTTATGCTCTACCGCCTCCTGCGGCAGCGTCACCGCCAAGTCGTCGGCGATGCGGTTCAGCTCGTCGACGCTTATCCCGCGCGCCTCCGACACGGCCTCGGTTATCACGCTCCACATGTTGTCGGCTATGGCCTGCATCTGCATGCGGTTGGCCTCCGACATCTGCGTGAGGAACATGGGCTCCACCGCGCTCTTGAATTTGCATGCCGTGGGACGCAAAATGTCGACCTCGATGCCTAATTTGTCGATCAAGCCCTTGTAGAACATGGTGGTGAGCGTTATGCCCGACCAATCGAAACCGCCCTCGGGCTGAATATATATCTTATCCGCCGCCGAGCAGAGGTAATATGTCCACTGGCTGTATACTTCGTTGTAGGCCACGACGAATTTGCCGCTCTGCTTGAAGTCGACTATCGCGGCGCGCAACTCCTCCAATATGTTGGGAGTGGTCGTGCCGCCTCCGTCGAGACGAATGTAAATACCCTCGATGCGGTCGTCGTCACGTGCCGCCTCTATGGCGCGCAGCGCGTCGTAAAGCGTAAGGCTGCCGCCCGAACTCATCGTCGCGAGGTTGAATCCCGAGAGCGGATCCTTCGATGGGGCATCCACCAGATGCTCGGCCAAATCGATGCGCAGCACCGCGCGCTCGGGCACCGCCACGCCGTCCGACTCCATCATCGAGGCTATGCCCGAGAAGAGTCCCAGCCAAAATACCATAGTAATTACGCTGCCCGCCACCACGGCCAGCAGGGATGCGAGAAATACTTTCCCGAAAGTGAGTCTCTTCTCTTTTCTCTTCTTCTTCGCCGTTACGGGTTTGGCTCCGTTTTGTCCGACCTCGTCGGTTTTGATCTGTTCTTCCATATAATCGATTTTTTGGTTCTTCGTTTTCGCAAATATACTTAATAAATAATGTATAGGCGTGCCGCGCCCGAGGCAAAAAGGGGCCGTTCACAGTTATAGTCGCAAAAAAGGACTGCAAATTACACTCGACCGTAAATATTTCGAATAATCGAGCCGTTCGAGGTCTCGTCGCCCGCTCCCATAAAAAAGACTGCCCGACCCGCGTCGGACAGCCCCTCTCGAAAAACCTAAACTATAAACTCGTTATCTTATGAATAATAATTCTCTGTACTTGGGTAGCGGCCACAACTGGTCGTCGATCACCTCCTCCAGCTTGTCGATGTGGTAGCGTATCTCGTCGAAGTAAGCGGCAACCTTGTCGTGATACATCACGGCCTTCTCGCGCTGGTCCTCGATCTTGTTGGCCACCTTGCGCGCCTCCACCATGTCGAGCACCAACTGCTGCATGGTCGCCGAATGCTTCTGTATCCTCTTTATGAGATCGATATCCGAGTCGGTATTTATCCCCAAGGCCTTCATCTTGTAGGCCTTGTCCAACAGAACCGATTCGTATTTCGACGCGATGGGTATGATGTGGTTCATCGTTATGTCGCCCAATACGCGCGCCTCGATCTGAATCTTCTTGGTGTAGGTCTCCCATTTCACCTCGGTTCGCGCCTGAAGCTCCACTTTGTTGAATACGCCCATGTCGCCGAACATCTTCTCGCTCGCGGGGTCGAGGTAACGGTCGAAGATCAACGGCGCTGAAGTCTCGCAATCCAACCCGCGCTTGGCAGCCTCGGCTTTCCACTCGTCCGAGTAACCGTTGCCGTCGAAATGCACGGGGCGGCACTCCTTGATAAGCTGCTTCAGCAACTCGTATATGGCCCGCTCCTTCTTGGTGCCCTTCTCGACCTTGGCGTCGACCTTGGCCTTGAACTCGGTGAGCTGCTCGGCCATCGCCGCGCACAACGTAATCATCGCCTCGGCGCAGTTGTCCGACGAACCCACGGCGCGGAACTCGAAACGGTTGCCCGTGAAGGCGAACGGCGAGGTGCGGTTGCGGTCGGTGTTGTCGAGCAGGATCGACGGGATCTGCGATACGCCGCTCATCTTCAGCACGCTCTTGGCGTCGAAACGTATCGCGTCGTCGCTCTTGCTCTTTTCCAGTTTCTCCAGTACCGACGATATCTGCGTGCCGAGGAAGGTCGATATGATGGCGGGAGGCGCCTCGTTGGCTCCGAGACGATGGGCGTTGGTCGCGCTCATGATCGAGGCTTTCAACAATCCGTTATGCTTGTACACGGCTGCCATGGCGTTCACGAGGAAGGTTATGAATTGCAGATTCTCCGCCGCCGTTTTGCCCGGGCCGAAGAGGTTCACTCCCGTGTCGGTACCCAGCGACCAGTTGTTGTGCTTGCCTGATCCGTTGATTCCCTTGAAAGGCTTCTCGTGCAGCAGTACGCGGAAGTTGTGACGGCGCGCGATCTTGTCCATTATGGTCATCAGCAACTGGTTGTGGTCGTTGGCCAAATTGGCCTCCTCGTACACGGGAGCCAGTTCGAACTGGTTGGGCGCCACCTCGTTGTGACGGGTCTTGAGCGGAATGCCGAGTTTGAGGCTCTCGTACTCCAAGTCTTTCATGAAATTGATTACGCGCGAGGGGATGGCGCCGAAGTAGTGATCCTCCAACTGCTGGTTCTTGGCCGACTCGTGACCCATTAGCGTGCGGCCCGTGAGCACGAGGTCGGGACGCGCGGCCCACAGACTCTCGTCGACGAGGAAATACTCCTGCTCCCAACCCAAATATGTGTATACGCGGTTGACATTCTTGTCGAAGTAGCGGCACACCTCCGTGGCGGCTTTGTCCACGGCCGAGATTGCGCGCAGCAGAGGCACCTTGTAGTCCAACGCCTCGCCCGTGTACGATATGAATACCGTCGGGATGCAAAGCGTGGTGTCGACGATGAAGGCGGGCGATGTGGGGTCCCACGCCGAATAACCGCGGGCCTCGAACGTGTTGCGGATGCCTCCGTTGGGGAACGACGACGCGTCGGGCTCCTGCTGCGCCAGCACCTTGCCCGAGAACGACTCTATCACGGCGCCTTTGCCGTCGGGATCCGAGAACGAATCGTGCTTCTCGGCGGTGCCGCCCGTGAGCGGTTGAAACCAGTGGGTGTAGTGGTCGGCGCCGTTGTCCAGCGCCCATTGGCGCATGCCTGCGGCCACGCTGTCGGCCAGCTCGGGCGATAGGGGTGTGCCGTTCTCCATCGTGCCTAACAGAGCCTCGTAAGTGGGCTTATCCAGATATTTGCGCATCACGCTGCGCCCGAACACCTTTTCGCCGAAATACTCCGACGGGCGCGCGCTCGGAGCCTCCACCTTCACGGCCCTGTGGTTCAAGGCCGCTTCGACCATCTTAAATCTTAATAACATAACCTTGCAGTTTGGTTTGGATCTTTATGTTCCGTTCGTTTTGCGAGAAATGAATTTTTCGGTTTTCTTCATTTTTATCTCACGTTGCAAATATACCGTTTTTGCGGGAAAACAACAATTTTGTGACGCATTTTTGCGGTTTTGCCCTCGATTTTAGGTGATGCGCTCCGTAAATTCGATGCTATTTCCTGAAATCGGACGGTTTTTTATACCGAAATCGAGAATTGCGACGATTATTTGCTGCGGGTATTATTGGGGGTGTTTGGGATAATTTTATTCTAAATACGAAAAATATGCTTTCTCGTCGCGCGTGGCGTCCGAATGCGCCGCGCGTTTCGGAGTGACCGATTATTGTTATTTTCGTAACAATCGGTGTCCGACGATATGAAAAAAATATTATCTTTGCATGTTTGATATTCGCAACCGCAGACACGAACGAACACAACATACATTAAACTAATTCTAAAACTAATTATGGCTAATACCGAAAAAGAAAAGTTGTTCGCCGAATTTCCGCCGGTCACGACCGAGCAGTGGGAAGCGGCCATAACGACAGACCTTAAAGGTGCAGACTACGAGCGCAAACTCGTATGGAGAACCGCCGAAGGATTCAACGTGCGTCCCTACTACCGCGCCGAGAATCTCGAAGGCATCGAATTTCTCGCTTCGCAGGCCGGCGAGTTCCCCTATGTGAGAGGAACGCACAACCGCAACGACTGGCGCATACACCAGACCGTTACGGTGGCCGATCCCGCCGAGGCCAATGCCGAGGCGCTGAAACTCCTCAACGCGGGAGTCGATTCGATCGGATTCCACATCGCCTCGAAGGAGTTCACGGCCGAGCAGCTCGACATTCTGCTCGCCGAGATCTGCATACCCGCCGTCGAGATCACCTTCTCGGGCCACAAGATGCACGCCGTGGCGGCTCTTGTGCTCGACAAGATCGAGAAAGAGGGCATCGCCAAGGACGACGCGCATATCAATTTCTGCATCGACCCCATCGTGAAGAACCTCTCGACCAAGGGCCATTTCTGCTGCAAGGATCCGCAGGGCGAGCACTGCTTCGATACGCTGGCCGCTCTGGTTCGCCGCACGGTCGACTATAAGGGCATTCGCGTGGTGAACGTCACGGGCAGCACCTTCAGCAATGCGGGCTCGACCATTGTCGAGGAGCTGGCATTCACCCTCGCCGCGGCTCACGACTATCTCGTGAAACTCACCGAGGCGGGCCTTTCTGTCGACGAGGCTGCGCGCAAGATACGTTTCACCTTCGCCGTGACGTCGAGCTACTTCATGGAGATCGCCAAGTTCCGCGCGGCGCGTCTGCTGTGGGCCAACATTGTGAAGGGGTACGGTCCCGAGTGCGAGTGTTCGTGCAAGATGTTCGCGCACGCCGTCACCTCGACTTGGAACCAGACGGTTTACGACCCCTATGTCAATATGCTCCGCGGTACCACCGAGGCCATGTCGGCTTCGCTGGCGGGCGTGCACTCGTTGGAGGTCACTCCGTTCGACTACTCGTTCGGCGAGCCCGACGAGTTCTCGAAGCGCATAGCGCGCAATGTCGAACTGCTGCTCAAGCACGAGTCGCACTTCGATCAGGTGGTGGATCCCGCGGGCGGTTCGTACTACATAGAGACCCTCACGCGCAACATCGCCGAGCAGGCGTGGAAACTTTTCCTCGAAACCGAGGATAAGGGCGGATACATCGCGGCGTTCGAGTCGGGCTTCGTCGTCGAGCGCGTGAAGGCTTCGGCCGCCGCCAAGGACAAGAACATCGCGACCCGCCGTCAGATTTTGCTGGGCGCCAACCAGTATCCCAACTTCACCGAGGTGGCCGACGCAGCCGTTACGGCCGACGTGGTTACCCGCGCCGAGGCCGAGGGCAACGTGCTGAATCCCTATCGCGGCGCGATGGCGTTCGAGGCTATGCGTCTGCACGTCGATCGCAGCGGCAAGGAGCCGAAGGCGTTCATGCTCACGTGCGGCAGCCTCGCCATGGCTCGCGCACGCGCGCAGTTCTCGTGCAACTTCTTCGCCTGCGCGGGAATCCGCGTTCAGGACAATACGTTCTTCAAATCGGTGGAGGAGGGTGTGGCCGCCGCGCTGGAGGCCAAGGCCGATATCGTGGTGGTATGCTCGTCGGACGACGATTACGCAGAGCTGGCTCCCAAGGTCAAGGAGCTGCTGGGCGGCAAGGCCATCTTGGTCGTGGCGGGAGCTCCCGCGTGCGCGCCCGAGCTGGAGGCGCAGGGCATCTCCAATTTCATCAATGTGAAGAGCAACGTACTCGAAACCCTTAAGTTCTACCTCAAGGAGTTGGGTATCTAAAAAGCAAAGTCATGAGAGCAAAATTCGAAAAATTATCATACGAAGGCGGCAGCGCCAAGTGCGCCGCCCAAGCCGAGGCGCAGCCTTGGATGACAGCCGAGCAGATACCCGTCAAAACGGACTACACGGCCAAAGACCTCGAAAATCTGGAGCATCTGAACTATGCCGCGGGTATCGCTCCGTTCCTGCGCGGTCCCTACTCGACCATGTACGTGATGCGTCCGTGGACCATCCGCCAGTATGCGGGATTCTCTACCGCCGAGGAGTCTAACGCGTTCTATCGCCGCAACCTCGCCGCAGGTCAGAAGGGTCTGTCGGTGGCGTTCGACCTCGCGACGCACCGCGGTTACGACGCCGACCATCCGCGCGTGGTGGGCGACGTCGGCAAGGCGGGCGTTTCGATCTGTTCGGTGGAGGACATGAAGGTGTTGTTCAACGGCATTCCGCTCGACAAGATGTCGGTGTCGATGACCATGAACGGCGCCGTGCTGCCCGTGCTGGCGTTCTACATCGTGACGGGTCTGGAGCAGGGTTGCACGCTCGATCAGTTGGCGGGTACCATCCAGAACGACATTCTGAAGGAGTTCATGGTGCGCAACACCTATATATATCCGCCCAAGTTCTCGATGAAGATCATCGCCGACATATTCGAGTACACCTCGAAGAACATGCCCAAGTTCAACTCGATCTCTATTTCGGGTTACCACATGCAGGAGGCGGGCGCGACGGCCGACATCGAGTTGGCTTATACGCTGGCCGACGGTCTGGAGTATCTGCGCGCGGGTATAAACGCCGGCATGTCGGTGGACGCTTTCGCTCCGCGTCTGTCGTTCTTCTGGGCTATCGGCATGAACCACTTCATGGAGATCGCCAAGATGCGCGCGGCGCGTATGTTGTGGGCCAAGATCGTGAAGCAGTTCGATCCCAAGAATCCCAAGTCGCTCGCTCTGCGTACGCACAGCCAGACTTCGGGATGGTCGCTCACCGAGCAGGATCCGTTCAACAACGTCGCCCGCACCGCCATCGAGGCTATGGGCGCCGCTTTGGGCCACACCCAGTCGCTGCACACCAACGCTTTGGACGAGGCTATCGCGCTGCCGACCGACTTCTCGGCCCGTATCGCGCGTAACACGCAGATCTATATTCAGGAGGAGACCAACGTATGCCGCAACGTCGATCCGTGGGCAGGCTCTTACTATGTGGAGGCCTTGACCAACGAGATAGCTCACAAGGCTTGGGAGCATATCGAGGAGGTGGAGAAGCTCGGCGGTATGGCCAAGGCCATCGAGACGGGTATTCCCAAGATGCGTATCGAGGAGGCTGCGGCCCGCACGCAGGCCCGCATCGATTCGGGCGAGCAGAAGATCATCGGTCTGAACGAGTACCGTCTGGAGAAAGAGGCTCCGATCGACATTCTGGCCGTGGACAACACCGCGGTACGCGAGAGTCAGGTGAAGCGTTTGCAGGAGCTGCGCGCTAACCGCGATCAGGCCGCCGTCGACAAGGCGTTGGCAGCGATCACCGAGTGCGTCAAGAGCGGCGAGGGCAACCTGCTGGAGCTGGCCGTGGAGGCTGCGAAGGTGCGCGCCACGCTCGGCGAGATCTCGGACGCTTGCGAGGTGGTTGTAGGCCGTTACAAGGCTGTTATTCGTTCAATTTCGGGTGTTTACAGTTCAGGTATGAAACAGGATGCAGATTTCGCGAAGGCTAAGGCTCTTTGCGCCGAATTCGCCGAGAAAGAGGGCCGCCAGCCCCGTATAATGATCGCCAAGTTAGGTCAGGACGGACACGACCGCGGCGCCAAAGTGGTGGCGACGGGTTATGCCGACGTCGGTTTCGATGTCGACATGGGTCCCTTGTTCCAGACTCCCGCCGAGGCTGCCAAGCAGGCCGTGGAGAACGACGTGCATGTAGTGGGCGTATCGTCGCTCGCTGCGGGTCACCTCACGCTCGTGCCGCAGATCATCGAGGAGCTGAAGAAGCTCGGCCGCGAGGATATCATCGTCATAGTGGGCGGTGTGATCCCTGCGCAGGATTACGATGAGTTGTATCGCGACGGCGCCGCCGCCATCTTCGGCCCGGGCACTCCGATCGCGAAAGCCTCTATAAAGATACTCGAGATGCTGCTCGCCGAGTAGCGTTCCGTCGGCGAGGGGGCTTTGCGCCGTGAGGCTCGCCGCGAGATCATAAACGCGCGCTCCGCTTGGTTTCAGGCGGAGCGCGTTTTGTTTTGTGCGCGCAATGTTTGCGCGGATGTGCAGTAAATGCAAAAAGGGCCGACGTAGCGAAACGTCGGCCCTTTGAATGATCGTCCCTGCTTTTTAGAAGCGGAAAATGGCTCCTATCATGATGGCGACGGGATTCGAACGGTCGTCGAACATCGGCTGCCATTTCAGACCTGCCGAGAATTCGCATACGTTGGCTACATTGAAGTCGACGCCGCCGCCCAGATTGAGACCGGCAGCCCATGCGCCCATGTCGTTGGCCGTGATACCCGCAGCGGGATAGAGGCGAACGACGCCCATGTCGAATACGTAGTGCGCGTCGCAGCTCAGATCCACCGTACAACCTTTGTGCAGCAGGGCGGTGATCGACGGCTCTATGCGCCAGTTGCTGTTGTTGAAACGGTAGCGTCCCACGGCTCCCAAGCCGAGCACCGTATCGCCGGTATTGGTGTAAATGCCCAAACGAGGGCCGAGTGCCCAACTTCCGGCATCCTGTGCCGAAGCCGTCACGGCGAACATCGCCGCAAAGGCCAAAAACAATAGCTTTTTCATCTTTCCGTTTTTTTAGAAAATAGTTATTTTTCCGTGCGCGCCGATTGCGCCGCGCATTTTTCCATATACAAAGATAGTGAATCGAAGTTCAAATAGAAATAAATTCAACGAATGTGAACATTTTTACAACAAGTCGTCGTATTTCGGTCGCTCCGTCGGTTCTGTTTTCGGGTCGTGGCACGCAGATAAAAACCCCTCGGCGGCCGAAGTCGTCGAGGGGCAGGTACATGCTTTTTCAAGCGTCTATTTCTTGGCGGGAGCTACTTCGGCCGCGACCTTGATCTTCTTGAACGCTTTGAGCAGAGTCGCGTCGCTCGTTTTGGCGGCGTCGTAAGTCACCGTCACGGTTTTGGTCGGAACGTCTACCTTCACCTCCTTCACGCCCTTCTCGAAGGGGATGGAGTTGTTGATCTTCTTGGCGCAGTGCTCGCAGTCGATGTCGGTGACGAATACCGTGGTCTTCAGCGACGCTGCGTTTTTCTTTTGTGCCGAGGCGTTCGATATGCCGAAGCCCAGAACCGCCAGCAGGCAGAACATGATGATCTTTTTCATTTTGCTTATTCGATTAAACGGTTAATAAATGTTATTTTTCGGAGCGGAGCGACCTAAGTCCCCTCAAAGGAGGGGATTCAGGGGAGGGTAGAATCTGAATAACGGCGAAAGCCGTCATGCAGGTCGTCTGCGGCGCTCGACCTCCGATATGGTTAATTAATATATGTTCATTCGAAGTCCTATGTAGAACTTTCGTCCCATCAGGGGGCCCCATACGCTCGACGAGTTGAATGCGGGCGAGAAGGGGTTGTCGGGGTTGAGAATGGGATCGTGCTGCATGTAGTTGCCAATGTTCTCGCAGCCGATGTAGATCTCGGTGTTGCGGATCTTGTGGCTTACCTGAGCGTAAAACATCGGATATGCGGGCGAGAGCTCCTTGCGGGCGAGGTCGCCGTCCAGCGACGGGCGACGCATGGGACCGTTGAGCTGCGCTGTCACGTCGAATACCCAGCGACGGTAGGGCGTGGCGTATTGCAGGTTGAGCAGCGTTTTGTAACGGCTGGTGAGCGGACGCTCCACCTCCACCTTTTCGGTGCCGCGCAGGAGCGTCACCAGACTGTTGGTGTAGCGGAACGTGGCGAAGATGTCGAATCCGCGCAGCGGCGTCCACTGGAAATCGACCTGATAGGTGTCGGTGAACGAGCGGTCGTCGTCGTTGTAGATGAGTATGTCGCTGCCCGCCAGCTCCTGATCGGCCAGCACGGTATTGAAGAGCTGCGTGCGGAAATAGTCGAAGCTCAGCGTGGCATCCTCGTAACCGCCCAACTTTATGTATTGCGTGAGGCTGCCGCCCACGGTGAGGGCCATTTCTATGTCGTCGTGCAGACCTGCGGCCGAGATGTCGCGACCCGTGGCGAGCATCCAGATGTTGTCGGTTATGATGCTTGCGCGGCGATAGCCCAATCCCGCCGAGGCGCGCAGCACGGTCGAGGGGGTTATATTCCACTTGAGGTGCGAACGCGGCGTGATTGCGAAACGCTCGTCGGGCTTGTAATATACGGCGCCGTCGGTCGAGGTTCCGTCGGGTGCTGCGGCGCGGTTCTTCGCGCCCATCCAGTCGCCGCGCAGACCGAGCACGAGCGAGAATTTATCTTTCAGGGCGTAAGTGTATTCGGCATACACACCCGGCTCGACGTAACGCATGTCGTTGTCCGTGAGGCTCGACCACATCGAAGACGCCTCGCCCTTTTGCGATACCGTGCGGTTGAGCATCTTTTCTCGGCTGCCCGTCACCTGCGCCGAAGCTCCGAAGACCATCGACGAGCGGGGCGAGAAGTAGTGGGCGTACATGAGGTTGAACCACCATGCGTTGTCGTGGGCGTCGTAATCGTTCAGGCCGAAGTATGCGTCCTCCTTGAAATAGTTGTAGTCGGCGACGAAGGCCACGTTCGAACGCAGTTCGTCCTCGGCCTCCTCGTCATACACCGAGGCACCGACGGGCATGCCGACCTTGAAATAGGCGTTTGCGCCGCGGTTGGCTATGCGCGAGCCGTAAATCGACTGCTCCTCCAGCATCTGGTCGTAGAGCGACTTGCGGTAATCCATCTGGCCGCCCAAGCGGTTTTCACGCACATATTTCCATCCCCAGCGCACCTGCGCGCCGTTCTTGGCCTGCCACAGCCATTTGTTGGCTATGTTTATCTGGTCGCTCTCGGGCAGGTCGCGGAATCCGTCGTGGTTCTCGTCATACGACTTGGTGTCCATCGAGCCGTGGGCCATGATGACCGTCGAGAGGCGTTTGTCGGCCGTGAGGGGGAACGCTGTCGAGAGGTTTATCTCGGGGCGCAACTCGCTGTCGAAATAGAGGTTGAGGAACAGACGCTCGTCATCGGTTGGCTTGCGGTGCTCCATGTTGATCTGTCCCGTGATGGCCTCGTGGCCCGCCGTCACCGACGACACGCCCTTCGACACCTGAATCGAGTTGAGCCACATGCCCGGGGTGTAGTTGAGGGCATAGGGTGCGCTGAGTCCGCGCATCACGGGGCGGTTTTCGTCGAGGATCTGGGTGTAGGTGCCCGTGAGTCCGAGCATCTTGATCTGACGCGCGCCCGAAATGGCGTCGCTGTATCCTACGGTCACCGACGCCGAGTTCTCGAAACTCTCGGCCAAGTTGCAGCAGGCCATCTTGCAGAGGCCCGCGAACGATATTGTCTCTCCCTTCAGGATTCCGTCGCGCTTGACATAGTTGCCGAGCTGGCTCTCCACGACCACGGTTTCGAGCTCGGTGTCGCTCTTGAGCGTGAAATCGACTCTGTTGACACCCGCAGCTACCTGCACAGTGTCGTTTTGGTAACCTATGTATGTGGCCACTAACTTGTCGTAGCCCTTGACGCGGTGTATGGTGAATTCTCCGTCGGCGACGCAGGCCGTGCCTACCGATGTGTCGAGCCAGTATACCGAGGCTCCTATGAGCGCTTCTCCGTCGGCCGAGCGCACGGTGCCGCTGACGTTCTGCGCCGCGGCGTCGAATATGGTGAACGGCACGAGACCGAACAGTAAAGTCTTGATTATTTTCATTTTGAATATGTTGCAGATATAATTAACGACGTAAACGATGCTGCCTTTATTATAAAAGGTATGCCGATCCTTTGCGTTAAGGATAATTATATCGCGGCGGGAGGGGCGCGCAGGGACTGCCCTTGCGCGAGTATGTCGCCTATGAGCGGTATGCCGTGTTCGTCGTAGGAACGATGCGACACCATTGGCGGCGCTATTCGGATATTCGACGGCAGCAGGGCGGCCGTCATCGGTTGAATCGTGTGGCGTGCGGCATCGTCGTCGTCCGACGTGCGCGGCTGGATATAGGGGTCGACCGAGGTCGAGTGGTCATGGTTGCAATTGCACGCGTCGGTGAACGCGAATCCGTCGATGGGGCATGCGCAACCCGCGTGGCCTGAGTCCGCGCAGTGGGTGCAATGCGCATGGTGCACGGCGGCATGATGGGGGCATCGGCACATGAGCGCGGCAAAAGCGACATTCACCGTCATCGCAAGATAGACGGCGAGCATCGTAAACGCAGCGAATATTCGGAATGCCTTTTTCATCATTTGCTCTCCACTAAATCGCATTCGATCATGCGGTTTACCCATGCGCGGGCGTCGCGTTCGGCCGTTAGGGCCTCTACCGAATAGTTGTCGAGCAAGATACGTGCCGCGTCCTCGGCTTCGAATTCGCGGTCCGCGAGAGCGTTCCACAACAGCAATGCGCTGTCGTTGAACGTTATGATGTTCGTCAGGTCGACCGTTCCGCAGCCTCTTGCCACCACGACGTTCTCGCCCGCCATTTCGCGCACTTTGTATCCCTGCTTGATTCTCATCGGGGTCGAATGCTTTATTCGACGCAAATATAGCGAAAAATCTGCGGATTGACTTCGTTTTTTGTTAATTTTGTCGCAATATGAACGAATTTGCAGGCCGAAAACATACCGATTTGACCGAGGTGCTTCGAAAGCATTGGGGCTATACGCAGTTTCGCGCGGGGCAGGAGGCGATAATACGCTCCGTGCTCGACGGACGCGATACGCTGGCCCTGATGCCCACGGGAGGCGGCAAGTCGCTCACCTATCAAGTGCCCACGCTGGCCCGCGAGGGGTTGTGCATAGTGGTCACGCCTCTCATCGCGCTCATGAAAGATCAGGTCGACCGCTTGCGGCGGCAGGGCGTTTCGGCCGTTGCCGTGCATTCGGGACTCTCATACCGTCAGACGGATATTGCGTTGGATAACTGCGCTTTCGGCGACGTGAAGTTTCTATATGTCGCCCCCGAGCGTCTGGCTTCGGAGGCGTTCCGCCTGCGCGTGCAGCGCATGAACGTCTCGTTGCTGGCGGTGGACGAGGCGCACTGCATATCGCAGTGGGGCTACGATTTCCGCCCGTCGTATCTCCGGATCGCCGAGATACGGCGACTCATTCCCGACGCCCCCGTGCTGGCCCTTACCGCCTCGGCCACGACGTTGGTGGCGGAGGATATAATGGAGCGTTTGGGATTTGCTGAGCCGAACATCCTGCGCAGCAGTTTCGCGCGCCCGAATCTCTCGTACGCCGTGCGGCATACGGATGACAAGAGCGAACAGTTGCTGCGCGTGGTCGAAGGTGTCGAAGGGTCGGGGATAATCTACATGCGAACGCGCGAGGGATGCGAGCAGATGGCCGAGTCGCTGCGCGGGCAAGGGCACTCCGTGTCGTACTATCATGCGGGACTGCCTCACGCCGAGCGCGCCATGCGGCAGGAGGAGTGGACCTCGGGCAAGGTGCGCATTATGGTGGCCACGAACGCTTTCGGCATGGGTATCGACAAGGCCGACGTTCGGTTCGTGGTGCACTATTCGATGTGCGACTCTCTGGAGAGTTACTATCAGGAGGCGGGCCGCGCGGGTCGCGACGGACGCCGCAGCTATGCCGTTCTGCTGGCGGCCTCGGACGACGATTCGAAGATCGTGAAGCGGTTCGACGCCGAGTTCCCGCCGTTGGAGGATATAAAGTCGATATACGAAAAGGCGTGCGATTACGTGCAGGTGGCCGTCGGCGACGGACTCTACGCGTCGTTCGTCTTCAACATCCACGATTTCTGCTCGCGCGAACATCTCTATATCGGCAAGGTGAAGGCGGCGATGGATCTGCTCGCGCAGAACGGATACATGACCCTCACCGACGAGATGGAGAATCCCGCGCGGATAATCTTTTGCGTCAGCCGCGACGATCTCTACAAGATCCGCGTCGACCGCAATGATCTCGACCATATAATCCGCACCGTTCTGCGCCTCTACAACGGCGTGTTCACCGAGTTCCGCGCCATCGACGAGCGCGAGATCGCCGCGGCGAGCGGCTATACGGTCGAGCGGGTGAAGGAGTTGCTGAAACGCATGTGGCAGATGCGCATCATCCGCTACATCCCGTCGAACTCCTCGCCCATGCTCTTTTTCGACGAGGAGCGTCTGCCGACCAAGGATCTCTACATCTCGCCCGACACCTATCTGCACCGCAAGCGGTTGATGCGCGAGCGGTTCGAAAACATGCTCGCCTACACTGCCAACGAGACCGAGTGCCGCAGCGCGGTGCTTCAACGCTACTTCGGCGACGCCGAGGCCGAGGATTGCGGTGTGTGCGACATCTGTCTGGCCAAGCGGCGTCGCGCCAAGAGCGTCGCGCGCGATTTGGCGGAGTCGGCGGCCGAGATCATACGCGCCGAGCCGATTACGGCGCGCGAGTTGTGCCGCCGCCTGAAGGCCGATCCGAGCGCGGTGGCCGAATCGGTCGACAGAATGAGGGCCGAGGGTAAAATTTCCGTCGAGCCGAGCGGTAAACTAATATTTATTGGTTAACTTTGCACTCCCAAATATTCAGCATGGCTTTCGAACGCACCATATCCAACGAAGATACAGCGGCACTGCCCTCGGCACGTTTCGAGGGGCGGATAGTGGTGGTGGAGAACGATCGGCAGGTCGCCGCCGCGTGCCGCGATCTGTCGTCGCAGAGCATCATCGGGTTTGATACCGAGACGCGGCCGTCGTTTACGGCGGGAGTGGTGAACAAGGTGGCGTTGTTGCAGCTCTCCACGCACGAGCGTTGTTATCTGATACGTTTGTGCCGCACCCGACTGCATAATTCGATACTCAAGATATTGAGCAATCCCCGCATCGTCAAGATCGGCGCCGACGTGGCGGGCGATCTGCGGGCGTTGCACGCCCTGCGCCACTTCAAGGAGCGCGGCTTCGCCGATTTGCAGCAGATGGCGGGGGAGTGGGGCATTGAGGAGAAGAGCCTGCGCAAGATGTCGGCCATAGTGCTCGGACGGCGGGTGTCGAAAGCGCAGCGGCTGAGCAACTGGGAGGCCAACGTGCTCACGCCGCAGCAAAAGATGTACGCCGCGACTGACGCTTGGGTGTGCATAAGCATTTACGAAAAATTACTCGCCACGCCCACCGAGGCGCGCGGCGGGACAAAGATATGACGGAATGAATACGGAAACGGCGCGAATATATCTTCGGCGGGGAAAGGAGGAGTCGCTCCTGCGTCGCCACCCGTGGATCTTCTCGGGCGCCATCGAGCGCGTGGAGTGCGGCGACGAGGGGATAGCCGAGGGCGATGTGGTCGACGTGTATACCAAATCGGGCGATTTCATTGCCCGCGGACATTACCAGATAGGCTCTATCGCGGTGCGCGTGCTGTCGTTCGAACGCGAGAAGATCGACGGGGCTTGGTGGCGCGACCGCTTGGCCGTGGCTTACGACGTGCGGCGCACGCTGTCGCTGACGGATAATCCGTCGACCGACTGCTACCGTCTGGTGCACGGCGAGGGCGATTCGCTGCCCGGGCTGGTGGTCGACATATACGGTTCGACGGCCGTGGTGCAGTGTCATTCGGTAGGCATGTACCGTTCACGCGGGGATATAGCCGACGCGCTTCTCGATATTTACGGCGAGCGTCTCTCGGCCGTGTACGACAAGAGTTCGCAGACGGTGCCTTATAAGGCGGGGCTGAACGCCGTGGACGGATATCTGCGGGGCCATTCCGACCGCAAGTCGCATGTGGTGAGCGAAAACGGCCACAAATTCGCCGTCAACTGGGAGGAGGGGCAAAAGACTGGCTTTTTCCTCGACCAGCGCGATAACCGCGAGTTGGTGAAGCGTTATTCGGCGGGGCGCACGGTGCTCAACACGTTCTGCTACACGGGCGGTTTCTCGGTCTATGCCGCGGCGGGCGGAGCCGTCGAGGTATGCTCGGTGGACTCTTCGGAGCGCGCCGTGCAGCTCGCCGACGAGAACATGCGCCTCAACTTCGGCGACGACGTGCGTCACGATGCCGTCGCGGCCGATGCCGTGGAGTATCTGAAACACATAGGCGACAAGTACGATTTGATAATTCTCGACCCGCCCGCTTTCGCCAAGCATCACAAAGTGCTGGGGAACGCCATGCAGGGTTACAAACGGATAAACGCCCGCGCGTTGTCGCAGATCAAGAGCGGAGGAATTCTCTTTACTTTCTCGTGCTCGCAGGCCGTGACCAAGGAGCTGTTCCGCACTACCGTATTCTCTGCGGCCGCCATCGCGGGACGCAAGGTGCGCATTCTGCACCAGCTGACCCAGCCCGCCGACCATCCCATCAATATCTACCACCCCGAGGGCGAGTATCTCAAAGGACTCGTTCTGTATGTGGAGTAGAGGCGAATTTTCATATCCTCGGCGGCCGTCGAGGGCGAAGCGCGAGTTGCCGAGGCTGAACATATGTAATATAATTGCGGCTCTTTAGAGCCGCGCGAGCCGTAGCCTCTGCCCCGCGGAGGCTCGCTATCGCTCTCTCCGCAGGCTACGACTCGCGACCCGCAATTCCGAAACAGACAGTTCCCCAAGTAAATATAATAAATGATCCGTTTACCCGCTCCCGTAATTCGTAATCTCGAATCTCTGTTTCTCTTTTCGGTCTTGTTCGCGTCTTGCTCGTCGTCTGACCGCGATGCCGCTATATTCCGTCGCGAAGCCGACGAGTTTCTGGCCGCCATGCCCGCGGGGTTGCAGGATGCGCAGGCCGACGCGGTGTTGCGCGCATGCGAGGGCGACACCGAGCCGTTGCGGGCGGTGAGAGCTTCCCGCAACACCGAATCCCCGTTGCCGAAGGGCGTTGAGGCGGAGTATATAACGCCGACGTTGAGGCTTTACGTTCCGACTGCCGCCGCGCGGCGGCCGCTGCCGTTGCTGGTCTATCTGCACGGCGGGGGCTGGACGTTCGGCAGCATACGAAGCTGCGCGCGTTTCTGCGGCGCGCTGGCTGCGACGGGCGAAGCTATGGTTCTGGCGGTGGATTACCGATTGGCTCCCGAACACCCTTATCCTCTGGGACTGGACGACTGCATGGAGGCTTTGGCGGCGGCTCGCCGCATTGCGGGCGAACGCGGCGGCGATTCCGCGCTCGTATCGGTTGGCGGAGACAGCTCGGGCGGCAATCTCGCGATAGCCGCGGTGTTGCGCAATGCGGCCGAGGGCGGCGCGCCGATAAAATCTCTTGTGCTGTTCTATCCCGTCGTGACGGCCCGCGCGGATAATTCGTCGTCGTGGGAGGCGTATGGTTCGGGATTCGCATTGGACGGCCGATTGATGGAGGCGTTCGATCGGGCGTATGCCTCGGGTCGCGAGGACGATCCCATGATATCCGTATCGCTCGCTTCCGACGAGGCTCTGGCCGCGTTGCCGCGCACGCTGCTCGTTGCCGCCGAGCGGGATATATTGTGCAGTCAGGGCGAGGAGTTCGTCGATAGATTGGTCTCTCTCGAGGTGGATGCGCATCGCGAGCTCTTGCGCGGGAGCGTGCATCTGTTCGTTACCAAAGAGGGGCAGGAACACGCTTTCCGCCGCGCCGTGTCGCTGGCCGCCGATCTGCTTGCCGAGTAGATTATTTCCCCGTATTCGAATCTCTTAATCTGCGGCGCAGCAGAATGTCGCACACCGACAGCATGACGAATCCCGCCGCCATGAACAGCCATATCTGATTCTGTTCCTCGAATGCCGCGCTTATGTCGGGGATACGCAATTCGGGCAGGCTCGGCATCTCGGGCGACATTTGCTCGCGCGGTGTCGATTCCATATATTGCATCCACGCGTATATGCAGCCCGCGATAAGGGCGGCGAAGCACGCCACGCCTCCCGACAGATATGCCAGAGTCTCCAAAGTCTCGCGCCGCCGCTCGCGTTCGCGTACACGCTTCATAAGCCTCGGGGTGAATCCCGACGGCAACTCGTATTGCGCGGTTTGCCGCATCGCGCGGCGTATGGCATCACTCCTTTCCATCGATCAGTTCATTTACGAGCAGATACAACTTTTTTCTTATTCTGTGCAGGCGCACCTTCACGTTTCCCTCCGTCAGCTCCATTACGGCGGCGCACTCGCTTATGGTACGGTCGTCGTAATAGAACAACGTCACCAAAGCGCGCTCCTCGGGCTCCAACAGCTCGACGGCGCGACCCAACGCCTCCAGCTTGCTCTCGCGCTCGACGATATCTTCCAGCCTCTCGGCTTCGTCGTCGGGCAGAGCGGCGAGGCGTCGCTCGTCGACAGGGCATACGGGTCTCCGCTTGCGCCTTACGTGCGACAGCGCCGTGTTGCAGGCTATGCGGTAGAGCCATGTGGCGAACGTGCTGCGGCCGTCGAAACGGTCGAGAGAGTCGAACGCCTTCAGGAACGTGTCCTGCGTCAGCTCCTCGGCATCTTTGTCCGAGCCGACTATGCGCGCCGTCAGCGAGTACACCGAACGCGAATAACGGTCGGCAAGCGCGGCGAACGACTCCGTGTCGCCTGCGACTATTCGCTTTATGAGTTCGGTTTCCTGCATGGCTGTAATTTTAGACGCCGCATGCGCCGAAAGGTTACAGCGGGGTGCATTCGTTTTTTTCTGTAACCTTTTTTCGGTATCCGCGTCTAAAATATCGAAAGCGTCGCCGAGCGGACTCAGCCGCTGCGCAAAGATCGCAAACTAAATTAATAATAAAACAAAAAATTACGATTATGAATTTCATCTCTATTCCCGTCACATTCGGCATCGTCGCATTTTTCATTTACAAGTTCTTCGAGCTTCTTATCTGCCGCAAGGAGCGTTTGGCCATCGTCGACAAGATCGACGGCAATTCGATGGTCGAATACCTGAAACAGGTTCGGTTGGGCTTCAATTTCGGCGGTCTGACGACATCGGGTTCGCCGCGTCTCTCTTATCCCGCCTCGTGGTCGTTGCGCATAGGAGGCCTTATATTCGGTATGGGGGCGGGTCTTCTTCTGGGAGCTGTTTTGGATCGTTGCCTCCATTTTAACGCTCAATATTGGAGCAATGCGCGTGAGGTGATTTTCGGCGGCAGCATGCTGTGCCTCGGCGGCTTGGGCCTGCTCGTGGCGTTCGTGGTGGAATATATGTTGTACCGAAAGGCTTGCAAGGAGAACAAGTAATTCGCAGTGTCGGAAAGTCGAACGCCTGCCGTCCGAAAACAATCGGACGGCAGGCGTCGTTTCATATATTGCAGGTGAAAATTTGTTATGTCTGCGGTCCGCCGCAAGGGGGCGGCGGCGAACTGCCGATATCGCATAGCGATATCGATATTTACTCCATCGGGAATACCCTCACATCGGTTACGTCCCGCAACTCCCGTTTCAACCGTTCGATGTCGGTCTTCTCGTCCACCTCGCCGTAATGGTAGGGGTAGAATATTCGGGGACGCAAAGTTTTTACGGCCTCCGCTGCTTGGTCGACGGTCATGGTGTAGGGTTGGTTTACGGGCAGGAAGGCCACGTCGATATCGCGCAAAGCCGCCATCTCGGGCGTCGGTTCGGTATCGCCCGCGATGTATATTCGCAACCCTCCTCCGAGGGTTATGACGTATCCGCAATCCTCGCGGGCGGCGGGATGGAAATCGGTGTGTCCCTCGGTGGTGTTGTACGCCGCCACGGCCTCGATTCTGACGCCTGCGAACGGCTCCGCGACAGTCGAGGGCGTCATTGCGACGCACTCGCCCTCGAGCGCTTCGGCCGAGGTCTTGTCGCATATTATCAAGCTGTTGCGGGTGGTTATGTCGTCTATTGCGGCGCGGTCCAGATGGTCGTAATGCGAATGGGTGACCAGCACCAGATCGGCCTTGGGCAGGCGCGCGTATTCGGCGTATTGGTGCACGGGATCCGTATAGATGTATCTCTCGCCGAATCGGATGCTCAGCGAGGCGTGTTTGAAGAATGTGAAAGTCACCTCGGTGCCGTCGGGCGCGACGATCGTGTCGGTGGGGTAGGCAGGAGCGTTTCCGCCTCCGAAAATAGAGAATAGCGACATGGTCGAAATTTTATTTATTTGTTTCAAAACGTCTGCCGACGCCGTTGTCCGCGCGGCATATCGCAAATATACGCAATATTATCGACAATGAAAAACATACCATACGCGTGTCTGTTTTTCGTGACGCAGTCTGCGAGGCGCGCGAACGAGTGAATGACGAGTTGCGGGCCTTCGCGGGGCGAGGCTGCGGCCCGCGCGACTCTCGAAAGAGTCGCAATAATACACATATCTCGCCGATGCTCGCGCGCTCTTGCCTCGGCCGGCCGACCGCGCCCGAAAATTCCGAAAATATTTCTTCGATTTTTGGCGGTCGACGCAAAAAAGAGTAAATTTGCAAGATGATTCGCCTTAACCGAAAATTCGTATTATGCTATCGATTCTTTACTATATTTTCACCGTAATCCACACCACCGTGTGGTGCGTCGTATCGGTGCTGGCGCTCGCCGTGACCTATCCTTTCGACAAGAGCCGCCGTTGGGTGCACGAGTTGTCGCGTTACATGACGTGGGTATTCTTCGGCATGCCTCCGTGTCTGAAACGTACGATCGACGGTCTGGAGAACATCGACCGCCGCAAGCCCTATGTGATGGTGCTCAACCACACCTCGGGCGTCGATATAATCGCGGCCTACAAAGTGCCGCTCAATTTCCGCTGGGTGTCGAAACGCGAAGTGTTCCGTCTGCCGTTCTTCGGCCCGATGCTGCTGGTGCACGGCGATATACCCATCGAGCGCGGAAACGCCGCAGCCGCCATGGCGAAGGTTATCCGCGACGGCAAACTGTGGCTTTCGCGCGGCGCGAGCGTGGCGATTTTCCCCGAGGGAACGCGTTCGAAGGACGGCGAGATACACCGTTTCAAGATGGGCGCTTTCAACCTCGCCAAGGAGGCCGACGTCGATATCCTGCCCGTGGTTATGACGGGCACGGGCGCCACGTTCAAGGGCTGGCGCATGAACTGGAGCAATCGCATTGCCATCCGCGTCCTGCCGCCCGTGTCGGCCGAGCGCGTCGCGGCGTCGGATGTGAAGACGCTGGCCGAGGAGGTTCGCGTAAACATGATCGAGGCGTTGGCCGCGTTGCGCGCCGAGGTCGCCGAGGAGGAGAGGTCGCGCGGGCGGCGTAACGCATAGAAATCGTGAATATGAGTGACGTAAAAAATAATAAAAATCAGGCGGCATACGACGACGATGCCATCAAAACCCTCTCGCCGCGCGAGCACCTGCGCTTGCGCCCGGGTATGTATATCGGCAAGTTGGGCGACGGCTCGCAGTCGGACGACGGAATCTACGTGCTTATCAAAGAGACGGTCGACAACTCCATCGACGAGTTCATCATGGGTGCGGGCGACCGCATCGAGATCACCATCGAGGACAACGTGGTGACGGTGCGCGATTACGGCCGCGGCATTCCCCTCAAGTCGCTTTCGGCGGCGGTGAGCCAGATGAACACGGGAGGCAAGTATTCGGGCGAGGCGTTCAAGAAGACGGTGGGCCTTAACGGTGTGGGCGTCAAGGCGGTGAACATGCTTTCGAGCGAGTTCACGGCGCGTTCGGTGCGCGAGGGCGAGGCGCATACGGTCTCGTTCGCCAAAGGTTTGGAGCTCTCGGATCGGTGGGAGAGCGGCGTGGATGAACGAAACGGTACTATGATCCGTTTCCGTGTCGACGAGGAGATCTTCGGCCGATACGAGTACAACATGGATTACGTCGAGCAGTTGGTGCGCAACTACACCTACCTCAATCTCGGCCTCAAGATAGTACTCAACGGCCGCGAGTTCGTCTCGAAAAACGGACTGCTCGATCTGGTGAACGACAACTTGTCGGAGGAGCCTCTGTATCCCCCGATCTACATCTCGGGCGACGATATCGACGTGGTGATTACCCACGGCACGGGTTACGGCGAAAGCTATTATTCGTTCGTCAACGGCCAGTACACGCCTCAGGGCGGCACTCATCAGGCGGCGTTCCGCGCTTCGGTAGCTAAGGTGGTGAAGGAGTTCTACAAGAAGGATTACGACCCCTCGGACGTGCGCACGTCGATCATCGCGGCCGTTTCGGTCAGGATGAACGACCCCGTGTTCGAGTCGCAGACCAAGATACGTCTGGGATCGAAGGAGGTGGCCGCAGGCGTGTCGATGCAGCAGTTCGTGGGCGATTTTCTCGCGGTGAACCTCGACAACTATTTGCACAAGCACCCCGAGACAGCGCAGGTGTTGCAGAAGAAGATCGTCGAGAACGAGAAGGAGCGCAAGGCCATTTCGGGCATCCAGAAGAAAGCGCGCGAGACAGCCAAAAAGGTCGCTATCAACAACCGTAAGCTGCGCGACTGCAAGATACATTTCACCGACAAGAACGAGCAGGCCGAGCAGACGATGATCTTCATCACTGAGGGACTCTCGGCGATGGGGCCCATCACCATGAGCCGCAACGCCATGACGCAGGCGGTCTTCTGCCTGCGCGGAAAGCCGCTCAACTCTTACGGACTCACTAAAAAGGTGGTTTACGAGAACGAGGAGTTCAACCTGCTGCAATCGGCTCTCAACATCGAGGAGAGCATGGACAACTTGCGCTACAACAAGGTCATAATCGCTACCGATGCCGATGTTGACGGCATGCACATCCGTCTGCTCATGACCAGCTTTTTCGTGCAGTTCTTCCCCGAGCTGATCCGCAGCGGCCACCTCTATATCCTCCAGACTCCGCTGTTCCGCGTGCGCAACAAGAAGGAGAATTTTTACTGTTACTCCGAGGAGGAGCGTCAGCGCGCCGTGAAGCGGTGCGGAGCCTCGGCCGAGATAACCCGATTCAAAGGTCTGGGCGAGATCTCGCCCGACGAGTTCAAGGATCTCATAGGCGAGAACATGCGTCTCGATAGGGTGCGTCTCACGAAGGACGACCCCATCTCCGACCTGCTGGAGTTCTACATGGGCAAGAACACCTTCGAGCGTCAGGGTTTCATCATCGACAACCTGCGTATCGAGGAGGATTTGGTCGAGGAGGATATCGCATAACGTAAAACGAAAAAATTACCCCCAATGTCAGAGGATAAGGATATGAAAGAGGATATCGGCGCCGACGAACTGCCGATCGACGAGCGAGTCGCGGCGGGCATGCGGAGCAAGTTCGAGCGCGTCTACGGCGAGGAGGGCAATCTGCACAAACTCACGGGCATGTACAAGAACTGGTTCTTGGACTATGCTTCGTATGTGATTCTGGAGCGTGCCGTGCCCCATGTCGAGGATGGTTTGAAGCCCGTGCAGCGTCGTATTCTCCACGCCATGAAGTGCTGCGACGACGGCCGTTACAACAAGGTGGCCAACATCGTGGGTCAGGCCATGCAGTACCACCCCCACGGCGACGCCTCGATCAAGGACGCGCTGGTGCAGTTGGGGCAGAAGGATCTGCTGATCGATTGTCAGGGCAACTGGGGCAACATCCTCACGGGCGACGATGCCGCCGCGGGACGTTACATCGAGGCGCGTCTGTCGAAATTCGCGCTCGACGTGGTTTTCAACAAGAAGACCACCGAGTGGATGCGCTCTTACGACGGCCGCAACGAGGAGCCCGTTACGCTGCCCATAAAATTCCCGCTACTGCTGGCGCAGGGAACCGACGGCATCGCGGTGGGTTTGGCGTCGAAGATCCTGCCCCACAACTTCAACGAGTTGATAAACGCCTGCATAGCCCATCTGCGAGGCGAGGATTTCATGCTGCTGCCCGATTTCACGACGGGAGGATTGATGGACGCGAGCCGTTACAATGACGGTCTGCGCGGCGGCGTGGTTAAGGTGCGCGCGCGCATCTCCAAGATCGACAAACGCACCCTCTCTATAACCGAGATTCCCTACTCGACCACTTCGGAGTCGGTCAAGGAGTCTATCATCAAGGCCAACGAAAAGGGCAAGATCAAGATCAAACGCGTCGACGACCTTACGGCCGACAAGGTGGAGATCGTGATCCACGTGGCGAACGACGAGTCGAGCGACAAGACCATCGACGCTCTGTACGCGTTCACCAATTGCGAGGTGTCGATCTCGCCCAACTCGTGCGTCATCTGCGACGAGAAGCCCCATTTCTTGGGGGTGAAGGAGATCCTTCGCCGCTCGGCCGACCATACTCGCGCGCTGCTCGGGCGCGAGCTGGAGATACGCCTGCACGAACTCAACGAGGCGTGGCACGCCGCGTCGCTGGAGCGCATCTTCATCGAAAACAAGCTCTACCAGCTCATCGAGGGCTGCCGCTCGCACGACGAGGCGTACGCCGCCGTCGACAAGGGGTTGGAGCCGTTCAAGAAGCTGCTTCGCCGCGAGGTGACGCAGGAGGACGTGCAGCGTCTCACGGAGTTGAAGTTCATCCGCATATCGCGTTACGACTCCGACAAGGCCGATAACGAGATCCGAAAGATCGAGGAGGATATCAAGTCGACTCAATACGATCTGGACCACCTCACCGATTATGCCGTGGCCTATTACGAGCGTATCCGCGACAAGTACGGCAAGGGGCGCGACCGCCGCACCGAGATCCGCGAGTTCGACGCCATCGAGGCGACGAAGGTGGCCGTTACTAACGCCAAACTCTATGTCGACCGCGCCGAGGGTTTCTTCGGCATCGGCAAAGGCATGAAGGATGCCGAGTTCGTGTGCGATTGCAGCGATATCGACGACGTGATAGTAATCCTGAAGGATGGCCGCTACATCATAACCAAGGTGAGCGACAAGGCTTTCTTCGACAAGAACATATATTATATAGGAGTGTTCAAGCGCAACGACGAGCGCACGATCTACAACGTGCTCTACCGCGACGGCCGCGGCGGGGCCATAATGATGAAGCGTTGCGCCATAAAGAGCATTACGCGTGACAAGGAGTACGATTTGACGAAGGGTACCCCCAAGAGCGAGATCCTCTACATGTCGGTCAACCCCAACGGAGAGGCCGAGGTGCTGAAGATCTATTTCCGCCCGCGCCCGCGCCTGAAGAAGGTGATCGTCGACCTCGATTTCTCGACCGTCGGCATCAAGGGCCGCCAGAGTCAGGGCAACCTCTTCTCGCGTTACGGAATCCACAAAATCGTGCTCAAGGAGCGCGGAGCCTCGACGCTCGGGGGCCAGAATATCTGGTACGACGAGGATGTTCGCCGCCTGAACACCGACGGGCGCGGCGCGCTTCTCGGCGAGTTCAAGGGCGACGACAAGATCGTGGTGTGGACCTCGAAATACCAATACTACATCACGGGCTTCAACGTGAGCCAGCACTTCCCCGACGATACGGTGCGTGTGGAGCGTTATGTGGCGGGGCGTGTGTACAGCCTCTGCTACTTCGACCGCGAGCAGGGATACTATTACATGAAGCGTTTCCAGCTCGAAGCGAGCGAGCGCCTGCAACCTTTCCTCGACGACGATTCGACGATGGAACTCGTGGCCGTCACCTGTTGCGACGGCGCGAAGCTGGTGGTGTCGTACAAGGGGGCTCACGCCTCGCGTCCCGACGACGAGGTGGATGTGGACACGTTCGTGGGCATCAAGAGCCACCGAGCCAAGGGCAAGCGCATAACCACCTACGACGTGGCGTCGCTTACTTTCGTCGAGCCCGAGCCGACGCCCGAACCCGAAGAGCCCGAGACGCCGGAGGTCGACGCCGCCGAGGATATCGACGACGCTGCGGTAGGCGCGGGATACGACGATCCCGACGGCGGCGACGAGTCGGAGACCGAGCAGCTTAATTTGTTTTGACACGCAACCACGCGGCTATGAAGATATTTCTTATCGGATATATGGGGTGCGGCAAAACCTCGCTGGGACGTAAGCTGGCCCATGCGACGGGGCTGCGTTTCGTCGACATGGATGCTGCGATCGAGGAGCGCGAGGGGGCGTCGATAGCCGATATTTTCCGTTACGAGGGCGAGGAGTATTTCCGTTCGCGGGAGCGGCGGCTGATCGACGAGCTGGCCGAATCGGAGGAGGATATGATCGTCTCCACGGGTGGCGGAGCCCCCGTGTGGCGCGACAATATGGAGCGTATGAACGAGGCGGGCGTAACGGTGTATCTGCGTCGCACGCCCGAGCAGATAGCCTCGCGCCTGAGTCCCCACGGGCGGCGCAAGCGTCCCAAGCTGCGCGACCTCGACGACGAGGAGCTGATAGCTTTCATGACGGCCAACATGGCCGAGCGCGAGCCATTTTATTCGCGCGCGAGGCTTTGCGTCGACTGCGCCGAGCGCAGCGACGCCGAATTGATAGAAACGGTACTTTCTACGATCCGCGGCGATGAATGATTCACCCATAGGCGTTTACGATTCGGGATTCGGCGGATTGTCGGTGTGGCGCGAGATACATCGCGCCCTGCCCGAGGAGTCGTTGATATATCTGGGCGACGGCAAGAACTGCCCTTACGGCTCGCTTGCGGAGGATCGCATCCGCGAATTGGCCGTGAATGCCGTGCGGGTGTTGATCGACAGAGGGTGTAAGTTGATCGTGGTGGCCTGCAACACGGCGACCTCGGCGGCTATAAGCCATCTGCGGGCGACGTTCCCCCACATCCCCTTCGTGGGGCTCGAACCCGCCGTGAAACCCGCCTGCGAACGTACGCGGACGGGGGTGGTGGGGGTCGTCGCCACCGAACGGAGCCTCACGGGCGCGAAGTTCCTCTCCACGCTGGCGCGTTACGGCGGCGGCGTGCGGGTTGTTAAGGCCGTGGGGCGCGGCTTCGTCGAGGCGGTGGAGTCCGACGCCGAGAATGCTCCCGAGACGGAGGCCGCGGTTCGCGCCGTGGTCGATCCCGTAATCGCCGAAGGGGCCGACATAATAGTGCTGGGATGTACGCACTATCCGTTCCTGCGCGATACGATAAAGCGCGTGGTCGGCGACCGAGGCGTGGAGATCATCGATTCGGGCGAGGCGGTGGAGAAGCGGGTGGAGAGTTTGCTCGCGGAGTACGACATGCACGCTTCGGGCGAGGCGACGCCCGTGTTCGAGTTCCTCACTTTCGCCGACGACGCCTACCGCGAGCGGCTGCGCCGCAAGGCTTTCGGCATCTGACGGCCGCGGAGTTATAATTATATGATTAACGGGGCCCATGCCCTCTTTAGGTTTTTTATGGCACAACGAGTTAAAAAAACATCCGTCAAGAACCGCCCCGAGGCGGCGCCTGCGGCATCCAACGACAATATGTTGTGGATACTGGGATTCGTGTTGCTGGTGTTCGGCGTCTTCGCCGTATGTTCGGTGGTATCCCACTTTTTCCACTGGTCGTCCGATCTGTCGGCTCTGCGCAACGATGCCGCGCTGTCGGGCGTCGAGGTGCCTTTCGAGAATATTTGCAGCCGCTCGGGAGCTTCGGTGGCCTATCTGGTCGTCGACCGCTCGTTCGGCGTGTTTGGCATAATTCTGCCCGTCGTCATAACCGTCGTCGGGTGGCGCATCTTCCGCAAGAAACGCCTCCGTCTCAACCACTTCGCCTTGAGCGCGGCGTTGCTGCTGGTGATGGGCGCGCTCACGATGGGATTCATCGGCTCGCAGTTCTCGGTGAGCCACGATATCGGCGGACTCTTCGGGCATGCGTGCGCAGCCGATCTGGTCCTCTTCATCGGGGTGTTCGGCACCGTTCTGGTCCTGCTCGCGGGGTGGATCCTCACGGGCGTATTCATAAATCGCAACTTCATACGCACCGTCAATAACGCGAGCGACAAGATGGTAAGCCAGAGCGAACGGCTGGTGTCGGTGGTTCGCGACCGTGTGATAAAGAGCCGTCGCGACGAGGATTCCGAGCAGACGGAGGAGGATGAGAGCTATGAGAGCAACGAAATCGACGATGCGGAGGAGTCTCCGTTCGCGGAGGAGCGTCGCGAACCCGAGGCGGAGCGACGTCCGTCGTCGCCCGCGCCTGCCGCGACTCCCGCGCAATCTTACGCGGCCGCGGCTTCTGCGGAGTCGGGCGAACGCGTCATGACCATCAACGAACGCGCCGCCATGATGATGAACACAGCAGGTGCGAGCGTGGCGGAGGAGCCGAGGAGCGTCGAGGAGCCGACCGCTTCGGATGCCGCGGCATCCGATGATGCGGTATTGCCCGAACCCGACGACGACGGATTCATCGTCATCCCTCACGGCGGGGCCGTTCCGAACGATATCGACGTGAATGCCTTGCTGTCCGACGACGAGGTGCGCGAGCCGCAGGAGACCGAGTTCGACGAGGAGGGTTTCGCCGTCATCCCGCGCAATGTTCCGCCCGCCGCGGTGAACGGGACGCCCGACATCGCCTCGGCCGCCGTCGAGCCTGCTTACGAGCCTGCGCCCGCGGAGGAGCGCGACGAGGAGCGAGCGGAGGCGGAGGATGGCGGTATTGTGGTTACGGTCCACGAGCGCGAGGTGAGCAGGGTAGACGAGAGCGATATCGCCGTCGACGATCTGTACGATCCTCTGCGCGATCTGGAGAGTTACCGCAAGCCTTACGCTTCGCTGTTGGAGGACTACAAGTCGCCGCACAAGGTGAGCGACGCCGAGATTTACGACAACAAGTGCCGTATCGAGGAGACGTTGAAGTATTTCGGCATCCCCATAGTCGACATTCACGCCACGGTGGGTCCCACGGTCACTCTGTACGAGATCGTGCAGGCGCAGGGCGTGAAGATCGCCAAGATTCAGGGACTCGAAAAGGATATAGCCCAGAGCCTCAAAGCGTTGGGTATACGAATCATAGCTCCCATCTCGGGTCGCGGAACCATCGGTATCGAGGTGCCCAATCGCGACAAGCAGGTGGTTTCGATGTACTCGGCCATCTGTTCGGAGGAGTTCCAGAACTCTAAAGCCGAGCTGCCCGTGGTGATCGGGCGCACGATTCAGAACGAAAACTTCACGTTCGATCTGGCGAAGATGCCCCACCTTCTGGTGGCGGGCGCGACGGGACAGGGTAAGTCGGTGGGCCTTAACGCCATCATCACCTCGTTGCTCTACCGCAAGCACCCCGCGCAGTTGAAGTTCGTCATGATCGACCCCAAGATGGTGGAGTTCTCGGTCTACAACAAGCTCGAACGCCATTTTCTGGCCAAGATGGAGTCGGAGGACGAGGCTATCGTGACCGATCCGAAGAAGGCCGTTTACGTTCTCAATTCGCTCGTCGAGGAGATGGGCCGCCGTTTGGAGCTGTGCAAGATGGCGACGGCGCGCAACATCGTCGAGTATAACGAGAAGTTCGTGGGACGTCGGCTCAACCCGCAGAAGGGTCACCGCTACCTGCCCTACATAGTGGTCATCGTCGACGAGTTCGCCGACCTTATCATGACCGCCAAGGAGGTCGAGGTGCCCGTGATGCGTCTGGCGCAGAAGGCGCGCGCCGTGGGCATCCATCTTATCATAGCCACGCAGCGTCCCGACGTGAAGATCATCACGGGAGGTATCAAGGCCAACTTCCCCGCGCGAATCGCTTTCCGTGTGATGCAGATGATCGACTCGCGCACCATAATCGACCAGCCCGGTGCCAACCAGCTCATCGGACGCGGCGATATGCTATTCTCGAAAGACGGCGAGTTGACTCGTATACAGTGCGGTCTGGTCGAGACCCGCGAGGTGGAGCGTCTTGTGGACTTCATCGCCAAGCAGCAGGGTTATACCGAGGCCTATCCGTTGCCCGATTACGTTCCCGACGCGGGCGAGGGCGGCGGTTCGTCGGGCGTCTCGGATGGCGAGAGCGGCGCGCCCGTCAAGTACGACGTGCTGTTCGGCGAGATAGCGCGCGCGGCCGTTACCAACGGCATGATCTCCACCTCGTCGATCCAGCGCAATTACGAAGTGGGCTTCAACCGCGCGGGCCGTATCATGTTGCAGTTGGAGCGCGCGGGTATCGTGGGGCCGCAGGTAGGAGCCAAACCCCGCGAAATAAAGTTTTACGATCTGCCCTCTTTGGAGGCCAAGTTGCAGGATCTGGGAGTGTTCTGACGCTCGCCCGACGGAGTGTGGCGGCGGGCGTCCCGAGGACGCGGAGCGCGAGCCGCCTGAGACATAAAATTAACAGCGTGTTTATGAAACGTTCGATTATTATTTTGTTCGCTTTGCTGGCAGCGATCGGCAGCTGTCGCGCCGCCGACGATGCGCAGGCCATCCTGCGCCGCACGGCCGATTACGTGAAGAAGTTGGGCGATTACGGCGTGTCGTTCGTGCTCACGTCGGGTGATTATGCGTCGTCGGGCCGCTATGCGGTGTCGGGCGACGTATATTATATAGCGGTGGACAACGCCGAGGTCTATTCCGACGGCAAGACGCGTTATGAGGTGAACCATGCGCGCAAGGAGGTGAGCGTCGACGACATGGATGCTGCGAGCCGCAACATACTCGACAATCCCACGCGCTGCTTCGATTTCGTCGGCACCGACTATCGGTCGGAGGTGGCGTCGCGCGACGGCGATGAAGTGACGCTGCATCTGCGTGCCGTCGATCCCGAGATCGAGGGCGATATCTACCTTACCGTGTCCGAGTCGACGGGCCGTCCTTCGTCGGTGGCCTATTCGCTTTACGACGACCGTGTTACGGTGCGCATTACCGACATTTACGGCTCGGCGGAGGCCGTCCGGCGTTTCGACCGCTCGACCTGCCGCGATTACGAGATGATCGATTTCAGATAGATCGTTTTATTTCGACATCGCATGCGATGTCGGCAGTTCGCCGCCGCCCCGCCGCGGCGGACTGCAACTCGCTTGACGCTCGCTTGCGTCCTCCGCCGTCGGCGAACTGCCCCCCCCCTCCTCTCCTCCGAAACCCCGTTTTCTCCCGACACCTTGTCGGGATAATTTTTTTATGCGCTCAAATCGGCCGAAAACGGCCGAAAACGAGACGTATGAGGTCCGAATGTTTCGGATCGATGCGAAATTCGGGGCCAAAATTGGTTATTTGCAAAATAAATATTACTTTTGTTTACTTAAAAATGCGCTTTTGCGCATTAAACGGTAAATAGATTAAACATGTTGACTGAAGAAGAAAAGAATGCCGGATTGGAGGGAAAGATAATCCCTATCAATATAGAAGAGCAGATGAAGTCGGCCTATATCGACTATTCGATGTCGGTTATCGTGTCTCGTGCGTTGCCCGATGTGCGCGACGGTCTGAAGCCCGTGCACCGACGCATACTTTACGATATGAGCGCCGAACTCAACCTTTATTCCGATAAACCCACCCGTAAGTCTGCCCGTATCGTGGGCGACGTGCTCGGTAAGTTCCACCCCCACGGCGACAGCTCGGTTTACGAGGCCATGGTGCGTATGGCGCAGGATTGGGCCATGCGTTATCCGTTGGTGGAGGGTCAGGGTAACTTCGGCTCCATGGACGGCGACTCTGCCGCCGCCATGCGTTATACCGAGGCACGCATGCAGAAGATCACCGACGAGGTCATGGCCGATATCGACAAGGAGACCATTGACTGGACCACTAACTTCGACGACACCATAAAGGAACCCACTGTGCTGCCTACCAAGATTCCGTTGCTGCTGGTGAACGGCGCGAGCGGTATCGCCGTGGGTATGGCCACCAACATGGCGCCGCACAATCTGGGCGAGGTGGTCGACGCTTGCTGCGCCTATATCGACAACCCCGATTGCGAGTGCGAGGAGCTGCTGCAATACGTCAAGGGTCCCGACTTCCCGACGGGCGCGTTGATATATGGTTACGAGGGTGTCAAAGAGGCTCTGCTCACGGGTCGCGGCCGCGTGTTGATGCGCGCCCGCACCGAGATCGAGACCACGGCGAGCGGCCGCGAGTGCATCATCGTAAGCGAGATTCCCTACATGGTCAACAAGGCCGAGATGATTAAGAAGATCGGCGAGCTGGTCAACGAGAAGAAGATCGAGGGCATCTCGTACATCAACGACGAGAGCGACCGCAACGGTTTGCGTATCACCATATTCCTCAAGCACGACGCCTCGGCGAACGTGGTTCTCAACACGCTGTTCAAGAACACTCAGTTGCAGACGTCTTTCGCCGTGAACAACATCGCGCTGGTGAACGGCCGTCCGATGCTGCTCAACCTCAAAGACCTTATAAAACACTTCGTCGAGCATCGCCACGACGTGATCGTGCGTCGCACGCGCTTCGATTTGAAGAAGGCGCAGGACCGCATGCACATCGTGCAGGGTCTGCTCATCGCGCAGGACAATATCGACGAGGTGGTGCACATCATACGTTCGTCGAAGAATATCGACGAGGCCAAGTCGACCCTTATGGAGCGTTTCGGTCTGAGCGACATTCAGGCCGCCGCGATAGTGGATATGCGTCTGCGCGCGTTGACGGGTCTGGAGCGCGACAAGCTGGAGGCCGAGCGCAACGAGCTGGAGCGTCAGATCGCCTACTTCAACGACGTGCTGGGCAGCGTGGATATGCAGATGCAGATCGTCAAGGACGAGCTTACGGAGATGAAGCGGACGTACGGCGACGAGCGCCGCACCGAGATAATATACTCTTCGGAGGAGTTTAACCCCGAGGATTTCTATGCCGACGACGACATGGTTATAACCATCTCGCACTTGGGATATATTAAGCGCACCCCTCTGGCCGAGTACCGCACGCAGAACCGCGGCGGCGTGGGCGTGAAGGGCAGCGCGACGCGCGACGAGGATTTCATCGAACACATATATGTGGCCTCGATGCACAACACGATGATGTTCTTCACCGAAAAGGGACGCTGCTACTGGCTCAAAGTCTACCAGATTCCCGAGGGTACGCGTGCTTCGAAGGGTCGCGCCATACAGAACATCATCCAGATCGAGCCCGACGACAAAGTGCGCGCATATATCAACACCAAGAATCTGAACGACGCCGAATATATCGACAATAACTACATAGTGATGTGCACCCGCGAGGGCGTCATCAAGAAGACGAAGCTCGAAGCCTATTCGCGTCCGCGTCAGAACGGCGTGAACGCCATCGTCATCCGCGAGGGCGACCGTTTGATCGAGGCCAAGATCACCAGCGGCAATGCCGAGATCATGATCGCGGCGCGCGGCGGCAAGGCCATCCGCTTCAACGAGAGCACGGTGCGCGCCATCGGCCGCGTCGGCGCGGGCGTGCGCGGTATCGCGCTCGACGAGGGCGACGAGGTGGTAGGCATGATCTGCATCGAGCCCGACGCCAAGAAGGATGTGCTGGTGCTTTCGGAAAACGGTTACGGCAAGCGTACCGATCTGGACGAGTACCGTATCACCAATCGCGGCGGCAAGGGCGTGAAGACGATCAACATCACCGAGAAGACGGGCGAACTGATCTCTATCCAGTCGGTTACGGACGACAACGACCTGATGATAATCAACCGCTCGGGCGTGACGATCCGCACCGAGGTGTCGCAGATCCGTCTGGCGGGCCGCGCGACGCAGGGCGTGCGCATAATCAACCTGCGCGAGGGCGACGCCATCGCGTCGGTCATGGCCGTTCCCGCGAGCGAGGAGGAAGAGACCGTCGCGAACGAAGAGGGCACAGTGGTTGCAGATAACGCCGAAACGGCCGTCGTGGAGAGCGCCGACAACGCCGAGAACAAAGAGTAAGGACAATAAACATATTAAAGAACACGTTTTTCATTAAAAGATTAATTATGAAAAAATTGATTTTCGCGGTGATGGCCGTAACGTTTATGGCGGCACCAATGGCAAATGCGCAGAAGGTCAACAAGGACGCGATTTTGTCGAAACTGGCGAAATGCGATGCCGATGTGGCCGACGCGAAGAAGGGGGCGAAAGCCGCCACGTGGATCAATCGCGGCAAGGCCTACTACGAGGCTGCGGCCGCACCCACGAAAGATATCTTTCAGGATATGGAGATGAGCATGGCCACGCTCAACTTGGGCAAGCCCGAGGCCACCAACGAGGGTGTGACGCTCAACGGCAAGGCTTGCACTGAGCTGGTCTATCCGTGGTTGAAGATTTATGTGGCCGACGGCAAGATCTTCTCATGGATTCCGACGCAGCAGATCAAGGACGAGGACTTGGCTGCGGTGGCCGTGGCTTCGTACAACAAGGCTTTCGAGCTGGACAAGAAGAGCGGCGACAAGGTCTTGGAGGGTTTGAAGCAGGTCGAGAACTACTATTCGCAGAGCGGTAACGTGAATATGAGCGCGGGCCGTTACGGCGAGGCCGCATACGACTTCGCGTCGGCTTACGGCGTGCAGGAGAGCCCCGCTTTCACGGGTGAGAAGAACTCCTTGTACCTCTATTATGCGGGTTACCTCTACGTTGTCGACGGCGCCGAGCACAAGGATTCGTTCGCCAAGGGCGCCGACGCCCTGAACAAGGCCTTGGAGAGCGGTTATACCGACGCCGAGGGTAATATCTACTACTATCTCTACCACGCATATTACGGACAGACCGACTCGCCTGTTCGCGCAGCCAACATGCAGCGCGCCAAGAATATGTTGATGGAGGGTTTGGCCAAGTTCCCCAAGAACGACCGTATCATCGAGTGTCTTATCAACGTATACACCGTCGAGAGCTCGGTGGGCGATCCTTCGGAGTTGATCGAGATGGTCGACGGCGCTTTGCAGCGCGATCCCAAGAGCAAGGATCTGTGGTTCGGCCGCGGTCGTATCTTCTCCAGCCTTAAGAATTACGAGGAGAGCATCGCGTCGTTCAAGAAGGTCGTGGAGATCGATCCCAACGACGCTCAGGCCATGTTCTACATCGGTTATTTCTACATCGCTCGCGCCGACGGCATGAACGAGGAGATGAACAAGCGCGACTACAAGAGCAATACCGCTTGGAAAGAGGACCAGCAGAAGGTGACCGAGGCCTACAAGGAGGGCGTTCCCTATCTGGAGAAGGCTTACGAGTTGAATCCCAACGACAAACGCACCGTCGAGTCGCTGAAGGCTCTTACGTTCCGTCTTCGCGACGAGGAGGGTATGCAGGCCAAGTACGAGAAGTACAACAAGATATTCGAGGAGCTTAATGCCAAAGGTCAATAGTCGTCGTTCGACGAATAGTAACGAATGGGCTGCCCGCGGAGTCGGGCAGCTCTTTTTTTTGTGCGTGCGGCTCGACGTATTTTGCAACTTCGCTTTAATTTTATTTAAATCATGTTTAATAAAATTAAAGTAGAGTTGCATTTTATTTAGTTTTGTATTAATTTTGTGAAAATCTCGAAACAATATGGAAAAGAAGCTGCCTAAAATCTGTCCGTCGTGCGGCGGAATGTTGCGGGTGCATGCCATGCGCTGCGCGGCATGCGATACGAGTATCGAGGGGGATTATCGTCTGCCCGCGTTGTTGCGTTTGTCGGACGAGGACCGAGAGTTCGTGCGCGATTTCGTGCTTTGCCGCGGGTCGCTCAAGGAGATGGCGTCGCGCATGGGGTTGAGCTACCCGACGGTGCGCAATCGTCTGGACGAGGTTATAGCCGCATTGAACAAGTCGAATGTTTGACGGAAAGTATGGTTTGTCGGTAACTCAAAATATTGAAGCTATGATGAATAAAATTCTTAATCCGTTCCGTTTCCTGCCGTTGCGCCAAGCGTTGTGCTGGGGCATAGCGGCATTGATCCTCGTTTCGGTGCTTTTCTGGCAGGCTGGGATGCGCCTTACGTCGCTTACGCAGATGAATTTCGCGGGCGATCATCTGTTGCAGGCGACCGCGCGCCAGCTTACGGCGTGGGCCGTCTTTGCCGTCGTGCTGTATCTGGCGGGGCTGGCGGCTTCGTCGTCGAAGATCCGTTTTTGGGATGTCGCGGCGTTCAACCTCTTCGCCCGAATACCTTTCGACGTGTCGATGATTATATTTTTGATACCTAAAGTCCGCAGCGTCATGGGATTGCTGGCCGACGGCAGCGTGAATACGGCCCTGAAATATCCGATAACGGTCTCAGCGATAGGGTTGGTGTCGATGCTCTTCTTTTTGTGGTATATCTTCTGGAGCTACAAGGCTTTCGCCGAGTCGACCAATCTGAAGAACGGTAAGGGTGTCGGCATATTCATCGTTTGCTTCATAGTGGCTTACGTCGCGTCGATCCATCTGTTGAGATTGATTTAGTGGGCGGCCCCCGAACAATATAAAAACCGCTGCGGGATTTTCGGGTCCCGCAGCGGTTGTTTTATCGTTTGGCATATAATTCCATTCGCCTATTGCATAATCGCTTAGCTATCTCTCCTAACCGCTTCACGAGGACGAAGTGCCGCGCCAATTCTTCGGTCTCGACGAAGAAATCGGGATCGTGCGGTGCATATGTCGCAAAATTGTTTAGGCAATGTAGCGTTTGTTTCGGATAGTATTCGTCCGACTCGAACAGCAAAGGCAACTCGCCAGACAAAGTGCGCAAACGGTGGTGCAAATACCGCACATCGCAACTGTCCGCTTCGAATCCGTGGTAGACATAAAACAGAGTCCTATAATAATATACTGCCGCCTGCGCCATAGCATAAGCCGATTCGCGTGCATGATCCCGATCGAGATTCCGTTCCGCATAACCCGCGAGCTTGTCGGCCAACGGCATAAAGATGTTCGCATACTTCATCGCGAGCGATGCCGCATAACCGAAATCGAACTTGTCGCGCGGTCGGGCAACCTTTCGACTGCGGGAATGCAATACAATCCCCTCTTTTCGTGCGAAATATAAGAACGGAACGTTTCTCGTTTCTATATCGTGTCTCGTATGTATATACAAATTAATATACGGCGCGCCATGTCCGATGTAGGGGAGTTTCATCTTCAAATATCGTTTTGCGTCGTACCAACTGTAATGCGCGGGGCCGTCGGTTACCGCCAATAAGTCGTATGCGAGAATATCGCTGTGGGGCGTTCCGTCGGCGAGTTTCCCGAACAGCAGGATATATTCGGGGTCCAGCAATTCTGCGAGTGTTTCGGCGATTCGAGCGGCTTTCAAAGGGTCGTACGATTGCTGTTTCGGTTCTTCGATAGCGGTTGTCGCTAAAATATTTTGTGCAGGCTGCTCCTGCATGTGTTTTTGATTCGTTCCCATTGTAATTTTTGTTTCGGATTAGATAATAAAGTGGCTGTCCTTATCGCGCGCGAGGCGCAACAAAGAGAATAAAGATGTTGATTGATAAATATTTGTCAATCGGGCGGATGTGAATGGAAATGAATAGGATCATTGCACGGCGGGAACCGCCTGCGGTCGGCCTTGCGGCTTGTCTGCGTAGTAACGCGGACTAAAGGAGTTGTTTGCATAAATAAAAAATATGCGCAGCTGCAAACAACTCCTTTACCTTTTTACGGGTTCGTTAGTGTGCCATTCGCGGGTCGCTAAACCCCAACGGCTCTGCGCATACTTGTTAGTATGATTTCACCAACGAAACCAATTAGTAATAAAGGTAATATAAGAAATTGTTTGCAAGAACAAAGGTAGTACTTTTTCTTGAAAAGCAAAAATAATTTCCGAATATAAACGTCATGCCACCGAGCGCAGTGAAGATTGGCATCTCAAACGAGAAATTCGACGCAAGAGATTCCATTCATTTTACAACTCTTCCGAGCTGCAAAATGTGGAATGACGAAATGTATTCGGGCGGTAGCCTGAGACCCGAATAAATTCACTTACAACGATCCGTATATCTCCACCAACCGCCGCGCCGCGCTCTCGGGCGACCACTCGGCGGCGCGTCGACGCATGGCCTCGCCCAACCGCGCGGCGCACATCTCGTCGTTCAGCAACATCGTCATCGCGTCGGCGATCTCGTCGGACGAAAAGGGATCGACATACAACACGGCATCGCCGACGGCATCGCGGAAACTCTCCCTGTCGCTCGCGATCATGGGCACGCCCTCCGTAACGGCGTCGATCACCGTCTGCGCCGAACGCTCCGTCTGCGGGAGAAAGAGCATCGCCGTTGCTATCGAGCGCAACGCCGCCAAATCGCGTTCGTCGCATTCATATATAATATTCACCCGTCCCGCGGCGTCCGATTTGTCGGCATACTCCAACAGTCGGTCGGAGTACTCCGTGCGGCGGCCGCATACGACCAGCCCTACGTCCGAGCCGCATCGCCCGTCCCTCGCCATCGCGGCGAGAGCCTCCACCGCCTCGCCGTAACTTCCCGACGCCACGACGGCGCCAGACATCAAAAAGAATCGTTCGGGCAACTCGTAACGCTCCCGCAGACGCTCTTCATCGGCCTCGCCGAACGCGTCGGCGCCGGTTTGAGAGGCGTACGGCATCATCACGACTATCTTTCCGTCCTCCACGCCGAAGGCCGCGAGCGCGCGTCGCGCACGGTCGTCGGGCGTTATGACCCGATGCGCCACCCGACAACTGAAATAGCATCGGCACCGCTTGGCGAGGCGGTCCCACATCCCGAAGGCATCGGGATGCAGCAGGAAACTCACGTCGTCCACGCTCACCACCAGCCGTTGGGGCGAATAGGCCATACGCCACGGGATCTCGCCCGTAAGCGCATGATATATATCCACTTCGTTGCGCTTCAGATGCGCGGGCATACGCAGGTTGCGCCATACGCGCGGCAGCGACGCGAATACGGGATGCGCCGCCACATGCCGCCACGTCGGCCTCTCGCGCGTTTCGGTGTCGTTGTTCGGCGCGCCGAACGCCGCCAGCACGACAACCTCGTCTATCTCTTCGCAATCCCCGAGAGCGCCCAACATCCGCCGCACATCGAGCGAAGCCCCGCTATCCGAAGCGGCATGTTCCGAAAGATCGTAACCAATTCTCATATTTCGACTTTATGTATATTAAACTTTTGCTTCTTTGCGCGAAAGTTGTTAATTTCGCTCCCGACAAACGCACTTACCATCCCCCGAAATGAAGAGACTAATCCTCACGTTGGTCATAATGCTCTCGGCCGTCGTCGCGGCCTCGGCCCAAAACGTCGTTATAGGCGAGAAACTGCCCGAGACCCGTTTCCGCAAGTGGCTCATGGATCTGCAACCCGAAGCGGCCGACTACACCTGCATGATCTTCTACCACTCGGAGAGCCCCCTTTGCCGCCAATGCCTCCGACGCGTGAAGAATATGGTCAGCAAATACGGCACCAAACTCAACGTGATCATCGTCACCAAGGAGGATTACGACACGGCGGGCGTGACCCTCACCGAGCACCTCGGCGACCGCATGGCCGTGGCTTTCGACGACGGCGGACGCGCGTTCCGCTATTTCGGGGTCAAGTTCATACCGTTTTGCGTCATCAGCGACCGCAAACGGCGCGCCGTTTGGTGCGGCAACGGCATAACGCTCACCGAAAAAATTACGGACCGAATAATAACCGGCGAATAGAACAGATATTATGTCATTTACGAAAATAGATCATTACGAGAAAGAGTATGCCGACGCGCATCACGACAGCGCGCTGAACGTCACCGAAGGCGTGGCCGAACAACCGATAGTCAACCCCCACTTCGTGCGCAAACGCCGACGCGCGCTCACCACCGATCAATATGTCGACGGTATTCTGCGCGGCGACATCACCATACTCTCGCAAGCCATAACGCTCATCGAGAGCAACAAGCCCGAGCATTACGCCCAAGCGCAGGAGATAATCGAACGCTGCCTGCCCCATGCGGGCCGTTCGATACGCATCGGCATTACGGGCGTCCCGGGCGCGGGCAAGTCGACCTTCATCGAGGCCATCGGCAACATGGTCGCTTCGCTTCGTCACCGTTTGGCCGTGCTGGCCATCGACCCCAGTTCCGAGCGCAGCGGCGGCTCGATCCTCGGCGACAAGACCCGCATGGAGAGCATAGCCAACAATCCCGACATCTTCATCCGCCCCTCGCCCTCGGCGGGTTCGCTGGGCGGCGTGGCGCGCAAGACGCGCGAGACGATCGTGCTGTGCGAAGCGGCGGGATTCGACGTCATATTGATCGAGACGGTCGGCGTGGGACAGTCGGAGACGGCCGTGCACTCGATGGTCGACATGTTCATGCTGTTGCAGATCTCGGGCGCGGGCGACGAGTTGCAGGGCATCAAGCGCGGCATAATGGAGATGGCCGACATGATGGTCATAACCAAAGCCGACGGCGAGAACATCCACAAGGCCGAGCTGGCCAAAACCCAGTTCCAAGGGGCGTTGCACCTATTCCCCATGCCCGAATCTGGTTGGCGGCCCAAGGTCTATACCTGCTCGTCGGTAGACGGCGCGGGATTGGAGGAGGTGTGGAAAGGCGTGGAGGAGTTCCTCGACCACATCGAGAAGAACGGTTACTACGACACGAACCGCAACCGTCAGAATAAATATTGGATGTACGAGAGCATAAACGAGGCTCTCAAGAGCAGTTTCTACCGCAACCCCGCTGTGGCCGAACGCATAGCCGAGATCGAACGGCGCGTGCTCGAAGCCAAGCAAAGTTCGTTCATTGCCGCCAAAGAACTGCTCGACGTCTATTTCGGACGCGAGGGAAAGTAAAATGCAGTTCGGCGGCATGGCGGAGAGAGTGCTGTTCGCCGACGACGGCAGGAGTACACGAGCCTTGGAGAGTTGCAGTCCGCCGCAGTGGGGGCGGCGGACTGCACGACTCTGACGAGTCGCATTTTTTCGTTCAAGATGCCAATCCTCGCCTCGCTCGGTGGCATGACGAAAAGAATCAATACCTCACATCGGCCACTATCGGACGGTGATCCGACTCCACGACGGCTTCGATCACCCGATGGTCGACCACCTCGCCCGCCGAACGCGCCCTCTTGTACCGACATATATAATCGATCTCGATGTCGGGATCGTTCGCGGGAAAGGTGAGATTGCCGCCCCTCTTTTCGAACACTTCGAATCCTTCGCGAAGCGCGCGCATTGCCTCCTCGTCGGATTCGGCATTAAAATCGCCCGCCAGAAACGCGGGTTTGTCCAACTTCGCGAACTCGTCGAGAATTATCTTCGCGTCGCTCACCCGATCCTCGGCGTTGAGCGACAGGTGCGTCGAACAGTAATAGTAATCGGGCAACTCCACGATCAGAAGCGACCGCGGTTCCGAGCGGCACGGCAACGCCACTCTGCGGAACGACAAAGGCTTCTCGCGCGTCAGCATGCCTATGCCGTACTTACCGCCGCGATAATCTATCGAGGCGGCGTACACGGGATACATGCCCGTTCGCTCGGCCAGATTGCGCAACACATCCTGCTCGGGATATCGCGTCGTCATGCTGTCCAACTCCTGAAGGGCCACGGCGTTGGGTGCGGCGTCGTTTATGACGCGCGCGACGCGGTCGTACGAGACCTCGCCGTCGAGTCCGAGGCAGTTGCGGACATTGTAGCTCATAAGCCGCGCTTCGCGGGCAGGGCCGCCGCACGCCGCGAAAAATATCGCGACCGAAATCGCGAGAACCATCGTCATACGTTTCATAATGCTTGTCGTAAATTTCCGTAAAGTTACCGTTTCGCGGAGCAATTACCAAATAAACTGACGATTTTCGCCTTATCGTCACGCAACGGTGGTCCCGACGCGAAAAAAATCGTTTTTATTTGCATGTTCGGAAATTTATTCCATATCTTTGTAATATCAAAATGATATCACAACCTAACGACTTAAAACCACTACATCATGAAAAACGGAAATTACGAGTACACGGGATGGAAAGCCAACGGCTTCATGGCCTTGGCGTTGGTACTGGCAGGAATCGCGGCTTCGATATACGCGATCAAGATCGGCGTCGACAGCGACTCGACCGTCGTAGTCTTGGGCGCGGTGCTGCTGTTGGCGCTCTGCCTGATGAGCACCAAAGGCTTCATTCTCATGGAGCCCAACGAGGCGCGCGTGCTGACTTTCTTCGGCAAATATTGCGGATCGTTCTACAACACGGGATTCTGGTGGATCAATTTCCTCATGTCGACGAAGAAGATATCGCTTCGCGCCCGCAACCTGAACGCCGAGCCGATAAAGGTGAACGACAAGACGGGCAACCCGGTAATGATCGGCATGGTGCTGGTGTGGCGTCTCAAGCGCGACGAGATCTACCGCGCGGTATTCGACATCGACGTGGCCGCCAACGCGCAGGGTATGGTGTCGCAGAGCGCGCGCATGAACATGCTCGAGAGTTTCGTTTCGGTGCAGAGCGACGCCGCGCTGCGTCAGGTGGCGGGATACTATGCTTACGACAATAACGACACCACGGGCGACGAGGTTACGCTGCGCAGCAACAGCGACGAGATAAACGAGGTTCTCGAGATGCGTCTGGCCGAGCGTCTGGCCATCGCGGGCATCGAGGTCGTCGAGGCGCGCATCAACTATCTGGCATACGCTCCCGAGATCGCGGCCGTCATGCTGCGCCGCCAGCAGGCCGACGCCATCATATCGGCGCGCGAGAAGATCGTCGAGGGCGCCGTGTCGATGGTCAAGATGGCTCTCGACCGTCTGGCCGACGACGGCGTGGTCGAGCTCGACGAGGAGCGCAAAGCGGCCATGGTCACCAATCTGTTGGTCGTTCTCTGCGGCGACGAGGGGGCGCAGCCCGTGGTGAATGCGGGCACGTTGCATCATTAACGGTCGGCGATGGCAAAGACTAACGGAAACAAAAGTTTCGTACTGCGTGTGGATGCCGCGACGATGGATGCCTTGGAGCGTTGGGCCGAAGATGAGTTCCGCAGCATAAACGGCCAACTGCAATGGATCATCGCCGACGCCCTGCGCCGCAGCGGACGCCTGAAGAGGGTCCGCGAGGCGGGAGACGAGGAAACGAAAGAGAATTGAAATGCGACTCTTCGGAGTCGCGCGGGCCGCAGCCTCGCCCCGCGGAGGCCCGCAACGGCATTCGCAACGTTGCGTTCCCCGCATGCTGCGACCCTCGCAAAGACACTCGCATATTATGAACACTATCGAAAAATGGCTCTTACGGTTGTTGGCGCTGATGTCGCTCTCGTCATTGGCCATACATAAAATTACGATTCACCGCGCCGAATCATTCGGCGCCCGCAGACTGGAAGCGTTCGACGACGCATTTGCGACCGTAGTCCTGATCCTCTCGGCAATATTCGCCGTATACAGAAGCGTATGTATCCGGCGACGCAGTCCCCGACTCTGGTGGCGGAAATGCAGGAGGTTCGCCTTTTGGTTCGGCATTTCCATCGGCATCATCCCGACGGTCGTGATAGGATTCGTAAAGGGCGACTGGACGGATATTCCCGATATATTGTGCGTCGCAGCCGCATCGTTGCTCGTTTCGGCCGCAGCCCACATCAGATTGCGGCGCATGAGTTGCAGACCGTAACATTAAACCTTGTGATCTTATGAAGAAAATAGTGGTATTCACGGGCGCGGGCGTCAGCGCCGACAGCGGACTGGCGACGTTCCGCGACGCCGACGGCCTTTGGGCGAATTATCGTATCGAAGACGTATGCACGCCCGAAGCGTTGGCGCGCAACCGCGCGCTGGTCGTGGAGTTCTACAACAAGCGGCGAAAAGAGCTGCTCTCGGCGCAACCCAATGCGGCGCACGCGGCCATAGCCGCTCTGGAGCGCACGTTCGATGTCGAGGTCGTCACGCAAAACGTCGACGACCTGCACGAACGCGCGGGATCGAGCCGCGTGACGCATCTGCACGGCGAGCTGACCAAGCTGCGCAGCGAACGCGATCCCGAACTCATCGTCCCCGCCGAGGGCTGGGAGCAGCCGCTCGACGCCCGCGCCTCGGACGGCTCGCTGCTACGACCTCACATAGTCTTTTTCGGCGAAGCGGTCCCCGAGTTCGACCGCGCGACGCGCATAGCGGCCTCGGCCGACATAATGATCGTGGTCGGCACATCGCTTGCCGTTTATCCTGCCGCCTCGTTAGTGCGTTACGCGCGGGCGGGCGTTCCGATCTACATAGTCGACCCGGGGAATCCCGATACCGCCGCCATACGCAATCCTCTGACGCATATCAAGGCGCGGGCTGCGGTCGGCATGCCCGAACTCGCGGCGCGACTCGAAGCGGAGGCTGCGCGATGAATGCCGAACGTTTCCGTCTTCGGGCTGCCGAGTTGGTCGAATACTGCCGCGAGCACGGGTACAACACCCGTATCGCACTGCTGTGGGACCTGTCGATGCACTCGGGACGCCGCCGCTTGGCGTTGTGGAACTTCGACGAAGACCGCGCAGAACATATCTTCGTGGCGAGTCACGGGAGCGGCAGCCGACGAGCGCACGTCCCGAGCGCATACGCGCGCACGTCGAACGTCGACGGATCGCACCTCAGCTCCCAAGGGCGGGCTTTGATCGGCGAGCGTTACGAGGGGCGTTACGGCACGGCCTATCGGCTCGACGGCTTGGACGATACCGACTCGGCGTTGCGTGCTCGGTGCGTGGTGCTGCACGGATGGCGATATACTCCGTCGTTTGCCGTTTGGCCGCTGCCCGCGGTGGGCAGTTGGGGATGTCCCGCAGTTTCGCGGCATGCGATGACGATACTCGATCGCAGGCTTCGCGATGAGAGCAAAGTGGTGCTATGGGCCTTTTTTCGGCCGTAAGTTCCGTTCGACGCAAAAAAACAGTCGAAATTCTTGCTGAAAAAGAAAAAACAATATATCTTTGCCCCTCGAAATCGGATGATTTCCCTGACCGATGTCGCGGCATGGTCAGGACGACGGGATGTAGCGCAGTCCGGTTAGCGCACCTGCTTTGGGAGCAGGGGGTCACAGGTTCGAATCCTGTTATCCCGACCGGAATCGGCCCGCTTCGCAGGCCGTCGTAAAACAGAGTCATCGGGATGTAGCGCAGTCCGGTTAGCGCACCAGCTTCGGGAGTTGGGGGTCACAGGTTCGAATCCTGTTATCCCGACAGATGACGAAAGGGTTGTCGAGAGATCGACGACCCTTTGTTTTTTATTGCTGTTGCGACTCGCAGAGTCGCGCGGGCCGCAGCCTCGCCCCGCGGAGGCCCGCAACGGCATTCGCATCGTTGCGTTCCCCGCAGGCTGCCGCCCGAGCGGATGCGTCTTTCCTTATTGTATATAGTCGCGCGATAATCCTGAAATTATTTATAAACTTGCTCCGAATATTTCGTTATTTGGGATTTTACTCCTATCTTTGTAGTGTTTTGGGCTAAAGTCGAAAAATCGGAAATTTACATACGAAAACTAATAACTTAAACTCGAAATTATGAAAGTTTCACACATTGAACATCTCGGTATTGCGGTCAAGAGTCTTGACGAAGCGATTCCTTATTGGGAGAACGTATTGGGTCTGAAGTGTTACGCCGTCGAGGAGGTGGCCGACCAGAAGGTGAAGACCGCTTTCTTCAAGCTGGGCCAGACCAAGATCGAGCTTCTGGAGCCGACGTCGGAGGATTCGACGATCGCCAAGTATATCGAGAATCGCGGCGTGGGCATCCACCACATGGCTCTGGCGTGCGAGAACATCGAGGAGCAGCTGGCCGACGCCGAGCAGAAGGGCATACGCCTGATCGACAAGACCCCGCGCAGCGGCGCCGAGGGCATGACGATCGCTTTCCTGCACCCTAAGTCGACGCAGGGCATCCTGACCGAATTGTGCGAGGATAAAAACAAGTAAACAATCAAATAAACAGCAAGCACTTTTATGAGCGAAATTCAAAAACAACAGGTAGCCAAGCTGATCGAGAATCGTGAAACGGCACGTTTGGGCGGCGGCGAGAAGGCTATCGAGAAGCAGCACGCAAAGGGTAAATATACGGCACGCGAGCGCATCCACATGCTTTTGGACGAAGGCAGCTTCGAGGAGTTCGACATGTTCGTGACGCATCGTTGCTATGACTTCGGAATGGAGAAGAAGCACACTTACGGCGACGGCGTGGTGACGGGTTACGGAACCATCGGTGGACGACTGGTGTATGTCTTCGCGCAGGATTTCACCGTAACGGCGGGTTCGTTGTCGATTTCGATGGCGGAGAAGATCTGCAAGGTTATGGACATGGCAATGCGCAACGGCGCTCCCTGCATCGGTCTCAACGACTCGGGCGGCGCGCGCATTCAGGAGGGCGTGAACGCTTTGGCCGGTTACGCCAACATCTTCCAGCGCAATGTGATGGCTTCGGGCGTCATACCCCAGATCTCGGCCATCTTCGGTCCCTGCGCGGGCGGCGCGGTATACTCTCCCGCGCTTACCGACTTCGTTATCATGCGTCGCGACACGTCGTATATGTTCCTCACGGGTCCCAAGGTTGTTAAGACCGTTACGGGCGAGGACGTTACGCAGGAGCAGCTGGGTGGCGCGTCGATGCACACCACCAAGAGCGGCGTGGCTCAGTTCGCCGTCGACACCGAGGAGGAGGGCATAGGCCTCATCCGCGATCTGTTGGCGTACATGCCTCAGAACAACGCCGATATGGCTCCGAGAATCCCGTGCGCCGACGATATCGCCCGCAAGGAGGATATCCTGAACGAGATCATTCCCGACAATCCGAACAAGCCTTACGACATGTACGAGGTTATCCGCGGCATAGTCGACAACGGCGAGTATCTGGAGAGCGCGGCTACGTACGCCAAGAACATCATCACCTGCTTCGCCCGTTTCAACGGTCAGAGCGTGGGTATAATCGCCAACCAGCCCAACTTCATGGCGGGCGTGCTCGATATCAACGCCAGCCGCAAGGCGGCGCGTTTCGTGCGTTTCTGCGACGCGTTCAACATTCCGATCGTGACGCTGGTCGACGTCCCGGGATTCCTGCCGGGTACGGGTCAGGAGTACGGCGGCGTAATCACCCACGGCGCGAAGTTGCTCTATGCGTACTGCGAGGCGACGGTGCCCAAGGTGACCGTAACGTTGCGCAAGGCTTACGGCGGCGCCTACATCGTGATGTCGTCGAAGCATATCCGCGGCGATATCAACTATGCTTGGCCTACGGCCGAGATCGCCGTCATGGGCGCAAGCGGAGCTGTCGAGGTGCTGCACGCCAAGGAGTTGGCTGCGTTCACCGACGCCGAGGAGAAGGCCAAGTTCGTCGAGAAGTGCGAGCAGGAGTACAAGGATAAGTTCTCGAACCCCTACAACGCAGCCCGTTACGGCTATATCGACGACGTGATCGAGCCTCGCAACACCCGTTTCCGCGTGATCCGCGCTCTGGAGTCGTTGCAGACCAAGCGCGTGGGCAATCCCGCGAAGAAACACGGCAATATTCCTTTGTAACGAAAACGATCGCAGCTTATGACAATGTTAGCTATAAACTGGGGCAACGCTTTGATAATTACCGTCGTAGGATTTTCGTTGGTGTTTGCGGTACTCGTACTGCTCATCGGCGTGATCAAGATCTTCGGTCTCGTCTTCGCGGAGAAACCCCAAAAGCAGAGCGTCGCGACGGTCGCTGCTGCCGCTCCCGTTCAGTCGGACGAGGAGGAGATGGCGGCGGTAGCTTTCGCCTTGCACATGTTCTATGACATGCACGACGAGGAGAGCGACGTGCTTACCATCGTTCACGAAGACGCGGCATACTCGCCGTGGAATCAAAAAAGTGTAACTTTCTAATATTAAGTAGTTAAAATGCAGAAACTTAAATTCAACATAAACGGAAAGCATTACGAGGCTACCGTGGCCGAGACGTCGCACAATGTAGCCGAGGTGGAGCTTAACGGTAAGAAGTACACCGTGGAGGTGGAGCGCGCCGAGAGCGTCGCCGTTCCTCATATCGCGGCTCCGAAGCCTGCGGCCGCGGCTCCCGTTGCCGCTCCCGCCGCTGCGCCCAAGGTTGCGGCAGGCGCCAATTCGGTGACCGCGCCCCTGCCGGGCAGCGTCACGGTGGTGAATGTCAAGGCCGGCGATGCGGTCAAGGCTGGTCAGACCTTGATTATCATCGAGGCCATGAAGATGGAGAACGAGGTTCTCGCTCCCGCCGACGGTACCGTTACCGCAGTTCACGTGTCGGGCGGTCAGGCCGTTCAGCAGGGCGACGCACTTTTGGATTTGGCATAAACTAAATGTTGCGACCGATGAAGAGAGTGATGAAATATATGTTGATGTTGCTTGCCGTCGCGACGGTAGGTTTGTCGGTTCAGGCGTGGGGCAACGGCTCGGCGCAGGGCGAGGCGACCGCGGCCGCGCAGAGCGTCGCGCAAGCGGCAGATGCCGACATCGATGTCGGCGATTCGCTTATGAATTTTGCCGAGAGCACGGGTTTCGTTGGCCTTGTTCAGGATTGGCGTTGCATCGTCATGCTGTTGATAGCCTGCGTGTTGCTCTATCTGGCTATCGTGAAGCAGTACGAGCCTCTGTTGCTGCTGCCCATAGCTTTCGGTATGGTGTTGACCAACTTGCCGGGTGCGGGTATGTTCCATTCGGAGCTTTTCGAGGGCGGACACGTGCACTGGACGGGATTCGATTCTCTGGCAGGATTGATCGACTACCTCTATTTGGGTGTTAAATTAGGTATCTATCCCTGCTTGATCTTCGTGGGCGTGGGCGCGATGACCGACTTCGGTCCTCTGATCGCCAACCCCAAGAGTCTGTTGCTGGGCGCTGCCGCGCAGGTCGGTATCTTCGCCACCTATCTGGGCGCCACGGCGTTGGGATTCCTGCCCAACGAGGCTGCTTCGACCGCCATCATCGGCGGCGCTGACGGCCCGACGGCAATTTATCTTACTTCGAAACTGGCTCCGCACTTGTTGGGTCCCATTGCCGTTGCGGCTTATTCGTACATGGCTTTGGTGCCCGTGATCCAGCCTCCCATCATGAAGGCTCTCACCACACAGAAGGAGCGTCAGATATCGATGAAGCAGTTGCGCAACGTGTCGAAGACGGAGAAGATCGTTTTCCCGATCGTGCTGACGATGATTATCGCGCTGTTGCTGCCTTCGGCCGCTCCTTTGATCGGCTGTCTCATGCTGGGTAACCTTATGAAGGAGTGCGGCGTCGTGGAGCGCTTGAGCAAGACCGTACAGAACGAGTTGATGAATATCGTGACCGTGTTCCTCGGAATTTCGGTGGGCGCGACGGCTACGGCCGAGGCGTTCCTCAACTGGCAGACCATAGGTATCTTGGTGCTGGGTATTCTGGCGTTCTGCTTGGGTTCTGCGGGCGGTGTCGTGCTGGCCAAGATCATCAACCTGTTCAGCAAGGAGAAGATCAACCCGCTGATCGGATCGGCCGGCGTGTCGGCGGTGCCGATGGCCGCGCGCGTCTCGCAGAAGGTGGGACAGGCTGCCAATCCTTCGAACTTCCTGCTGATGCACGCCATGGGTCCCAATGTGGCGGGCGTGATCGGTTCGGCCGTGGCCGCAGGTATTCTGCTGTCGTTCCTCGGGTAGTTCCGTATATATATAATTAAGGTGTCCGACGCTTGTTAGAGCGTCGGATATTTTTTTGCCGAGATAACCGATCTTTCGGGCAGCAGCCTGCGGAGGATGCAACGATGCGAATGCCGTTGCGGGCCTCCGCGGGGCGAGGCTGCGGCCCGCGCGACTCTGACGAGTCGCATTTTTCGTTCGCCATATCCGCTCCTCGGTTGCCTCGAGGCTGCCGAATTTGCTATAATTCGAATATTTTCGGCGGATAGATGATTATCTGAAAAATTATTACTATCTTTGCGCACCCGTAAATGCGGGATTAGGATTACAACAAACACAAGTTATTAACTAAACGTAAAAGATGGATTCAAGAAGTTACAAGAGTATCTCGCTGAACGCCGCCACGGTCCGAAAGGAATGGGTCGTGATCGATGCCACCAACGAGGTATTGGGCCGTCTCGCGTCGCAGGTCGCCAAGATTCTGCGAGGCAAGAACAAGCCGGGCTACACTCCTCACGTCGATTGCGGTGATTACGTTATCGTGGTCAACGCCGACAAGGTGAAGCTCACAGGCAACAAAATGACCGACAAGGTCTATGTTCGTCACACCGGATACCCGGGCGGTCAGCGTTTCGCAACCCCCGCCGATTATCTGGCCAAGAAGCCCGAGTTCGTTATCGAGCACGCGGTGAAGGGTATGCTCCCCAAGACTCGTCTGGGCGAGGCTATCATGAAGAATTTGAAGGTTTACGCAGGCGCCGAGCATCCTCACGCCGCACAGAGCCCCAAGGAAATTAAGTTAAACGAGATTAAGTAAAGAGTATGGAAGTTGTAAACACCGTAGGTCGCCGTAAGGCTGCTGTGGCTCGCGTATACGTGAAGCCGGGTAAGGGCCAGATTACAATCAACCGTAAGGCTCTCGAAGTCTATTTCCCTTTGAACATCCTCCAGTACGAGGTTAAGCAGCCTTTGATGGTTACCGAGACTCTGGAGAATTACGACGTCGACATCAACCTCGACGGCGGCGGTATCAAGGGTCAGGCCGAGGCCGCTCGCATGGGAATCGCACGCGCGTTGTGCCAGATCGACGCCGAGTTCCGTTCGGTACTGAAGAAGAACGGTTTCCTCACCCGCGATTCGCGCGAAGTTGAGCGTAAGAAGCCCGGTCAGCCCGGAGCACGTCGCAAGTTCCAGTTCAGCAAGCGTTAATTCGCGGCAGACCGGATTTTCGGCAATGCACGACGCGAGTTGGAAATCGGCCGGACTACATTTATATCGTTTCGGTATTACCTGTCGGTTGCTCCGTCGCGGAAAACCTTTGGGATCGGTCGCCGACCGCTACCGCAAGGGTTGTTGAAAAGAGAAATTAAAATTAAAACAGAAAATTAAAATGTCACGTACAGATTTTAATACATTATTGGATGCCGGCGTTCACTTCGGTCACCTGAAGCGCAAGTGGAACCCCAAAATGGCCCCTTACATCTTCATGGAGAAGAACGGCATCCACATCATCGATCTTCACAAGACCGTTGTCAAGATCGATGAGGCTTCGGCAGCCCTGAAGCAGATCGCCAAGAGCGGTCGCCGCGTGCTGTTCGTCGCTACCAAGAAACAAGCCAAGGAGATAGTTGCCGAAAAGGTGGCACCCGTCGGAATGCCTTACGTTACGGAGCGTTGGGCCGGCGGTATGCTTACGAACTTCCCCACCATACGCAAGGCCGTCAAGAAGATGACCACCATCGACAAGATGTTGGGCGACGGCACTTTCGATAATTTCTCAAAGCGCGAGAAACTCCAGATCGCACGTCAGCGCGCCAAGCTGGAGAAGAACCTCGGTTCTATCGCCGATCTTACCCGCCTGCCCGCCGCATTGTTCGTTATCGACGTGCAGAAGGAGGCCAACGCCGTAAAGGAGGCCAAGCGATTGGGCATCCCCGTTTTTGCCATGGTAGATACTTGTTGTGATCCTACCGACATCGATTACGTAATACCGGCAAACGACGATGCTTCTAAATCGATAGCCGTCATTCTCGACGCCGTGTGCGCGGCTATCGCCGAGGGCACCGAGGAGCGCAAGCTCGAGAAAGAGAAGGAGGCTCAGGAAGCCGAGGACGCGGCGCCTTCGAAGAAGGAGGGCAAGCCCCGTATCAAGAAGGCCGTGAAGGCTGCCGTCGACGCCGAGGAGGCTGCTGTTGCCGAGGTGGTTGCGGCCGCCGAGCAGAGCGCCGAGGAGAAGGCCGAGTAGGGCTTTCCGCGAACGAGAAATTATTAACATTTTAACGCAAGACAATTATGGAAATCAAAGCAGCAGATGTAATGAAGCTCCGCAAAATGACGGGCGCAGGTATGATGGACTGCAAGAAGGCGCTTATGGAGGCTGAGGGCGACTATGAGCGTGCGAAGGACATCATCCGCGAGAAAGGCAAGCTCGTTGTGAGCAAGCGTGCCGATCGCAGCGCTACCGAGGGCGTGGTCGTTACCAAGATCGAGGGCGGAAAGGCATATCTTTTGTGTCTCGCTTGCGAGACCGACTTCGTGGCTCAGAACGAGGAGTTTGCAGGTTCTGCGAATGCTATTCTGGATATCGCCGTGAAGAACGACGCTGCCGATAAGGATACGCTTCTTGCCATCAAGAACGACGAGGGCCGCACCGTAGAGGAGATGGTTACCGAGAAGTCGGGTCAGACGGGCGAGAAGGTCGAGCTGGCTTACTATGGCCGCATCGAGGCTCCTTACTGCAACGCATACGTGCACTTCAACAAGAAGTTGGGTACCGTTCTCGGCTTCAACAAAGAGGTGCCTGCCGAGGTTGCTCACGCCGTTGCCATGCAGGCCACGGCTATGGCTCCCATCTCGATCGACGAGAACGACTGCCCCGCAGAGACCGTCGCTCACGAGAAGGCTATCGCGCTGGAGCAGATGAAGCAGGATCCCAAGAACGCCAACAAGCCCGAGGCTATTCTGGAGAAGATCGCCGAGGGTAAGATGCGCAAGTTCTTCGAGGAGAACACGCTGCTGAATCAGGCTGTCGTGGGCGAGAAGATCTCGATCCGCGAGTATATCCAGAAGGCCGACAAGGATGCTACGATCGTAGCTTACAAGCGTTTCGCGCTGGAGGCCTAATCGAATGGGAACGACGGTTTAGGCCGTCACGAAAAAGAGCTGTCCGAAGATGTTCGGGCGGCTCTTTTTGTGTGTGGTGGGAGTTTCGGGCAGCAGCCTGCGGAGAACGCAACGATGCGAATGCCGTTGCGGGCCTCCGCGGGGCAGAGGCTGCGGCCCGCGCAGTTCTGTGAACTGCAAAGATTTTTCTCGTCATGCCATCGAACGCAGTGAGGATTGGCATCTCTAAAGCAAGTATTTTCCACCTTTTGTCACCCAAAAGGTGGAGCCAAAATGTGCCGCGGTGAAACGATTTCGGGATCGGTCTCGCGCCTACGCTAAATCGGATGCTTCGCATTTTTGAGGATCAAAAAGTCTCCGATTTTTTACGCTTCGTCGCCGCGACCGCCTTTTTCCCTAAATCGTTCCTGCCGCGGTTTATGCTAACGCATATAAATATTGCGGTTCTTTGAACCGCGCAGTTCGCCGACGCCTCACTGCGGCGGACTGCAACTCGCTTTCGCTCGTTTTGTCCTCCGCCGTCGGCGAACAGCAAGCTGCTGCCCGAGTACATCCATTTTTTTGCAAACAGCAAACTGCCGCCCGAATACGCCCCCCCATCATCCGAAAATCTGTCGGGTCAAGCGATATTTTACGGGGAAATGTTTTGCGGACGGTAAATAAATCTGTAACTTGCATGCGATAAACTGCCTGATTTACAGAAAATACCTCATAGTTAGTGTTCTTTCGGCCTAAAATATTGAGGGGGGGGGAATTTACGCCCGCCCGATAGACCGCCTCCGCCCGAGGGCGTTGTCGCGCGCCTATCGCTCGCGCGGCGTGCCGAACTGAATCGAAATGGGGCGAGTTTTCCCGAATGAAACGGATTTCAAATCTGAATTATATTTTTTTATGAAGAGTTTTTTTGTTTTGGTCGCTGCGCTTGCGGGGTGTTTCGTCGCAGCGGCCCAAGTGCGGATCACGGGCCGCACGGTGAATGCCGCCGACGGTAAACCCGCGGGATGGGTGACCGTATCGGCCGAGCGCGATTCGACCGCGCATGCGGTGGTGTATGCCGACGGCGACGGACGTTTCACTTTGTCTCTCAAGGAGGCGGGGACGTACGACGTGCATTTTTCGATGGTGGGGTACAAACCTCTCGTGAAGCGTGTCGAGGCTGCCAAGGATACCGACATGGGCGATATCGCTCTGGAGGAGGGCGAGATGATAGACGAGGTGCAGGTGGTGATTCAAAAGCCGTTGATTACCCACACGGCCGAGAAGATGACTTATGAGGTGGATAACGATCCGCAGGCGGCCACGTCGACGCTGGAGGAGATCATCCGCAAGGTGCCGCAACTGACGATCGATGCCGAGGGCAAGGTGCAGATGAACGGCGAGAGCAATTACAAGATATTGGTGAACGGTCATTCGTCAGGCGTGATAAGCCGCAACTTCTCGGATGTGATAAAGAGTATGCCCGCTTCGCAGATAAAGCGCATAGAGGTGATTACCAATCCTTCTATAAAATATGACGCCGAGGGCACGGGCGGCATTCTGAATATCATAACCTCGGGACGGCGCATCGACGGTTTCGACGGCTCGTTGAGCTTTCGCCAGAGTTTAGGCGCGATGCAGTCGAGCGGCGGTAGCGCGCGCTTGGCGTTGCAGACAGGTAAGTTCGCCTTCGATCTGAACGGTTACGGCGGATATTACCACTCGCCGATGAACAGCAGCACCTCTTCGAGCGTGCGCGAGAATCTGGTGTCCGACGCCAACCGTTTTCAGAGCGATACGGGGCGCAGCAAGTTCGAAAACGCCTATTACGGCATTTCACTCTCGGCGTCGTACCAGATGACCGACCGTGATTTGTTCACTTTGGAGGGTGGTGTGAACGGCAGTCCCCTCGTGGAGAGCAAATCGATCGGCGAGACTATCATAAGCGATGCCGATCATAATACGGTGCAGGAATATACGTCGGTGGGCACGTCGTCTTCGAATTATACGGGCGGCTCGGCGACGCTCGCTTACGAGCATCGTTTCGACGAGGAGGGCAACCATACGCTTTCGTTTTCGGACAATATCGACATATCGCCCGAAAAGTCGGATTCGCGAATGGTGTACACGGGCGATCTGGACTATGAGCAGATCGATACGGAGGATTTGCGATGGTTCGAGAACACCTTGCAGGCCGACTATTCGAAGCGTTTCGGCGAACGTCATACGCTCGATCTGGGACTCAAGCACGTTCATCGCGGATCGTCGGTGAAGAACGAGATGACGGTGGACGGCGCGGTCGCGGAGACGGGCGACATGGATTATTCGCAGGATGTGGCGGCCCTTTACGGCGGCTACAACTACAACGGCGCCAAGTGGTCGGTGAACGGCGGCGCGCGCTTGGAGGCCACGTGGAATGCGGCCGACGTGAAGTCGTCGCGCAAGGGGGAGTATTCGTTCGACAACTCGTTTTGGAATTTGGTTCCTTATTTGTCGGTAGGCTTCAACCCCTCGTTGGGCCACTCGCTGTCGCTGACCTACACCGAGCGTCTGGGTCGCCCGTCGATATGGCAGCTTTCGCCCTACGAGACGGTGACGCCCACGTCGGTGAGTTCGGGAAACGCCGACCTGAAGTCGGAGGTGAGCCATACGGTGACGCTGAAGTACGCATTCATGCACAAGAAGTGGAATATGTCGTTGATGCCCACGGTGGCGATCTCGAATAACGGAATCACCTATTTCTCGGAGATGCGCGACGACGGCATACAGTATTCTACCGTAACGAACGACCTGCGCACGCGTCGTGCGGGAATGAGCGCCATGTTGATGTTCCGTCCTAACGAGAAGTTATCGATATCGATGGCGATGCGCGGCACGTGGATGAAATACAGTCTCGAATCGCAGGGTATCGATACCGAGGGCTGGGGATTCTCCGAGGATCTGAATGTCGAGATCAAATTGTGGAAAGGCGGCTCGCTGTCGATCCATGAGGCGGTGTTCCGTTCGGGTGTCTATCTCGGGTCGCGAAATTCGCAGTGGAATGCCTATTACGGCTTTTACATGACGCAGCGGTTCCTGAAGGATCGATTGACGCTCACCGTGTCGGGCAGCAACCCGTTCCGCGGCGATATGGTTCACAAGTCGCGCGGCGAGACGCCCACTTATGTGTCGTACAGCGAGTTTCGCCGCAAGTCGGAGTCGTATGGCGTGGGATTGTCGTGGCGTTTCGGCAACAAGCGAGCCGACGTGAAGCGCGTGCGCAAGTCGATATCGAACGACGATTCGGTGTCGGGCGGCAACGGCGGCGCATCGGGCGCATCGGGCGGGGCGACAGCGGGCGCAGGCGGCGCGATGTGAAACGAGCGGGGCGGATATCCTTTATCCGCCCCGCTTCGTGTCTATCGTGTAGCGCCTATGTAGCTTTTTAGGGCCTCCACATACTCCTCGAACGCCGTAATACCGACATCGGTAATGGTGCAGGTCGTGCAGGGCATTCGGCCTTTGAATCCCTTGACGACCGAGATGTAGCCCGCTTTCTGCAACTTGTCGATCTGTACGCTCAGGTTGCCCGCCGTCGCGCCCGTCTGCTCGCGGAGGTAGACGAAATCGGCGTTTTCCACCGATATGAGGATCGACATGACGGCCAACCGAAGTTCCGAGTGCAGCAAGGGATTCAGCTCTCTGAACATGCTCGGTTGTTTTTGCGGTTGAGAATATGGCCCGGGATAATCATGATTACCGCTATGATGGCGGCGAATATGAGCACGTATGCGGCAAGAATGTTCGTATACTCGTCGTGAGTGGTAGAACTTGTCACGTGAAAGAATTTGTGCAACGGGATTATCGCCGATGCCGCGATTCCCGATATTCCGCATGCGGTCAACGATTTCTCGGCCATTACGATGCCGCTTATGACGCATCCTACGGAGAGCAGTAGCGTGACGGTGGGGTAGTGAGCGGTGGTGATGGATATAATGAATGCCGTTGTACCCAACGTGATCCATAAGGGAGTGAGTATGCGCTTGTGGCGGCTCGTCGCTCCCGCTGTTTTCCTGCGGAAGATTCTCATTCCCGATATGCCGAACAAAGGAATCGCCATCCATCCCAACTGCCACGTCGGGCCTAATTGATATTTTGTCGCCACGGCTTCGATGATGGCGACGACGACAGTGACATACCCCCAGATAAGGAACGGTATGCCGCTGTTGCGGGCCATACGCGAACGAGAGTCGCGGATCATGGCCGTAATCAGTTCCAGACTTTGAGTTTCAGTGAGTTGTTTTTCCATGGTTTTGATATTTGCAGTGGTTTGTGTCGTCATTCGGTTTATAACGTAAACCAGCAAGCTGAATAAAAAACGCCTTGTATCGGCAGATAGGGCGGGATTCGGGATGGTTTACGGTGTAAATATAAAGTAGTTTATTTTATAAACCAAATATCGCGCGGAGTTTTTGCGAAAAATTATTCGATGCGACTATCGATCGAATGAAATGCCTTCGTTCGCCGTCTGCTCGCGGAGGAATAACGGGCGATTACGGTAAACTATGCGGCGATTTTGCTGCATATTAGGTGCGGATTTTGTATTTTTGTAATGATTTATCCGAGAATGTCTTTGCAAAGCAATGGCAATGCTTGCATCGGTAGTCTCGTGTTTGGAGCGAAGCGACCGAAGTCCCCTCCGAGGAGGGGACTTCGGGGAGGGTCGGACTTGTGAACGCGGCCAAAGGCCGCGGGTAGACGACCGCAAGAGTTAGTTTTGCAGCAATATGACGTCAAAACATTGAAATATATAATTGATTATGACAATCAGAGATTTGGAACCCCGCGCGGTGTGGGAGCAGTTCGACGGCATTACGCGCGTGCCTCGTCCGTCGAAGAAAGAGGGGCGGATCATAGAGTATCTCGTGGAGTTCGCCCGTCGCAACGGGATAGAGTGCAAGCGCGACAGAATAGGCAACGTGGTTATGCGTCGACCCGCGGCGGCAGGTTATGAGGATCGCCCGACGGTTATCCTCCAGTCGCATATGGATATGGTGTGCGAGAAGAATTCGGATGTGGATTTCGATTTCGAGAACGACGCCATACGTACTCGCGTCGACGACGGTTGGGTGCGTGCCGAGGGGACGACGCTCGGCGCCGACTGCGGCATAGGCATGGCGGCGGCGTTGGCCGTGATGATCGATTCCGAAACGAAATACGGAGCGTTGGAGGCTCTGTTCACCGTCGACGAGGAGACGGGCTTGACGGGCGCTTTCGGACTCGGCGAGGGTATGTTGACGGGCAAGTACCTTATCAACCTCGATTCGGAGGACGAGGGCGAGATATTCATAGGTTGCGCGGGCGGCATCGATACGGTCGCCGAGTTCCGCTACAAGCGGGAGGCGGCCCCCAAGGGGTATGTGTTTTACCGTTTCGATGTGTCGGAACTTGTCGGGGGCCATTCGGGCGACGATATCGACAAGGGTCGCGCCAATTCCAACAAGATCGCTGCGCGTCTGCTCTATGAGGCGCAGGGACGTTACGACGCCCGCCTGAGCTATATGGACGGCGGCAATCTGCGCAACGCCATCCCGCGCGAGGCGTACGCCGTGTTCGGCATTCCCGCGAAGATGCGGAGCGCGTTCGAGGAGCGTTATGCCGCTTTCGCCGAGGAGGTGAAGGAGGAATTCCGCTTGACCGATCCCGACATGCGGCTGTCGTTGAGCGAGATGCCCGATGTCGGCGAAGTGATGGACGCGGAGTCGCAGCGGCGTCTTGTCGGGGCGGCGATGTGCGTCGCCAACGGCGTTGTGGCCATGTCGCAGGCCGTGAAGGGGCTGGTAGAGACCTCCACCAATCTGGCGTCGGTGAAGTTCGTCGGCGAGGATCGCATCGTGGTCACCACGTCGCAACGCTCGTCGGTCGAGAGCGCGAAGCTCTATGCCATGCAGACGGTGGAGGCGGCGTTCGCCTTGGCGGGGGCCGAGGTGTCGCATTCGGACGGCTATCCGGGCTGGACTCCCGATCCCGATTCGCGGTTGTTGCGCCTTACCGAGGAGTGTTATCGCCGTCTGTTCGGCGCGGAGCCGAAGGTGCGGGCGGTGCATGCGGGTCTGGAGTGTGGATTGTTCCTCGAAAAGTACCCCGAGTTGGAGATGGTGTCGTTCGGTCCGACGATCCGAGGCGTGCACTCGCCCGACGAGAGGTTGGAGATCGCCACGGTCGACAAGTTCTGGCGTCTGCTGCGCGAGGTGGTGAAGAGTATATGATGTTTGCGACATATTCGAAATACGGCTGCTCGATGGATTCGGGCGGCCGTTTTCGTAATGTGTTGTCAGCTGTCCGCCGACGGCGGAGGATGCGCGAGCCGAAGGTGCGAGCCGCCGAGGACAGCAATGCCCTCGGGCATTGCATATTTCGCTAATTATCCGTATATTTGCGTTATATGCTCTCATCGGGAAAAATATACGGCAGGATTCTCGTCGCGACGATTTTGTCTGTTCTGTCGCATGCGGTCGCCTCGGCTCAGGAGACCGACGACTACATGCGTTATAAGATCGATGCCGACGAGGAGGCGCGCGTGGCGGTGGAGAGCGATACGCTGCTCTTTTATCGCGCCGTGCAGCAGAGCCGCGATCTGTTCGACGAGATCACAGCCTATCGTTTTTCGAACATGGCATTCGCCCGCCGCGGAATGTCTTATACCGAGCGGACGTCTGCGCTCGACGGGATCGAAGTGCGGCGGTCGGATCTGTCGATCCTGCGCCGTCTGGGGCTTTCAGAACACCGATACTCGGGCGTGGCGCGCGGCCGCGACGTTATGGGCGGCATGGCGGGTGCGGACGAGTTCACGACGACGGAGGGAGTGCCCCTGCCGAGCGTGAATATAGGTGTGTTCTTTTCGGGCCGAGGATATTTGGGCGGCGCGAGGGCGACGGTGAATGCCGTTATGCGTCGCGGATGGAGTATGTCGGCATACGTCGCGGGTCGCGGCGGCGACGATCTCTATGTCAAAGGCGTATATAACGACGGCGCGGACGGCGGTTTGCGCCTGACGAAAGAGTTCTCCTCGGGCGGAGTGTTCTCCGTAGTGGGCGCCGTGGTCGTTTCGGAACGCGGACTCAGGTCGGGTTCGGTGCGCGAGGCGTTCGAACTCACGGGCGACAGGATGTATAACCCCTCGTGGGGCCGTCAGGAGGGGCGCGTGCGCAATTCGCGGGTGAGGCGCGACGGAGAACCGTTCGTGATGGCGTCCTACTCGGCCGAAGCGTGGGGACACACGTCGTATACGGTGTCGGCTGGCGGTCGTTTCGGGCTGCGCAGATACTCGTCGCTCGGATGGTACGACGCCATGACTCCCGTGCCCGACAACTACCGTTATCTGCCGAGCTTCTTCGCCGACGGATCCGCGGCGGCGGTCGCGGGCGAGGAGTGGCGTCGCGGCAACGAGGATTATACGCAGATAAACTGGACGGAGCTTTATCGCGAGAATCGCTTGTCGGCGCGCGGAGCGGTCTATGCGCTCGACGATCGGGTGGAGCGTACGGCGCATGCCGAGGCGGCGGTGCGGTTTCGCACCGAGTTGGGTCAGGACCTTACGATAAGTTACGGCGTGCGCGGCTCGTGGGACGCTCCGCGCCGATACAGGCAGATGCGCGACATGATGGACGCGGCGTATATGGTCGATCTCGATTATTACCTCGTCGACGACGATACCTATTCCAACAAGTTGCAGAACGATCTGCGCCGTCCCGATCGCCGCATAGGCGACGGCGACAGATTCTCGTACGACTATTCGCTCGTCGACCGTCGTTTGTCGGCCGATGCGCGCTTCGAGTATCGCAGCGACCGTTGGTATGTCGATGTCGCGACGGAGATCGGTTCCGAGGCTGTCTTTCGGCACGGTTATTACGAAAAGGAGCTGTTCGCGGGCGACGGCTCTTACGGCCGCTCCCCGACGGAGCGGTTCGCGCCTTACGCCGTGAAAGCGGGCGCGGGATATATCTTTTCGCCGAAACATTACCTGAGCGTGGCGGCCTATGCGGCCTCTAAGACTCCCGACGCCGAGGATCTGTTTCTCAACCCGCAGTACAACAACCGCATGGTCGACGACCGCGGGGCCGAAAAACGGTGGGGCACGGAGGCGAATTACAGATACACGTCGCCGACGGCCGATCTGGTCATGACGCTTTATGCCGCCTCGACGCGCGACGCAAGGCGGACTTTCCGCGCTTACGACGATCTCTCGGGCGAGTATTGCGACGTCGACGTGTCGCGTATCGGAACGCTCTCGTACGGCGCGGAATTCGCCTCCGAAGTGCGTCTCACGCAACGTCTGCGGGCCGATTTCGCCGTTTCGGCGGGGCGGTACATCTACTCCGAGAATCCTTTGGTGACGCATTATCGCGATACCGACAACGAGGTCGTAAGTTTGTCGTCGGAGAGCTATATGGGCGATTGCGCGGTGGGCGGCGCGCCGCAACTGTGCGGCACGGCGGCTATAACGTATCTGGATTACAAGGGTTGGGCCGCGACGTGCAGCGTGCAGGCTGTTGCGGCGCGATATGTCGATCCCTCGTTCGTGCGCCGCACCGAACGCGTGGCGAGGCAGGCCGCCATGTCGGAGGAGATGTACGGACGCTTTGTCGACCGGCAGCGGTTGGACGACGCCGTTACGGTCGACGCTTCGGTGTCGCGTTGGTTCCGCGCGGGACGATCGCGGATCGTGGTTACGCTCTCGGTGCGTAATTTGTTGGGCGACAGGGATATCGTGCGGAGCGGTTACGAGTCGTCGCGCATACGCCGCCGCACTGTCGGGGCGCAGACTGTTTACACGCCGCATGAGGATATCGTGACATACGCCTATCCGCGCACTTACTATTGCGTGCTGTCGTGGAAATTTTGAGCAGGGAAATATGTTTCCGTCGCGCCGCGGGGAATGATTTGGCGGTTTGGCGGGAAAGAACTATCTTTGCCGCCGAAGATGAGCGGTGCGGCATACGCCGCGCGACGATCATCCCGCCCCATGTGAAACCCCGTTAGACGAGATATTTATGGCCGGTTCGAACTTTGTCGATTATGTGAAGATATTTGCCCGCTCGGGTCACGGCGGCGCAGGCTCGTGTCATTTCCGACGCGAGAAATTCGTTGCCTTCGGAGGCCCCGACGGCGGAGACGGCGGCAAGGGCGGCAGCATCGTGTTGCAGGGCGACCGCCAGTACTGGACTCTTATCCACCTCAAATATCAACGCCACCAGTTCGCCGAGGACGGCGAGGGCGGCCACGGAGCGCGTTCGACGGGCAAGGATGCCGCCGACATCGTAATTCCCGTGCCGTTGGGCACCGTGGCGCGCCGCGTGGTCGAGCACGAGGACGGTTCGACGACGATGGAGTATGTGGGCGAGGTGACCGAGGACGGCGAGCGTCTGGTGCTGCTCAAGGGCGGCCGCGGAGGTTTGGGCAACTGGCACTTCAAGAGCGCGACAAATCAGGCTCCGCGTTACGCCCAGCCCGGGGAGGAGGGCGACGAGGGCGCTTTCGTGCTGGAGCTCAAGGTGCTGGCCGACGTGGGGCTGGTGGGATTCCCCAATGCGGGCAAGAGCACTCTGCTCTCGGTGGTGTCGGCCGCGAAGCCCAAGATCGCGAATTATGCCTTCACCACGCTGGAGCCCAATTTGGGTATCGTGGAGGTGCGCGACGGCAAATCGTTCGTGATGGCCGACATCCCCGGAATCATCGAGGGGGCGCACGAGGGGCGCGGACTCGGAACGCGTTTCCTGCGGCACATCGAGCGCAACTCGGTGTTGCTGTTCATGATTCCCGCCGACAGCGACGACCCTGCGCGCGATTACGATATTCTGCTCGGAGAGCTTACGCAATACAATCCCGAACTGCTCGATAAACAGCGTCTTTTGGCCGTCACGAAGTGCGATATGCTGGACGACGAGTTGATCGAACAGATGCGGCCCCATCTGCCCGAAGGCGTGCCGTCGGTATTCATCTCGTCGGTGTCGGGACTCAACATCGCCAAACTGAAGGATATGCTCTGGGGCGCGTTGCAGAATCAATAAGCAGGCGTAACGTCCGTTTTGTAGGCAGCGTCGCCGATGCGGGCGCAGACTGCGGAGGACGCGTGATGAGCGAACGACGTGGTCTCTGCGGTGCGAGGTTGCGGCTCGCGCGACTCTGAAGAGTCGTATCTGTATTCATTCTCCGAAATCTATTCCGTGATTTGCTATTCGCAACGAGTATTCGCCGTTGAAATACTCGACTATGGCGCGTAGTGTTCCGTATCCCTGCGGGACGGCCTCCGCGCGATAGGCGCAGTCGGCGATGGTGCGCACGGCGACGGATAGTCCCGAACGGTCGTACGCCACACGCGAAGTGGTAATATACTCGCCCGTCTCGGGATCGGTGTCGCACCACGCGAGCCCCGCTTGGTCGGCGAAGGTGACGTCGCGCAATTCGACCAAACGGCCGATCGATTCTGGCGAAAGCTCCTCTATCAATATGCGCACGGGCTCGACTGCGGCGGGACGCGATTTGTCGATCAGGAAATAGCGGCCGAAATCGGAAGCGGCTATGCGGTCGACGGTGTAACTGCCCGTGGGTCGCGCGCCGAGAATGATCCGTCCTCCGTAATTGCCCAGCGCGAGCGACGAGCAGTGTACCGTCACTCGTGCCGATACGGGAAACAGAGTGGCGGTGGTGCGCGAATCGACCGCTATTTCGATGCCTCCGCTCTCGTCGCAGAGGACTATCGTTGCTGAGTACTCGCCGTAAAGGTCGTTGACAGCCACGTAACCCGCGATGGCGATGTCGTCGGCGATTACGGTCGACGCGGAGCGGGCGAGGGTCTTGAGGTAGGCGATCGATACCGATCCGTACGGCGTGTCGGGATACTCTCCCGCGGCGCGGTCGGCGCAACCCGCGAGCGTCGCTGATAGGAGTATGGCGGCGATCCGTATCGCGCGAACGCTAATCGTATGGTATGCAGTCATTTTCGTCGCGCATTTTAATCATGAAGCAATCCTCGCCGTCGGCCGTGCCGTATTGGAGTATTCCCGTCAAGGCGACCCTGCGGTCGGGTACGCAGCGGTCCGCATAGTCGGCATAGGCCGATGTATATACGGCGACGGTCGTGCCGCGATCGTCGGCGAAGAAATTGTATCCGCTCCACGTGCCGTCGGCGTTTACGTTCCAGCCGTCCGCATGTTCGGTCGTGGTCGGACGCAACGGACCGATGGTGACGAGCTTGCCGCACAGCCGCGTGTCGAGTTCGGAGGTTGACAAAGGCGCGGGCGCCACCTCGCGACGGATGTCGTAACGACGCACGTGGCGGTCGAGAAGCGCTCGCGACGAGAAATAAGAGGTAGGGTAGCGGTCGTACTCCTCGGCGGATATCCCCGCCTGCAACACCCCGTGGCTCTCGGCGACGGCGCATCCTTCGAGCCGTACGGTTACGTAACAGCCCGAGGGGTAGATGTTGTGCAGGTCGTACAGACCCGCCATTATCTCCATGCCGCCCGTCGGGTCTTCGATGGTGAAGGTGCGGTTGAAGTTCCCCGCGCGGTCGCTCGACGTGACGTAACCGCCCGCGACGAGCGGTTCGTCGATATTCAGAGGGCCTTTGCCGCACAGATCGTGCAGATCGGCTATGGATATGTTGGGTGCTTGCGGCGTGCCGCCGTCGTCGGTCGGAGCGTCGTAACCGCGGCATCCGACGAGCGTCGCGATAACGAGCAGCGTCGTGTGCAACAGCATGTTATGTAGGCGGGCGTTGCGCATGGGACGGAGGATGAAAGGATCGTTTTAACAAAGATAGCGTATTTACGCGAAAAATGATTAATTTTGCATTAAGATAAACGGAAGATGATGTCGCATAATATATTCGGACTCTTTTTGCAGGCCGAGAAGCTGGAGAATCTGATCGTGCCAGACAGCGTTCAGAAGGAGAAATTCGCCCAGACGGTCAAGCGTTTGGCTGCCTTGGATGTCAACGACATAGTGTCGGACATAGTGTCGTGGCTGATATGGACGGGCATCAAGATATGTATCGCGCTGGCGATATATTATGCGGGCCGATGGTTCATCAAGCGCATAGTGAATATGATAGACGCGATCATGACCCGCCGCAGGACGGAGCTGTCGCTGCATACTTTCCTTTTGACGCTTGTGCGGACGATAGGCTACATAATTCTGGTGGTGGCTGTCGTGTCGGTTCTCGGAATCAACCTCACCATCTTCGCCGCCGTGTTGGCCTCGGCGGGTCTGGCCATAGGTATGGCCTTGAGCAGCACGTTACAGAATTTCGCGGGCGGCGTGATGATACTCGTGTTGCGCCCCTACACCATAGGCGACTACATTTCGGCGCAGGGCGTGGCGGGAACGGTGACAGCCATACGTCTGTTCACCACCACGGTGCAGACCACCGACAAACAGACCATATACATCCCGAACAACATGATATCGACCTCGATAATCAACAACCACTCGACGTCGGTCACACGTCGTTGCAGCTGGAAAGTGTCGGTCTCTTACGGCGACGATTACGATGCCATACGGGCAGCTATGTCGGCCATAATCATGCGGTCGGACAAGGTGTTGAAGGAGCCTGCGTCCTATGTGCGCATCGACAGCATGGCCGACAGCGCCGTGGTGATCGAGGCGCGCGCGTGGGTGCTGAACAAGGATTATTGGGATGTGCTGGACAGCGTCACCGAGAGTTTCTACAAGGAGCTGCCTGCGGCGGGCGCGCGCTTTCCTTTCCCGCAGCTCGATGTGCATATCGACCGCGGAGTCTGAACGAAGAACGCTTTACAAACGGAAACATATTAACTCAAAATCATTTATCGGATTATGGAATTCAAGGATATTCTCGCCATTTCGGGTATGCCCGGGCTTTATAAGTATGTGGCGCAGTCGACGCGCGGCATTATCGTGGAGTCGCTCGGCGACGGCAAGCGCATGAATGCGTCGGCCACTTCGCGCGTGAGCGCGTTGTCGGAGATCTCGATGTTCACCGAGGGCGACGACATAGCTCTGGCCGAAGTCTTCACCAAGATGTACGCCCACACCCAAGGCAAGGAGGCGATCTCGCACAAGGAGTCGCCCGAGACGCTGAAAGCCTATTTCGCCGATGTGCTGCCCGATTACGATCGCGACCGCGTGCACGTGTCGGACATCAAGAAGGCTCTTTCGTGGTTCAATATTTTGGTCGGCGCGGGACTTACCGAGTTCCGTCTGCCCGACGAGGAGGCGACGGACGAGGCTGCGGAGTAAGTCTACTACCGCCTTTCGACGATAACGGCTGCCCGAGCAATTCGGGCAGCCGTTTTATTATTCGGCGGGGTGCGGGGGATTTTCGAGTTTCGCCTGCCGTGTATGACGTGTTATGAAATCGGTTTTGGCGTTCGTGTATCCGTCGCGATCGTGCTTGAAACGTTTCTGAAGCTCGATTTTCAGCGATCCGTATTCGTGCGCTATGTTCGGATGGGCATTCAGATAATCGCGAAACAGAATCTCGTCGTTGTCGCCCTCTCGACGAAGATGCAGATGGAAAACTCTGTCGGCGAACCCCTCGGGGGTATACCCTTTGTTGAAGCTCATTCGAGAGCCGCTTGCCGACATAAGTCTGTAACCGACCGATTCTATGAGGGGTTTTATCTTGTCGAACGATACTCCGTCGGCGACCTCCAGCAGAATGTCGATTATCGGTTTGGCGCATATTCGTTCGACGGCGGTGCTGCCTATGTGGCTAATGCGTTTCGCGTTGCGCTCCAAGGCGTTTTCTAACGTCGATATCTCCTCCGCGGCCCATTGTTTCCAATGATCCTCGTGGCGTGATAGGATTATCGGAAAGAGTTCCCACAACTCCCGCAATGTCATATCTTCGAGCCGTTTCCGTTGCATAGTGACGTGTGTTTAAAGAAACATGCGCCCGCTGCGAGGCCGGCGCATGATACTTTTCGGTTATTTTCGTTTGTTCTTTATCACGGGAACGGCGTCGGTCGCCGTCGGATGCCCGTCGACGCCTATCCGAGGCCATCCGTCGTGCCATGTCACGCGGTCGAGGAACATCTTGCGCCCGCTCGATGCGTTGTCGCTCGCGGTGTAGCCGTGGTAGAATATCCAATCCTGATTCTTGTCGTCGGTAATGATCTGCGAATCGTGCCCGGGACCTTTTACCTTGTCGTCGCCCGAGATCAACACCTCGTGGTGGTTCTCGGTCATGGGACGGCCCTGCTTGTCGACGTACGGCCCGAACAGCGAACGGCTGCGGCCCACGACGGTTTCATAGGTGCTGTTCATCCCCTCGCAGCATCTGCCGATCGACGCGAAGAGGTAATAGTAGCCGTCGCGCTTGTGTATGTAGGTGCCTTCGTATGCCGTGCCTGCGATCTTCACGATGTTTTTCGGGTCGTCCAATTCCAGACCGTCGTCGGTGAGCTCGGCGATGTATATGCCTCTGAAGCTGCCCCAAGCCAAATACTTGCGGCCGCCGTCCTGCACCACCACCGGGTCGATGGAGTTCTGTACGCCTATCTCTTTCGAGCGGAACAGCATCTTGGCGTCGGTGAAGGGACCCTCGGGAGAGTCGGATACGGCGCGTCCGATGCAACACTCCCATTCGCCGCCCCACGTCGACATGGAGAAGAAAAGCACGTATTTGCCTTCGATGCGGTTGATGTCGGGCGCCCATATTCCGCCCTTGGGCACGAAGCGAGGCACGCCGTCCTTGGGAAATGCGCCGCCGATGTACTCCCAGTTTACCATGTCGGCCGATTTGTAGATCGGCACGTTGCCGTCTCGCTGGGTCGAGTAGGCGTAAAACGTGCCGTCCTCGGCGCGGATGACCGTGGGATCGGGAGCGTCGCGGTCGATTACGGGGTTGGTGAACGTCTTCGCGCCATTTTTGCCGCCGTTGCCCATGCAGGCCAACGACGCTGTGGCGACGGCGATCGCCGTTATCAGATATATCTTTTTCATACGTTACATTCTTTGGGGCACGTCGATGCCCAAGAGTTTCATCGCTTTGTCGAGCACGCGCGCCACCTCGGCCGCCAGCGTCACGCGCATGGCGCGTTTGCGCTCGTCCTCCTCGCGCAGGATCGAGTGGTCGTGGTAGTAGCCGTTGAAGGTCTTCGCCAGATCGTAGGCGTAAGAGGCTATGATCGAGGGCGCGAAATTCTCTCCCGCCGCGGCCACCGCGTTGGGGAAGTCGGCGAGCGACTTTATGAGTCCTATCTCCTCGGGCAGCAACTCGTCGCAGGCGTGCGGCGTGCGGTCGATGCCAGCTTCGTCGGCCTTGCGCATGATCGAGCAGATACGGGCGTGGGTGTATTGTATGAAGGGGCCCGTGTTGCCGTTGAAGTCGATCGACTCGCGCGGGTCGAACAACATGGTTTTCTTGGGGTCGACCTTCAGGATGAAGTACTTCAGGGCGCCGAGTCCCACCATGTTGCAGATCGCGGCGGCCTCCTCCTCGGTGCATACGTCGAGCTTGCCCAACTCGTCTGACATTTCGCGGGCCGTCGATACCATGTCGGCGATCAGATCGTCGGCGTCGACCACCGTGCCTTCGCGCGACTTCATCTTGCCCTCGGGCAACTCCACCATGCCGTACGAGAGGTGGTAGATATTGTCGCTCCAGTCGTATCCCAACTTTTTGAGCACTAATTTCAGCACTTGGAAGTGGTAGTTCTGTTCGTTGCCCACCACGTAAATCATGTCGTCGAGTTTGTTATCCTCAAAGCGGCGCAGGGCGGTGCCGAGATCCTGCGTCATGTAAACCGATGTGCCGTCGCCGCGCAGCAGCAACTTCTGGTCGAGTCCGTCGGCCGTGAGGTCGATCCACACCGAGTTGTCCTCCTTGCGGAAAAAGACTCCCTTGTCCAACCCCTCCTGCACGAGGCTCTTGCCGAGCAGATAGGTCTGCGATTCATAGTAAACCTTGTCGAAATCGACGCCCAACGCTTTGTAGGTCACGTCGAAACCGTCGTAAACCCAGCCGTTCATGGTCTGCCACAGTCCGTACACCTCGGGATCCTTGGCCTCCCACTTGCGCAGCATCTCCTGCGCCTCGCGCATAACGGGGGCGTTTTTCTTGGCCTCCTCTTCGCTCATGCCGCTCTCGACGAGCTGTTTGATCTCGGCCTTGTAATGCTTGTCGAACTCGACGTAATATTTACCTACCAGATGGTCGCCCTTGAGGCCCGACGACGCGGGCGTCTCGCCGCCTCCGAAGAGTTTCCATGCCAGCATCGATTTGCAGATGTGGATGCCGCGGTCGTTCACGAGGTTGACCTTTATCACGTTGTGGCCGTTGGCTTTGAGGATCTGCGCCACCGAGTAGCCCAAAAGGTTGTTGCGGATATGTCCCAAGTGCAACGGTTTGTTGGTGTTGGGCGACGAGTACTCTATCATGATCGTGCGGCCCGTGGGAGCGGCCTCGCCGAAGCGCTCGTCGGCGGCCGACTCGGCGAATCTCTCGGCCCAGAACGACGGGGCGAGAGAGAGATTGAGGAATCCTTTGATGACGTTGAACGAAGCGACCGAGGGGTTGTTCGCCACGATGTGCTCGCCGATTTCGGTCGCGGTCGCCTCGGGCGATTTGCGGCTGAGTTTGAGCAGCGGGAACGTAACCAGCGTGTAGTCGCCGTCGAACTCTTTGCGGGTCTTCTGAATCTGCAACTGCGAGGCGTCGGCGCGGCCGTAAAGAGCCTCGACCGATTGCGATACGATTTGCGAGATGTAGTTTTCGATATTCATAATCAAGCGTTGAATTTTGTTCGGTTTCCGTAATCGTGCGCACACGGCGTACGAATTGCAAATATACGAATAATTTTTTGCTTGCAGGTAAAAACGGGCGGATTGTCGTCGAGTCGACTGCTGTTCGCCGTCGGCGGCAGGACGCAATCGAGCGAAAAGCGAGTTGCAGTCCGCCGCGTGGGGGCGGTGGCGAACTGCCGACATCGCACAGCGATGTCGATATACCGAAAATTATTCGTAATTTTGCCGCTCACGGAATGTTAACGGATATTCAACGATGAAGATAGGCAATATCGATTTGGGGGAAAAGCCTCTTTTTCTGGCGCCGATGGAGGATGTGACCGATCCTTCGTTCCGCTACATGTGCAAGCGGTTCGGGGCCGACGTGGTCACCACCGAGTTCATATCGTCGGACGGCTTGATCCGCGATGCGTGGAAGTCGCGCGCCAAGCTCAACATCGACGAGGCGGAGCGGCCCGTGGGTATTCAGATATACGGACACCTCGTCGAGCCTATGGTGGAGGCGGCGCGCATAGCCGAGACTGCGCGGCCCGATTTTATCGATATAAATTTCGGCTGCCCCGTGAAGAAGATTGCGGGGCGCGGCGCGGGATCGGGCATGATGCGCGACGTGCCTCTGATGGTCGAGATGACGCGCCGCATAGTGGAGGCCGTGTCGCTGCCCGTGACCGTCAAGACGCGTCTGGGCTGGGATGAGGATTCGAAGAACATAGTCGATATAGCCCTGCGGTTGCAGGATACGGGCATTGCGGCCCTTACGATCCACGGCCGCACGCGCGCGCAGATGTATCGCGGCGAGGCGGATTGGACGCTTATCGGCGAGGTGAAACGCCATCCCGACATGCGGATTCCGATCATCGGCAACGGCGACGTCGATTCGGGCCCCAAGGCGGCTGAGATGTTCGACCGTTACGGCGTGGACGGCGTGATGATCGGACGGGCCACGTACGGTCGTCCGTGGATATTCCGCGAGGTGAAGCACTATATGTCGACGGGAGAAATCATGCCGCAGCCCTCGGTCGCGGAGCGTGTGGCTATAGCCAAGGAGCATCTGGTCAAGTCGTTGGAGATAAAGGGCGAGAGGGTAGGCATACTCGAAATGCGCCGCCATCTGTCGAACTACTTCAAGGGATTGCCCGACTTCAAGTCGACGCGCCTCAAATTGGTTACGTCGAGCGATCCCGCCGAACTGTTCTCGGCGCTGGATTCCGTCGTCGAGCGTTGGGGTGATTTCGATATGAGCGCCGCGGTGCCGCCTTCGTTGTCGCATGAAGTATGATACAAAGTAATAAGGTTCGAGAATCCTCGAACCTTATTACTTTTTTTGCTTGGGCGCAACCTGCGGAGATCGCAACAAGGCGAATGCCGTTTGCAGGCCTCCGCGGGGGGGAGGCTGCGGCCCGCACGACTCTGAAGAGTCGATTTTTTACCTCTGCGGAATATCCACCTCGGTTTCGCGTCCGTCGATGAGATAGTCGGTGAAGTAGTCGACCAGTCGCCAGTAGAAATACTCGTTCATGTCGCCGAATCCGTGACGCTGTTGCGGCAGGATGAGCATGTCGAAACGTTTGTTGGCGCGGATGAGCGCATCCACCACGCGGAGCGAGTTGCCCGGGTGGACGTTGTTGTCGATATCGCCGTGCACCAGCATCAGATGTCCCTTGAGTCGGCGCGCGATCTCGGGATTGCTGCTTATGTGATACACGAAGGTGGTGTCGCCCTTGTCGCTAACGCTCTCCTTGACGCCGTGGTGCGTCTCGCTCCACCAGCGGTTGTAGATGCGGTTGTCGTGGTTGCCCGCGCACGATACTGCCGCCTTGAAGAAGTCGGGGTATTGCAGGATGGCTGCCGTCGACATGAAACCGCCGCCCGAGTGGCCGTGGATACCCACGCGGTCGATGTCGATGAAGCTGTTGCGGGCCGCGAGCTGCTCGATGGCGGCTTTCTGGTCGGCCAAACCGTAATCGCGCAGATTGCCGTAACCGTAGTTGTGGTACCACTTCGAACGGTCGGGGTGGCCGCCGCGGTTGCCGACGGTGATTACGATGAATCCCGCCTGCGCCAGACGGTCGGTGCGCACGGTCATGCGCGTGAAGGGATAGGTTGTGGCCTCGACCTGCGGTCCCGGGTAGACGTAGTCGACGATGGGGTAGCGTTTGGTAGAGTCGAAATCGAACGGCTTGTACATTACGCCGTACAGATCGGTCACGCCGTCGGCGGCCTTGACGGTGAATGTCTCGGGGAACTTGTATCCGTTGGCGAGCAGTTGCGAGAAGTCGCTGGTTTCGAGCGTCATGAGCTTGTTGCCCAAGCAGTCGTACAGAGCCGTCTCGGGGATGGTGTCCACGCGCGAGTAGTTGTCGACGAAGTAGCGGCAGGCGTCGTCCACCTCCGAGTTGTGGAACGCGTCGCCGCCGTTGAGCAGCTTCACCGCTCCGCCGTCGAGGCTCACCGAGTAGAGGTGCTGGTAATAGGGGTTCTCGCCCGCCTCGCGGCCCATTCCCGTGAAGTATACGGCGCGGCGTTTCTCGTCTACCTTGAGTATCTGGTGCACATGCCACGGACCCTCGGTGAGGCGGCGTTTGAGGTTGCCTTGGTCGTCATACAGATAGAGGTGCGCCCAGCCGTCGCGCTCGCTCCATTGGATGATCTCCTTGCCACCGTTCAGCGCAGCGAGCGGACGCACCTCTATATATGTGTTCATCCGCTCCTCGACGATGGGGCGCAGCGAGTCCTGACCTATGGTGTAGGAGCAGATGTCGATGCGGTGCAGGTCGCGGCTCGAGCGCGTCACGAAGAAACGCTCCTCGTCGCCGAGCCATACGTTGGGTTGGTCGTACATCTGACGCTGTTTCTGCTCGCGCGGTTTATAGGCTATCGAGAGTGTCTGATCCTTGAAACGTCCCGTCGCGATCTCCTTGCGCGAGTTGTCGTTCATGTCGAACAGATAGAGATGATAGATCGGAGCCTCTTTCTCCCCGGGCATCTGGTATTTGTAGGTTTCGAGCGTGGGGCGCGGGTTGGCCATCGAGTTTATCACCCACAGCTCGCGCACGTTGCGGTCGTCGGTCACGACCGTCGCGAAGTAGCGCGAGTCGGGCGACCACACGCCGTAAACGCCTTTGCGCTTGCCGTTGCAAAGCGTGTCGGTGTTGAGCATGCTGTAAGGCTGGCCGTAACCGAAATCCTTCACGCCGTCGGCGGTGATCTGCGTCTCGACCACGGTGCTGTCCTTGTCGTCCTTCTTGAGTTTTTCGTAATCCTCGCGCGACATGCGGTAGAGGTTCAGATCCTTGGCGTAAACCACCGTCTTGCCGTCGGGCGATACCGAGGCCCAATGGAGTTGTTTGGTCTCTTTCTCCTTGTCTTTCAGGTGGGTGAGTTCGCCCGTTCTCGAATCGTACGAGAAGTAGAATATCTCTTTGCCGCTCGCCTTCTTGGGCTTTTTGCCCGCCAGAGAATCCTCTGCGGTGAGTTTCTTGGGTTTGGCGTCCTGCGACGACACCACCTCGAAGGTGAAGGTGCGGCCGTCCTCGTCGACCTCCAGATTGCGGATCGGGAGTTGCGCGGCGATGTAGGGATCTTTCACGATTTCGGTTAGTTGCGCTGCGAGTTTGTCATGGTCGAACAGCGGCGTGCGCTTGCGCGCGTCGGGATCGACCACGTACCAGCGCGTGCCCTCGCTCGTCTTGTACGAATACCAGAACTTCTCGCCCGATTTGAACCAGTGCGGATCGACCGTGGTCGAAAAGAGCATGTTCTGGAGTTTGCCCGCGGTGAAGCGTTCGGCCAGCGCGTAACGGTTGCGCGTACGCGCATCCTCCTTGCCGTTGTCGGCCGACACGCCGACGGCGAGCGGCAGAAGGAGCAATAAGCATAGAATTTTTTTCATTAAGCGATTGTTATCATTGAATTGTAAAGATGTCTCGTGCGCATGGGTTCTCCTCGTACTCGGCGGATGCGGGGTGGCTATTTCGTGCGTGCGTTCTCCTTGAACACGTTGGCGAAGAACAGCATCTGGTACTGCACCGCGTTGCTCCAATACGTCCAGTTGTGCGCGCCCGGGCGTTGATGGAAGTCGTGCGGAATGCCTTTTTCAAGCAGTTTTTCATGCAAGGCGCGGTTGACTCCGAGGAAAAAATCGTCGGTGCCGCAGTCGAATATGATCTTCAGCGAATCGGGGCGCAGCATGTCGGTCATGTTGATAACCGTGTTGCGTTCCCAGTTTTCGGGATGTTCCTCGATCGTGCCCAACCGCTTCGATATTCCCCAGTTCATCGGGAAAGGACGTATGTCGACGCCGCCCGACATGCTGCCCGCCGCAGCGAACAAGTCTTGATGACGTATGGCGAGGTAGAGCGCGCCGTGGCCTCCCATCGAGAGCCCAGCTATGGCGCGCCCCGAGCGGTCGGCGACGGTCTTGTAGAGTTTGTCGATGTAGGGTATGAGCTCCTGCGTCACAAACGTCTCGTAACGGTATGTCGGATCGACGGGGCTGTCGAAATACCAGCTGTCGCCGCCGCCGTCGGGCGTGACGATTATCGCGCCGTATCGGTCGGCCATGGCTCCCGCGCCGCCTTTCGCGTCCCAAGCCTTGTAGTTGTCGCCGTATCCGTGCAGCAGATATACCGAGGGCAGGCGGTCGGCCGAAGCGTAACCGTCGGGCAGCAACACGATTACGGGGATGTCTTTATTCATGGCGTCGCTGTGTATCGCCAACTCGTGACGGGTAAAGGCCGATGCCGACAAGCCTATGGCGACGGCCGCGATGAGGAGTAGTAGGCGTTTCATTTATCGTAAGGTGTTAGATGTCGTTGTCCCGCATGCAGGCATGGGGAGTTTATTAGGACAAAGATACGCAAAAAGAGTGGAAATGGTTGTGGCGGTAATGAATTAATCCGTATTTTTGCAGTCGAAACAGTTTAATCAAAATCGAAATAAAATGAAGGTGAAATTTATTCTCGCGGCGTTGGCTGCGGCGGTCGTCGCGAGTGCGTGCTGCGAATGCGGAAAAAAGACGGAACTTTTCAACGGAAAGGATCTGACGGGATGGGTGTGCGTGCTCGACAGCGAGAGCGACGTTCCCGCCGAAGAGGTGTTCGGCGTGGAGAACGGCAATATCCGCATCGAGGGCAATCCGTTCGGTTACATGCGCACCGAGAATCAATACGGCGATTACAAACTGCATGTCGAGTGGCGTTGGATAGGCAAGGGTACTAACAGCGGTATATTCCAGCGCGTGCAGTCGGGCGACAAGGTTTGGCCTAACGCCATCGAGTGCCAGCTTTGCGCGGGCAAGGCGGGTGACTTCGTCATGCTGGGCGGCGCGAAGATCGCCGAGGTGGAGTGCGCGGGCGAGTTCCCCGTGAAGGATCGCAACGGCGATTTCGAGAAGCCCGAAGGCGAGTGGAACGAGGCCGAGATAGTATGCGTCGGCAACCGCATTACGGTATACATCAACGGCAAGTTGCAGAACGAGTGCACCACCGAGAAGAGCGAAGGATTCATCGCGCTTCAGAGCGAGGGCGGCCCCGTGGAGTTCCGCAACGTGTATATTACCCCTGCCGAGTAACTTAGGCGCTTGCGACCCTCACGGGAGCCGAAGATGAATCCGCGTCATCGGCAGGTTACGGCGCGAGGTTGAAATATGGTTGCGACCGTTCCCCTTTTCGGGGAGCGGCCGCATGCTTTTTATACGCGGTCGTTTGGTGCGATTGTTGCTTTTCGGAGGCAAACGAACCAAAAGATTTATTCGCGTGAAAAAGATTCATTCACTCTCTGCTTTGTTCCTCGTCTTTGCGGCTGCGGCCTATGCGAATACGGGGGAGTCGGCGTCGATTCAGAAAACCGACACCACCATGCTCTCCGAGAAGATCGAGGGCAATTATCTGGTTCGCCGTTACAAGGTGATCCGCGATAACGACGATGCGCAATACTCGCTCAAATACAGCGTGGCGGCGTCGAATCTCTCTGCGTTGACGGGCGGAAACGCCACGGAACTGGCCGATCTGGATCGCTTCATCGAGGGTTTGAAGCGCGACACGTCGCTTCACGTGCGTCGGATCGTGATTACGGGTTACGCTTCGCCCGACGGAAACCCCGAGAGCAACAAGGCGTTGGCGTTGAGCCGCGCGCAGAAATTCCGCGAGTTGCTCGATTCGCGATACGGCCTTTCGACCGCCTACAACGTATCGGTCGATTCGGATGCCGAGAGCTGGAGCGATTGCGAGGAGGCCGTGGCGAAGTCGTCGATAGCCGATCGCGCGCGTGTGGAGGAGATCCTCGCATCGTCGGCGTCGGATGCGACTAAGGAGTTGCAGCTCAAACGTATGCCGCAGGTGTGGAACATGTTCCGCACGCAAATACTGCCGCCCATGCGCCGTGTGGAGGTGAATATCTATTACAATCAGGATATGGTGGTCGAGGTGCACACCTTCATCGAAAAGCCCAAAGCCGCACTGCAACCCAAGCCCGCGCCTCGCCGCGAATGCTGCTGCGGTCAGGTCGTCGAGGACGATATCATCGGCATCATCGTCGACATGGGCGGTCACGACGACTATTGACGACGGACGATCTTAAATTTGCATAAGTCGATTCGTTTCTCTATCTTTGCGTCAAAGATAAATTCAATTAAAACGATCTGTTATGGCAAATTTGAGAAATCTTAAGAAGGAGATCGACTACCGTTTGGAGGAGTTCGTATTCGACTGCGAGATGGCGATATATTTCCAGCCCTCTAAGGAGGATGCCGCCGTGGAGTTGATGGAGAAAGCCGTTGCATTGCGCAATGCGCTCTATGTCAAGGCCAACAACCCCACAGAGCCTCACAACCCGTCGCTCGTGCGCAAATATTACGCTGCGTTGCGCAAGGATATGGTGTCGTCTTTCGAGAGCATGTTCGCCGATCTGAGCGCCTTGAACGAGGAGAAGTAGGGTAGCGCGCTATCCCCAGAAACAATAAGGACTGTCCCGCAAAGGGCAGTCCTTTTTATTCGTGGTCGCGGCAGCAGTCGCCCGAGTGGTGTTCCAGAACGGTGTGGGGGATATGTCCGTGCGATACTATCTGTATCGGACAGTCGTAATTACGTAACTGCTCCTCGGTCAGTATGTTCGAGTCGTGGCGGTGGACATGGCGGTTGACGCATACGATGCTCTTCACCACGCTGGTTATGGTTCCCAGATCGTGCGAGATCATCACCACGGCCATCCGCTCGTTCAGTCGCTGCAACATGGCGTACAACTCGCGCTCGAAGCGGTTGTCGACGAAATTCGTCGGTTCGTCGAGTATGAGCAGTTTAGGCTCGGCGATTACCGCGCGGCAGAGCAACGCGCGTTGCAACTGGCCGCCCGAGACCTCGCCTATGGGGCGCGATGCTATTCCGTCGATTCCCGCCTCGGTTAAAAGGTCGCGAACCCGAGACTTGTCGCGCGAGGTGTAGAACCCGAAAAATCCCTTTTCCGATTGCAGTCCCGAGAGTACGAGTTCGCCGATGGAGATCGGAAAATGTCGGTCGAACTGCGACACCTGCGGCATGTAGCCGATCTTGTAGTGCGATCCTTTGCGCAGCTCGTCGGATATTTCGACGCGCCCGCTGTGCGGCGCCGCGCCGAGTATGGCCTTGACGAGCGAACTTTTTCCGCCGCCGTTGGGACCTATTATGCCGATGAAATCGTCGGAGTATATGTCGAGATCGACTCCTTCGAGCGCGACGCAACCGTCGTATGCGACTCCCGCGTTGCGCAGCGAGACTATTTTTCTGCGTTCGGTGGCCATGCGTCAGTTGCCTGTTATTACGCGAGTTATGTCGATTATATTCTGCGCCGCATCTTCCGCTAACGGGTCTATCTCGCGGCATTCGACACCCATGTCGCGGGCGATGATCTCTACTGCCGAGCGCGGATATTGCGACTGGTAGAGCAGGCAGGCGACGCCCTTGGCGCGCGCCTCGTCGATTATGCGGGCAATGTGTTTTGCCGACGGCTCCTTTCCGTCACTCTCCACGGCTATCTGTTCCAGCCCGTATGCTCGGGCGAAGTAGGTCAGGGCAGGGTGGTAGACGACGAATGCCCGCGATTTCGACTCGTTGCACATACGTTTGCACTCCACGTCCAAATGCCCGAGACGCTCGTCGAGCGCGCGATAGGCCTCGACGTATTTCGCCGAGTCGGGATATTGGCGCGATATGGCATCGAAAGCGTTGCGGGCCATGATCCGAAGTTCGCGCGGAGAGGTCCATATATGGGGATCGATGCCGTGAAGATGCTCTTCTTCCGCATGCTCGTGCTCCTCCGCATCGTGAGCCGCCTCGGCATGCGAATGATCGTGCGAGCACGATCCCTCCATCAGATCGATCCCGCGACTGAGGTTTACGAGCCTCTCTTTGTGTTCTATGCGCGATAGCAGGGCGTTTTCGAAGTCGATCAACCCCGTCGAGAATATCATTCGCGCTTCGTTCAGGGCGATATATTGTTTGGGCGTCGGCTCGAATGTCTCGGGGCTCGCACCCGAGGGGACGAGCACGTCGACGCGGAAATCGTCGCCCGCGATGTTTTCGACTATATATTTAAGAGGCAGGATTGTCACCGCGATATCCGCCCGGGCGTCGTCTTTGCGCGTGTCGCCGCACGACTGCACGGTCAGCGCGAGAATAAGCGCAACTATTATGGTTTCAATATGTTTCATCTCTTGTTTTCCCTTCGGCAGACGCATTGTCGCGCTCCGTTGCGCAAATATACGGATTATTTTTGTAATGCTCTAAAAATGCGACTCGTCAGAGTCGCGCAGTTCGCCGACGCCCCACTGCGGCGGACTGCAATTCGCGCAAGGCTCGTTTCGTCCTCCGCCGTCGGCGAACCGCATTTTTTACGTCATGCCGCCGAGCGTAGCGAGGAGCAGTTGGCAGAACTGCGCGGGCCGCAGCCTCGCCCCGCGGAGGCCCGCTGTCGTTCGCGATTGTTCACACGCGGTCTCCGCAGCCCGCGGCCCGAGCTTTCTCCTCAATAAAAAATACGGCCCCCGCGTGCGGGAGCCGTAAAAATCGCCGTGACCTTATATTATAAGGTAGTGAGCTTGAAGTTCTTCCAAAGCACCTTGATATTGTTGCCGTCGTGGATCTGCAACATGATGCGACCCGTCTTCGAACCGATGAGCTCGTCGTTGATATCCACCATCAGCTCGCCGTTGAGCCAAGTCTTCACGTTGTCGCCCTCGACGCGGAGACGCAGCGTGTTCCACTCGCCCTCCTTGAGGATATCCTCCTTCTCGTCGGGGATCTGGATCAACCAGCCGCGGCCGTAAGACTCATAGATGCCGCCCGTGTCCTGACCCTTGGGAGCGACTTCGCACTGCCAGCCGTTCACGATATTGTTCTTGTAACCGCCCTCCACGAACGAGTGGAAGAATAGGCCCGAGTTGCCGTTAGAAGCCTGTTTGAACTCTACCGTGAGGTCGAAATCCTTGTAGTATTCGCGTGTGCCGAGGTAACCGTACTTCAAGTCCTCGCCGTTCTCGGTCACCAGATTGCCTTCGTCGTCCACCGAAACACGCATGCTGCCGAACAACTCCCAGCCCGTGAGGTCTTTGCCGTTGAAGAGGCTGACCGTCTTGCCTGTCTTGCGAGGCAACTCCTTGATCTTGATGTTACGGAATGATGCGGGGTCTCCGTGGTCCTGAAGGCAGATCACGCCCTCGTGAGCCAAACCGTACTCGGTGGCGTTACCCCATTTGCCGCTGGCTTTCTTGGCGAACCAATCGTCGGTCCACGCCTCGAACTCCAGAATCTTTTCGCCGTTGAGCCAATGCTCCACATGACCGTTGTCGAATACGATCTTCGAGGTGTTCCACTGACCCTGCGGATTTACGTGCATCTTGCTGTAATCGGGCAGGTGCATGGCGTAATCCACGCCTAACTTCTGCCATTCCTCCAACTTGGCAGGGGCGTTCACCTCTTCCCAACCCTCGTTGTCGATGAGCTGGTATTCGGGGCCCGTAACGTACGGAACCTTGAATTTGGGGCTTTCGACCACGTGGTAGAGCATACCGCTGTTGCCGCCGTGGGTGAGTTTCCAATCCCACACAAGTTCGAAATTGTCGTACTTCTTGTCGGTTACGATATAGCCCGAAGCGTCGCCGCCTTCGCCCGAAGCCTGAATGCAACCGTCGACTACGCCCCAGCCGCCCGTAAGTTCCTTGCCGTTGTAGTCGCGCCAGCCGTCGAGATTCTCGCCGTTGAAGAGAAGCTGCCAACCGTCGGCCTCCTCGGCAGCGGTCAACGTGTTGTGCTGCTTGCACGATGTCGCCATGCCTGCCGCGAGAGAGGCGATTGCGACGAATGAAAGAATTTTCTTCATAAATAATGTGTATTAAGAGGTTGAAGTTATTATGATATTTCGGATATGTGTCTTATCCTGAGCGAGTAATCGCCTCCCGACTCGCGGGCCTCCAGTATGAGTCCCGCCAGATTGTCGCTCGCACGCGCGTCGGCGGCGCGACGGGGCAGCAGTAGGGTATACCACACCTCCCACGTGCGGTGGTCGAACGTGGCCGTGGCCCGACGGCATTCGTAATCCATTATGCGGCGAGTTTCGCCCGTGTCTCTCCACTCTATGTCGTTGCCGAATACGAAGCATCGCGGCGTTGCGGACGAACAGTCGGCGTATGCGCCGTCGAAACTGCGGAGCGACATTTTACGGTCGCATACGGTTTCGAGCCTGAATCGGCCTTTGCCCGTTTGGCGATACGTGGTGTCGATCTTCAGATGGACGAAATCGCTGTGTCCGCCGTACGTGCGTTCGTATACGACCGACATCGACATCGGACGGCGAGCGGATTCGGATTCCGACAGCGACGCGTAAGTTACGCCGTAACCGATGGACAACGCGTGCGTTACGGCCGCAATGACTGCCGCTACGACAATCGAAACGTATATATGTCGAGTGTTTATTTTCATTATGTTTTACAAATATAATTAAAATGCCGCACAATCGGTATCTACATTTCGAAAAATGACAAATCGGCGACTCGATTTGTTCGTTCAGGCGGTTTTGTTTCGTGTCGGGCGATTATTCGAGGATATGCCCAAATCCTTAAGCATTAAATTAATGCCGCCCATTATTTAACATAATGGCAATATTACATCAAAAGGCAAGGCGGAGATTATAGGGGTATTGAGAGAAGTTTTTTAGGATATGGATATGACGATTCGACAAGGTTGTGCGGATACCCGGTAGAATGATTTTGGAATTTGAGTTACAAATGCCGATAATTATGTTAAATAATTTGAACGCTCGCGAAATGCGAGTCGCCGTCGCCCGAAACGGTTTATTCGGGCGACTCGAAACTTTCGAACGTGTGGTCGTCGAACAGAATGATGATGCGTCGGATTTTTTGTTGCGAACTTACAGCCGCGACAGATTGCATTACCGATGTCGGAACACCGCTCTTGTTGGTGGCGACCGACGGTTCGAAATCATTTGTCGCGGCGTTATGCTTTCCGTTCGATTCGGTTCGCGGTTCGCTCGACTCGGCAAAGAGATTAACAGTCGGTTGAACGCTCGGCGAGATGGCGTTCTCCGAGATTTGGCGGTACATCGGTTTTTGGTCGAGAAACAGCCAGTCGGGATTTATTTGCGGGAACCGCCTTAGGATTTTCTGAACGAGATCGAAACTCGGTTTGTTTCGACCCGCGAGAATGTGGGAGATTCCCGAGGGCTGAATGCCGAGCAACTCGGCGAGTTTACTCGGAGTCAGATTCTCGTTTTTCATCAAAGAGAGCAATTTTTCACGCATGATCGAAATTTTTTACAAACATAAAACATTTTTCTTTTGTAAACAAGTGCTGAGTGAGAAATGTAAACGGGATTTACAGATTAATTGTGTTTACAAATGTAATCGATATTTATAGTTAAATCGGACGAAATATGAATGTTATAGCATTACTTTAGATATTACGTGTTAAAGTATTGATATATTGAGATTATTATTGGTAAACATGCTTCAAGAGACGACATGACGCCGATTCTGCGACCTTGACACTGCTTATACTCAAGTCTGTAGTTATATAAATAGTGTAATATGCTGGTTTGCTATTGTATATATTCACAAGTTAAGCACTTTAATCTTTGATAATCGGGCTTCGAGGAATGATTTATTCACTGTCATCTGCCCTATTACAGATGTAATTATCAACACAGGTAAATCCCCTATCACTGTTACAATTGTAATAATCAACAATGTTTTACATCTGTAAAAGATATTTGCGTGGTTTACAAATGTATTGAAATGAGGTTTTTTATAACGAAAATCGAGAATAATGGCTTGTCATGAGACATTTTTAGACGAAATTAATTTTCGCTGTTATATTATGTTAAAAATGAAATAAGAAGGGTAACCGCACATGCGGCTACCCTATTGTATTTTAAGATGTTGCAGAGTTGTAAACAGTTGTTTATTCCGCTAAGATCGCTGCAGTTTTACGAAACTCTTCGGGTGTGAAACGCAGCTTTTCGCGCTTGAAATCGACGTCGTTTTCGCTGTTCATGGGGATCAAATGTATGTGTGCATGCGGAACTTCGAGTCCCAAAACCACCATCGCCACCTTTTTACACTCTATTTTAGACTTGATTCTGTGCGCTACTTTTTTAGCGAATCGCGTGAGTCCCGCCAACGTTTCGTCGTCGAGATCGAAGATGTAGTCCACCTCTTTCTTGGGCACGACCAAGGTATGGCCCTCGGCCAGCGGATTAATGTCGAGAAACGCGTAATAGTTTTCGTCCTCGGCCACTTTGTAGCTCGGGATCTCCCCTGCTATGATCTTTGAGAAAACGGTTGCCATATTGATATTCGTGTTAGTTTGCTGTTCGGAACGTTGATATGTCGCCTCGGCGCGATGCCGCCGCCCGAAAAGGCGCGGCGAATCATTGTCGCGTCAATACTCTTCGAATTTCGGTTTGAGTATCTCCGAATATATTACTGCGCGCTCCAAGTCGAACTCGTCAATAATGCGGCCGTAATCGGCGTTTTGGCGAGTCTTTTTCGGTTCCGCAGGTGCGGTCGGCGGTTGCTGCTTGATGACGACTGTCGCTTTGGCGTTTTTTTTATGTGATTTAGGCTTTTGTATGGCCGCCCTTTCGGCCGATACGGATTGCCGCGTCATCGCTTGCGCGAGCGTTTGTTCAGTGTCGATGCCTCGGTTCGGCGCGGCCGTGCGGCGTTCGGAGCCCTTCGGAGCGGGCGGCGTCAAGGGGTGCTGCTCGCCGAATACGTCGCGCATGCGTCTCTCCCACTCTTGGTTCAGATCCGTTTCGCCGGCTTCGGCGGGTTTCGTCGGAGTCGAGAGTCGGCGTTTTTTCTTACGGTCGTTTTGCATCGAGGACATTACCGCTCCCGCGATCAATATTATAATCCAAAAGTAATCCATGGTATCAGTTTATTACTCGTTTCACACTGTCCATCCCCTTTATGCGACGCAGGCGTTCGAGAACGGCGTTAAGGCTGTTGGCGTCGCGCACGTAAAGGCTCAAGGTGCCTTCGAAAATGCCGTCGTGCGACTGTATGTTCACTTCGCGCATATTGATGCTGAAGTCGTTGGTCACCACATTGGCCAGATCGAGCAGCAATCCCATGCGGTCGATGCCCATGATCTCGATCGTGGAGAGCGGCGACAACGTTTTGTGCTGCGACCACTGTATCTCCTCCTTCATTATGCACTCGCCGTGTTGCGAAGCGAGACGGTTAAGCTCGTCGCACGAGGATTTGTGGACGATTATTTGGTGCGTTATCGGGTCCTTGAAACCCACCACGCTGTCGCCCGGGATGGGTTTGCAGCAGTCGGCGATCACGAAGTCGGGTGCTTCGCCACCCTCCTTTCGGTCCGATTTCTTCTCCTCCGTCGCGCCGTTGTCGTCCGTTTCCTCGTCTTTGTCCTTGATGAACAAGGTCCAGAATTTCAGTATCTTGCTTTTCGAATTGGTCTTGACGATCTTTTCCAGACTGTCGAGCGACACGATTCCCGCCCCTATCTTGGTGTACAGCTCCTCTTTGTTGCTGCTGTCATAAGCCTCCATCAACTTGCGTATAACGCGGTTGTTGGGCGTTATGTTGAGCTTCGCCAAACGCTCGTCGAGCATCTGCATACCTCGCTGGAGGTTGTGTTCGCGTTCGCGTTTGAGGTGGTTTTTGATGGCTTGCTTGGCCTTGGCCGTCATGACGTACTCCAGCCATTCGGCTTTGGGTCTGGCCGACTCCGAGGTTATGATCTCCACCTGATCGCCGCTGTTGAGCTGCGTGGAGATGGGCATTATCTTGTGGTTGATCTTGGCCCCTATAGCTTTGTTGCCGATCTTGGTGTGTACGTCGTAAGCCATGTCGAGCGCGGTGGCTCCGTATGGCAGGTGTCGCGCTTCGCCTTTAGGTGTAAATACCGCTATTTCGGAGGTATAGAGCGATAACTTAAAGTTGTCCAAGAAGTCGATGGCGTTCTCCGTCGGGCTGTCCAGCGCCATGCGGATCATCTTGAACCACTTGTCGAACTCGTCCTCGTCGTGCGAGATGGCCGAGTGCTTGTATTTCCAGTGGGCGGCGATGCCGCGTTCGGCGACCTCCTCCATCCGTCGGCTGCGGATCTGCACCTCCACCCATATTCCGTCGGGGCCCATCACCGTGGAGTGCAGGGCCTCGTAACCGTTGGCCTTGGGGATGCTTATCCAGTCGCGCAGACGGTCGGATTTGGGGGTATAGATATCCGTTATCGAGGAGTATATCTGCCAGCATTGCGTCTTTTCCGACGGGAATTCGAGCGGTTCGAACACTATGCGGATGGCGAACAGGTCGTAAATCTCCGAAAACGGGATCTGTTTGCGCACCATCTTCGTCCAGATGGAATAGACGCTCTTTACGCGGCCCGATATCTCGTATTTGATGCCGTTGCGGTCGAGCGCCTCGATGATCGGCGCGTTGAATTTGCGTATGTACTCCTCGCGGGCGGCCGATGTTTCGTCGATCTGGCGGGTTATCTCGCGGTACTCTTTCGGGAAGCGGTACTTCATGCAGAGATCCTCCAGCTCGGTCTTGATCGCGTACAGGCCGAGTCGATAGGCAAGCGGCGCGAAGAGATAGATCGTTTCGCCCGTGATCTTTATCTGTTTGTTCTGCGGCATGGAGCCGAGGGTGCGCATGTTGTGCAGGCGGTCGGCGATCTTGATGAGGATGACCCGCACGTCGTCCGACAGCGTGAGCAGCACCTTGCGGAAATATTCGGCCTGACGCGAGGTGTCAGCGTTGAACACGCCCGACATTTTGGTCAGTCCGTCGACCATCGTGGCGACCTTGCGGCCGAAAATGTGTTCGATATCCTCGACGGTGTATTCGGTATCCTCCACCACGTCGTGCAGCAACGCCGCGACGACCGATTTTACGCCGAGGCCGATTTCGTCGACCACGATGCGTGCTACTGCGATGGGATGCAGGAGGTAAGGCTCGCCCGAGCGACGCCTGACCCCCTGATGAGCCTCCTTGGCCAAAAAAAAGGCCCGCCGAATGAAATTACGGTCTTCTTCGTTGCGGCATATCTTCCTGCACGATTCGACCAGTTCGTCCCATTTGCTTTGTATGAGTTGCTCGTCTTCCGCAGTATAATTCATACGATCGCTACTTTTGTGTTTTCATCGCTTCGCGAACCTTGGCCTCGATCTCGGCGCACAGTTCGGTATTGTTCTTAAGCAATTCTTTTACCGCATCGCGTCCTTGTCCGATTTTTTGTTCGCCATACGAGAACCACGAACCCGCCTTGCGCACCACGCCGTAATCGACTCCCAGATCTACGATCTCGCCTATTTTCGAGATTCCCTCTCCGAACATGATGTCGAACTCGGCGCGCTTGAACGGGGGCGCCACCTTGTTTTTCACGACCTTCACTTTGGTGCGCGTTCCCAACTGCTCCTCGCCGTCCTTTATGATCGAGGCGCGGCGGATGTCGATACGCACGCTGGCATAGAATTTCAGCGCGTTACCGCCCGTGGTGGTCTCGGGATTGCCGTACACCACGCCGATTTTGTCGCGCAACTGGTTAATGAATATGCAGACCGTCTTGGTCTTCGAGATGCTGGCGGTGAGCTTGCGCAACGCCTGCGACATGAGGCGCGCCTGAAGGCCCATTTTCGAGTCGCCCATCTCGCCCTCGATCTCGGCCTTGGGCGTGAGCGCCGCCACCGAGTCGATCACGATGATGTCGATCGCGCTCGAACGGATGAGCGAATCGGCGATCTCCAGAGCCTGTTCGCCGTTGTCGGGCTGCGATATGAGCAGATTGTCGACGTCCACGCCCAACTTTTGAGCATAGAAGCTGTCGAAAGCGTGCTCGGCGTCGATGAAGGCCGCTATGCCGCCCGCCTTTTGCGCCTCGGCTATGGCGTGTATGGCCAACGTCGTCTTACCCGACGATTCGGGGCCGTATATCTCGATTACGCGCCCTTTGGGATAGCCGCCCACGCCGAGGGCTATGTCGAGCGTTATCGATCCCGTCGGTATCACGGGTATGTCGGTGACCGACTCGCTGCTCATGCGCATGATCGAGCCTTTGCCGAAGTCTTTCTCTATCTTGTCCATTACCGCGCTGAGCACTTTCAGCTTATCGGCGTTCGCCTGTGGTTTTTCGGTAGCCATGTCTTATTCGTTTTGTTTATCCAATTCATTAATTATCTGCCGATAGTGGTCGGCGGTTTTTACCTTGTCGAAGATATGGGTTATGCGCCCCTGCTCGTCGAGCAGAAATGTGGTGCGCGCCACGCCCATGTATTTGCGGCCGTACATCGATTTCTCGACCCATACCCCGAACGCTTCGCAGATGCTGCGGTCGGTGTCGGCCAGCAGCGTGAAGTTCAGTTCGTGCTTGTCGCAGAAGTTGCGGTGCGAACGTTCGCTGTCGGGACTCACCCCGACGATGCGGTAGCCTCTGCGGGCCAGCTCCTCCTTGCCGTCTCGCAGGCTCTTGGCCTCGAGCGTGCACCCCGAGGTGTTGTCTTTCGGGTAAAAATAGAGCACCGTGCGACCGCCTTTCAGATCGGCGAGCGAAAGCGTCGCGCCGTCCTGCGTCAGCCCCGAAAACTCGGGAGCCGTATCCCCGACTTTCAATTTAGTCATGTCTTGCGTATATTACTCGTTATAATTATTCAAAGTTACGAAATTTTTTCGTTTCCGCCGCATTTCAAGGCTATTTTTATGCTTCCGTCCGCCAAATGTCTCCGTTTCGTCGAGTGATGTCCGCGGTTCTCGCGCGGGGCGAGGTCAGTCCCACATCATGACGGTCTGTACCTGCTCGTTGAACTCCTCCTGCGTGGCGTTGAGACGGCGGTTGCAGGCGGGGCACCGAATGGGCGACTCGGTCTCGACGTAACTTTCGCAGCCGACGCAGCGCGGCAGCATGCCGAATGATTGATCCTGACTGTAATCGAATTCCGCGTGGCAGTGCTTGCAGCGGATTTTGTAAGCTATTCCCATTTTCGTTGTAATTTTAGATGTTCTACATTCGTTTACGATGCAAAGTAACATATGCGTTGTGTCAATTTGTGACACACGTGCGAAAAGTCGGGAATTTTTTCGGATTTGTCTCGGCGCGCCTTCGCAAGTTGCGGTCCGCGCGGCTCCGACGAGGCGCGTTATTCTCTCGACGAGGGTCGGTAGCGGCGCAGATAATCGTCTATGTATAGGTCGAGTTCGGGGGTGTCGACGATCTCGATGTCGTCCAGCAGTCCCGCGACGAAACGCGCGACACCCGCGTAATCGGCCACCTCGGTGTCGAGAATCCAACATTGCTCGTCGGTCGCGGTGAGATGCTTTTCCGCCAGCGGATACTCCTCGATTAGCAGATTGCGGGCCATGAGTCCCAGACGCAGGCGTACGGGACGGCGTCGGTCGCCGTTCATGCGGAATATGTCGATGAAACCTTCGACATGTCGGTCGGCGTTGCGCCACTCGTCGTCGAGCAGTTCGACGGATCCTATTCGCAAGAGTTTGAAGAGTTTGCACGAGTCGCTTTCGGTGTCGTAACACCATGTCTGCACATAATTGGCGGTGAACGCGAACGGCTCCACGCGGCGGTCGCGCACGGCGCCTCCGTGAGCGGAGCGATAGTCGCGCAGGACGACCTGACGACGTTGTTCGATGGCCTCGATCAGGTGGCGGACGGTCGTGGCGTTGTCGCCGCGGACCACGATGTCGGCCAGAATCTTGTTGTCGTAAACGGAATAGAGCTTGCGCTTTAGGTTCTGTTTGAGCAGATTGGTGTCGTCGATGCTTTCGATGGCGCGTTTTAGTATGGCGGCCTCCTCTTCGGTGAAGTGCACGAGTTGCGAGATATCCTTGAAGTGCGGCGACTCCTTGTCGAGCCGAATGCGGTTGCCGCTCTTTTTGATTACGAACCCCGCCTCGCGGAAGGTATCGATGTAGCGATAGACGGTGCGGCGCGACATACCGAGACGTTCGGCCACGTCGTCCACCGTGTAGAGCGTGTTGGCCGTCAACATCTTCATAAGACGCAGCATGCGTTCTATCTTGGGTTGGTCCATCTCGACGAATGCGGCGCGGGAGGAGTGACGCGGATTATTTCGACATAATCAACTTTTCCAGCTCCTCGATCTGCCCCTTGAATGTCTTGTCGGTCTCGATCATGTTCGTGACCGCCTTGCACGAGTGCAGCACCGTGGCGTGGTTGCGGCCTCCGATGGCCGCTCCGATGGCTGCCAGCGGCGATTTGGTGTGCTGCTTGGCCAGATACATGGCTATTTGGCGGGCTTGCGCTACCTCGCGGGTGCGTTTCGACGAATTGAAACTCTGCTCGTCGATGTTGAAGTAGCGGCAAACCTCCTCGGTTATGCGGGCGATCGATATCTCCTTTTGGTTGACGTGTACGTACACCTTGAGGATCTCCTTGGCCAGCGAAGTGGATATGCGGCGGCCGAGGAACTCGGCGTTGGCGATGAGCGACGACATGGCACCCTCGATCTCGCGGATGTTGGCCGAGATGTTTTCGGCCAGATAGGTCACCACTTCGTCGGCGATGGCTATGTTTCTGCTCGCGGCCTTGGTGCGGATGATCTTCACCTTGGTATCGTAATCGGGGATATCCACCTTGGCCGACAGTCCCCATTTGAAACGCGTGAGAAGGCGTTGTTCGATATCCTTCAACTCCACGGGGGGCTTGTCCGACGTGAGGATCAACTGTTTGCCCGCGAGCTGGAGGTGGTTGAATATGTTGAAAAACGCGTTCTGGGTTCCCGCTTTTCCCGTAAGCTCCTGAATGTCGTCGATAATGAGCACGTCGATCATCTGGTAGAAACGTATGAAATCGGTGATCTCGCCGTTCTTGTATGCCGTTTGGAACTGTGCTTGGAACTTGTTGGTCGAGACGTACAGAACCTGCAACTCGGGATGGCGCTCGCGCACCTCGTGGCCTATGGCCTGCACGATGTGGGTCTTGCCCAAGCCCGAATCGCCGTATATATATAAGGGGTTGAACGGCGACGAACCCGGCGTGAGCGCGACGGTGCGGCCTGCCGAGCGGGCCAGACGGTTGCACTCGCCTTCGACGTGGTGGGCGAAAGTGTAATGGGGGTTGAGCTGGGGATCGATGGTGATCTTCTTGAGTCCCGGGATGACGAACGGATTTTTGATGTCCGAGGTGTCGGTGCGGGTATACGACTGCGTGACGGCCGTGGTGTCGGCATGTACGGGCACGCGCTCCTCGGCGTTGGGCACGGCATAGTAGAGCCGCGTCTGCTGACCGTACATCTGGTAGATTATCTGAGAGAAGAATTTCAGATAATTTTTCTCTATGTGAGCCACATAACTCTCATTGGGCACTTTGAGTCGAAGATTGGTGCCGTCGAATGCCAGAGGTATGATCGGCGCGAACCATTTCGAAAACTCCTCCTGCGAGGTGCGTTCCTTTATACGGTTGAGACACGTCTGCCATACTTCGCTGTATGTATGAGAGTTTGCCATTTTCTATCGCTTTCTGTAATCCTTAATTATTTGCCGAAAAAACGTTATCTTAGGCGCGAATTTTGTCCCTGCCGCCCTTTTGCGGGGAGCGGCTGAGGTTAGTTCGGATGTCTCGGATTTGCTCTTTCGACACCACAAAGTTGTGAATAAATTTGTTAAAATAAATCGTGGAGGCGCTTGTTTTTTAGGTTTTTTTATATATGGAAAAACAGCCCTTTTTCGGGGCCGAATTTTAACTCGTTGATATTGAATAATCGAAAAATAATTCGTACTTTTGCGTATCGGAAAATGAAATGCAAACAGTACTAAGCATAGTTAAAACTTATAGCAATATGGCAAACCAATTGGAACAGGTCGTGATGTCGAAAGCGCAAAAATGGCTCGACGGCGATTATGACGAGGCTACCAAGAAGCAGGTCAAATACCTGATGGATAATGATATGAAGGAGCTTACGGAGAGCTTCTACAAGGATCTCGAATTCGGTACGGGAGGTCTGCGCGGCATTATGGGCGTGGGTACCAACCGAATGAACGTCTATACGGTAGGCGCGGCTACTCAGGGCCTTGCGAATTACCTGAAGAAGAACTTCGCGGGCGAGACGGTGCGCGTGGCCGTGGCGCACGACAGCCGCAACAATTCGCGCATGTTCGCCGAGCGCGTGGCCGACATATTCGCGTCGAACGGATTCGACGTATATCTGTTCGACGACCTCCGCCCCACCCCCGAATTGAGTTTCGCCATACGCGAATTGAAATGCCATTCGGGCGTGGTCATCACCGCGTCGCACAATCCCAAGGAGTACAACGGTTACAAGGCGTATTGGACCGACGGCGCGCAGGTCACCTCGCCCCACGACGTGAACATAATCGCCGAGGTGGAGAAGATCACCGACAACTCGCAGGTGCTGACGGGGGCCGCCGGCGACAGGATTACGATTTTGGGCGAGGAGTTCGACAAGATATATCTCGACCGCATAAAGCGCGACGTGCAGCTCTCGCCCGAGAGCGTCGCCAAGTTCAGCGACATGAAGATCGTGTACACTCCGCTGCACGGCGCGGGAATGCGTCTGGTACCCGCTTCGCTGCGTAATTTCGGCTTTACCGATATAATAATGGTGCCCGAGCAGGCGGTTATCGACGGCAATTTCCCCACGGTGGAGTCGCCCAACCCCGAGGAGCGCAAGACTATGTCGATGGCGATAGAGCTCGGCCGCAAAGAGGGCGCCGATCTGGTGCTGGCCACCGATCCCGACTCGGACCGCATAGGCGTCGCGCTGCGCAACGGCAAGGGCGAATACGTGTTGTTGAACGGTAACGAGACTTTGGCGCTCCTGCTGAGCTACCAGCTTACGCGCTGGGCCGAGCGCGGAGAGTTGGACGGCGGGCAGTATGTGGTGAAGACCATCGTGACGTCGCAGATGGCTAACGCCGTGGCGGAGCATTTCGGTGTGAAGTGTTACGACTGCCTTACAGGATTCAAATACATAGCCAAGATAATTCGCGAGAACGAAGGCAAGGCCAAGTATATAGGCGGCGGCGAGGAGAGCTTCGGCTATCTGGCGGGCGATTACGTGCGCGACAAGGACGCAGTGTCGGCCTGCGCTTTGGCTGCCGAAGCGGCCGCATGGGCCAAGGACACTATGGGCCTTACGCTGTACGAGTGGTTGCAGCAGTTGTACGTGAAATACGGATTTTTCCGCGAGGGTCTCGTGTCGGTGGTCCGCAAAGGCAAGGAGGGCGCCGAGGAGATACAGCGCATGATGGTGGAATTTCGCGCCGAACCTCCCAAGGTGTTGGCAGGATCGCACGTGGTGAAGATCCGTGACTACAAGAGTCTGGAGGAGACTGATCTGCTGACGGGCGAAAAAACGCCCATAGAGCAGGATTCGAGCAACGTGCTGCAATGGATCACGGCCGACGGCAGCATCGTGTCGGTGCGTCCGTCGGGAACCGAGCCCAAGATCAAGTTCTATTTCGGCGTGAAGGAGCCGCTGGCTTCGGTGGCCGATTACGATAAGGTGCTGGAGCAGTTGAATGCCAAGATCGAGACGATCAAAAAGGATTTGAAGTTGATTTAGCGCCTCGGCGCGGGCCTCGGTTCGCGGTCGATATATGGTTGAACGGAGCTGTCTGCGGTTTTGCGGGCGGCTTCGTTTTTTTTGTTTATGGTTTGTCTTCTGTGGTTGGGGGCGAAGATAGCAATGCCTTGAAGTGCTTTTGCTGTTAATATAATCATGTTAAAACAAAACACAACGGCAACCGTTCGATTGCCGTTGTGTTTTTCGGTGAATCCGCCGGGGCTCGAACCCGGGACCCCAACATTAAAAGTGTTGTGCTCTACCGACTGAGCTACGGATTCATCGTGCTAAAATCGCGTAAGCCGAGGCTTGTCGTTTTTTAGTGGTGCAAATGTATGCAAAAAAATCGGTTCGACCAAAATAATTTCGCACAAACTCGGTTTTTGCCGTAAAAATGTGGGCGCGCCTTATACCGTTCCTACAAAAAACGCTCCCCGACGACGAATCGAGGAGCGTTGGATGCGAACGAAAGGCCATCGTCGCGGCGGACGATGCGTGCCCTATCGGAATTTTTTGAAGTTCAGGTTCTTGTCGACCAGTATGCCGTCGACGGGGTTAAGATCGAACGTCAGTTTGCGTTTGGCTTTCAGTGTTATGACCATCAATTCGCCGTCGCCGTCGATGGTCTCCTTATCCCCCACGTTCACGAATGTCGGATAGAGCGCCTTGCTGCCGTCGGTATGCAGACGGTCGTACGTGAGATTCTCCATCTGCTTCATGCCCGACGGAGTCGCGCCGACGAACTCGTACGCTTGCTGGTCGTAAGGCAGCGCGAAACTGATGGCGTTGACCGAAGCCATGCCCTTGCCGCTTACGGTGAGGCGGATCGTGTCGCCCGCGTTGTAGCTCTTGCGGTCGGCGGCGAGGGTAATTTCGCCTGCGAGAGGCGCGGCCGAGGGATCGCGTTTCACGCCGCCGTCTATCTGCGTGGCTGCTACCGAGATGTCGTACGCGTCGATCAGATCGTTGCCGTTGATGTCTCCGCGGCTTATGTAGCCTTCGAAATCGGAGTCGCCCCGACGCAGACCCGTGTAGTTCATGTACGAGGTCAGGTCGTTGGAATCGATTTTACCGTCGTTGTTCACGTCGCCCTGCAGATAGCTCTCGGTGCCCGCCGCTTTGAATACATAGAGCTCGCGGCCCGAGCCGTAATTGCCGACGGCTTTGCTTACGCTGAGTTTGATGTAGCGCGCCGAAGGTTGCGTCGCGAAGTCGAACACTTTGGTCTCGCCGCTGCGCTCCCACGTAAAGTCGCCCGCCTCTGTCCAGTCGCTCTTGTCCATGCTGTAATAGACTTTGCCTTCGAGGATGGTGCCGTTGCCCGAATCGAGACGCGGCAGATAGTGGAACTTGTCGAGTCGGTTGACCGTTCGCAGGTCGATTACGAGGTTGAACGGTACGGCCGCCTCGTTGTACTTGGTGTGCCATATATCGCCCGACTCGGAGAAGTCGAAGAGTCGGTTCACGCCCGCGCCGCCTTGGTCGGGACGATCCGATTCGCCGCGCAGATCGTGCAGAGCGAACTCCAGAGGGTTGGTCTTGGTGCGCACGGCGGTCTCGGCCCACGGCGATACACCGTCGGCGTTGACGGCGCGCAGGCGGAATTTGTAGTCGGTCTCGGGTGTGAGGTCGATGAACTCCAACTCGGTGCCGCGGATGGTCGAATAGAGCATGTCGCCGAACTCGATCTCGTAATAGTCGGCGTTCTCCACCTCGTTCCATGCGGGAGTTACGGTATATGCCTCTACCCTCTCGTCGTCGATGGCGAACTGCGGCGTATCAAGCTCGCCGTGCGTCGTGCGAAGACGGTTTTCGGGATCGAATACGAATCCGTCGACGATCACTGTCTGCTCGCAGGCCGTGATGTCGGCTTCGGCGAGTTTTACGTATATAACGGGGTTTTTTGCGATTACCTTCTTCGCGAAATCGCTGTCGGGGGTGGCGAAGCGGTTCATGTCGGGCGCGGCGTCGTAGAACCATACGTCGCTGCCTTGCTCGAACTCCTTGCGCGATGCGGCTCGCGAGAACTTCACGCGGCGGCCGTTCACCGACGCGGTTACGCGCTTGGGCTCGGCGGTGGCGTTTATGCGGAACTCGGTGGTCTTGTCGGTCACGAATCCGTCGAAACCGCCCTCTGCGGGGTGTACGGTGATAACCGCGCGGCCTCCCCCGTTGTCGGTCTCTTTACCGATGGTTGTCGACTCGATGAGCGTCGAGGCGAACTCGCCGCGGCGGTATGCCTCGGTTTCGCCGTCGTCGTCGTATTCGATGAACGACGAATATCCCGAGGGATAAAGTTCGTATATGCGTCGTGTTTTGTCGATCTGCGCCACGTTGTTGTTGGGATCGGTCATCGGGATGATCGCGCCGTTACGCACGAACAGAGGCAGTTTCCACAACGGTGCGTCGAACGAGTTGATTATGCGGTCGCCCGCGTATTTGTCGCCCGTGAAGTAGTCGATCCATTCGCCGTCGGGGAGATATATGCCGTCGCGTATGTCGTTGCCCTCCTCGTCGGCCGCCGTATCGCGATATACGGGAGCCGTGAGGAACCACGGGCCGTACATGTATTGATAGCGCGTGGCCGTCCCCAGCGTGTAGGGATTGGGCGCGACGAGCATCATGGCGCGGATCATCGGCATGCCGTCCACCGCTTCGCGAGCTATGGAGTATGTGTAGGGCATGAGCTCCGATTTGAGTTTCAGATACCAGCGGTTGATCGAGGTCGCAGGCTCGCCCAGCGCGTGGGGATATTTCTCGTTCGAACCCCAGCCGTCCATGTTGAGCTGCATCGGCGAGAAGGTTTTCCACTGGAAATCGCGCGTGTTGATTACGGGTTGCTTGCCGCCGAAGATGCCGTCCATGTCGGACGATATGTTGGGCTGGCCCGAGAGTCCCGAACCGATGTAGGTCGGGATGTGGAAACGGATGTATTCCCACTCGCCACCCGTCTGGTCGCCCGTCCAGATGCCTGCGTAACGCTGTGTGCCCGCCCAGCCGTCGAGCGATATGATGAAAGGACGCGCGTCGTCGCCGTAATAAGGCATGATCTGCGCCACGTCGGCTATGCCGTTCAGGCCGAACGAGTAACCCGCGCCGACCCACGCCACGTCGGTCTTCAGGACGCGCACGCCCGCGTCGCGGACCTCTTTTACGATATCGCGCTGCAACAGTGCGCTCACCTCGGGTTTGGGGTGCAGGTCCGACTGCGTCCACAAGCCTATCTGCACGCCCTTCTCGCGGGCGTAATCGCCCAGCTCCTTCAGGTTGCGGATGTTGCCGTCGAGCGTCTCGGTCTGTCCGTATCCCGCACCGTATCCGTCGTTGGGCAGAAGCCAGCCCAAAGGCATGTCGTGGGCGGCGTAACGGTCGATGACCGCGCGCGCCGAGAATTGGTAGTTATCCTTCTCGCCGTTGAGCGACTCTTTCACGCCGCCGTTATCGCGCTGGCTCTCCTTGTAACGCTTGCCGTCCTCGAACGGTATGCCGTTTTCCGCCTCGACCCAATAGTCGCGGTTGTAGGCGTTGAGGTGACCCTCGTAAAAGCCGAATTTCGGGAGAAGAACGGGGTTGCCCGTCAGTTGGTAGTAGTCGTTTAGCAACGCCACGGCGTCGTCGTCGACCATGAAGAACAGGTCGAGGTAGTCGGTGTCGTGCGAGAGCAGGACTTCGCCGTCGTTGGCCGCGCCGAAGTCGTAACGGCCTTTCCTGAAGGTGTACCACATGACGCCGTAACCTTCGGTCGACCAGTAGAACGGCGTGGGAGACGCTACCCCGCCGTCGGTCCAACTGTTTTGGTTCTCGATGGCTATCGATTTGCCTTTGTGCGAGAAGCGTCCGTTCTGCACGCCGCCGCCGTAGAAATACTCCTGCGGGTTCTCTTTCAGGGCGATCGATACGCTTTTTTCGCCTATTTCGATCGGCGCCGTCTGTTCGGCCACCGTCTTGCCCGATACCGCGTCGACGACGGTCATGAGTTGCGAGGCTTTGTCGAAGATAACCTTTATGCGGTCGGTGGCGACGGTTATTTTGCCGTCGGCGTCGCCGATGCGGATCTCGCCAGCCGCTTTGCGCGGATTGTCGACGAGGATGCGGGCTTCGGGTTTCGCCTCGGGATCGCGCATGATGCCGCCTTTGTCGTCGCGGAACATGCGGAAAATATTTTCGCCGTAAAAATCGAGCGTCATGCGGCGGCCGTCCGAGTAAAGCAGCTCGACGGTCGTCGGGTTGATCTTTTGCGCGGAGACGATTGAGGTCGGCGGCACCGTCTCGGCGCCGTTCTGCGCACGCAACGCGGCTTGCGGGGCAAGAATCGCGAGGAGCGGCAAAAGCGTCGACACGAATGTCGATCGGATGGTTTCAAATAACGATTTTTTCATTGTCGGTTGGTTTATGTTTTAATCGGTAATTATTTCGGCAAGTCGACTGCGTAAAATTAAGGAAAATTTCGGTTACGGCCAATGCGCGGCCGCCGTTTTACGCAAAATAGATTATTATTTTGAAATTCAATACGAAATATGTATCTTTATTCACTGAAACATAAACTTAATTATTGGCAAAGATGAAAAGAGTTATTTTATTGATCGCAATATTGGCTGGCTTCGTTGCTTGCGAGGAGAAAAAAAAGCCGATGATCGGGCATATCGACGATATGATGTTTATTATAAAATATCCGGATAATCTTTCGGATATTACCGAACCGATTGTTCTCGAACCATTGACTTCGGCAAATTTCGATGCGAACACCTCGATTGAACTCTATGTTTCTCGAAATGCGTTCGTCGCAAAGGACTATCCGAAGCAGGATGCTACATTGGCGGTCGACGAAAAGGAATCGACGGCCGTATACGGCGAGGATTTCGATTTGTCGGCGACCGAGTTCCGATTCCGCGGGGCCGATAACATTAATCTGCCTCTCAAAATGGATATAGGCGATGCGGCGGGCAAGAAAATAGTGTTGCGGCTCGTCTACGATGAATATCCGTCGTGTCCCGTGGAGGGCCGCAAAGCCGACCGAATAGAGATTTCGGTGAACGAATGACGGTAAATGGTTGAAAAAGCGATTCTTTTACGTAAATTTGGACAAATAATAGTCTTCTTATGGTAAAAGAATCGTTTTTTTATGTTTTGATCCTTGCGTCGCTTGCGGGGTGCGCGCCCCGCGAAGGCGCGGAGATACGCGCCAAAGGCGACGGTTTCGAATTGCGCGTCGACGGCAAGCCGACTTACATCAAGGGAATCGGCGGCACGAACCGTCCCGACATCGCCGCCGCGAACGGCGCGAATGCCTGCCGCACTTGGGGCGGCGATGCGAAGAGCATCCGCAAAACCTCGGATCTGGCGGCCGAACACGGCATGTACGTGATGCAGGGAATATGGCTGCCGAAGGAGGCGGAGAAGTATTCCGACGAGAAGTTCAAGGAGGAGATGCGCGCATTTTGCCGCGCGACGGCCGAGGAGTTCAAAGACGATCCCAACATACTCGTGTGGGGAATCGGCAACGAAGTGGAGCTGAGCGGCACGAACAACGGCGCCGTGTGGGGTTTTATCGACGAATTGTCGAGAATCATCAAGTCGGTGGACGACAAACACCTCACCTCGACCGTGATAGCTCACAATAAAAGCGCGCTCGATTCCATAGCGCGTTACGCTCCGTCGTTGGATGTGGTCGGGATCAACAGTTACGGCCCGATACTTCAGGTGAAGGATATGGTCTCGGCGTCGGATTACGACGGTCCCTACATGATTACCGAGTGGGGGCCTACTGGTTGGTGGGAGACCTCGTCGACGGAGTGGAAAGCGCCGATAGAACAGACGAGCGAGCAGAAGCGTCGGGTGTACGAGACGCGTTACAACGAAGCGATTCTCGGCGATCCGCGTTGCATCGGGTCGTTCGTGTTCCTGTGGGGACAGAAAGAGGAGCGCACGCCTACTTGGTTCAGCATGTTCGTGGAGAACGGTGTCGAGGGTTTGCCGTTGAGGGGCGAGAAGACTCCTATGGTCGAGGCGATGCAGCGTGTATGGACGGGGCGCGAACCCGAGATGACGGCTCCGATCGTCACGGGCATCGCGATAGACGGTCGCAGACCCGAGGAGAGTCCCAAAGCGACGGCGGGCGTCGCGTTCAGGGTCGACGTCGAGGCTTCGGATCGCGAGGGCGACGAATTGACTTACATATGGGAGATATTGCGCGAGGCAACCGTATTGGGATTCGGCGGCTCGTTCGAACCGCGTCCCGAACGTTATGGCGAGGTGATTACGACCGATTCTCCGACGGCGGAGCTGAAGATAGACGAGGCGGGAGAGTACCGCGTTTACGTATATGTGTCGGATGGCACTGGGTTCGTGTCCACCGTCAACTCGCCCGTGCTGGTGAGGTAGAACGAAAAAAGGCGGCATCCCGCGCGAGATGCCGCCTTTTTTATTATTTCTTCAGCATATAGCGGATAACCGCATAGCCTCCGACGATCTGGAGCAGCATGCCCGCGATTCCGAGGCGGAAATCCTGAAGGGCGGCGAGAAGGCTCTCGGTAGTCAGCCATTCGAAGAGGGTGCCGACCGTTTGATAGAACAGAACCACGCCGCAGAGGAGCGCGAGGGATACCTTGCGGAAATGCGCCGCGGCATATCCTGCCGCCAAAGCCAAGAGCGTCGATTTGACGAGGATAGGTGTCAGCATGGCCGCTGCAGGCATGCCGAAAAGCAGATGGTTAGCCACGGGCGAAACGACGGCCGTGAGGAGTCCTGCCCTCCATCCGTATTTGTATGCTCCGACGAGCGTGAAGAAGTAGATCGGCAGCCAGATCATTCCGCCTCGGGGGACGAGGTGGCACAGTTGCGGCAAGGCGATGTTGCCCAAAACGAACAGCGCTGCGACGAGGTAGGTTTTGGCCTCGTTGTAACCGAGCGAGTAGAGTTTGATGCTTGTAGTTTGCATGATTCGATTATTTTATTGGTTTAAGTTATCGTAACGTTTTTCCACCTCGTTCCAATCGACTATGCGCCATAAGGCGTTCAAGTGGTCGGCCCGACGGTTGTTGTAGTCCAAATAGTAAGCGTGCTCCCACACGTCGAATCCGAGCAGCGGCGTGAGGCCGCGAGCGACGGGATTGCCGCCGTTAGGCTCCTTCACTATCGTCAGGTCGCCGTCCTTGTCGGCGGCGAGCCATACCCACCCCGAGCCGAAAAGCGACGCGCCCGCGTCGACGAAATCTTTCTTGAACCGATCGAACGAACCCCACGCGCCGTCGATGGCCTTGCGTAGCGCGCCCTGCGGTTCTCCGCCGCCATCGGGCGAGAATTGCGTGAAGTAGAGGTTGTGGTTGAGCGTCTGTCCCGCGTTGTTGAAAACGGCGCCGTCGGACGTGGCTACGATCTCTTCCAACGAACGGTCGGCGAAGTCGGTTCCCTCTATCAGGCGGTTGAGGGTAGCGGCGTATGCCGACAGATGCTTGCCGTAATGCAGGCCGACGGTCTCGGCGCTGATGATCGGCTCCAGAGCATTTTCGGCGTAAGGCAACTCGACGGGTTCGAATCGTCCGTCGACGGGCATCGTCTGCGCTTCGGCCGCCGCGGCGAAAGCGAAGAGAGACATTATTGAAAGCATCGTTTTCATAATCCGAATGTTTTAAGAGTTTTCATTTTCGGAATCATGTTGCGACTCGCAAGAGCCGCGCGGGCCCGCAACCTCGCCCCGCGAATGTCGTCCGTATTCGCGTTGTTCATTCCACGGTCATCGCAGGCTGCTGCCCGAGTCGGTGATTCCTTTTTGTCCTCATCTTTCAAAAATGTTGCCCGAGAGCGTCGCGCCGAGATATTATTTTCCGTCCGTCGCGGCTTCGCGGCCGCGAATGAAAGCGGTTATCGGCGGCAGACACTCTTCGGCCGTGCGGCAGTCGGCGCACAACTTCTCGACGGGACAGATATCGGTTCCCGTGCGGTTTATTATGTGCGGCGTCTCGCGGGCGTATTGCGGTTCGATGCCGACGGAGCGGAAAAGCCCCGCCGCGGCCGAACTTATGACATCGGCGTAAAGGCCGGCGATGCCGCCCAGAATCATCAGTGCCGCAGCACCCTTGCCCACTACTTTGTCGGCGACGAAAGCTCCTCGCAACGACTCGGGTTCCTCGTGCAGCAGGCGGAACAGATCCTTCACGCCGCGTTCGCGGAATATGCGCGGTTCCGAGCCGTTAAGGATGACGCACGAGCAATTCTCGGCATGCAGCAGATCGATGGCGCGCCGTGTGTCGGAGGGTGAAAATGCACTCTTCATTTTGCGGTGTTTGCGTTAGAGTCCGATTGCTCCGTCAGGCGGAGCGCAACGGCGTAATTCGCTTAAAATTCGCGTTCCTGCTTCAGATCCTCCACGTATTTGTCTATGCGACGCATCTCGCGGGGGATGTCGATTCTCTGCGGGCAATGTGGGTTGCACTGTTTGCAACCGACGCAGTGGCTCGCCTGTCTCAACTTGGGCACCGAGCGGTCGTAACCCACGAGGAACGCGCGTCGCGCCTTGCGGTAGTTCTCGTCCTGCGACGATGAGGATACGTTGCCCTCGTTCACGCACTTGTTGTAGTGCAGCAGAATGGCGGGTATGTCGAGTCCGTACGGGCACGGCATGCAATACTTGCAGTCGTTGCACGGGATGGTCGGATATTGCAGCATCAGTTCGGCCGTATCGTAAAGGAATCGGGTGAGCGGCACCAGAGGCGAGTATGTGCGTATGTTGTCCTGCAAATGCTCCATGTAAGTCATGCCGCTGAGGATCGTAAGCACGCGCGGCATCGATCCCGAGAATCGGAACGCCCACGATGCGACGCTGCTGTCGGGGTTCTGCTGCTTCAGGCGCGCCGCGATATGGTCGGGCACGTTCGAGAGGCGGCCTCCGAGCAGCGGTTCCATGATTATGATGGGAATCTCGCGTTTGTCGAGCTCCTGATAGAGATATTCGGCATCGACGTTGTTTCCTCGGGCGTTGCGCCAGTCGGAGTAGTTCATCTGTATCTGGCAGAAATCCCAGTGCACCGTGTCGTGCAGAGCCAGTATGTGGTCGAATACGTGAGCGTCGCCGTGGAACGACCATCCAAGGTTGCGAATGCGGCCCGCCTTGCGCTCCTCGATCATGAAATCGAGCATGCCGTTATCGATGTAGCGGCGGTTGAAGTCCTCGATGCTGCCGCCGACCGAGTGCAGCAGGTAGTAGTCGAAATAGTCGGTCTTGAGCTCGCGAAGCGAACGCTCGTACATGGCGATGGAATTTTCGCGCGACCAGTTCGAGAAGTTCGACATCTTGGTGGCTAAGAAATAGGAGTCGCGCGGATGGCGGCTCAAGGCTATTCCCGTGGCGGTCTCCGATTTGCCTTGAACGTATACGGGCGACGTGTCGAAGTAGTTCACGCCGTGGGCCAGAGCGTAATCGACAAGCTCGTTCACCGTCTCCTGATCGATTTCGTCGCGGCCGTCGGCGCCTTTGCGTGTCGGCCAGCGCATGCAGCCGTAGCCGAGTATCGACACTTTGTCGTCGGTGTTTTGGTTGATTCGGTAGGTCATTTTGTCGGTCGGGACCTCCCCTGCCGCCGAACCCGCCGCCGCGCCGTCGCTTTTGCAGCCCGCCAAGGCCGTGGTGGTGACTATCGTTCCCGCGCCGAGTCGTTTGAGGAACTCGCGGCGGTCGATGCCGTTGTCTTTTTTGATCTGCATATGGTGTTTGTTTTTATTTAATCTTAAGGGTGTCGTCAAAATTCGCGGTTCTGCTTCAGATTCTCCACGAATCGGTCGATGCGTTGCATCTGAGCGGGTATGTCGATGTGTTGAGGACATTCGGGATTGCATTGTCCGCAACCGACGCAGCGGTCCGCCTGCCTCAACTTGGGCACCGAACGGTCGTATCCCACCAGAAACGCGCGCCGCGCCTTGCGGTAGTTATCGTCCTGCGACGAGTAAGGGATATTGCTCTCGTTCACGCACTTGTTGTAGTGCAGCAGAATGGCGGGGATATCCAGTCCGTACGGGCACGGCATGCAGTACTTGCAGTCGTTGCACGGGATGGTCGGATATTGCAGCATGAGCCGCGCCGTCTCCTCCATGAACTCCTTTTCGTCGTCGGTCAGAGGCGTCAGGGGCGAATAAGTGCGTATGTTGTCCTGCAAGTGCTCCATGTAGGTCATGCCGCTCAATACCGTGAGCACCCCCTCGGGCGAGCCCGCGAAACGGAACGCCCACGACGCCACGCTGCTCTCGGGAGCGCGCTGTTTCAGTCGCGCCGAGATGTAGTCGGGAACGTTCGAGAGACGCCCTCCGAGCAACGGCTCCATGATAACCGCGGGGATGCCGCGCTTACGGAGTTCGGCATAGAGGTATTCGGCGTTGGTGTTGCGCGGGTTGACCTCTTTGGCGTGGAGCCAGTCGAGATAATTGAGCTGTATCTGCACGAAGTCCCACTTGAACTCGTCGTGGCGCGAAAGCATGTAGTCGAATACGCGCACGTCGCCGTGGTACGAGAAGCCGAGGTTGCGAATGCGGCCCGCCTCGCGCTCTTCGAGCAGAAAGTCGAGCACTCCGTTGTCGAAAAATCGCTCCTTGAGAAGCGGCATGCCGCTTCCGCCGCCTATGGTGTGCAGCAGATAGTAATCTATGTAGTCGGTGCCCAGCGTTTTGAGCGAGTTGCGGTACATTCCCACCGATGCGACGAACTGTTCTTCGGGCGACCAGCCGCGGCCCGCATACCTCTGGTTCGACATCTTGGTCGCAAGAAAATAGCTCTCGCGCGAATGGCGGCCGAGGGCTATGCCTGTCGCCCGTTCGGAGAGCCCCTGCATGTAGGGCGGCGCGGTGTCGAAGTAGTTGACCCCGTGCGCCAGAGCGTAATCGACCAGATTGTTGACCTCCTCCTGATCAATTATCTCGCCGTGCGACGTCTTTTTCATCGGCCAGCGCATGCAGCCGTAACCGAGCAGCGACACGCGGTCGCCCGTCGTCGGGGTGACGCGGAAGGTCATTTTGTCGGCCGGCACTTCGCCCGATGCGCCGCCGTCCGCTACTCCCCCGCCCTTGCAGGCGGTAAGAGCGGCCGAGGCGGTCAGGGCGCCCGCGCCGAGGCGTCGGAGAAATTCCCGTCTGTCGATATCCTTGTTTCGAGGAGTCATACCTATCGCTGTTATATGGTTCGGTGGTTGAGGTGTCCCTCCACGTATATCGCGCTGAACGGACGCACGGGACAAAGATTCTCGCAGGCTCCGCAGCCGATGCAACGCTCGACGTTGACAGTGGGGATTTTGGGCGAATCCTTCTTGGCGGGATCCGACGCCACCATCGTTATGGCCTGCGTGGGACAGTGACGCGCGCAGTTGCCGCACTCGACGTCGTCGGTGAGGGGCACGCAGTTCTCTTTGATCCACACGGCGTGGCCTATCTGTATCGACGATTTGTCGGCGACGGTTATAGGTTTGATCGCTCCCGCGGGGCACACCTCCGAACACTTCACGCACTCGGGGCGGCAGTAGCCCGATTCGTATGACATGGTGGGCTGCATGAGTGTCATGAGTCCCGCCGAGGGTCGCAATACCTGATTGGGGCATACCGATACGCAGAGCTGGCAGCCCGTGCAGTGCTGCGCCATGTTGCGCGCGCTGAACGAACCCGCGGGTGTTATGGGAGCGTCGCGTTTCGGGGCCTTTTTTGCGAGGATGGTGGCCAAGCCGCCGTCCACCTTCATCTCCTGCGCCTTTGCGGCCGATGCGGCCAGAAGACCCAAGCCGGCGATGAAATTGCGGCGCGAAGCGTCGGCCTTCGCCGGTTGCTTGTCCTCGTTTTTGGCGGCTGCGCCCGTGCAATCGGCGCTCGTGCGGCGACGGTACTCTATGGCGCCTTTACGGCAGACGTCGATGCAATCCATACATGTCACGCAGCGGCTGTAATCGATGGCGTGGTTCTCTATGTCGATGCAAGAAGCCTTGCAGTTGCGGGCGCAAAGTTTGCAGTCGACGCACTTCGACCTGTCGATCACGGGTTTGAGAAGCGAGAAGCGCGAGAGCGTGCCCAGCACCGTGCCGACGGGACAGACGGTATTGCAATAGGTTCGTCCGTTGCGCCAAGCCAACACGGCCAGCACGACGAACGTAGCGGCAGCGATGGCGAAAGTCGAGACGCTCCTGATCCATATCTCGGTAGAATAGAACGCATAACTGTCTACCCTTTCGGCCAAGAATGCGAGGGCGTTGTTGCCCGCCTGCCAGATCGGCGCGAAGAGATTCTGCGCGATGCGGCCGTACGAGCTGTAAGGAGCCACCAGGGCTACGAACGATCCGACGCCCGCCACCAGAGCGACGACGAACACGACCAGCAAGCCGTAACGCAACCACGAGATCGCGGGCGAGTAGCTGAAGCGGTTTTTCTTGCGTCGTCCGCCGAACCATGAGATTATATCCTGCATCACGCCGAGCGGGCATATTACCGAACAATAGACGCGTCCGAAGACGAGCGTAAGGACGATGAGCAGCAGTACGATACCGACGTGCATGGCCAGCAGCGCCGGCAGAAACTGGATTTTCGCCATCCACCCGAACCACGCGTGGATCGTCCCCGTGAAGTCGAGGAACAACAGCGTGATGAGCGTGAAAAAGATTGCGGCGGCGATGATTCTGATCTTTCGCAACATAAATTTATAAGGTTTTGTTTGTTTTATGAGTTATCGTCGGGCGTTGTCGATCCGTTGTCGTCAAGCGCGGATCGGCCTCGTGTGCAAAAATACTAAAATAAAATGCTTTTGCGAATATATCGACTACCGTTTTTGTTACCATTTTTACGGTTCGGGAGGAAATGCTCGGTTCGCGGCGGCAGTTCGCCGACAGCGTGGCGCGGCGCCGAAACAGGGTCGGCTGCGAATAAAAAAAATTACAGCCCGATATGTATCGGACTGTAACGCAATTCGGATTCGGCCGAATTATTTGGTGGCTTTTACGAAATCGCCCTGCTTGTCGAAGTCGATGAACGACTTGTCCGAAAGGCCCACCTTGTAACCGTCGTCGGTAGTCTGGAACATCACGATGTTCAGATCGGGATATTTAGCTGCGGCATAAGCCTTGATCTTTGCGGGGAGAGCCGTCGCGGGGATGCGGCCGCTCTTCATGATGATCTGCGAGCAGTCGCCGCTGCCGCCCTCGAACGAAACTTGGTTGCCGCTGTTGAAGTAAACGGTATACTTGTCCCACGATGCCTCGCGATCCATTACGACCGACTTCACCTTCTCGTTGGCGAAGTTCTTCTGCACGAACTCCTGAGAATTCTTGGGCAGCTTGTCGAAATCAACCTCCTGAGGAGCAGCGCTTACCGCAATAGCCGCAGATGCGCAAACGAAAAACAATAAAAATTTTTTCATAATAACAAATTTTAGTTAAAAACCGTATGCGGCGTAAGTGCAAATTGTGTTCCGTTCGGACCGCGGAGTGCGAAATAAAAGTCTGCGTAATCGTTTAGGCGTTGAGGGTAAGGGGGATAGATCGCGGGGCGCAGCTTGCACCGCAATGCGGTGCCATCCTCGGCGGCTCGCACCTTCGGTGCCCCCCCCCGGCCGCCGAGGATGAAATCGGAAAATACTTTAATATAATAATGTTTCAGAAAAACCTTTTGTCGAAATTCACGAGATATAGCTTGTCGGTCGCGCGCGTCACGGCGGTATAGAGCCAGCGCAACATATCCTTCGTCATGGGTTCGTCGCCGAACAGACAACGGTCGACGAATACGGCGCGCCACTGTCCGCCCTGCGCTTTGTGGCAGGTGACGGCGTATGCGAATTTGACTTGCACGGCGTTGAAATGCGGATTCTCGCGAATCTCCTTGTAGCGTTTGATGCGGCTTTTTATATCGGTATAATCCTTTTCCACCTCGTCGAACAGACGGCGGCTCTCCTCGCGGGTGAGCGACGGCGATTCGGAGGCGATGGTGTCGAGCAGGATTTTGCACTCGATCTCCGTGTCGTCGTAATCGGCGAACGATAGCACGGCGTCGGCGAAGTGGAACCCGTAAAAATCCTCGAATCGGCGGATCTTCTTCAGACGGGCTATGTCGCCGTTGGCGATGAAGTTCATCGGGCAGTTCTCGATGCGTTCGGTGTAGTGGTAGTTGTTCTTCACCACCATCAGCATGTCGCCGCTCTCGATGGCCTCCTCGGCCGAGAGGATATATCGCCTCACTCCCTCGTTGAATCGGTTGGCGCGCTTGTTCGAGCGGGTCACGACGATGGTTTCGTCGCGTCCGTATGTGTCGTAACAATCCTGCAATTTCTCCAAGAACTCGCCTCCGTCGATGGCCTCTATGTCGGGGCGGCTCAGGTCGAAACGGGGTATCTCGCAGAGGTTGTTTTCCAGCATGCAACGCACCATCGTGGCGTTGAAAAGTATGCCCGATTCCACGCTCTGGCGTACCACGTCGTCCATCGACGTATATGTCACGTCGCCGTAATGAAGCAACGCCGACGGCTCCAGCGCGGGACTGTAATCGGCTCCCACGGGCGGCAGCTGGGCGTTGTCGCCTACCAGAATCAAGCGGCAATCGCGTCCCTTGCGCACGTATGTTATAAGGTCCTCCAAAAGCGATCCGCTGCCGAAGATCTGGCCGTCGCCCGACGAATCGGAGAGCATCGACGCCTCGTCGACGATGAACACCGCGCCCTGCTCCTTGTTCATGTCGAGCGAATATTTCGACTCGTAATCGGCGTTGGTGCGCTGGCGGTAGATGCGTTTGTGGATGGTGAAGGCCTGCTGCCCCGAATAGCGTGTCAGCACCTTCGCCGCGCGCCCCGTCGGAGCCAGCAGAACGCTCTTCACGCCCGTCTCGCGAAGCACGGCGACCAGTGCCGAAATAAGTGTCGTTTTGCCCGTTCCCGCATAGCCGTTGAGCACGAAAATACGCGAATAATCGCTTGAGGAAAGGTATTCGGATAACTTTTCTACAACTTTTTTCTGGCTAAGTGTTGCGCCAAAAGAGATTTTTGCGTAAATTTGGCCTGCGATATAAGTGTTAAGCATATTTGTGCCGTTGATTTTCGATACAAACTTAATAACAAATACTAAAAAATGAAAAAGGGAATACAACTTTTACTCGCACTGGTGATCATCGGTCTTATTTACGTGATCGCGGTGCAGATTCACACTCCTCTGAGCTTCGATAAGCAGATGAAGGTCAGGAATGCGGCCGTGATCGCCAAGTTGAAGGATATCCGTACCGCCGAGCGTGCATTTAAAGGTAAGTATCAGCATTTCACCGACAACTTCGATACGCTGATTAACTTCGTGCTTACCGATTCGATCGAGTTCGAGTTCAAACTCGTCGACGAGGACGACTCGGTAGGTATGGCCAAGTTGAAGAAATCGGGTAAGAAGAACATCGAGAAGCGTTACGTGAACGCAATCGATACCATCTTCTCGCCGCGCAAACTCACCGCCGAGGATATCAAGAACTTGCGTTATATCCCTTACACCGACAATATGGAGTTCCTGCTGGAGGCCAACAATATCGTAACCGAGTCGAAAGTGGAGATTCCCGTCGTGGAGTGCCGCGCGCCCTACAAGGCATATCTCGATACGGTGGCTTTCCGTCAGCAGATCATCAACCTCATCGACGATCAGGTGAACAACTTCGGCAAGTACGCAGGTCTGAAGTTCGGATCGCTCGAAGGCGGTAACAACGAGGCCGGCAACTGGGAGTAATCCGTTTCGGTCATATGATATGAATGTCCGCTCGATTGCTTGGGCGGACTTTTTCGTAAGTTCAAAATATACTGTTTATGAGGATCATAAGCGGCAGTTGCGGCGGGCGTACCATAGTGCCGCCCAAGAACCTGAGGGCGCGCCCCACTACCGATTTCGCCAAGGAGAATCTTTTCAACGTCCTCGGCAACATGTTGGATTTCGAAGGCGTCGAGGCGCTCGATCTCTTCGCGGGTACGGGCTCTATAAGTTACGAGTTCGCTTCGCGGGGCGCCGCGTCCGTCACATCGGTGGAGATAAACGCCGTGCACTATAATTTCATTCGATCGACCGCGGCGGCTTTCGGGCTCGACAACATACATGCCGTTAAGGCGAACGTGTTTCTTTATCTGAAGAGTTGCGGCAAACGGTTCGACGTGATCTTTTCGGATGCGCCGTACGATCTCGAAGGCAGCGAACGGGTCGTGGACGAGGTATTCGAGCGCGATTTGCTGAAAGAAGACGGCATATTCGTCTTTGAGCACTCGAAATCGAAGGACTTCGGTTCTCATCCCAATTTCAAGCAGTTGCGGAGTTACGGCAGCGTCCGATTCTCGATATTCGGGAAGTAAGACATACTATTTTTACGGATAAATATAATTTTTTGCGAAGAATAGTTGCAGATTCGGATTTTTGTCGTACCTTTGCAATCGCAATCAGCAAACGGTGCGTTAGTTCAGCTGGTTAGAATACGTGCCTGTCACGCACGGGGTCAGGGGTTCGAGTCCCCTACGCACCGCAAACAAGATTGGTAATCAGTCTTTTATAAGAGTAACACCCGAATTTACACTTGAAAATGTGGATTCGGGTGTTTTCTTTTTTATACATGATGGCGAGCATTACAAAAATCACCCCTGCCGAGGATATCGGCAGGGGTGAAATGATTATGCGAAAAGCCTTGAGCTTAATACTCTAACTTGGCCAGACGCTTGTAGCTGTTGTAACGCCACTTGGCATTCTCCTCGGCAGCCGTGAACAACTCCTCGGCCTCGGCGGGGAACGCTTTCTTGAGCGAAGTGTAACGCACCTCCTTCATCAGGAAGTCGCGGAACTTCGTCCAGTCGGGCTCTTTCGAGTCGAGCACGAACGGATTCTTGCCCTCGGCCTCCAATTGCGGATTGTAGTGCCACAAGTGCCAGTAGCCGCATGCCACGGCATCCTTGCCGACGGTCTGCGTGCGGGTCATGCCGCCCTTGATACCGTGGTTGATACACGGGGCGTAAGCGATGACGAGCGACGGACCCGGGTAGGCCTCGGCCTCCTTGAGCACGTTGAACAACTGCGCTTGCGAAGCTCCGATCGACACCTGAGCCACATAAACGTAACCGTATGTCATGGCGATGGCGCCCAGATCCTTCTTGCGGATGCGCTTGCCGCTCGATGCGAACTTGGCCACAGCGCCCACGGGCGTGGCTTTTGACGACTGGCCGCCCGTATTCGAGTAAACCTCGGTATCCACGACGAGGATATTTACGTCGGCGCCCGACGCCAGCACGTGGTCCACGCCGCCGAAGCCGATGTCGTAACCCCAGCCGTCGCCGCCGATGATCCACTGCGACTTCTTGACGAGCCAATCCTTCATCTCGAGGATCTTGTGACAGTAATCGCAGCCGCAGGCTTCCATCATGGGAACCAGACGCGCGGTAACCTCTGCCGACTTCGCCGACGAACCGCGGTTCTCGATCCACTCTTTCATCGCGCCCTTAAGTTCGTCCGAGCACTTTGCGCACTCGGCGATGGCCTGCTCCATATACTTCTGAATACGGTCGCGGAGCTTCTCCACGCCCACGTGCATACCCAAACCGAACTCGGCGTTGTCTTCGAAGAGCGAGTTGGCCCATGCGGGACCCTGACCCTTGGCGTTGGTGCAGTAGGGAGTCGAGGGGGCCGATCCCGAGTAGATAGAGGTACATCCCGTGGCGTTGGCCACCATCATCTTGTCGCCGAAGAGCTGCGAGATAGTCTTGATGTAGGGGGTCTCGCCGCAGCCCGCGCAGGCGCCCGAGAACTCGAACAGAGGCTGTTCGAACTGCGAGTTCTTCACGGTCTTGGTCTTGTCGACCGCGTCGCTCTTGTAGCCGATCTTCTCGGTGATGTTCTTCCAATTCTCGGCCTGAGCCATCTGCGACTCCAACGGTTTCATCACCAAAGCCTTGTTCTTGGCGGGACATACGTCGACGCAGTTGCCGCAACCCGTACAGTCGAGCGGCGTCACCTGCACGCGGAACTTGTAGGCTTTTGTTTCGCCCAAGCCCTGCTTCCATTCTACTCCCGAAGCCGCGGCCTCCTCGTCGGTGGCGAGGAACGGACGGATGGCAGCGTGGGGGCAGACGTACGAGCACTGGTTGCACTGGATACAGTTTTCGATGATCCATTCGGGAACGTTTACGGCTATGCCGCGCTTCTCGTAAGCGGCCGTGCCGTTATCCCACGTACCGTCCTCGCGGCCATTGAAAGCCGAAACGGGCAGGTCGTCGCCCTTGAGGGCGTTGATCGGATCGACTATGTTGCGCACGAACTCGGGACGCGACATGTCTACGTTGTGCGACGCGGCCTTGACCTCGATCGAAGCCCACTCGGCGGGAACCTCGATCTTCTCGACGGCGTTGCCGCCCGCATCGACGGCCGCATAGTTCATATTCACTATATCCTCGCCCTTCTTGCCGTAAGACTTCAGGATGGCGTGTTTCATCTCCTCGACGGCCTTTTCGAACGGGATCACGTTCGCTATCTTGAAGAACGCCGACTGCATGATGGTGTTGGTGCGCGAACCGAGGCCCAGTTCCGACGCGATCTTGGTGGCGTTGATGATGTAGAAGTTGATGTCGTTCTTGGCCAGATAAGCCTTCATGTGGTCGGGCAGCGTCGCGCAGGTCGTGGCGGCGTCGTGCACCGAGTTGAGCAGGAACGAACCGCCTTTCTTCAGGCCCTTCAGAACGTCGTATTTGTCTACGTACGACGGAACGTGGCACGCCACGAAATCGGGAGTCGTCACCAGATAGGGCGAACGGATGGGTTTGTCGCCGAAGCGCAGGTGCGACGAGGTGTAACCGCCCGACTTCTTCGAGTCGTAAGAGAAATATGCCTGACAATACTTGTCGGTAGAACCGCCGATGATCTTGATCGAGTTCTTGTTGGCGCCCACCGTGCCGTCGGCTCCCAGACCGAAGAAGAGAGCCTCGAAAGTGCCCGCCTGAGCCAGCGAAACCTCCTCGCCGAGGGGCAGCGACAGATTGGTCACATCGTCGTTGATACCCACCGTGAAGTGATTCTTGGGGCTGTCGGCGAACAGATTGTCGATAACGGCCAGAATCTGCGCGGGAGTGGTATCCTTCGACGAGAGGCCGTAACGGCCGCCGATGACGAGGGGCCGGTTCTCCTTGCCGTAGAACATATCCTTTACGTCGAGGTAGAGAGGCTCGCCGTTAGCACCCGGCTCCTTGGTGCGGTCGAGAACGCATACGCGTTTCACGCTCGCGGGAACGGCGTCGAAGAAGTATTTCTCCGAGAAAGGACGGTAGAGGTGAACGGTGATAAGACCTACCTTGCGGCCTTGCGTGGCCAGATAGTCGATGCACTCCTTGATGGTCTCGTTCACCGAACCCATTGCCACGATCACGTTCTCGGCGTCGGGCGCTCCGTAATAGGTGAAGGGCTTGTATGTGCGGCCCGTGATGTCCGAGATCTTCGCCATTGCGTCGGCTACCATGTCGGGCACGGCGTCATAGAACTTGTTCGAGGCCTCGCGGGTCTGGAAATAGATATCGGGGTTCTGGGCCGTGCCGCGCGTTACGGGGTGCTCGGGATTGAGCGCGCGTGCGCGGAACTCCTTCAGCGCGTCGCGGTCGAGCATCGAGGTGAGTGAAGCGTCGTCGATGACCTCGATCTTCTGAATTTCGTGCGAGGTGCGGAATCCGTCGAAGAAGTGCAGGAACGGAACGCGCGCCTTAAGCGCCACGATGTGCGCCACGCCTGCCAGATCCATTACCTCCTGCACCGACGAGGTGGCCAGCATGGCGAATCCCGTCTGACGGGTGGCCATGACGTCCTGATGGTCGCCGAATATCGAGAGCGACTGCGCGGCCAGCGCGCGGGCCGAGACGTGGAACACGCCCGGGAGCAGCTCGCCCGAGATCTTGTACATGTTGGGGATCATGAGCAGGAGACCCTGCGACGCGGTGAAGGTCGAGGTGAGCGCACCGCTCTGCAACGAACCGTGCACCGCTCCCGCGGCTCCCGCTTCCGATTGCATCTCGACAACCTTGACAGTCTCGCCGAACATGTTTTTCTGGCCTTGAGCGGCCCACTCGTCGACCAATTCGGCCATTGTCGACGAGGGCGTGATGGGGTAAATCGCAGCTACCTCCGAAAACTTGTAGGCTATGTGAGCCGCTGCGTAATTACCGTCGCACGTGATGAATTTCTTCTCTGACATACAAATAGTAATTTTGTGTATTTTATGAATTTTTCGTGTGAATTATCTCGTCTTATCCCCCACCCGTCCGTATTCGGGTGTCTTCGCAAAGTTATGAAATTCCGATCTTATTTCATAGATTTTTCAGTGTTAATATTTTAACAGGCGCGCGGCTGACCGTATATGCGTCCTAATTTGCCGTAACGCCGTCGGGCGCGCGTCCGATCTCGGCACGCAATTCGATAAAAAGGACTATATTTGCACTCTCCGCGCCGTTGAAACGCGCGGCCTTACGCCATGATCGAATACCGACAGACACGACTCGCCAACGGACTTACCGTTATAGCCAACCGCGACGGAGCGTCGCGCATGGCGGCGGTGAACATACTGTACAAAGTGGGCGCGCGCAACGAGGATCCCCGTCGCACAGGCTTCGCCCATCTGTTCGAACACCTGATGTTCCGCGGCACCCGCGAGGTGCCCGATTTCGACACGCCCGTGCAGATGGCGTGCGGAGAGAACAACGCGTTTACCAACAACGATTATACCGACTTCTATATCACCTTGCCCGTCGCCAATATCGAGACCGCCCTTTGGCTCGAAAGCGACCGCATGACGGGGCTCGACCTCTCGGCCGAGGCGTGCGAGGTGGAGAAACGGGTGGTGATCGAGGAGTTTCGGCAACGTTATCTCAACCAGCCTTACGGCGACATGAACATGTTGCTGCGCGCGCTGGCATACGAGCGGCACCCCTACCGTTGGGCGACGATAGGCCTGGCGCCCGACCATATCGAGGCTGCGACGCTGGACGAGGTGCGCGACTTTTACCGACGCTTCTACCACCCCTCGAACGCCATTCTGTCGGTTTCGGCCGATATCGATCCCGACGAGGTGTTCGCGCTGGCCGAAAAGTGGTTCGCGTCCATAGCCGATTCGGGGTGTGCGGCGACGCCCATTCCGCCCGAACCCGAGCAACGCGCCGCGCGTCGGCGGGTCGTGGAACGCGACGTCCCCGCGACGGCGATTACGGTGGCCTATCACATGGGCGACCGTCTGTCGCGCGATTTCCATGCGGGCGACATGACATCCGATCTGCTGGCCGGAGGGGATTCGGCGCGCCTTTACGAACATCTGGTCAAAGGCGAGAAACTCTTCTCGGGCGTGAACGCATATATTACGGGCGACGTCGACTGCGGTCTGTTCGTGTTCACGGGACAGCTTTTGCCCTCCACGACCGAGGAGCGGGCCGAGGTGGCTCTGCGGCGCGAGGCCGAGGAGCTTATGCGCGGCGCGATAAGCGATTACGAGATGGAAAAGGTGAAGAACAAGTTCGAAGCCAATACCCTGTTCGGCGAACTGAACGTGATGAACAAGGCGATGAACCTCGGATATTACGCCATGCTGGGCGATACGGCCCTCGTGAACCGCGAGGTGGAGATCTACCGTTCGCTTACGGCCGACGACGTGGCTGATTTCTCGCGTCGCACGTTCCGCGCCGAAAACTCGTCGACTATTATTTACAGAGCGAAACGATGAAACGACCGACACTTACCATACCGACCGACATCGAGGTCCCCCGCGCCGTGCGGCACGCAGCCGCGAACGGCACCCCCGTTTACGTCGTGAACTGCCCCGAGTACGAGGTGGTTCGCGTGACGTTCGTGTTTCATGCGGGAACGGTGACGCAACGTCATCCGTTCACGGCTTCGGCGACGGCCAACATGCTCGCCGAAGGCACGGCGGCATTCTCGGCGCAGGAGATCGCCGAACGGCTCGACTATTACGGATCCTATTTCGACATAAACATCGACCGCGATTATGCCTATGTGACGTTCTGCGCGTTATCGAAGTTCTTCGACCATACCGCCGAGATCGTCGAGGAGGTTGTGCTCCGCCCCGCGTTCCCCGAGAACGAGGTCGCGACCTACCGCGCGAAGCGTCGGCAGCAACTCGCCATCGAACGCCGCAAGGTGGAGACCATAGCGCGCGAAAACTTCGCGCAGGCCGTGTTCGGGGCCGAACATCCGTACGGCATGTCGTACGACGAGTCGGAGTACGATTCTCTCGACCATGATCGGTTGGCGGAGCACTATCGCCGCACCTATACCGCGCGTAACTGCATGGTGGTGTGCAGCGGGCGTATCGACGAGGCGACGTTGCGCCGCATAATCGATATCGCCGCGGCGTTGCCCTCGTCGGGTTCGGCGGTGGCGGAGCCGATCGCGCCGTTCCGCACCACGCACGACGTGCGGGTACGGCATGCGGGCGCGGTGCAGTCGTCCATACGCATGGGACGATTGCTGTTCCCCCGCACACACGAGGATTTTATCCCCATGCAGGTGTTGGCGACCGTGCTGGGCGGATATTTCGGATCGAGATTGATGCAGAATTTGCGCGAGCGCAACGGATTCACTTACGGCGTGTACGCCGCGATGGTGAACTTTCAGCAGGCGGGATATCTCGCCATAGCCACGCAGGTGGGACGCGAGACGACGCAGGAGGCGTTGCGCCAGATAGCCGCCGAGATAGAGACCCTGCGAACGGTTCCCGTGCCCGACGAGGAGCTGGCGTTGGTGAAGAACATCATGGCGGGCGAGATGATGCGGATACTCGACGGACCGTTCGGAATCGCCGACGTCACGACGGAGAATCTTCTGTGCGGGTTCGGCAACGCGCAGACGGGCCGCAGTCTCGAACGCATACGCCGCACCACGCCCGACGAGTTGTTGGCTTTGGCGCAAAAGTATCTGCGGACGGAAGATATGGTGACGGTCGTGGCGGGGGATTGGGAATAACGAATGTAGTTCGGCGAACTGCACGGTTCTTCGAATCGCAATTATATAAAACAACCGCTGCGGGATTTTCAGGTCTCGCAGCGGTTGTTTTATCGTTTGGCATATAATTCCATTCGCCTTTCGCAAAGCCTCCTCGCGACCTCTCCTAACCGCTTCACGAGATCGAGATGCCGCGCCAATTCGTCCGTCTCGACGAAGAAGTCGAAATCGTATTGCGCGTATGTCGCAAAATTGTTTAGGCAATGCAGCGTTTGTTTCGGATAGTATTCGTCCGCCTCGAACAGTAGCGGCAATTCGCCTGACAATGTACGCAGCCTATGGTGCAGATACCGCACGTCGCAACTGTCCGCCTCGAAACAGTGGTAGACATAAAACAGAGTCCTATAATAATACACAGCCGCCTGCGCCATTGCGAACGCCGATTCGCGGATATGATCCCGATCGAGATTGCGTTCCGCATAACCAGCAAGTTTGTCGGCCAACGGCATGAAGATCCCCGAATACCTTGTAGCATCGGATACAGCATAACCGAAATCGAATCCGTCGCGCGGTCGGGCAATCTTTCGACTGCGGGAATGCAATACGATTCCCTCCTTGCGTGCAAAATAAAAGAATGGGGTGTTGTTAGCGTCCAAATACTGCCGAGTATAGATGTAGAGATTAATGTATGGCGCGCCATGTCCGATGTAGGGCAGTTTCATCTTCAAATATCGTTTTGCGTCATACCAACTGTAGTGCGCGGGGCCGTTGGTAATTACCAATAGGTCGTAAGCGAGAATATCGCTATGCGGCGTTCCGTTTGCAAGTTTTCCGAACAGCAGGATATATTCGGGGTCCAATAACTCCCGCAGTGTTTCTGCAATTCGCGCGGCTTTCAAGGTATCGTAAGATTGTTGTTTAGGTTCCTCGACGGTCGATTTAATTAAAATATTTTGATTCGTTTCCATGTTTGATTTTTGTTTCGGATTAGATAATAAAGTGGCTGTCCTTATCGCGCGCGATGCGCAACAAAGAGAATAAAGAGTTTGATTAACAATTGGTTGCTAATCGGGCGGATGAGAATGGGAACGAATAGGATCATTGCATGGCGGGAACCGCCTGCGATCGGCCTTGCGGCTTGTCTGCGTAGTAACGCGGACGATGTGTAGTGCTCGCATATAATAAAAAAATGCGCAGCTGCGAACACTACACATTCACCCTTTCAGGCTACCGCAAGGTGCCGTTCGCGGGCGATCAACCCCAACAGCTCTGCGCACATTTTTTAAGTCTGCCTTGGGTGCACACTTAAAAGGATTTAAAATTATGTAGTATTCGCAAGAACAAAGATATGACATTTTTCTGAAATGTGAAAATAATATCCTATAATGTTTGTAATGCTCCTACGGAGCATTACTATCTTCGGCGGCTCGCACCTTCGGTGCGCCCCCCCCCAGCCGCCGAAGATAAGATTCACGCAACGTCATGCCACCGAGCGTAGCGAGGATTGGCATCTCTAACGGGAGTTTTGTCGGTTGGGATTCCAATCATTTCGACGTTTTATAAAACGTCGAAATGTGGAATGACGGGGATGTTATTCGGGTTGCAGCCTGCGGAGACCGCGAACGAGTGTAAAACGAGTTGCGGGCCTCCACGGGGCGAGGCTGCGGCCCGCGCGACTCTGACGAGTCGCATTTTTATGAATGCACTCCTCGCCGACGGCGAACTGCTCGGTTCGCAGAACCGCATTATTTCCGTCGGATTATTTCTTGAAATTTTCGGCTACCCAGTTCGTCAGCTCCGTAAAATCGGCTACCGACAACTGTTCGGCGCGCATGGAGAAGAAACGGTGCTCCTTGCCGCCGAAATCGCCGAAAACCGACTTCAGCGAGTTGCGTATCATCTTGCGCCGCTGTCCGAACGACGCTTTCACCACGCGCACGAAAAGAGCCTCGTCGCAACCTAATCGCGTCGTGCCGTTGCGGCGCAGACGCACAACGGCGCTCTTGACTTTCGGGGGCGGATTGAAGACCTTCTCCCCCACCGTGAACAGATACTCTATGTCGTACCACGCCTGAAGCAGCACGCTCAAAATACCGTATTCGCGCGACCCGGGAGGCTCGGCCATTCGGACGGCCACTTCGCGCTGAATCATTCCCACGCATTCGGGCACGATGTCGCGGTTCTCGATGATCTTGAAAAAAATCTGCGAAGATATGTTATAAGGAAAATTGCCGATTACCCGCACCTCGTCGCCGAAGCGTTCGCGCAGATCCATCGTGAGAAAATCGCCCTTGATCAAACGCGGCGCGAAGTCGGGATAGTGTTCATGCAGATACTCGACGCTCTCGCCGTCGATCTCCGCGCCGAAGGTCACTATGTCGTCGCGTTGCAGCAGAAAACGTGTCAACACGCCCATGCCACAACCCACCTCCAGCACGGCGGCGGGATTTTCGGCAGTGCCCCCGCCGAGCGAATCGCATATTTTGGATGCTATGTTCAGGTCGGTCAGGAAATGTTGTCCCAACGACTTTTTGGCCCTTACTTGGTTCATGTGTGTTTCTGTAAATATGACGCTACGGGTGCGCGTGGTCGCCGAGAATTTCATTTAGCGTTTTTCGCCGTCCGCACGATCCACTTGACCCATACATACGCCAAAAGCGGAGCGACAACGATCACTCCGCGATTATACGACCATGCGCCCGCGAAATCGAGGTAACACAACGACGTCAAGGCGCGCGTCATTCCGCAGCCCGGGCACTCGTGACCCGTGATATTGCGTATGAGGCATATCGGATGTTCCTCGGTGAATATCCACCCGCGGGGAACGAGGTATATGCACAACGGCGCCAGCGCGATCGCTACGGCGCGACGGTAGCGCCAAAACCACCGCACGGCTGTCGGATTATCGGTTGTTGGTGACGATCTTGCCCTCGCCGTCGCGATAATTGCCGCAAATAATCATGATGAAATCGATCAGCGCCCAAATACCGCAACCGCCCAGAGTTATCAACTGAATCACGCCGATGGTGGTCTTGCCCGTATAGAAGCTGTGGATACCGAGGCCGCCGAGGAAGAAGCACAACAGAAGCGTGGTAAGCCAATCTTTCTCGCTCGCATTGGGATTGACGGCTCTCATTTTCGAACCGCAATAGGGACAATTGGCTGCCGTATCCGACACCTGCTTGCCGCAATCTTTACAATAGATCAAAGCCATAGTGTTGAGTTTTATGTAATTATCGAACCGCTGCGTCGACTGCCGTCGGTGCGGCCGGTTCGGGGTAGTTTTGTCGAATGCAAATATAAGCATAAATCCGTCACCGCATGCACGCGAGACGAATTAATTTCCCATCTCGCAGAGGAACCTTATTCGCACGAGGCGTATCTCCTCCTCGGTGTAGTCCGATCCCAGCTCCTCCACCGCTGCGTCGAGCGAGTCGCTCTCGGCGTCCTCCTTGAAATAGAGGTAGATATCGTCGGCCTTATCGTCGTCCATATACTGCTCGATGTAGTACGATATGTCGAGTTTCGTGCCCGAGTTGACGATGCCTTCGATGTCGGTGAGCAACTCATCGAAATCGAGGTTCTTGGCCCGCGCGATATCCTCGAAATCCATCTTGCGGTCTATGGATTGGATGATGAATATCTTGTTGCCCGATTTGTTGGCCACCGATTTTACGATCATGTCCTGCGGACGCACGATATCCTTCTCCTCCACGTAAGCCTTGATGAGGCGGATGAAGTCCTCGCCGAACTTCTTGGCCTTGCCCACGCCCACGCCCGAGATGTTCTGCATCTCCTCGAGCGTTATGGGATACTGTATGGCCATATCCTCCAGCGACGGATCTTGGAAAATGACGAACGGAGGCAGGTCGTGCTTCTTCGCCACCTTTTTGCGCAGATCTTTCAGCATGGCGAACAACTCTTCGTCGGCCGCGCCGCCCTTGCCAGCCTGTGCCGCCGAAGCCTCCTCTTCCCGCTCCTCTTCGTCGTAATTGTGGTCGAGGGTTATGGTGACGGGAGTCGGCGAGTCGATGTACTTCAAGCCCTTGTCGTTCACCGATATCAACCCGTAATTCTCGATGCTCTTGTCGATGAGTCCCATGATGAGCCCTTGGCGTATCACCGCGCCCCAGAACTTGCCGTCGTGCTCCTCGCCTTCGCCGAACCACTTGAGTTTGTTGTGCGAATAGCTCTTTATCTGAGCCGTAACCTTGCCCGTGAGCACCGCGACGAGGTGGTCGCTCTTGAATTTGTCGCCTATAGCCTCCAGAGTCTGCAAAGCCAGTTTCATCTCCTCCTGCGCCTGCACCTTGGGTTTGGGGTTGACGCAGTTGTCGCAACAGCCGCAGTTGTCGTCGTCGTACTCCTCGCCGAAGTAGTGCAGCAGCGTCTTGCGGCGGCAGATGGAGCTCTCGGCATACGATACCGTCTCTAACAGTAGCAGTTTGCCAATCTCCTGCTCGGCCACGGGCTTGCCCTGCATGAACTTTTCGAGCTTCTGGATATCCTTATAGCTGTAAAAGGTGAGACAGTGGCCCTCGCCGCCGTCGCGACCCGCGCGGCCCGTCTCCTGATAGTATCCCTCCAGCGATTTGGGTATGTCGTAATGGATCACGTAACGCACGTCGGGTTTGTCGATGCCCATTCCGAAAGCTATAGTGGCCACTATGACGTCTACCCTCTCCATCAAAAAGTCGTCTTGGTTGTTGGCGCGCGTCTGCGCGTCCATGCCTGCATGATAAGGCAACGCCTTGATGCCGTTGGCGACGAGCAGCTCGGCCAGCTCCTCGACCTTCTTGCGGCTCAGGCAGTAGATGATGCCGCTCTTGCCCGACTTCTGTTTTATGAATCGTATTATGTCGTGCTCGGCGTTATGTTTGGGGCGGATCTCGTAAAAGAGATTCGAGCGGTTGAACGACGATTTGAACACCGCGGCGTCCGACATTCCCAGATTCTTCTGTATGTCCATCTGCACCTTGGGGGTGGCCGTGGCGGTGAGGGCGATCAAGGGGGCCGCGCCTATGTCGTTTATGATGGGACGTATGCGTCGGTACTCGGGTCGGAAATCGTGGCCCCACTCCGATATGCAGTGCGCCTCGTCGATGGCATAGAACGATATCTTGATCTTGCGCAGAAACGCCACGTTGTCCTCCTTGGTGAGCGATTCAGGGGCGAAGTAGAGCAGTTTGGTCTTGCCTTCCAGCACGTCGCTGCGCACTTGGTTGATGGCCGTTTTGTTGAGCGACGAATTGAGGAAATGAGCTATGCCCGACTCGGTGGAGAAGGTGCGCATGGCGTCCACCTGATTCTTCATCAGGGCGATGAGCGGCGATATGATGATGGCGACGCCGTCCATGATGAGCGCAGGCAACTGGTAGCAGAGAGATTTGCCGCCGCCCGTGGGCATGAGCACGAAAGTGTCGCGCCCCGCCAGCAGATTGCGGATCACCGCCTCTTGATTACCCTTGAATGAGGTGAATCCGAAGTACTCCTTCAGTTTGTCGTGCAAAAGAGTGTTTTCTTGCTCCATCATACTGTTGTTCTAAATGGCCCGCTTCGTCGCAAAACAGGAATTTTCATGTAAAGATAAAACATTTTTGCGAAAAAATGATAACTTTGTAAAAAATTTCAACGATTATGCGCCTGTTCACGAGCGAGCTTGTCAAAAAGTACAAATCGCGCACCGTGGTGAACCATGTGACCATCGATGTCAACCAAGGGGAGATCGTCGGTCTGCTGGGACCCAACGGTGCGGGAAAGACCACTACCTTTTATATGATAGTGGGACTCATCAAGCCCAACGAAGGCAAAATATTCCTTGAAAACGACGAGGGCCGGGTGGCCGAACTCACCGACGAACCGGTCTATCGCCGCGCGCAGATGGGCGTGGGATATCTGGCGCAGGAGGCTTCGGTGTTCCGCCGCCTGAGCGTGGAGGACAATATCCGCGCCGTGCTCGAAATGACCTCTTACAGCAAGGAGTACCAGCGCGAACGAGTGGAGTCGCTCATCGAGGAGTTCCGCCTGCAAAAGGTGCGCAAGAGCCTCGGCATACAGCTCTCGGGAGGCGAGCGACGCCGCACCGAGATCGCGCGTGCCGTGGCCATAAACCCCGCGTTCATCTTGCTCGACGAGCCCTTCGCTGGCGTGGATCCCATAGCGGTGGAGGATATACAGAGCATCGTGGCCACGCTCAAGAACAAGAACATCGGCGTAATCATCACCGACCACAACGTCGACGAGACGCTGGCCATCACCGACCGCACCTATCTGCTCTATGAGGGCAAGATCCTGAAAACGGGAACGGCCGAGGATCTGGCCAACGACGAGATGGTGCGCAAGGTCTATCTGGGCAAGAATTTCCAGTTGCGCCACAGTCCCGCGATGGATCGGCAGAAGCAGGCCGAGGCCGCGCAAAACGACCCGACTAAACTTTAACCTTCATATATGGATAAAACCGTCTCCTCGGGGAGCGTGAAAGGCACCATCGTTCCGCCGAGTTCCAAGAGTTACGCACAACGCGCCATAGCCCTCGCGCTGCTGGCCGAAGGACGCACGACGCTGCGAAACATAGAATTCTGCAAGGATACGCGCTCGGCATTGTCGTGCATCGAGGCTTTGGGCGCGCGGGTGACGCACCTCGACGACGCCACGATAGCCATCGACGGCGGTCTGCGCCCCGCGACCGATACGCTCCGCGTCGGCGAGTCGGGGTTGGCGACGCGTCTGTTCACTCCCATAGCGTCGCTCAATTCCACCCCTATCTGCATCGAGGGCGAGGGCACGCTGCTGCACCGCCCCATGATAATGATGATCGAGCCACTGCGGCAGTTGGGCGTGAAAGTGCGCGACGGCGGCGGTTATCTGCCTATCGAGGTGTGCGGCCCCATTCACGGCGGACGCATCGAGGTGGACGGCAGCGTGTCGTCGCAGTTCATTACGGGACTGCTGCTGGCGTTGCCTTTGGCCGAGGAGGATACCGATCTCTATGTGCGTTCGGCCGTTTCGACCCCCTATCTGGATATGACCATCGACACGGCGCGCCGCTTCGGCGTGGAGATCATGCACCACGAAGGCGACTACTCGCATTTCTACATCGAGGGCGGACAGCGATATGCGCCGACTGATCTGGCCATCGAGGGCGATTGGAGCGGCGCGGCGGCTATGTTGGTGGCGGGAGCCGTTGCGGGCGAGGTGACGATAAAGAACCTCTCTACCCTATCCAAGCAGGCCGATACCGCCATCTGCCACGCTTTGGAGCGCGCGGGTGCGGGCATAATAATCGAACGCGACTCGATAACGGTGTCGAAACGCAAGTTGCGCGCGTTCACGTTCGACGCCACGAACGCTCCCGATCTGTTCCCCGCGCTGGCTGCGCTGGCTGCTGCGGCCGAGGGCGAGAGCGTGTTGGTCGGCACCGAACGATTGCTGCACAAGGAGAGCGACCGCGCCGAGGCCATACGCCGCGAGTACGAGAAGGTGGGCATCGAGGTCGATCTGAGCGAGGACAACGTGATGAAGATACGCGGCGGCGAGATACGCCCCGCGACCGTATTCAGCCACAACGACCACCGCATGGCCATGTCGATGGCCGTGTCGGCGTTGCGCTGCGACGGGGAGATAAAGATAGAGAATGCCGAATGCGTGGAGAAGAGCTACCCCGCGTTTTTCGACGATCTGGAATCGGTAACGGTACGATGATATGAATACATGGGGCAACCGACTTAGGATATCGCTCTGGGGCGAGTCGCACGGAGCGCAGGTGGGTGTGGTGATAGACGGCGTTCCCGCGGGGGTACCTCTCGCGGAGAGCGATTTGGAAGAGGATCTGGCGCGGCGTCGCGCAGGTTCGGCGGGCACCACGCCGCGCAAGGAGAGCGACGCTCCGCACATAGTGTCGGGGGTGTACGAGGGGCACACCACGGGGGCGCCGATCGCCGTGGAGTTTGTCAACGAGAATACCCGTTCGGGCGACTACCGCAACTTGACGACGCACCCGCGCCCGTCGCATGCCGACATGGTGGCGCAGCGTAAGTTCGGCGGTTTCAACGATCCGCGCGGCGGCGGCCATTTCTCGGGCCGCATAACTCTCGCGCTCGTCGCGGCGGGCGCGATTGCCAAGAAGATTTTGGGCGAGGATGTCCGATTCTTCACCGAGATTACCGAGATAGGCGGTTCGAACGACAAGGCGCGGTTCGGTGAGATAATCGAGCGGGCGCGGATGGCGCAGGATTCGGTAGGCGGCGTGGTGGAGTGCCGCGTAGAGGGTGTTCCGATGGGTTGGGGAGAGCCGTTTTTCGACTCGGTGGAGAGCCTCGCGGCCCATCTGCTCTTTTCGGTTCCCGCCGTCAAGGGCGTGGAGTTCGGCAGCGGATTCGAAGCGGCCCGAATGACGGGATCGGAGCATAACGATCCCATACTCGACGCTGCGGGACGCACCGACGGCAACCATGCGGGCGGTATCGTGGGCGGCATCTCCAACGGCAATGCCATCGTGGTGCGCGCCGCGGTGAAGCCGACGGCCTCCATATCGCGCGGACAACAGACCTACAACTTCGAGACGGGACGCGTCGACGAGTTGGTTATCAAGGGGCGTCACGACGTCTGCATAGCTCTGCGCGCCGCTGTGGTGGTCGAGGCCGCTATGGCCGTCGCTTTGGCCGATCTCAAACTGCGGGCATAGCGATGAGGGCTTCGCGCGCGGAAATAATCGATTACATTCGTCGGCGTACGTCGGCTCTCTACTCTGCGGAGGAGTGCGGACGCATAGCCCGCATGACGGCGGCGGCGTTGAGCGGCGACGCCGAGGCGAAATTCCTGACCGATCCCCGAGAAGTGACGGATATCGAGGGCGTGGAGCGCGCCGCCGAGGAGCTTGCGGCGGGCAGGCCCGTGCAATACGTCATCGGCGAGACCGATTTCTGCGGACTCTCTTTCGTCGTGCGCGAAGGGGTGCTCATTCCGCGTCCCGAGACGGAAGAGCTCGTGATGCTGACCGAACGGCGCGCCGCGGCGTTCGATCGTCCGCGGATACTCGACGTGTGCACGGGCAGCGGCTGTATAGCCGTCGCGCTGGGGCATCGTATTCCGACGGCCGAAACGACGGCTCTCGACATATCGCGCGAGGCTCTGGAAATAGCCCGCGAGAACGGTAGGCGGCTCGGCGTCGAGGTGGAGTGGATCGAAGATGACGCTTTGGGCGGCATGGCGCGGCTCGCGGGGCGACGGTTCGATGTCATAGTGTCGAATCCGCCGTATATTCCGCGTTCGGAGATGGCGTCGATGCACCGCAACGTCACGGGGTACGAGCCTCACGAGGCTCTTTTCGTCGACGACTCCGATCCTTTGGCGTTCTATCGCGCCATAGCGCGCGCGGCGGTCGGAATGTTGTCCGACGGCGGTTCCTTGTTGTTCGAGGTGCACGAGCGTCTGGCCGAACGAACGGCAGACGTATTGCGCGCCGAGGGATTCGCCGACGTGCGGATCGAGAAGGATTGTTTCGGCAAACAACGAATGGTATGCGGCAGCAAAAACAGACTATAAAACGCGACAAGACCGCCGAGCAGGCTTTGGCCTCGCTCATGCGCCTCTGCGCCCGAGCCGAGCGGTCGTCGGGCGACGCCATGCGCCTGATGGGTACATGGGGCGTTCCGACGCAAGAGCGCGGCGCGGTGCTGCAAAGACTTGTAAAAGAGAGATTCATCGACGATCGGCGTTACGCCGCGGCTTTCGTGAGGGAGAAGATCAACCTCAGCGCGTGGGGCGAGTACAAGATCCGCACCGCGCTGCGCCGCAAAGGCATAGCCGACGCCATAGTCGCGGAGGCGTTGAACGCCGCACCGTCGGCGCGCGACACCTCGCGGTTGGCCGAACGTCTCGCGCGCAAGATGAAGAGCATAAAATACGACACCACTTATCAACTCCGCACCAAACTCATACGACACGGCATCTCGCTCGGTTTCGCAACCGACGACGTGGTGGCGTGCGTCGAGGAGATAACCCGCAATATCGAAGAACCATGCGACGAAGCAGAATTTTTCCCGTTATAGCCGCCCTGTCGTTCGTGGCGCAAGCTGCGGCGCAGAGGCTCGATCCCGAATATTACGAATATCCGTTGCGCGACGTGGCGGGTTACTACTCGGCCAATTTCGGCGAGATGCGCCCCAACCATTTCCACTCGGGCGTCGATCTGAAGACCGACGGCGTGGAGGGCAAGGCGGTCGTGGCGGCGGCCGACGGTTACGTGTCGCGCATTCTGCAATCGCCGTCGGGGTACGGCCTTGCGCTTTACATCGCCCATCCCAACGGCACTACCACCGTTTACGGCCATCTGTCGCGGTTCCGCAAGGATATCGCCGACTTCGTCTTCGCCGAGCGGCACCGCCTCCGAAGCAGTCGGGTCGACATAGTCTGCCCGCCCGACAAGTTTCGCGTGGTGCGCGGCGAGGAGATCGCCCGATCGGGTAATACGGGTTCGTCGATGGGGCCCCACCTCCATTACGAAATACGCGACACCGAGACGCAAAAGACGTATAACGTCATCGCGCAAGGCGTGTTGAAGCCCAAGGACGCCATCGCGCCCTACATGATGAAGGTGCACTATATCGAGATCGACACCGTGCGCGGAATTCCCGTGAACGCCCGCCCCGCTACATACGCCGTGCGCAAGATCGACGGCAACACTTACGGTCTCGCGCGGCAGTCGCCCGTAAAGGTCGGCCGCAAGGGCTATTTCGTGGTCGAGGCGTCGGACCGCAAGGACGACTGCGCCAACACTTACGGCATATATCGCCTGCGGGCGCAGGTCGACGGCCGCACGTTTTTCGAATATCGCAACGACGGATTCACGTTCGATCTCTCGCGTTACTGCAATTCGGTGGCCTACTACCCCGTTCAGCGCAATTCGCGCAACGAGGCCATTCGTTTGGCCGCCATGCAGGGCGGCGTGGAGCGTTTCTATCCCACGCTCGTCGACCGCGGCGTGATCGCGGCCGACGCGGGTGTCAAGCGTAAAATAGATATCGCGGTCGAAGACGATTGCGGCAACGTGTCGACGCTCGGATTCGAGATCGAGGGCAAGCCCGACGCGGAGTGTTTCCGCGGCGAGATCGACGATGAGCGCAAGGCGGTATATTGCGATCGCGATTTCGCATTCAAGGTCGACGACGTGTTCAGCGTGGTGATACCCAAGGGCGCGCTTTACGAATCGGCGGCGTTGCGCATCGAACGGTCGGAGACGACTCCCGTGGCCGATTCCACCGTGCGGATCCTCTCGCCCGCCTATCGCGTCGGGGACAAAGATATCCCGCTTCATAGGAGCATCGCGCCCGTATTCAGCGTCGCCGTCGACGAGGCGTTGCGGCCTTACGTCGTGATGGCCGTTGTGGCCGACGACGGGCGGGTTTCGTACGCGGGCGGCAAATATCGTTACAATCGCCTTGCTGGCCGCGCGTTGTCGTTCGGAACCTACTGTCTCGCGGCCGATACCGTGCCGCCCGTCATAAAACCGCAGTTCGCCGACGGGCAGGATTGCCGTAACCGCGACCGCATAGCGTTCCGCGTGTCCGACAACTTCTCGGGCATAGCGTCCTATACCGCCACGGTCGACGGCCGTTGGGTTGCGATCGACTTGTCACGCGGCCGCGCATCGATAGATCTGCGCGCCGAGGGCGTCGCGGGAGGCGGGACGCATGCGATAGAGTTTACGCTGGTCGACAACTGCGGCAACCGAGCCGTATGGCGCGGCACGATCGTGCGATAGGCCGAAAAGGCTTGTAGGCGACGCGATAATTTCATAATTTTGTACCTTACAAAACCGAAACCTTATAATTTATGTTGAAAAAGAGTATTCTCGCACTGCTCGCCGCGACTTCGTTTTTCGCCGCGCGAGCGCAAAAGGAGGAGTTTTCTCCCGTCGATTACGTGAATCCGCTGGTCGGCACGCAGTCGTCGTTCGAACTCTCCACCGGTAACACCTACCCTGCCATCGCGCGTCCGTGGGGTATGAACTTCTGGACTCCCCAGACGGGAGAGATGGGTAACGGATGGCAATACGTGTACACCGATAACAAGATACGCGGATTCAAGCAGACTCACCAGCCCAGCCCGTGGATCAACGACTTCGGCCAGTTCTCGCTCATGCCCGTGGTCGGCGCGCCCAAGTTCGACCAGAACGAGCGCGCGAGCTGGTTCTCGCACAAGGGCGAGGAGGCCAAAGCATATTACTACAAAGTATATCTGGCCGAGCACGACGTGGTGGTGGAGCTGTCGCCCACCGACCGCGCGGCGTTGTTCCGCTTCACGTTCCCCGAGTCGAAAGATTCGTATGTGGTGGTCGACGCTTTCGACCGCGGCTCGCATATCGAGGTCGACGCCGCCAACAACCGCATTACGGGCTACACCACGCGCGACAGCGGCGGAGTGCCCCGCGATTTCAAGAACTATTTCGTCGTTGAGTTCGACAAGCCGTTCGAGTATGTGGCAACTTTCGCCGACGGCGAGTTGAAGGAGAACGCGACCGAGCAGACGGAGAATCATACGGGCGCCGTCATCGGCTTCGCGACCCGCAAGGGCGAGCAGGTGCATGCCCGCGTGGCGTCGTCGTTCATAAGCCCCGAGCAGGCTGCGGTGAATCTTCGCGAGCTGGGCGACGATTCGCTGGAGGTGTTGAAGGAGAAGGGCCGCAAGGCGTGGAACGAGGTGCTGGGCCGCATCGAGGTGAGCGGCGGCGATCTCGATCAATACCGCACGTTCTACTCGTGTCTCTATCGCTCTACCCTGTTCCCGCACAAACTGTACGAGATCGCCGACAACGGCGAGGTGCTTCATTACAGCCCCCACAACGGCAAGGTGGAGAAGGGATATTTCTACACAGGCACGGGATTCTGGGATACGTTCCGCTGTCTGTTCCCGCTGTTGAACATGCTCTATCCGTCGGAGAATCTCAAGATGCAGGAGGGTCTTCTGAACGTCTATCGCGAGAGCGGATTCTTCCCCGAGTGGGCAAGCCCGGGCCATCGCGGCTGCATGATCGGCAACAACTCGGCTTCGGTGCTGGCCGACGCATGGATGAAGGGCGTGCGTGTGGAGGATCCGCAGACATTGTTCGAGGGGCTGGTGCACGGCGCCAACAACGTGCATCCCCGCGTAAGCTCGACGGGCCGTCGCGGACATGAGTATTACAACACGCTGGGTTACGTGCCTTACGACGTCGATATCAACGAGAATGCCGCGCGCACGCTCGAATACGCCTACAACGACTGGTGCATCTATCGCATGGCCGAGGAGCTGAATCGTCCCAAGGAGGAGATCGACCTCTATGCCTCGCGTGCGATGAACTATCGCAACGTGTTCGATCCCGAGACGCGCCTCATGCGCGGCCGCAATAAGAACGGCGAGTTCATGAAGCCCTTCTCGCCTCTGAAGTGGGGCGACGCGTTCACCGAGGGCAACAGCTGGCACTACACGTGGTCGGTATTCCACGATCCGCAGGGGTTGATCGACCTCATGGGCGGCGAGGAGGAGTTCGTCGAGATGCTCGACTCGGTATTCATCGTGCCTCCCGTGTTCGACGACAGCTATTACGGCGGCACCATCCACGAGATACGCGAGATGACGGTGATGAACATGGGCAACTATGCTCACGGCAACCAGCCCATACAGCACATGATATACATGTACGATTACGCCCGTCAGCCGTGGAAGGCACAGCAGCGTCTGCGCGAGGTGATGGACCGCTTCTACTCGGCCACGCCCGACGGCTATTGCGGCGACGAGGATAACGGACAGACCTCGGCTTGGTATGTGTTCTCGGCTCTCGGGTTCTACCCCGTGTGCCCCGCCACCGATCAATACATAATGGGCGCTCCGTTGTTCAAGAAGGCGGTGATCCACCTCGAAAACGGCAAGACGTTCGAGATCTCGGCGCCCGAAAACAGCGCGGAGAACTTTTATATCGACGATATGAAGCTCAACGGCAAGCGTTACACGCGCAACTACATCACTCACGGCGATTTGATGCGCGGCGGCCGTATGGATCTGGATATGTCGGCCGAGCCGAATACCCGCCGCGGAATCGGCGACAAGGATCGTCCCTACTCATTCTCGCTCGATAAGAAGTAAGCCCTGAGAGGATTAACGAAAAAAAGTCATTCGCTTCGAAGCGGATGACTTTTTTCATTTGAGTGATTCCGGCGGGATTCGAACCCACGACCCACAGCTTAGAAGGCTGTTGCTCTATCCAACTGAGCTACGGAACCAACGCAATATGCGATTCGGCGCATTTGCGATGCAAAAGTAAGTCATTTATTTCTTTTATCCAAAACAAACGTTCGTTTTACGTCAGTCGTGTTCTCGCCTCGGCATAGTCCGAACGTGTTCGGCTCTGCTCTCGACTTGTCGAAAACGTTCGTTTTACCCCGATCCTCGGATCGTATGCGGCGGTACGTGCGCATGCGAGCGTAATGTCGCGGGGCGAAATGCAGTTCATTGCAGGTGCGATAAAACGCAAATTTTATTCAATAAATAATTGTATAAGAGCGGATGCGGTTTTGTTTCAGTTATCATATTGTGGTTGGTAACTGTTGGTAATCTTGCTTATAGCGGCATTAGTCGTCGCTGCGCGGATCGGTCGAAAAATGTCGCTCGGCATGCCGATTTTCGTATTATTGTAGATTTTTAATGATATATAGGCAATTTTATTCAATATTATTTTCAAATTAAAATTTTATTCTCTAATTTGATCTCGGCAAACGGAGGGATAGATATCGAGGGTGATGGAATATTGCCGTTTTGCGTTCCGAAAATCCTCTCGGTATATACAATTCTTTATTGCTAAACTGTTAACCTAAAACTTTACCGTTATGAATGACCGAGAGTATGTCGCTCCTGCGATAGAGGTAGTTGCGTTGGAGCCCGAAAAAGGATTCGCCATGAGTTCCGACACGCCCATTTCTCCTTGGGAGAATGAGAATTTTTAATGTTTAATCGATACCGAATCATGAAAAAAGAATCGATCTTCGCCGCCGCGACGATATTTTCGCTCTTTTTCGCGGCGTGTAACGATGCGGGCGACTCCTCTTCGGTTCCCGAGGTCCGCGGCATGACGCTCTCGGCGCAGCACGAGGAGATTTCGCGCACCCATTTCGACGGGACGGCAACGACATGGAGCGACGGCGACGCCATTACGGTTTTCGTCGACCGCAACGTCTCCGTGCCCTATCGGTTCGAAGCGGTCGATCCTGCGAAAGGTACGTTCAGTAACGGCGACATATTTTTGGGCGACGACGAGCATACGTTCCATGCGATCTACCCTGCCGCCGCCGATGCGACGGTCTTGGATATAGGCGCGGCGACGCAGACGCAGAAAGGCGCGTCGACCGAACATATAGCCGCGGCGGATCCGCTCGTCGGCAAGGCTGTCGCACGACCGTCGGAGGTTGCCGTTACGATGAATCATGCGGCGACCGTATTGAAACTCGATATCGTCGCGGCGGGCTTGCTCGACGCGGAGAGTATCGCTTCGGTGAAGATCGAGGCTCCCGACGGCGTTTTTCTGCACGGAAGACACACGCTCGATCTCGTTACGGGCGACGTGACCGCTATAACGGGCCGATGCGGCAACGCGACGGAGGTTGCGGTGGTCGGATCGGACGATTTCGCGACCGACGGAGAGTTTACGGTATGGGCGGCGGTCGCGCCGTTCGAGATACCCGCGGGAGAGAAACTCGTTTTTACCGTCAAGGACGGGCGCGGCGGAATGTATCGGATAGAGAAGACGTTCCCCGACGGCAAGATATTCTCGGCGGGTAAGATCATGTCGACCGTTCTGGAGCTGTCGGAGTCCTCGCAACTCTCGGAGATAAATATCGATGTCGATTTCACCGACCCGAACGCTTATACGTCGGATTTCCCCACCGCGACCGCTCCCGCGTCGTCGGGCACGTTCGTATTCTCGGGGCATGAGTTCGTATTTGCGAGCTCGACGCCGTTCCATAATCGCGAAATGTCGGATAAGACGAGGGCTTTGTGCTTCGAGACGTTCGCGGACAAAGACACCGCGAAGATCCGCATACCCCGCGTCGAGGGTTATGCGCCCGCCGTGGTCGCGATCGGGGTGCACTCTACCATAATCAACAAGCAGAATGCGCAGATCGCGATAGAGACCTCCAAGGGAGAGATAACCGGGAGGGTCAACACTTTCCGAGCGAAGATCGAATTTACGTTGAGCGACACCGACGATAAAACGGATTATTACATCGGCATATACGGCAATAAGGCGCCGTGCAGACTGAGCTCTGTCGGCATAACTTACGCGCGGCTGCCGTAACCCTTCAGGCGTGCGGCCGCCCGTACGATTTCGCCCCCGAGGAGCATGCCGCCGTCGGGGGCGAATCGTGTTTTCGCGTCGGTCGGTCCGAGGCGGGGAGGCGCGGTTTGGTCGGAATTTTGCATTTGCGACGACCAAACCTTCATACTATGAATTACGGTATTAGCATTCTTTTCCGCGCCATCCCGCTCTTGATGGCCGCATTCTGTTTCGCTTACGGAGCATACGTGCTCGCCGCGGGCGATACTCCTGACCGACTCACCGCAGGTCCCGTAATATTTTTTCTCGGCTCGATCTGCGTGGCGCTCTATTGTACCGCGGCGACGATAATCCGTCAGATTATCGGCACCTACACCACCGCCGCGAAATACATATTCCCGATTTTGGGATATGCTTTCGCGCTGTTCACTCTCATCTACGGCCTTACCATCATCGACGCGCAATATGCGCCGACATACGTGTCGGGACATGTCGTATGCGGACTCGCCCTTATCACGGCCTGCGTGGCGACGGCGGCCGCCTCGTCGACCAAATTCGGCCTCATACCCGTCAATTCGGCCGCTCCCGACCGCGCGTTCAACCCGTCGGGCTTCTCGCGCACCGTCGGCAGCATACTCATGGGCTTCGTGATCGTCGTATCGGCGGTGGCGTGGATCTGGGCCATTATACTGCTCACCACGGGACATTCGCAGGCGCATATCGTGGCGGGCTGCGTAATGACGGGCATAGCATGCGTGTGTACGTCGCTCATAGCGTTGGTGGCGAGCATCGTGCGTCAGGTGCAAGGCGTATATACCGACGGCGAAAAGGTTATATGGCCGTTGTGGGCGCTTGTTTTGGGTTTGGCGGCTTTCGTGCTCGGACTCGTCATGATATTCGTCCATTGGGGCGAACCCGTCGATTTCGTCGGATTCGTGCTCATCGGTTTGGCGCTCATCTGCTGGAGCATATCGAGCAAGGTGATATTGCTCGCCAAGATATGGCATGCCGATTTCGCGCTGGCTTCGCGCATTCCCATCATCCCCGTAATCACGGCTTTGATATGTCTGTTCATGTCGGCGTTCCTCTTCGAGGAGGCGTTGTTCAAGATCAAATTCTTCGTGCCCGCCCGCGTGCTCGCGGGATTCGGAGCCATCTGTTTCACGCTTTTCTCGATTGTGTCGATTCTCGAGAGCGGCGCCAAGAGGAGATGATACCCGTAAAAACGACGAACCCCGACAACCTTTACGTTGTCGGGGTTCGTCGTTCATATATCTCTACTCCACTATTACGAAGCTCGAAGTGCGTCCGTCGGGATAGATGCCGTCTATGTTGGTTATCTTGTCGGTTATGCGCTCCATCTCGGCGAGCGACTTCACGGGGCGATCGTTGATGTGGGTAATTACGAATCCCTCGCGCACCCTTGCTCTTTCGAGCAGGCCGCCGCGCTTTACGTCGATTACCTGCACTCCGCCGCGGATCTCCAGCTTGTCGCACAGCTTCTTGCCTGCGTCGGCGAACTTGCCGCCCAATGCTGCCGTCACGTCCACGCTCTCGCGAGTCATGAGCTCGTTCTTGCCCACGCGGTTCTTGAGCGTCACCTCGATATCCTTGGTCGAGCCGTTGCGTTTCACCGTAACCGTGATCTTGTCGTTGGGACGGTGCTGCGCCATCTTCTCCATCATGGTCGAGGCGTCGTCGGTCTTCGCGCCGTCGATGGCCGTGATGATGTCGCCCTTGCGGATGCCTGCCTCGGCTGCCGCGCTGTCGTTCACTACCGATGCCACATAGAGTCCGCCCGTCTGCTCGATGCCGAGCTCCTTGCCTTCGCTCTCGATGAAGCGGTCGTCGATGGCGCGGTACGATATGCCCAGCATCGCGCGCTGCACCACTCCGTACTCCTTAAGATCGACCACCACTTTGCGAACGATGCTCTCGGGCACTGCGAACGAATAACCCATGTAGGTTCCCGTCGACGATTTGATTACCGTGTTGATGCCCACCAGTTCGCCGCGGGTGTTTACCAACGCGCCGCCCGAGTTGCCCGGGTTCACCGCCGCGTCGGTCTGGATGAACGACTCCACGCGCATCTCGTTGGGGATTACGCCCAGTTGGCGCGCCTTGGCGCTGACGATTCCCGCCGTGATGGTCGACTGGAGGTCGAAAGGCGATCCGATGGCCAACACCCACTCGCCCAAGCGCAGATCGTCCGATTTGCCGAACGGAATCGTGGGCAGGTCGTCGGCCTCGACCTTGATGAGGGCCACGTCAGCGGTGGGATCGGTTCCCACTAACCTGGCGTCGAACGTGCGGCCGTCGTTGAGCTTGACCTTGAGTTTGGTCGACTCCTCCACCACGTGGTTGTTGGTGACGATGTAACCGTCGGCCGATATTATGACGCCCGAACCTCCCGCACGCTGCTCGCGGGTCTGAGGCTCGCCCGAGCCGCCGCCGTATGGCATTCCGAAAAACTCATAGAAGGGATCGTACGAGCCGTACGAACGGCCTCCGTACTGCACCTCGCGAATGGCCTCGATGTTTACCACGGCTTTCACCGCATTCTCGGCCGCATACGTCAGGTCGGGATATTGTTCGGCCTGATATGCCGTGAAATGGGTGCCTGCCTGTTGTTCGGGATCGCTCCATGACACATCGACGCCGCGATTGCGCGCAACCGTTTCGTGAGAGAGGTATTTATCCACGCCCCATGCGGTGACGCTGCCGGCCACTGCCGATACGAGGACCGATCCGAAGAATAATAATGCCGTCTTTTTCATAATAACACAAATTTTCACGTTTTGTTTATAACTCCAAATTAGGCAATTTCAACCATAGGCAATTTTTCTTTTTTTCAGTTTCGCATTTATAACGCGGCGGTCGGGACGTTTATTATATCAGAGTGTGAAAAATATCGTCGACAGACATAGCCGTGCGATGTCGGCAAGACTTTTTACCGCCCTTTTTTGCAATTGCGATTTTTTGTGTAATTTTGCACCGATTGAAATCAATGTGGAAGGATTTGGACTGCTTGCAACCACAATAAAAATGCTAAAAGGCGTATAATTAAGGTATTACGACAGTCGCATCTTCCATACGTTAAAAAATTTTAAGGTATGGCTTTTTTATTTACCTCCGAGTCGGTGTCGGAAGGACATCCCGACAAAGTGTCGGATCAGATCTCGGATGCTATTCTCGACGAATTTCTTCGTCGCGATTCCCAGTCGAAAGTCGCTTGCGAGACGCTTTGCACCACGGGTTTGGTCGTGGTTGCGGGCGAGGTGCGCTCCGACGCATACGTCGATATCCAGAGCGTGGCGCGCCGCGTGATAGATCGCATAGGCTATAATCGCAGTGAATATCAGTTCGACGCCGCGTCGTGCGGCATCTTGTCGGCTATCCACGAGCAGTCGTCGGACATAAACCAAGGCGTGGTGCGTGACGAGGCCGCCGAGCAGGGTGCGGGCGACCAAGGCATCATGTTCGGTTACGCCTGCAACGAAACCCTCGAATACATGCCTGCGACGCTCATCCTCTCGCACGTGATAATGAAGGAGTTGGCGGCGATACGCCGCGAAGGTGCCGTTATGCCCTACTTGCGTCCCGATTCGAAGAGTCAGGTTACGGTGGAGTACGACAGCGAGACGGGCAAGGCTCTGCGCGTGCATACCATCGTGGTGTCGACCCAGCACGACGAGTTCATCGCGGCCGACGACTCGCGCAGCGAGAAAGAGGCCGAGCGCATGATGCAGGAGCGTATCCGCGAGGATGTCCGCACCATCCTCATTCCGCGCGTGAAGGCTCGCTTGCAACGTGCGGGCGACTGCTTGGCCGAGCTTATCGGCGACGACTACATCCTGCACGTCAACCCCACGGGCAAGTTCGTCATAGGCGGCCCCCACGGCGATACGGGACTCACGGGCCGCAAGATCATCGTCGACTCTTACGGCGGACGCGGCGCGCACGGCGGCGGCGCTTTCTCGGGCAAGGACTCTTCGAAGGTCGACCGTTCGGCGGCTTACGCGGCGCGTCACATAGCGAAGAACATGGTGGCGGCGGGTGTCGCCGACCAGATGCTGGTGCAGCTCAGTTACGCTATCGGCATAGCCGAGCCGCTGTCGATATACGTCGACACCTACGGAACTTCCAAGATCGGTTTGTCGGACGGCGAGATCGCCGAGCGCATCGGCCGTCTGTTCGATTTGCGTCCCGCTTCTATCGTGGACCGTTTCGGATTGAAGAACCCCATATTCGAGGCTACGGCGTCGTACGGACATTTCGGCAACCGTCCTTATAAGAAGACGGTGAAGGTGTTCGAGAACGGCAGCGAGGTCGAGCGCGAGATCGAGTTTTTCGGTTGGGAGCGTCTCGACGCCGTGGATGATATCCGCCGCGAATTGGGATTGTAGCCGTCAGGTTCGCAGATCTTAAGGCAGAACGCCCGACTTCGTGTCGGGCGTTTTTCGTTTGTGTATCGACATCGCGGAGCGATGTCGGCAGTTCGCCGCCGCCCTCACGCGGCGGACTGCAACTCGCCGAAGGCTCGTGCATTCCGTCGCCGGCAGCAAACAGCATTGCGCGGGGCGTATTTACATTTAATAGCCTTATTTATAATAGTTTCATCTTTGTCTGTGTGGTGAAATGGCCCTCTTTTGTGATGGAATTATTGTATACGGTGACGGAAAAATCGCGACACATTTGTCGAGTTCGGGGTTAATGTCGTATTTTTGCACGAATTTTTTAAGAATTTTTAGGATTGATGAGAAAAATGAAAATCGCGGTGCTTGTGAAGCAAGTGACCGATACGCGCGAAACGATCGAGGCCAAGGTGAACGCCGACGGCGTGATCGACAGAAATTCGCTTCCGGCGATTTGCAATCCCGATGATCTGAATGCCTTGGAGCAGGCGTTGCGCCTCAAGGATAGGTTGGACGAATGCGAGATAGTATTGATAAGCATGGGTCCGCAGCGTGCCGAGGAGGTGCTGCGCGAAGGTATATACCGCGGCGCCGACAAGGGCGTGTTGCTGTCGGACCGCCGCTTCGCGGGAGCCGATACGCTGGCCACCTCGTACGCTTTGGCTATGGCGTTGCGAAAGATAAACCCCGATTTGGTATTGGCGGGACGCCAGTCTATCGACGGCGATACGGCTCACGTGGGGCCCCAGACCGCTCAGGCGTTGGGATGGCCGCAGGTGACGTACGTGGAGGAGATCGTGAAGTGCGAAGACGGCAAGATCGAAGCGCGCCGCCGCACCGACGAAGGCGTGGAGCTCGTGAGCGTCGTTCTGCCTGCCGTGATGACTGTCGGCGGCAAAAGCGCCGCGCCTTGCAGACCGTGCAACGTGCGTCGCATTCTGAACTACCGCAAATGCGGAATCGCCTGCCTGACGGCCGACGATTTGGGCGGCGACGCGGCGCGTTACGGCTTGGGCGGTTCGCCCACGCAGGTGGTGGATAGCCGCACGATAACCGCGGATCACAAAGATACCTCATGGGTGGGCACCGACGACGAATCCTTGACGGATTTCGTCGCGCGATTGGTTGACAGCCACATTATTGAATAACGCTAAATGATGTAACGCATGAAGAATGTAATGATATATTGCCAGACCTCGAACCGCGCGATGTGCGAGGTGAGTCTGGAACTTCTGACCAAGGGTCGGCGACTGGCCGAGCAGCTCGGCGGCGAACTTTCGGCCGTGCTTGTCGGCGACAAGGTGTCGCATTTGGCGGCCGAGGCCTACCGTTACGGAGCGCAGCGGGTGTTTTGCGCCGAGGACGAGCGGTTGAAAGATTACCTTACCCTGCCCTATGTGAAGATCGTGAAGCATGCGATCGAGACGGAGCGTCCCGAGATATTTCTCGCGGGAGCCACGAGCGAGGGTCGCGACATGACGCCGCGTCTGGCGGCCGAGTTGGGTTGCGGACTCACGGCCGACTGCACCGCTCTGGAGTTGGGCGACTGTTCGTATAAGGATAACGAATATCGCGGCGTGTTGAAGTGTATCCGTCCGAGTTTCGTCGCGAATCAGCTCACGACCATAATATCTCCCTCGACCCGTCCGCAGATGGCCACCATCCGCGAGGGCGTGATGGCCAAGGAGCCGTTGGCCGCGGCTGTGTCGGGCGTGTGCGAGACCATCGACGTCGAGTCGTTGCTCGCTCCCGAGGATTTCGCCGTCGCCGTTATCGAGAAGCATGCCGAGGCGCAGGGCGTCGATCTGAAGGGCGCCAAGGTAATAGTCGCGGGCGGATACGGAATGGGCAGCGCCGAGAATTTCGAGTCGCTGTTCCGTTTGGCCGAACTGCTCGGCGGCGAGGTCGGAGCCACGCGCGCCGCGATAGATGCGGGTTACGTGGGCGGCTACGAGCGCATGATCGGTCAGACGGGCATAACCGTGCGTCCGAAGCTCTACATAGCGTGCGGAATCTCGGGTCAGGTGCAGCATACGGTGGGTATGGACCGTTCGGCCTGCATAATCTCGATTAATTGCGATACCGACGCGCCGATTCACAAAATAGCCGATCATGCGATCGTGGGCGATGCCAAACAGACTGTGGACAAGCTCATAACGCTCATAAGCAACAACAGACGATAGAGAGTATCATGAAGAATTTTTATAAGGATAACGACAGACTCAAGCGTCAGCTTACGCACCCCGTGATGAAGCGTGTGGTGGCGCTCAAGGAGGATAACTATTCGCAGTGCAAGACTTACGCTTCGGCTCCCGAGAACTTCGCCGATGCCGTCGATTGTTACGACAAGGTGATGGAGGTCATGGGCGAGATATGCGCCACGACCATCGCCGAGAACGCTTTCGACGTCGACGCCGAGGGGCCTCGTTGCGAGAACGGCCGCGTAAGCTATGCTTCGGGCACGCAGCGCAACCACGAAATGCTTACGCGCGCGGGACTTTACGGCATATCGCTGCCGCGCCAGTACGACGGCCTGAACTTCCCGACCGTGCTTTTCACCATGGCGTCGGAGATGGTGGCTCGCGCCGATGCGGGATTCTGCAATATCTGGTCGTTGCAGGATTGCGTGGATATAATCCGCGAATACGGCGACGAGGAGATCAAGGCCGAGTTTCTCGGCCGCATAGCCGAGGGCGCGACCTGCTCGATGGACTTGACCGAGCCCGATGCGGGCAGCGACCTTCAGGCCGCGATGTTGAAGGCCACGTGGGACGAGGAGCGCGGCATGTGGCTGCTCAACGGCGTGAAACGATTCATTACCAACGGCGATGCCGACATAAAGTTGATTCTGGCGCGTTCGGAGAGCGGCACTACCGATGCCCGCGGTCTGTCGTGCTTCGTGTACGACAAGAGCTGGGGCGGCGTGACGGTTCGCCGCATAGAGCATAAGATGGGTATCAAGGGCTCGCCCACGTGCGAACTCGCCTTCAACGACGCTCCCGCCAAACTCGTCGGCAAGCGTTGCATGGGACTCATACGATGCGTGATGACGATGATGAACGGCGCGCGTCTCGACATAGGCGCCCAGTCGGTCGGCATAATGGAGGCCGCTTTGCGCGAGGCCGTGCGTTATGCCAACGAACGACGTCAGTTCGGCGTCAACATCGCTTCGTTCCCCGCCGTATACGAGATGTTGGGTGCCATGCGCGCCAAGTTGGACGGTTCGCGCGCATTGCTTTACGAGACAGCGCGTTACGTCGATATGGCGAAGATCCTCGCGGCGAAGGCGGAGCCGACGGACGACGAGCGCGCCGAGATGCGCCGCGCGGCCAAGTGCGCCGACATGCTTACCCCGCTTCTGAAGCTCATGGCGGGCGAGTATTCGAATCAAGTGGCGTACGATGCCGTGCAGGTTTACGGCGGCTCGGGTTATATCAAGGAGTTCGCCGTGGAGCGTCTCTATCGCGATGCGCGTGTCACCACGCTGTACGAGGGTACCTCGCAGATGCAGGTCGTGGCGGCGGCTCGATACGTGGCGAGCGGCGCTTTGCTCTGCCGAATACGCGAATACGAGGCCGACGCTTCGATACTCGACGTGCCTTTGCGGTCGAAAGTGCGGTTGAAGAAGATGACCGACGAGTTCGAGCGCGTGTGCGGCGAGGTGGCTGCGATGAAGGGCGACTACCCTACGTTCCATGCCCGTCGTTTGGTCGAGTCGGGTGCGCGCATAGTCATAGCATATCTGTTGTTGATGGATTCCAAGTCGGACGAGCGTGCCGAGTTGTCGGCGGCCACATATCTCAACATGGCCGAAGCGGAGAACTGCGAGGCTGCCGCCGCAATCGCCGCCGCGCACGATGCGGAGTACGTCGAGCGGATGAAGTCCGCGTTCAATTGGGATTGTTCAGTGCGTTGATTACCAATGCGATTTATATGAAAAAACCGCCGGCAGGATTTTGTCGGCGGTTTTTTTACGACTCTTTAGAGTCGTGCGGGCCGCAGCCTCGCCCCGCGAAGGCCCGCAACACTCGCATTCGCTCGCATGCGTACTTCGCAGGCTGCCGCCCGATTTATAATGCGTAACATTATCACTCCTGCCCTTGATTGGCTATGGGTTGTTCCGCCTCGTCTTCCGCGACCTCGTTGCCTTTGGCCAAGGCTGCCGAATTGTATTTGTCGATCTTCTCGATAAGGTTCTTGAAATAGCTTTTCGACACGGGGATAGGCTTGATGTCCTTGTTCGACAAAATTATGTAGCGGATCTTGCTGCGTTTCTTGATCTGGTTGATTTTCATTACGTTCACCATATACGAACGGTGACAACGCACCATGCTCGTGTCGGCCAGATTCTCCTCGATGGTCTTCGTGCGGCAACGCAGCATGTAGGATAGCAGTTTGCCGTGGTTCTCGTAAAAGATCTTCACATAATTGTCCTGCGACTCCATGTAGTAAAGCGTGTCGGAGTTTATGGTGAGCTTCAGTGTGCCGTTGTAGTCGTAAAGATTTATCAACGAGGGATATACTACCGTCGGCTCGTTCGAGAGCGACATCTCGTACTGCAACATCTGCAACTCTTCGGTCTTGGCCTTGTAGGCGGCGTACAACGTAAGGATCGTGTAAGGGATGGCCATTATGAGCAACACGCACCCTATGGCTTTGAGCAGAATGATCCATGCGGGTTGCACCGACGGCGATATGAATACCGAGGTGAAAAAGGTGTAGAACAGCGATATGACGATCATTTCGCCGAACAACCATAGTATGTATTTGGCGAACGTGAAGGTTACGCGATTCTGCACGCTGTACATTATCTGTTTGCTTATCAGCATTATGGCCAATGCCACGAAGTAGAACGCCGCCGTCATCCCCAAATGGGTGAGGTTGGTGATGCTGAACCACGCCGTGATGGAGAACGGCGTGTAGAGAGTCATGAACAAAAACGAAAATGTGAGGATGAAAATCACCGACCCCATCAGATATCGTTTGTCGAGCAGAAATTTCGGTATCTCCGAGTTTTTATCTGTTTTCGCCATGAATTTTTCGTTTTTACATCGTTGCAAAGATCGTAAAATAACTTCAAAATACATAACTTTTGCCACTCATAATGTCATTTTCGTCACAAAAAGGCGTTTTTGACCGCGGGTTTGAGGTAAATTTCACGGATTTGAATATTTTTGCACCCGACTTGGTTTGCGGCGAGGAATCGGCCGCGAATACGGGATTCGACAAAGGTAATATTTATTATAAATTGTAAATATAATGAAGATAATCGGAACGGGCAGGGCCAACCCTGCCGTAGTTGTGACCAATTCGATGCTCGAACAGTTTCTCGATACGAGCGACGAGTGGATCAGAGAGCGCACGGGTATGGCCGAGCGTCGCGTCATTTCATCGGAGAAGTTGGAAGATCTGGCGGCCGAGGCATCGCTCAAGGCTATCGAAGACGCCGGCCTGACGCCGGCCGACATCGACTATATAATTTGCTCTAACGTGGTGAACGAATATGCGACGCCGGGTCTGAGCTGCATCGTGCAGGGTATCATCGGCGCCACTTGCGCATGTATCGACGTGAACGCCGCCTGCTCGGGATTCATTTATGCTCTCGACATGGCCGACGACCGTCTCAAGAGCGGCAAGGCCAAGAACATCTTGGTGCTGGCCGCCGAGGAGCCGTCGCGTATGGTCGACTGGAAAGACCGCAGCGTATGCGTTCTGTTCGGCGACGGCGCGGGAGCCGTGGTAGTCACCGAGGGCGAGGGCATGATCGGATCGCGTCTTACGACCGTGAGCAAGACCGATTGCCTCCACTATTTCCGCACGTTGGAGCCTACTCCTTATATTACCAAAGAGGAGGAGGGAAAGCCCATGTACATGAACGGACGCGAGGTGTTCAAGACCGCCGTTCTCTCGTCGTCGCGCGATATCAAGACGTTGCTCGACGCGGCGGGTCTGAAACCCGAAGACATAAAGTATTACGTGCTGCATCAGGCCAACATGCGAATCATCGAGGCCATTTGCAATCATCTGGGTCTCGACATGTCGCATTTCCCGCACAATGTCGACCGTTACGGCAACACTTCGTCGGCAAGCGTGCCCATCCTGCTGGACGAACTCAATCGCGAGGGCAAGTTGCAGAAGGGCGACAAGTTGGTATTCAGCGCGTTCGGCGCGGGATTCACCACGGGCGCCTGCATAATCGAGTGGACAAAATAAAAATCGAAATTGATATGGAACATAGAGTAGTCATTACCGGTTTGGGTGTTATCTCGCCGGTAGGAAACACCGTTGCGGAGTTCTGGAATAATTTGACGGCCGGAAAGTGCGGCATAGACCTTATAAAGGGATTCGAGGATTACGATCTGCCCATAAAGGTTGCGGGTCAGGTGAAGAACTTCGATCCCGCGGCCAACGGCCTCGACTCGGCCAATGTGCGTCGCAGCGACGTGTATTGCCAGTACGCCATGGCTGCGGCCTATCAGGCGATGATGGACAGCGGTCTGGTCAGCGGCGAGAATGTCGACCCCGAGCGTCTGGGAACCTACATCGGTTCGGGCATCGGCGGTTTGCAGACTTTCGTCACCGAGACGGAGAAGCTGTTGAACGAGGGCGTACATCGCATTTCGCCTCTGTTCATCCCCATGATGATAGCCAATATCGCGTCGGGTAACGTCGCCATCAAGTTCAACGCTCAGGGCGTGTGTCTGCCCGTCGTGACGGCTTGCGCCACGGGTACTCACTCGGCAGGCGAGGCTTACCGCGCCATCAAGTACGGCTATGCCGACGCCATCATCACCGGCGGCGCCGAGGCTTCGGTCCACCCGCTCGCCATAGGCGGTTTCGCAAACAGCAAGGCTCTGACCCGCACGGACGACCCCACGAAGGCTTCGATTCCGTTCAACATCAACCGCAGCGGCTTCGTTATGGGCGAAGGCGCGGGCGTGCTCATCTTCGAGTCGCTCGAGAACGCGCAGAAGCGCGGCGCCAAGATCTATGCCGAGGTTTGCGGTTACGGCAACAGTTGCGACGCTCACCACTACACCGCTCCGCGTCCCGACGGCATCCCCGCGTCGCGCGCCATGAAGCAGTCGCTGGACGAGGCCGGTTTCGATGCCGAGAAGGATACGCTTTACATTAATGCCCACGGCACCAGCACGCCTCTTAACGACAAGACCGAGACGGCCGTAATCAAGCTGGCTTTGGGCGAGGAGGTCGCCCGCAAGGCGATGATAAGCTCTACCAAGTCGATGACGGGCCACATGCTCGGCGCGACGGGCGCCGTGGAGTTGATCGCTTCGGCTTTGGCGTTGCAGAACGGCGTGGTGCCCCCCACTATCGGCTTGACGGATCCCGATCCCGATTGCGATCTGGATTACGTTCCCAATGTCGCCCGCAAGGCCGATGTTACGGTTGCGATATCGAATACGCTCGGCTTCGGCGGCCACAACAGTTGCGTGGCGTTGCGTAAATGGTAAAACGATAAAAAAGTATAGATTTTCATGAAACTTTTGGAAGGTAAGGTGGCCCTCGTGACGGGTGCTGCCAGAGGTATAGGCAAGGCTATCGCGATGCGTTTCGCGGAGCAGGGCGCTAATGTGGCGTTCACCGATTTGGTAATCAACGAGGCTGCCGAGCAGACCGTGGCCGAACTGGAGGCTATGGGCGTCAAGGCCAAGGGATACGCTTCGAACGCAGCGTCGTTCGAGGAATCGCACGAGGTGGTGAAGCAGATTGTGGAGGATTTCGGTCGTATCGACATTCTCGTGAACAACGCGGGCATCACCAAGGACGGCCTTATGATGCGTATGTCGGAGGCTCAGTGGGATGCCGTGATCGGCGTCAACCTGAAGTCGGCGTTCAACTTCATCCACGCCGTGGTTCCCGTTATGGCGCGTCAGCGCGGCGGTTCGATCATCAACATGTCGTCGGTGGTCGGAGTGTCGGGCAACGCGGGCCAGTGCAACTACTCGGCTTCGAAGGCGGGTATGATCGGTCTCGCGAAGTCGATCGCCAAGGAGATGGGTCCCCGCGGCATACGTGCAAACTGCATCGCTCCGGGATTCATCATCACCGATATGACCAACCAGCTCTCGCAGGAGGTGCGCGACGCTTGGGCGGCGCAGATTCCCCTGCGTCGCGGCGGTACGCCCGACGATGTGGCCAACGTGGCTCTGTTCCTCGCCAGCGACATGTCGAGCTATGTCAGCGGTCAGGTCATCCACTGCTGCGGCGCGATGAACTGCTAACAGTCGGCATGCCGATCTTATGGAGCCGTCCGAATTTTCGGGCGGCTTTTTTGCGTAGGTGTCTATTTCGACATCGCGACGCGATGTCGGCAGTTCGCCGCCACCCCGCGCGGCGGACTGCAACTCGCCCGAGGCTCGCGCAATCCTCCGCCGGCGGCGAACCGCTTCATTGTCCCGCATGCAGGTATATTTTCCGATCAAATATTGTTTATCTCGCAAAAAAATGCTATGTTAGCACTTTGAAAATACAACAAAATCAAAAACACGATATAGCAATGAGTCATAGAGATGTAATAATCGCATGCGATTTCAGCAGCGCGGCGGCGACGCTGGCGTTCCTCGACAAATTCACCGATCGCAAACCGTTCGTAAAGATCGGCATGGAACTTTATTATGCCGAGGGCCCGTCGATCGTGCGCGAGATCAAGGCGCGCGGACACAAGATTTTCCTCGACCTCAAGTTGCACGATATTCCCAATACGGTGAAGAAAGCGATGGCTGTCTTGTCCCATTTGGATGTGGATATGTGCAATCTTCACGCTGCGGGCACCATCGATATGATGAAAGCCGCCTTGGAGGGCCTCACGCGTCCCGACGGCACTCGCCCGCTGTTGATCGCCGTGACGCAGTTGACCTCTACGAGCGAGGAGCGAATGCGCCGCGAGTTGCTTATCGATGCGGGCATAAACGACACCATAGTGCACTATGCGCGCAACGCTCGCGAAGCGGGTCTTGACGGCGTGGTGTGCTCGCCACTCGAAGCGGGTATGGTGAAGGAGGCTTGCGGCAGCGGTTTCGTGACCGTCACCCCGGGCGTGCGTTTCGCCGACGGCGAGGTGGGCGATCAGGTTCGCGTCACCACTCCTGCCCGCGCCAAAGAGATAGGTACGGATTACATAGTCGTGGGACGTCCCATTACGCAGGCTGCCGATCCCGTGGCGGCGTACGAGCGTTGCATGGCTGAATTCGCGGAGTAGAGCCATGAAGCGCGTCAAGTTGTTTTACCTGAAAAACTGCCCGTTCTGCAAAAAGGCTCTGCGCTACATCGAGGAGCTCAAGGCCGAGCATGCGGAACTGGCTGCTGTCGATATCGAGATGCTCGAGGAGTCGGAGCTGCCCGATGTGGCCGATAAGTTCGATTACTATTATGTCCCCACGTTTTACGTGGACGGCATAAAGGAGCACGAGGGCGGAATCTACCCCGAGGAGGTGGAGCGAATCCTGCGCAAAGCATTGGAATAGCCGTATGAGCGGGCGTTTCTGCTACATACGGCGGTGCGAGGTTCGCGACGAAGGATTGCTCTCCGATCTGGTCGCGTTGTGGGAGGCGTCGGTGCGCGCCACGCATCATTTTCTTGCCGAGAGCGACGTATGTCGTATCCGTCTTCAGGTGAGAGAGGCTCTGACGGGCGTGGCGGAACTTTTCGTAGCGTCGGATGCCGAGGGGCGTCCGCTCGCTTTCGCGGGTGCGGAGGGCGATTCGCTGGAGATGCTTTTCGTTCGTCCCGACAGCTTCGGCCGCGGCATCGGAGGAGAGCTTTTGGAGCGCGCGGTGACGGCGTGCGGCGTCGTGCGATTGTGCGTGAACGAGGATAATCCCCGCGCGGCGGATTTTTATCGGCGACGCGGTTTCGCGACCGTCGGTCGTCGAGAGGTCGACGATATGGGAAACGAGTTCCCGCTGTTGATGATGGAGAAGAAAGATCACAGGAAAATAAAGGATATTATGGAGAAAAAAATTGCCAAAGACCTGCTCTCGATAGGAGCGGTTTTTCTGCGTCCCGAGCAGCCGTTCACATGGGCGAGCGGAATCAAAAGCCCCATCTATTGCGATAACCGACTGACCCTTACGGCTCCCCGTGTGCGCGACGCCGTGGAGAAGGGTTTGGCCGAGTACGTAAAGCGTTACTATCCCGAGTGCGAGGTGCTGATGGGCACTTCTACCGCGGGAATCGCCCATGCCGCCATCACCGCTACCCTGCTCGACATGCCTATGGGTTACGTGCGCAGCGGAGCGAAGGATCACGGCCGCGCCAACCAGATCGAAGGCCGTTTGGAGAAGGGGCAGAAGGTCGTGGTGGTGGAGGATCTGATCTCTACCGCGGGCAGCTGCATCGAGGTGGTTAATGTTCTGCGCGAGGCGGGAGCCGAGGTGCTGGGCGTTGTCAGCATCTTCACGTACGGAATGAAAAAGGGACTCGACCGTATGGCCGAAGCCGAGGTGGAGAACCACTCTCTGTCGAATCTCGACGCGTTGGTGGAGGTAGCGGCCGAGGAGGGCTACATCAAGCGCGAGGATTGCGCCCGCATTATCGCGTTCCGCAACAACCCCTCGGACGAGAGTTGGATAAACAAATGATTTTTTTATCATGAGACATTTGATTGATACTACCGATATTTCGGTGGAAGAGGTCGATAGGATTATATCGACGGCTTTGGACATAATCGCCGATCGCAAGAAATACAGCGAAGTATGTCGCGGCAAGAAGTTGGCTACGCTCTTTTACGAGCCGAGCACCCGCACTCGTCTCAGTTTCACGTCGGCCATGATGGAGTTGGGCGGCAGCGTTCTGGGATTCTCCGACGCCGCGTCGTCGTCGGTGAGCAAGGGCGAGACCGTGGCCGACACGGTGCGCGTGATAGGCTGTTTCGCCGACATCATCGCCATGCGTCACAGCAAGGAGGGTGCGCCGTTAGTTGCTTCGCAATACTCCGAGGTGCCGATCATCAACGCGGGCGACGGCAGCCATGCCCACCCTACCCAGACGCTTACCGATCTGCTGACGATACGTCGCGAAAAGGGACGATTGAACAATCTTACCATAGGTTTCTGCGGCGATTTGAAATTCGGCCGCACCGTCCATTCGTTGATTAAGGCCCTGTCGCGTTACGAGGGGATCAACGTGGTGTTGATCGCTCCCGAGGAGCTGCGTTTGCCGTCGTACATACGTCGCGAGGTGTGCGACAAGAACCATGTTCCGACGCGTGAGGTGGCTACCATGGAGGAGGTTATGCCCGAATTGGACATTCTTTACATGACCCGCGTGCAGAAGGAGCGTTTCTTGGACGAAGAGGAGTTCGAGCGTCTGAAGGACAGCTTCATACTTAATCCCGAACGTCTGCGCAACGCCAAGAAGGATATGATAATCCTGCATCCCCTGCCGCGCGTGAACGAGATTACGCGCGAGGTGGACAACGATCCGCGCGCAGCCTATTTCCGTCAGGTCGAGAACGGTAAGTTCGTTCGTATGGCGTTGATATACACCCTGCTGGAGTGGGCCAAGGAGCGTCCGACGTCGCAGACTCCCCGTATCGCCGACGATTTGGTTCGCGGCGAGATGCGTTGCGGCAACCGCCAGTGCATATCGAATTGCGAGGATGTGGATCGGCTGTTCCGCCCGACCGAGACGGGCGACTATCGTTGCGCATATTGTGAATCTAAAGTCAAACAGTAAGTTATGGTTAAAATAGGTACGCCGCTCAAATCGGTGGCGAAGAAGGCTTTGCTGTGCGGTGCGGGCGAACTGGGCAAGGAGGTGGCGATCGAGTTGCAGCGTTACGGCGTGGAGGTCGTGGCGTTGGACAAGTATGCCGACGCGCCCGCCATGCAGGTCGCTCACAGATCGTATGTGCTGTCGATGCTCGACGGCAAGCGTCTGCGCGAGATTATCGAGAAGGAGAAGCCCGACTATATAATCCCCGAGGTGGAGGCCATCGCGACTCCCACTTTGGTGGAGCTGGAGAAAGAGGGTTATCATGTCGTCCCGACGGCCGAGGCTACCATGCTCACGATGAACCGCAAGGGTATCCGCCGTCTGGCGGCCGAGGAGCTGGGCATTCCCACTTCACCCTACCGTTTCGCGGCGACGCGGGCGGAGTTCGACGAGGCGTTGCATGAGGTCGGCGTTCCGTGCGTGGTGAAGCCTATCATGAGCTCGTCGGGCCACGGCCAGAGTGTCGTGCGCTCGTTCGAAGATGCCGATGCGGCTTGGCAGTGCGCTCAGGAGGGCGGCCGTGCCGGAGGCGGCGAGGTTATCGTGGAGGGCTTCGTGAAGTTCGATTACGAGATAACCCTGCTTACGGTGCGTCATAGCGGCGGCACGTCGTTCCTCGAACCGATAGGCCATCATCAGGTCGACGGCGACTATCGCGAGTCGTGGCAGCCGCAGCCGATGAACGCCGCGGCATTGGAGCAGGCGCGCGATATCGCGAAGCGGGTGACGGATGCGCTGGGCGGTTACGGCATATTCGGCGTGGAGTTGTTCGTGGCGGGCGACAAGGTGTTGTTCAGCGAGGTCTCTCCGCGTCCGCACGACACGGGAATGGTGACGATGATATCGCAGGACATGTCGGAATTCGCGCTTCACGCGCGCGCCATACTCGGCTTGCCGATTCCGTCGATACGTTTCTTCGGTCCGAGCGCGTCGAAAGCCGTGGTGGTCGAGGGCGACAGCGACAAGGTGGTGTTCGGCAATCTGGAGCAGGTAGTGGCCGAGCCCGATGTGCAGATCCGCATATTCGGCAAACCCGAGGTGACGGGCCATCGTCGTATGGGCGTGATACTTGCCCGCGGCGAGAGCGTGGAGGAGGCTAAAGTCAAGGCCGAGAGAGCCTATTCGAAGTTGGAGATCGAAGTGTTGCCTCGTTGATATGGCGGGAGGCGATGTGAAGTTCCGCCGAGCCGTTGCCGACGATGCTGCTGTGGTGGCGCATATAGTGGCGATGGCTTTCGGCGAGGATCTGACCCGACGTTTGTGCGGCGATGCTGGCGAGACGCTGTTCGAGGCGTTGGTGCGCAGAGACGATACGCAGTACAGTTATCGCAACGTATTGGTATGCGAGGCGGACGGAGAGGTCGTCGGGGCTGTTTGCGGTTACGACGGCGCGAAGTTGCAAGAGCTTCGGGTTCCCGTTTTGGAGACGATAAGGGAGCGATGCGGTTCCGTGCCCGAATTGGCCGATGAGACCTCGGCGGGCGAGTTTTATCTCGACACGTTGGGTGTGTTGCCTCGCGCTCAAGGTCGCGGACTGGGCGCCGAGTTGATTCGTTGTATGCGCGACGAGGCTTTCGCCGAGGGGCACGAACGCGTGACTCTGCTGGTCGACGAGGACAACACGGCGGCGGAGCGGCTATACGAGCGATTGGGATTCAGCCGATGCGGCGATGTCGATTTGCTCGGGCACAAGATGTTCCGTATGCAGTGTCGCAAATAAAAAAGGGCTGTCTGACAATCGCAGACAGCCTTTTTTGTAATTCTTTCGGAGGATCGAAAAGCTCCCTCCCCTCCCATTATCCGTTAGTCTTTTCCATTTTGCGCAGGAAGCACTCCACGGTGTTCTCCATAAGGCAGCAGATGGTCATGGGACCCACACCGCCCGGGACGGGCGTTATGGCCGATGCCTTAGATTCGACGGCTGCGAAGTCGACGTCGCCGCACAACTTCTTGGTCTCGGGATCGCGGTTGACACCCACGTCTATGACTACCGCTCCCTCCTTCACCATGTCGGCCGTAACGAATTTGGGACGGCCGATCGCCACTACCAATATATCGGCGCGACGCGTCACATCCGCCAGATCCTTCGTGCGGCTGTGCGCTATGGTCACCGTGGCGTTTTCGTTGAGCAGCAGTTTCGATACGGGCAGTCCCACGATGTTGCTGCGGCCTATCACCACGACGTTCTTTCCCGCGATCTCCACGCCTGCGCTCTTCAGCAATTTAATGATGCCCTTGGGGGTACACGGCAAGGTGCACTCCTGCTTGAGCCAGAGACGCGCTACGTTCATGGGATGGAATCCGTCCACATCCTTCTCGGCGCTGATCGCCGATATGACCTTGTCCGAATCGATATGCTTCGGCAGCGGGAGCTGAACCAAGATGCCGTCCACCTCGGAGTCGGCGTTCAACTCGTCGATTATGCCGAGCAACTCGGCTTCGGTGATGGTGTCGGGCTTGCGGATGGTGGTGTTGCGGAGTCCCACTTCGGCCGAAGCCTTGGCCTTGCCCGTCACGTAAGATACGCTGCCCGCGTCCTCGCCCACGAGGATTACCACCAAGTGGGGCGTGCGACCGTACTTGGCGTCGAACGTGGCCACGTCGGCAGCCAATCGCTGCTTGAGCGACAGCGCCAATTCCTTGCCGTTTATTATAGTTGCCATTCTGTTGTCGTTTAGTCGGTTATCGATTATTTGAACGCTTTGTCGCCTATGTCGGTACGGTGGAACAGATTGTCGCATCCGATCTTCGCTACCTCCGCGGCGGCCTTTGCCTGAGCCTCGCGCAGCGTGGGAGCCTTGCATACCACTATCATCACGCGACCGCCCGAGGTGACGTACTTGCCGTCCTTCACTGCCGTGCCCATGTGGTATACCGAGCCGTCGACGGTGTCGACACCCTCTATTACGAATCCCTTTTCATAGCTGTTCGGGTAACCTTTCGACGCGAGGACTATGCCCAGCGTCGCGAAGTCGTGCCACTCGATCGACGGCGCGCGGCCGTCGGCCACGTCGCAGAACACGCTGCATATATCGCTCTTCATGCGCGGCAGAACAACCTCGGTCTCGGGATCGCCGAAACGGGCGTTGAACTCTATGACCTTGATTCCCTGCGGGGTCTTCATCAGTCCGCCGTACAGCACTCCGCAGAACGGCGCGCCCTCGGCGACCAAAGCGTCGGCCGTGCGGCGCATGATGGCGTTCATGGCATAGTCGAGATCGGCCTCGTCGATGAAAGGCAGTTCGGTGTATGCGCCCATGCCGCCCGTGTTGGGCCCCTTGTCACCGTCGTAAGCGCGTTTGTGGTCCTGCGCCGCGGGCATGGGATATACCTCGTGACCGTTCACGAAGCACATGAGCGAAAATTCGGGCCCTTCCAGATACTCCTCGATCACTACCCTGCCTTGGCCGAACTTCGCGTCGAGCAACATATCTTTCAAGGCCTCGTCGGCCTGCTCCGGAGTCTCGGCTATTACCACGCCTTTGCCTGCGGCCAATCCGTCGTATTTGAGCACCGCGGGGAGAGTGCCCGCTTTCACGTACGCCAATGCCTCGTCGTAATCGCTGAACGTGCGGAATGCCGCCGTCGGGATGTCGTACTTCTGCATCAGCTCCTTGGCGAACTCCTTGCTGGTCTCGATCCGCGCCGCGCTCTTTGTGGGGCCGAATATACGAAGCCCCTCGGCCTTGAAGCGGTCGGCTATGCCCGCCTCGAGAGCCACTTCGGGACCTACTACCGTCAGACCTATAGCGTTTTCGCGCGCGAAAGCGCACAACTCATCTGCCGCGGTCTCCTTTATCGCGATGCACTCGGCCGTGGCGGCGATACCCGCATTGCCCGGGGCGCAATATATCTTCTCCACCTGCGGCGAGCGGCTCAACGCCTCCACGATGGCGTGACACCGTCCGCCCGATCCTACTACAAGAACTTTCATCGGCCGATCAGTGTTTGAAGTGGCGCATGCCGGTGAATAACATGGTGATACCGTTTTCGTCGGCCTTCTTGATCGAATCCTCGTCGCGAACGCTGCCGCCGGGCTGCACTATGGCCGTAACGCCGTATTGCGCGGCCAGCGCAACCGAGTCGTCGAAGGGGAAAAATCCGTCCGACGCCAGCACGAGACCTTCGGTGAATCCTGCCGCGTGCGCCTGCTTGAGGGCTATTTCGGCCGACCCCACGCGGTTCATCTGACCCGCGCCCACGCCTACCGTGTGTCCGTCCTTGACGACCGCTATGGCGTTGGATTTCACGTGCTTCACTATTCTCCAGCCGAAATTGAGATCGGTCAGCTGCTCGGCCGTGGGTTTGGCTGCGGTGACGCACATTTCGGCTTTCACCTCGGCGGTCGTCTTGTCCAGATCCTGAACGAGCAAGCCGCCGTTTACGCTCACGTATTGCTTCGTCACGCTGTCGTCTTTGCTCATGTCTACTACCAGCAGACGCAGGTTTTTCTTCGTACATAGCACTTCGAGAGCCTCGTCCGAGAACGACGGCGCCATGATGATCTCCAAGAAGATGGGTTTCATCGCCTCGGCCACCTCGCGCGTGATCTCGCGGTTCACCGCCACGATGCCGCCGAAGATGCTCACCTTGTCGGCATCGTAAGCCTTTGTCCACGCGTCCATCACGTCGGCGCCGATGGCAGCTCCGCAAGGATTCATGTGCTTAAGACCCACGCAGAACGGCTCGTCGAACTCGCGTACGATGCACAACGCGGCGTTGGCGTCCTGAATATTGTTGTACGACAACTCCTTGCCGTTGAGCTGCTTGGCCGTCGCCAGCGAATAGGCTCCCGCGTCGGCCGCGCCGTAAAAGCGGGCCTGCTGGTGGGGATTCTCGCCGTAGCGCAGGCTCTGCACCGCGTCGAACTCCAAGAAGAGTTTTTCGTTCAGTCCCGCGGCCTTGCGCATGTAGGTGGCGATCATCGAATCGTACTCGGCCGTGTGGGTATATGCCTTTGCCGAGAGTTGCAGACGGGTTTCGACCGTGGTGTTTCCCGTGGCTTCGATCTCGCCGATGATACGGTCGTAATCGGCAGGATCGCACACTACCGTCACGTCCTTATAGTTCTTCGCCGCGCTTCGCAACATCGACGGGCCGCCGATATCGATATTCTCTATGGCGTCCTCCATCGTAACGTCGGGTTTGGCGATCGTCTGGCGGAACGGATAGAGGTTCACGCACACCATGTCGATGAACTCGATGCCGTTCTCTTTCAGAGCTTGCAAGTGGCTCTCGTCGTCGCGGCGCGCCAACAGACCGCCGTGCACCTTGGGATGTAACGTCTTGACGCGGCCGTCGCAGATCTCGGGGAATCCCGTGACGTCGCTGATATTGATTACCTCCACGCCCTTGTCGCGCAAGAGTTTCATCGTGCCGCCCGTGGCTATGATCTCCCAACCCAACGCGCGGAGCCGCTGTGCGAACTCCACCACGCCGTTCTTGTCGCTGACGCTGATTAATGCTCTCATTATTTTAAATTTACGTTAATAATTTTTTAATCGTTTCAATATAAAGCGCGCGTTCGACAGCATGTATTGCGGCCGTAATCTCCGCGATGTCGTCGCCGTGGTAATCCACGGCGCGTTGCGCGATGATGCGTCCTCCGTCGAGCGATTCGTCGACATAGTGTATCGTTGCGCCGAATACCTTGACGCCGTATTCCAAAGCCTGCTCTATCGCCCTCGCGCCCTTGAATGCGGGCAGCAGCGAAGGATGCAGATTGACGATGCGGCCCGCGAAGGCGTCGAGCAGCGTTTTGCCCACGATACGCATATATCCCGCGAGGCAGATCAACTCTATGCCCGCCTGCTCGCATCGCGCCGCTATCTCGCGTTCGTAATCCGCTTTGGACGCATAATCCGCAGGCGTGAAGACGAACGAGGATATCCCTAACCGCTCGGCCCGCGAACATACGCGCGCCGACGGCTTGTCGCATATCATAAGCGCCACCTCCGCGTCGATCTCGCCGCGGAGGCAGGCTTCGGCGATGGCTTCGAAATTCGATCCGTCGCCGCTCGCGAATACCGCTATTTTATGTCGCGCGGCCATCCGCCGCTACTTTATCGTTACGCCCTCGCCCTCGACGATCTTGCCGATGACCGAGGCGCGCTCGCCGTGCGACGCGAGTATCTCGATCGCTTTGTCGGCCTGCGAGGCGTCGAGCGCGATGACCATGCCGATACCCATGTTGAAGATGTTGAACATCTCGCGGTGAGCCACTTTGCCGTGCTTCTCCAAGAAGCGGAACACGGGCAGAATCTCCCACGAACCCTCGGTGATTTCGATGCCTTGTCCCGCAGAGAGTATGCGCGGAATGTTTTCGTCGAAACCGCCTCCCGTGATGTGGCAGATGCCGTGAACGTCGCAGTTGCGGATCACGTCGAGAACCTGCTTCACATATATCTTGGTCGGTGTGAGCAACACCTCGCCCAGAGGACGGTCGCCCAGATCGGCATGAGGCGCGTGCAGGTCGAATCCGTTGTCGCTTACGATCTTGCGCACGAGGCTGAAGCCGTTGGAGTGCACTCCGCTCGACGCCACGCCCACCAATACGTCGCCCACGCGCACCTTGGTGCCGTCGATGAGCTTGGCGCGCTCCACCACGCCGCAGGTGAATCCCGCGATGTCGTATTCGCCGTCGGTGTACATGCCCGGCATCTCGGCCGTCTCGCCGCCCACCAGAGCGCAACCCGCCTGACGGCAGCCCTCGGCCACGCCCGCCACGATGGCCTCGATCTTGGTCGGTTCGTTATGTCCGACAGCCACGTAATCGAGGAAAAGCAGCGGTTCGGCGCCCTGAGCCAGCACATCGTTCACGCACATGGCTACCGCGTCGATACCCACCGTGTCGTGCTTGTCCATCTCGAAAGCGAGCTTGAGCTTGGTTCCCACGCCGTCGGTGCCGCTCACCAGAACGGGCTCCTTGACGTTGAGCGACGCGAGGTCGAACATTCCGCCGAAAGCGCCGATATTGCCCATAACGCCCGGGCGCGAGGTAGATGCCACGTGCGATTTGATTCTGCGCACCACTTCGTATCCGGCTTCGAGGTTCACACCGGCATTTTCATAACTTTTAGCCATAATATTTTTTCTTTTCCAATTAAAATCGGTCGCGAGCGCGCGATTCACCGCCGCCGCGTCCGCGGGTTCGTGCCCGCTCACTTAAAATTTTCCGTCCTTGTTCGCTTCGTCGAGCGATTGGTACAAGGCCGTCGGATAGTTGCCGTTGAAGCATGCCAGACAAAGGTCGGTACGCGACGCGGCGGATGCGAACAACGCCTTTTCGGAGATGAAAGCCAACGAGTCGGCTCCTATCGCGCGACGCGCCTCCTCCGTATTCCTGTGCGCGCACATCAGCTCGTCGTAAGTCGATATGTCCACTCCGTAAAAACACGGATGGGTGATCGGGGGGCTCGCTATGCGCACGTGCACGGCTTCGGCTCCCGCTTCGCGCAGCATGTCCACGATGCGTTTCGAGGTGGTGCCGCGCACGATCGAATCGTCGATGAGCGCTATCCTCTTGCCTTTCACGATACTCTTCACGGCCGACAGCTTCATCTTCACCCCCTTTTCGCGCAACGCCTGCGAGGGTTGGATGAAGGTGCGACCCACGTATTTGTTCTTTATGAGCCCCATTTCGTACGGCACTCCGCCCGCTTCGGCGTAACCCATCGCCGCGCTGAGGCTCGAATCGGGAACTCCGACCACGATGTCGGCGTCGGCGGGAGCCTCCTGCCACAGCAGGCGTCCCGACTCCTTGCGGAAAGCGTGCACGTTGCATCCTTCGATGTCGCTGTCGGGGCGTGCGAAATAGATGTACTCCATCGCGCACATCTTGCACCGCTTATATTGCGAGTAGTCGTTGGTGCGTATGCCGTTGCGGTCGATCGAGACGATCTCCCCCGGGGCGATGTCGCGGACGAATTCCGCGCCCACGACGTCGAACGCGCAGGTCTCGCTGCTCACAACCCAGCCGTCGTTCAGTCGCCCGAGCGACAAGGGGCGCAACCCGTATTTGTCGCGGCAGGCGTAGATGCGGTTGGGAGTCATTATGACGAAGGCGAAAGCGCCCTCGATCATGTTCAACGCCTCCTTGATGGCGTCGATGCGCAGCGATTCCGCCGTGCTCTTCTTTATCAGATGAGCGAGAATCTCGCTGTCCGAAGTGGAATGAAACAGACTGCCTTTCTCTTCGAGGAAACGTCGGAGCTGGTGGGAGTTGACGATGTTGCCGTTATGCGCCAGCGCGAAGTCGCCCGTGTAGTGGTGGAAAACGAACGGTTGCACGTTGTTTATTCCCCCGCCGCCCGCCGTGGAGTATCGCACGTGGCCGATGGCCGTAGGGCCGGCGAGCGTTTCGAGTTTCTCTTTGGTGAAAACTTCGCTCACCAGTCCCAGCCCCTTTACATGGTGCAACTTTCCGTCGTCGAAGGTCGCTATTCCGCAGCCCTCCTGCCCGCGGTGTTGCAGGTTGTGCAACCCGTAATATGCGAGCGACGCGGCGTCGGGCACTCCGAAAACGCCGAACACTCCGCACTCCTCGTGCAGTTCGTCGAAAATCGCAGATCGATCCGTCATTCCGTTATTATTTGTTGTCCTCCTGCTCCATTTTCGAGAGACGTGCATAGATCTCCTCGTATGCCTCGATCACGTGGCCGAGGTCGCGACGGAAACGATCCTTGTCGAGCTTCTCGTTGGTCTTGCTGTCCCACAGACGGCAGGTGTCGGGGCTGACCTCGTCGGCCAGAACGATCTTGCCGTCGGAGGTGCGTCCGAACTCGATCTTGAAGTCTACGAGCGTGATGCCCATCTTGGCGAAGAGTCCCTGCAATACCTCGTTAACCTTGGCGGTCATGGCGTATATCTGGTTCAGCTCTTCGTAAGTCACGGCGCCCAAAGCCACTGCGTGGTGGTCGTTGATGAGCGGATCGCCCAGTTCGTCGTCCTTGTAGCATATATCGTAGATGACGTTCGACGGCTTGGTACCCTCCTCGATGCCGAGACGCTTTGCCATCGAACCGGCGATGATGTTGCGCACGATAACCTCCAAGGGGATGATGGTGACGCGCTTGCAGAGCTGGTCGCGGTCGTTGAGAGTCTCGATGTAGTGGGTCTCGACGCCTGCCTTGTGCAGATACTTAAAGATGATGGTCGAGATCTTGTTGTTCAGCATGCCCTTGTTCGCGATGGTCGCTTTCTTGAGGTTGTTGAAAGCCGTCGCGGCATCCTTGTAGTGGATGACGATGAGTTCGGGATCGTCGGTGAGGAAGACCTGCTTGGCCTTGCCCTCGTAAAGCATTTCAAGCTGTTTCATTGTTCTTGATGTTTGGAATTATACGTTTTTCGTCTATTTCATATTGAAGTCCACCAATATCGGCAAGTGGTCCGACGGGTGGTGGAAACCCGTATTCTTGTCGCGTTCGGGAGCGCGGGTGTAGTCGTCCGTCAACACGCGCGCGTCGTCGATGCGTTTGTAGAGCTTCGGCGTGCAGTAAACGAAGTCGATGCGCGCCTTGCCGTACGTGGTCGAATGGAACTCTTCCGCGAAGCGGTCGCCGATGATATCGACGTAAGGCGTATTGCGCAGGATGTAGTCGTGTACGATGAGTCGCGAATCGCCCTCGTCGTACTTGTAGAACCAATTGTCCTTCGGCGAGCGCGAATTGAAGTCGCCCATCATCATCCAATACTCCTTCGCGGCCTTAGGTTCGGCGAGAATGGTATGGTTGCAGATGTACTCCATCTCCATGCGGCGGTACTTGTCGCCTCCGTGCTCGGCTTTACTCGCCTCGCGATCTGCGGCGCGGTAGGCGTATGCCTGCGGCCAAGTGTGCAGCGTTACGATGTTGACCCTCTTGCCGCCGACCTTTATCGCCGCACGGCACGCTCCGTGCGTCACCACGCTATCGGGCTCCTCGCCCACGATATCGAGGATCTTCTCTATCGGATACTTCGATGTTATGACCTGCGGATAGTTGTCGCGATGGCCGCTTTTGGTCCAATATTTATGACCGTATCGGGCTGCCAGCTCGCCCCAGTTCTCCGTCAGATAGCGATCGTCGGCCTTGCGGGCCTTCGAAGTGCCGTCCTCGTAAATGGTCTGGGCCTCGCACCACACGCACACGTCGGGATCGTACTTTTTGACCCACTCGACGAAGTTGTCGTAGTTGTTCGGTTGGTCCGACCACATTCCGTTCTGGATATTCCAGTAAAGGAGTCGCAGCGAGGTGTCGCGTTTGCTGCCGCCGCACACGACGGCAATCGCTGCGAGCGCGGCGACTACCGTCATGAGACGTCTTGTCTTGAATATATCGGTCTTGAGAATCATTTTTTCTTGAAATAATTTACGGCGTTGGCGAATATGTTCTGCACCTTGTTGCCGTCGATGTTCTTGAACAGATTTTCCTCGTAACGTTCCGTATGGCCCATCTTTCCGAGTATTTGGCCGTTGCGGCTTATTATGCCCTCGATGGCGAAGCTCGAACCGTTGGGATTGTACGGCGCGCAGAGAGTGGCTTCGCCGTCGGGATCGACATACTGGAAGGCCACCTGACCGTTGCGGAACAGCTCCTCGGCCATCTCGTCGCTGACGACGAATTTGCCTTCGCCGTGGCTCACCGCGATCGAGTGCCGCTCGCCGAGTTCGAACGACGAGAGCCACGGCGAGTTGGTCGTGGCCACGCGCGTGGTTACGATCTGCGATATGTGGCGGTTTATGTCGTTGCGGAACAAAGTGGGCGACTCTTTCACCACCCGGCCCAAGCGTCCGTAAGGCAGAAGTCCCGATTTCACGAGGGCTTGGAAGCCGTTGCAGATGCCGAGGATCAAACCTCCGCGGTCGAGCAGAGCGTGGATCGAATCGGTTATTTTCTTGTTGTTGAGTACGTTGGCGATGAACTTGCCGCTGCCGTCGGGCTCGTCGCCCGCCGAGAAGCCGCCGCTGAGCACGAAGATGTGGCATTTGTCGATCATGCTCTTCATGCGATCTATCGAGGCGAAGATATCCTCGGCCGTCAGGTCGCAGAACACGCTCGTGACGACCTTCGCTCCCGCGCGCTCGAATTGTTTAGCCGTGTCGTAATCGCAGTTGGTGCCCGAGAATACGGGGATGAAGACCGTAACCTCGTCGACGGGCTTGCCCGAATATTCGATGCTTCTCTTTTCGGGCATGCTCTTGCGGGTGGTTCCGCCCTCGATGCCGCGGTCGGGATATATCGCGCAGAACTTCTGCGAGTTGACCTTCTGCAATTCGTCTATCGCGAACTTCTCGCCGTTGATGGTCACCTCGGCCGAATTCGTCGTCGAACCTATGAGGCGCGCCGCGGGATGGTCGAGCGTGCCCGCGACCTCCACCACGAACGATCCGTAATCGTAATCGAACAGTCGCTGCGCGTCGTATTCGACGGTCGCGCCCACGCGGTTGCCGAACGACATCTTGGCAATCGCCTCGGCCGCTCCGCCGAATCCTATCGCGTATGCCGCCACGATCTCGCCGCGCTCGATGGCCGAACTTACGAAGCCGAAGTTATCCTTCAGTTGCTCGGTGTCGGGCATGCGGTTGGCCATAGGCGTATGCTTTATTATATAAAGGTTGTGTCCCGCCGATTTGAATTCGGGGCTTATGACCGTGCGGGCGTCCACCGTGGTGATGCCGAACGCCATGAGCATGGGCGGTACGTTTATGTCTTGGAACGTGCCGCTCATCGAGTCCTTGCCGCCGATGGAGGGCAATCCCAGTTCGATCTGCATCTTCAACGCTCCGAGCAGAGCGGCGAGGGGCTTGCCCCACGACGATTCGTCGTGCATGCGCTCGAAATACTCTTGGTACGAATAACGCATGCGGTCGTAACGCGCTCCCGCCGCAACGACTTTGCTCGCCGCCTCTATCACGGCGTATGCCGCGCCGTGGTAGGGACTCCACGAGGTGATGAAGGGGTTGTAACCGAACGCCATGATGCTGGCCGTATCGGTGTGTGCCTTGCCGACGGGCAGTTTCTGAACCGAAACCTGCGTTTCTGTGTTCTGTGTGCGTCCGCCGAAAGGCATCAACACGGTCGACGCGCCTATCGTCGAGTCGAACATCTCGATCATGCCGCGCTGCGACACCACGTTGTCGTCCCGAAGGTTCGCCTCGATCTTCTCGCGCAACGAGTCGCCCGCGATCTCGCGACGGAACGGATCGCGATCCTCCACCGCCGCCATTTTTATCTTGGTGTAGTGCTTGGCTCCCGCGCTGTCGATGAATTCGCGCGACAGGTCGACGATCTTTTCGCCGTTGTAGAACATCTTCAGGCGATTGGTATCCGTAACGTCGGCCACGTGCGTCACTTCGATGTTCTCCTCGTGGCAGTACTGTTCGAATACGTCCATATCCTTGCGCTCGACCACTACCGCCATGCGCTCCTGCGACTCGCTGATAGCCAGTTCGGTAGAGTTCAGGCCGCTGTACTTGGTCGGCACTCGGTCGAGGTATATGTCGAGGCCCGGGGCCAACTCGCCTATCGCGACGCTCACGCCGCCCGCTCCGAAGTCGTTCGACTTCTTGATGAGGCGCGTGACCTCGGCGCGGCGGAACAGACGTTCGAGCTTGCGCTCCTCGGGAGCGTTGCCCTTCTGAACTTCCGAGCTGCACTCCTCGATCGATTTCACGTTGTGCTCTTTCGACGAGCCGGTGGCTCCGCCGATGCCGTCGCGACCCGTACGGCCGCCCAAGAGCAGTATGGCGTCGCCCGCTGCGGGCGTTTCGCGGCGTACGTTCTCCGCTTTCACTGCTCCCACGACCGCGCCTACCTCCAATCGTTTGGCCACATAGTCGGGGTGGTAGATCTCACGCACATGGGTGGTCGCCAGACCTATCTGGTTGCCGTAACTCGAATAACCCGCGGCCGCCTTGGCGCTTATTATACGCTGCGGCAGCTTGCCCTTCATGGTCTCGGCCACGCTCTTGTATATGTCGCCCGCGCCCGTTACGCGCATGGCCTGATATACGTAGCTGCGGCCCGACAACGGGTCGCGAATGGCTCCGCCCAGACAGGTCGACGCACCGCCGAACGGCTCGATTTCGGTCGGATGGTTATGCGTTTCGTTCTTGAACTGAAGCAGCCACTTTTCGGTGCGGCCGTCGACGTCCACGTTGACGAATATGCTGCATGCGTTGTTCTCCTCGCTCTGCTCCAGATTGTCGAGCACGCCCGTCTTCTTGAGGTAACGCGCGCCCACGGTCGCCAGCTCCATGAGGCAGAGGCTTTTGTTCTCGCGGCCCAGCTCCTTGCGGATGCGGTGCAGCGTGTCGAGCGACTCGCCCAGCTCGTCGCTGATGAACGATGGGTCTATGGTGATCTCCGTGATCTCGGTAGTGAACGTCGTGTGGCGGCAGTGGTCGCTCCAATAGGTGTCGAGGATGCGAAGCTCCGTCTCCGACGGATCGCGGCCCTCGGCCTTGTAGTAGTTCACCACTTCGCGCAAGTCGTCGGCGTTCATCGCCAGCCCGTATCGTTTGCAGTACCCTTCGAGTTCGTCATCCCCGAGCGCGGTGAGTCCTTCGAGCACGGGGACGGGTTTCACCTCGGCGTCCTCCATGTCGGTCAGCGTCGCGAGATCCTTGCGTCGCGATTCGACGGCGTTGATGTAGTAACGCTCCACGCGCGCCAGCTCCTCGTCGGTTATGGCCGAGTCGAATATGAGCAGTTTCGAACTCTTGATTCTCACCTCGGCCGTCGGCTCGATGAGTCGCACGCATGCCACGGCCGAACTCGCCCGCTGGTCGAATTGCCCGGGCAGATACTCCACGGCCAGATATTTTTTGCCGTCCAGATCGCACTCGTCGTTCACGCAGTCGGTCACGATCTCGCCGAATACGGCGTAACGGCTCTTTTCGAGCAGCTCTTCGGTGAATCCGAACAGATCGTAAACGTTCAGCAGCCGGAGCGATTGCAGATTAAGTCCGAGGTTGTTGTTCAGCTCCTTGCGAAGCGTATCGGCTTCCACCTGAAACCGAGGGTATTTCTCTACATAAATACGGTAGTTCTTCATAATTTTCAGCGGTTTGTCCCGTTACGTTTGTCGCCCTTGCGCGATTTATGTTTTTCGCGGCGCGCTTAAAGTTTCGCGTCGAGCACTTTTTCGGTCTGCTTGCGGCGGAACGCCTCCAAACGAGCTTCGAGATCCTTGTCGTGCAAGGCGAAGATCGAAGCGGCTATGAGAGCCGCGTTCTTGGCGCCGTTGATCGCCACGGTGGATACGGGTATGCCTCCCGGCATCTGCACGATGGAAAGCAGCGAGTCGAGTCCGTTGAGAGTCTGCGACTTGATGGGTACGCCTATGACGGGCACCGTGGTGAGAGCCGCCGTGACTCCGGCCACGTGGGCCGCGCCTCCCGCGCCTGCGATTATTACGCCTATGCCGCGCTCTTTGGCCGTCTTGGCGTATTCGAACATGAGCTCAGGCGTGCGGTGCGCGCTGATGACACGTTTCTCGTACTCTATGCCCAACTCTTCGAGCATCTCGACGGCAGCCGACATTATGTCCCAATCGCTGGTCGAACCCATGATAACTGCAACTTTCATATTGTCAATGTGTAATGTTAAAACATAACCGTTGCAGGATCGCTGCAACGGCTCTGTACGGTTATACTGTCATTATTTGCGCGAGCGAATGAAATCGCACGGGTCGTCCCGACGAGTCGACGTTCAGGATGCGACGCTTGTCGTGTCGCGCTGCTCGGATGCGGCGTTCGATTCCGCCCGCGCCGACCCATGAGTCGGACGCTCCTCCCGACGTCGCAAGGAGGGTGCGAGAGCCTTTTCGTGCGATATTTCGCCACATTCCTTTCATGAGTGCAAATGTACGCCAATTTATTTGAAAAAGGAAAGAAATGAGGCACAAAAATTATCAACAAATTTTCCACCGTTATGGGGCCTTTCGGAGGGCGCGCGGAGGGTTTGAACGGCATTTTTTCGTGCGGCGGGCGGCATGGTGGCACGAAAAAAGAGATATCCCTATCGGGAATACCTCTTTTTCGTCGGAACGCGACCTCGGTTGTTTCTAACTTTTTCTTTATGGCCTTTTCGATGTCCGCTTGTCCCGATTCCGAACTGCAACCGTCTGACGGACGGTTCGCCTCTGCCTCACGGCGGTGACGGTTCGCGTATTATTCATAAAACAAACAAAATAAACTCTGTGATATATGCGAATCGTTTTTACAATGCAAATATCGGTGTTTTCGTCGATCCCCGCAATCGCATGTTCGAGGGATTATGCGGGGATTTTTCATTGTAATCGGGGATTGCCTTATATCGTAAAAAAATCGTATTTTTGTGGCAAAATATGAAACCGTATGTTTTTGTCGGATTTGAAAACCGGTGAATCAGCCGTCATAATAAAGGTGTCGGGCCACGGAGGTTTTCGCCGCCGAATACTCGAAATGGGGTTTGTCCGCGGACAGAAGGTCGTGGCGATACTCAACGCTCCCCTGCGCGATCCGATCAAATACTCCCTGATGGGATACGAAGTGTCGCTCCGCCGCAGCGAGGCGGCCATGGTGGAGGTGATGACCCCTGCCGAGGCGCGCGCGTGGATGTCGGACGGACGGCTTTCGGGGCAGGCGGCGCACAACGCGAGCGCGTTCGGGATCGAGGACGAGGCGTTGAGCGGCGTCATACATCGTAGGATGCGCGAGATCAACATAGCTTTGGTGGGAAATCCCAACAGCGGCAAAACGTCGTTGTTCAACGCCTTGTCGGGCAGCCGCGAGCATGTGGGCAATTACAGCGGCGTCACGGTGGATGCCAAGAGCGGGTCGCTGGAGTACAAGGGATACAAGATCAACATCACCGATCTGCCCGGCACGTACGCTCTGTCGGCCTACACCCCCGAGGAGTTGTATGTGCGCAGTCATTTGATCGAGAAGTTGCCCGACGTGGTGGTGAATGCCGTCGTGGCGTCGAATCTGGAGCGCAACCTCTACCTCACGACCGAACTCATCGACCTTAATCCCAAGATGGTGGTGGCTTTGAACATGTACGATGAGTTGGAGAGCAGCGGCGCGCGTCTCGATTACGAACGTTTGGGGCGCATGATCGGCGTGCCGATGGTGCCCGTCGTGGCCCGCGACCGTCGAGGGTTGGACGAGCTGCTGGACGAGGTCATTCTCACTTTCGAGAACGAGAACCCCAAGGTTCGCCACATACATATCAACTATTCGTCGTCGGTCGAGTCGGAGATCGCGGCACTCTCGAAGATGATGAAGCGCGATATCGACGAATTGCCGAAGTGTTTCCCGCCGCGCTATTGGGCCATAAAGATGCTCGAAGGCGATGCGGGCGTCATGGAGATGTTGTCGGGAGCGGATCATTTCGAGGAGTGGCGGGCGCAGAGCCTCAAGGGCGCCCAGCGCATAGAAGCGGCCTTGGGAGAGGATGTCGAGAGCGCCGTGACCAACGAGAAGTACGGATTCATCGAGGGGGCGTTGGCCGAAACCTATGCCCCGAGCGATCGGGAACCCAACCGAAAAACGTCGCTTATCGACCGCATCGTAACGAACAAATACGTCGGATTTCCGTTGTTCCTTGCCGTGATGTTCTTCATGTTCTGGAGCACCTTTACGCTCGGCGCCTATCCGCAGGAGTGGATCGAGGGCGGATTTTCGTGGTTGGGCGGCACGGTGGGCCGATTCATGACCGACGGCCCGTTGCGCGACCTTATAGTGGACGGAATCATCGGCGGCGTGGGAGCCGTGGCGGTGTTCCTGCCAAACATTTTGATACTTTATCTGTTCATATCGTTGATGGAGGATTCGGGGTACATGGCTCGCGCCGCGTTCATCATGGATAAGCTCATGCACTTGGCGGGGCTTCACGGCAAGTCGTTCATTCCTTTGGTCATGGGCTTCGGCTGCAACGTTCCCGCGATAATGGCGACCCGAACCATCGAGAGCCGCAGCAGCCGATTGATAACCATATTGATAAATCCGTTCATGTCGTGCAGCGCGCGACTGCCCGTATTCATCCTGCTGGCGGGCACCTTCTTTCCGCAGCGCGCGGGCACGGTGCTGTTCTGCATCTACATCTTCGGCGGCGTCGTAGCGGTGCTTACGGCGCGGGTGTTGCGCCGCTTCATGTTCGGTGCGGACGAGACGCCCTTCGTGATGGAGCTGCCGCCCTATCGCATTCCCACGCTGAACGCCACGCTTCGCCACATGTGGGAGCGCAGCGAACAGTATTTGAAGAAGATCGGAGGGTTGATCCTCGTTGCCGCCATAATAATATGGTTTTTGAGCTACTATCCGCGTCCCGAGGCCGCGGTGGCTCGTACGGTCGAAACGGAGAGCGTCGCGGCGGTTTCGCCCGTTCCCGAAAGCGAATTGGAGAGTTCGTATTTGTGCCGTATCGGCAAGACGTGCGAACCCGTCATGCGTCCTTTGGGGCTCGACTGGCGGGCGAGCGTGGCATTGTTGTCGGGCGCGGCGGCGAAGGAGATCGTGGTGTCGACGCTCGGCGTGCTATACTCGGCCGAGGAGGGCGCTACGGCTGGCAACGACTCTCTGTCGACACGGTTGATCTCGTCGGGCAACTATACCCGCGCGTCGGCCTTGGCGATGATGATATTCATCCTGCTATATTTCCCGTGCATCGCCACGGTGATGGCCATAGCGCACGAGGCGGGAGGTTGGAAATATGCCTTGTTTTCGATAGTTTACAACACCTTGCTGGCTTGGAGCGTGGCTTTTGCGGCCTATCGCGCCGGAGTGTGGCTCGGAATGTAGAATGCGAACGGAAAATGAAAAGTCACGGAACCGATAGAGCGATCTTCGCGGAGGATATGAAGATCATAGAGTTGATAGATGCCGATTACGGCCTTCTGTCGATTCTTCTGCGCCTCGACATCCAGTTGCCTTTCGGCGACATATCGATCGGCGAGATGTGCCGTCGTTACGACATGTCGAGCGCATTGTTTCTCATGATATGCCGTATGTACGCCTGCCCCGATTACGAACCCGACTCGGCGTCGCTCACGGCGGCCGATCTGCCGCATTTGGTGAGGTATCTGCGCTCGTCGCACCGTTACTGGCTCGATACCGTAATCCCCCGCATCGGGCGCGGCGTGGACGATGTGTTGCAGTCGTGCGACCGCATGCAGGCCGAGGTGCTGCGTAAGTTCTACAACGACTATTGCGACGAGATCCGTCGGCATCTGCAATACGAGGAGACCGAGATGTTCCCTTACGTCGAGCGGCTGGCCCGCGGCGAGGTCGGGGCCGAGATACGCATGGCGGAGTATATGGAGAATCATACCGACATCTGCGACAAGATCGACGACATAAAGAGCATCATATTGAAGTATCTGCCCGAATCGTGCACCACGCGCCAACGTTGCGATCTGTTGTTCGATATCTTCTCGCTGCGCGACGACTTGGCCAAACACACGCTCGTCGAGTCGAAGATTCTGGCTCCCGTGGTGATGGTCGAAGAGAGGAGGCGCGGGTTATGAGGCGTTACAGAGTGGCGATCGTCGAGGAGTCGGCCGTGGTGGCCGAGGGGTTGCGCGCGTTGTTGGCGGGCGGCGGGGAGTTCGAGGCGGTGTATGTCGCCGAGGATATCCGCACGCTCGCGGAGCGGTTCGCGCTCGTTGCGCCCGATGCGGTGGTCGTAAGCACGTCGCTGTCGTGCGGACTGCCGCGCAATATAAGGTCGGCGTACCCCGATCTCCGTTCGGCGGCCTTGGTGGCGTTGGCGGTCGCGGTGCGCGAGGAGGAGATCATGCGGCAGTTCGACAGCGTGGTGAACATATACGACAAGCCGTCGCAGATCTTGAAGAAGTTACGCGCTGCCGTCGAACAGTGCGAGGCCAATCCTTACGGCGACAGCCACGATTTGTCGGACCGCGAACGCGACGTGCTGGTGCGCGTGGCGAAAGGGTTGTCGAACAAGGAGATCGCCGACGATCTGAATATCTCGATCCACACCGTCATGTCGCATCGGAAAAACATCGCCCACAAGACGGGCATAAAGTCGGTGGCGGGTCTGACGGTTTATGCTCTGCTGAACAATCTGCTCGACCGCAACGACGTGGAGTTGTAGTTTTCATCGCTCCGCTGGATGGTGCGGTCGAGTAAATTCGCGTCATTCCGCATTTTTCGTTTTCAAAACGGAAAATGATCGGAATCTCTTACGACGATCGTAGTCTTTGCGGTTCGCAGAACCGCGCGGGCCGCAGCCTCTGCCCCGCGGAGGCCCGAGAGAGACTAATTTGAGTCGCGCGATGTGATGGCGAACAGCGTGAAAATATTAAAATTTCGCCGCCGTTGCCGAAAATCCGAAATAATTCCCTATATTTGTCTGCGTGAAAGGTTCTTTCCGACCCGCGGTCGGCAAGGATTAAAAGGGAATCGGGTGTGAATCCCGAACAGTTCCCGCTGCTGTAAGCTCTTTACCTCGCTCGGCGAGGCCGTTCGACGCTCTTTCGGTCACTGATTTTCGAATCGGGAAGACCTGTCGGAACGGGAGACGAGTCAGAAGACCTGCCTTTTGCTTTACTTGTGATTTTAACCTGCGGAGAACGGGGTCGGATCGACGGAAACCATTTCCTTTTGTTGATACGGACATGCGACTGCGGCCGTGCGTCGCCGTATGCGAACCCCGCGACTTCGCGGATGCCGATTGCCGGGTGACGGGCATCGGCCGAGGATGCGGAGAGGAGGCGCTTTGGTCGCTTCGGCAAACGTTCGTGCCGACAAGGGAATTAGTTTTTGTATGTAGTAGTTGTGTATGCGCCTCTTTTCTCTCCTTTTTTAAGCCGGATCGTGACGATATATCGAAAATATTTCATATATTTGCATCCGACTTAACTATCGCATGATGACGGAAAATCGATACGATACCTTTTTTTCGGCTTTCGACATGTTCGGCATGTCGATGTTTTCCATGCGAATGTGCCGTTAGGCACTCCTTTCCTTTCGGGCGGTTATGCGCCGCCGCGTGTCGGAGACACGAAATTCCTTACAGAAATAATTTTAATACCATACCATCATGTCTGAGAACAAATTGCGTTTTGAGACCAAGCAGATCCACGGCGGTTACCATCCCGACCGCACGGGATCGCGCGGCATAGCCATCTACCCCACCGCAGCCTACCGCTTCGAGAGCTGCGACCACGCGGCCCGACTCTTCGAGCTGAGCGAAGGCGGCAACATCTATACCCGTTTGCAGAATCCCACCACCTCGTCCTACGAGGAGCGCGTGGCGGCTCTTTACGACGCCGTGGGCGCGCTGGGCGTGTCGTCGGGAATGTCGGCCATATTGATTACCGTTACGGCTCTCGCCGCCGAGGGCGACAACATAGTGGCTTCGCCGTTCCTTTATGGCGGCACATACAACCAGTTCCGCATATCGTTGCGCAAGCTGGGCATCGACTGCCGCATAGCGGCGAGCGAGTCGCCCGAGGATTTCGAGGCCCTGATCGACGACCGCACCAAGATGCTCTATGCCGAGAGCATGGGCAACCCCACGTGCGACGTGCCCGATCTGGAGGCGTTGGGCGCGCTGGCGCGACGTCGCGACGTGCCTCTGGTTATCGACAACACCTTCGGCGCGGCGGGCTATCTGTGCAATCCGTTCGAATGGGGAGCCAATATCGTGGTCGATTCGGCGACGAAGTGGATCAACGGCCACGGCACGGCCATGGGCGGCATCATCGTCGACGGCGGCAATTACGACTGGGGCAACGGCAAGTTCCCGCAGATCGCTGGACCGTCGGAGGGCTACCACGGACTGAATCTCTACGAGGCTTTCGGCAAGGCGGCGTTTATAGTCAAGTGCCGCGTGGACGGTCTGCGCGACTTCGGTTGCTGCCCCTCGCCTTTCGACTCCTATTTGATGTTGATCGGTCTGGAGACTCTCTCTTTAAGGGTCAAGCATCAGGTGGAATCGGCGTGGAAACTGGCCGAGTATTGCCGCAGCCATCCCAAGGTGGAGCGCGTGAGCTTCATCGGCTTCGAGTCGCATCCGAGCCACACCAATGCGAAAAAGTATTATCGTTACGGCTCGTCGAGCGTCTTCACCATCGAGCTGAAGGGTTCGCTGGAGAGCACCGTGCGATTCGTCGAGTCGCTGAAGCTGGCGGCCAACATGACTATGATCGGCGACTCGATAACGGTCGTGACGCACCCCGCGTCGACGACGCACAAGCAGTTGAGCGCGTCGGATCTCAAGGCGGCGGGCATCACGCCCACCCTGCTGCGCATATCGCTCGGACTGGAGAACGCGGAGGATATAATCGAGGATTTCGAACAGGCATTCGCAAAGATCGGATAGATGACGCAATATTATACCTACGAGGGACCTTTCGAGTTGGAGTGCGGCGCGACGCTGCCGTCGGTCATCATAGCTTACGACACCTACGGGCGGATGAACGCCGACCGCAGCAACGTCGTATGGGTATGCCATGCGCTCACGGCCAACTCCGATGCGGCCGACTGGTGGCCCCACACGGTCGAGCGGGGATGTTTTCTCGATCCCGACAGATACTTCACGGTATGCGCCAACTTTCTGGGTTCGCATTACGGCACCACGGGACCTTTGAGCGTGAATCCCGCGACGGGCGAGCCGTGGTACGGCGATTTCCCGAAGATAACCGTGCGCGACATGGTGAATTGCCATCGCCTGCTGGCCGCGCATCTGGGTGTCGAAAGTGTGAAGTTGTTGATAGGCAGTTCGATAGGCGGATTCCAATGTTTGGAGTGGTGCGTCATGCAACCCGATTTCGCCGAGCGGGCCGCGTTCATCGCCACCACGCCTCGTACCAAACCGTGGGCGTCGGCTTTCAACGAGTCGCAGCGCATGGCCATCGAGAGCGATCCGACCTTCGGCGAGCGCAACGCCGAGGCGGGAGCCGCGGGCATGGCCGTCGCGCGGAGCATCGCTCTGTTGAGCTATCGCGGCGGCACGGCGTACGACAAGACGCAGGAGGATGCCGACCCCGACGAGGCTTCGTTCGACCGCCGTGTGCTGACCTACCAGCGTTATCAGGGCGAAAAGCTGAAACGCAGATTCAACGCCTACTCCTACTACCGTCTTTCGCAGGCCGTCGATTCCCACAATCTGGGCCGCGGACGCGGACGTGTGGAGGATGTATTGGCGGGCATCCGCGCCAAGAGCCTCGTGGTCGCCATTACGTCGGACATACTCTTTCCGCCGTCGGACCATACGATTTTGGTCGACAACATCCCCGATTCGGAGTATCATGTTATCGACTCCGATTTCGGGCACGACGGCTTTCTGGTCGAGCACGAGAAACTGAACGAAATAATTAAGGACTTTATGAAATAAGATCGTTCGCCGACGGCGGAGGACGCAATCGAGCGAACAGCGCGTTGCAGTCCGCCGCGTGGGGGCGGCGGCGAACTGCCGACATTGCGCAGCAATGTCGTAATAAAGAATAACACAGAACAATACATATCATGAACGGAAAAAAATTGAATATCGGACTTTTCGGTTTCGGCACGGTAGGCAAAGGCCTTTACGAGGTGTTGCAGCGCGTGGGATCGAAGAATGTCGAGATCAAACGTATATGCGTGCGCGATCTGAGCAAGCCGCGCGCCGTCGACGCGGAGTTTACCGATCGGGCCGACGATATCTTCGGCGATCCCGACATAAACTTCATCGTTGAGTTGATCGACGATGCCGATGCGGCATACGCCATCGTCAAGCGCGCCTTGCAGGCGGGTCTGCCCGTGGTGTCGGGTAACAAGAAGATGTTGGCGTACCACATTGAGGAGTTGATCGAGCTTCAGGCGCGCCACAACGTGGCGTTGTTGTACGACGCGTCGGCGTGCGGATCGATCCCCGTCATACGCAATCTGGAGGAGTATTACGACAACGATCTGCTGATGTCGGTGAAGGGTATCCTGAACGGCTCGTCGAACTTCATCCTTTCGAAGATCTTCAACGAGCGGATGTCTTACGCCGACGCGTTGAAGCTGGCGCAGGATCTCGGGTTCGCCGAGAGCGACCCTTCGCTCGACATAGACGGTTGGGATTCGCTTTTCAAGTTGATAATCATCACCGTACACGCGTTCGGATTGTATGTCGCGCCCGAGAAGATATTCCGTTACGGCATTTCGAACATGAACGACGACGACATACGTTTCGCCAACGAAAAGGAGCGGCGTTTCAAGCTGGTGGCCCACGTTGAGAAGATCGAGGGCAACAAACTCATAATGTGGGTCGTGCCCCAGCTCATTTCGCGCAACAAGTATATCTACAGCGTCGAGGACGAGTTCAACGGCGTGGTAATCAAAGGGCTGTTCTACTACAAACAGTTCATGTTCGGCCGCGGCGCGGGCGGGCATCCCACGGGTTCGGCCGTGCTGAGCGATATAACGGCACGTCTCTACGACTACAAGTACGAGTACAAGAAGCGCAACGACTCGCAGTTGCCCGAGTATTCGACCGACTGTTCGTTCCGCGTATACTACCGCTATTCGAACTATGCCGATCTCGATCTGGTGAAGTTTGAGTCAGTGAGCGAGAATTATATTTCGGACCGATACAAATATGTGGTAGGCACGGTGTCGCTGCGCGAGTTGCACAAGATTCAGGACGAGCTGCACAAACGCGACGTGTTCATAGCGGCCTATCCCGATGATTAGGCGGAGCGGGTCGCAGCCTGCGGCGGAACGCAAACGAGTGAGCAACGAGTTGCGGGCCTCCGCGGGGGGGGGAGGCTGCGGCCCGCGCGACTCTGAAGAGTCGCATAAATATTGCATCGGTAAATAACATGAAATTTTATTTTACGGGAATTATGATAGCAAGTATTATATCGTTGTCGGCGGCGACTGTCGGCGGGCCGTCGCGCAACACGGGAGATGACGTTCCCGAGACGACTTTGCCGAAAGTATATTTCACCCGCGAGATATCGTCGGACGCCTTGATGGCTGTTTACGAGGCTTTGGGTCGCGAGGCGACGGGCAAGGTGGCCGTCAAGATCTCGACGGGCGAGCCGGGCAACAACAATTATCTCGCTCCCGCGTTGATCGAGGGGTTGGTGCGTCGCGTCGGAGGCACTATCGTGGAGTGCAATACCGCCTATGGCGGCGGACGGGCCGAGACCGAGGCGCATCTGAAGGCTGCCGAGGAGCACGGGTTCACGGCCATCGCCGACGTGGAGATCATGGATGCCGACGGCGAGGTCGCGCTCCCGATCGAGGGCGGCAAGCACCTGAAGGAGGATTTCGTGGGCAAGGGTTACCTCGACTACGATTTCACCCTCGTGCTCTCGCATTTCAAGGGCCATCCCATGGGCGGTTTCGGCGGCGCGCTGAAGAATATCGCCATCGGTATAGCATCGTCGCAGGGCAAGGCGTGGATACATTCGGCGGGAAAGACCAAGAGTGTCGCCGAGGTGTGGAACGATCTGCCTCCGCAGGACGATTTTCTGGAGTCGATGGCCGAGGCCGCAAAAGCCATAACGGATCATTGCGGCGAACGGATACTCTACATAAGCGTCGCCAATAACCTCTCGGTCGACTGCGATTGCGTGGCCGCGCCCGAGGATCCGAAGATGGGCGACATCGGCATTCTCGCCTCGCTCGATCCCGTGGCTTTGGACAAGGCTTGCGTCGATATGGTCCGCGCGTCGGAGGATCACGGCAAGATACATCTTATCGAGCGCATCGATTCGCGTCACGGTACCCATATCCTCGATTATGCCGAACAACTCGGCATGGGCAGCCGAAAATACGAACTGGTAGATTTGGACAAGTAACGGCGCATGCGCAAAATGCGAAAACGGGACCGCCTCCACTGAGCGCGGTCCCGTTTTATTGCCATCTCGCGACGTCAATTCTCGGGCCGTATATCGAATATTTCGCGACGGTCGAATTCGACCCAATATTTCAAAGCCAGCCCGCGCACATACTGCCAATAGGGCTCTGTCAGATCGCCGTAAAGCCCTATGCCGCGCTTCACGTCATCGCGTATGCGACGCGCGTATTCGGGTTTGAGCGCGATGCGCACGCTCTTGTCCTTGAATCGGAACAGCGCTTCGGGGCGGGGCGTCCCGCACTCCGCCACCGTGATGAGTCCGTGGCCTATGCTGGCGCCCGTGCCGACCTGCAATCCGTCGTTCATGCAGCTCACGGGCGGGCGGCTGCCCGCGTATGTGGTGACCTCTATGTCGTCCACGCCGATATTGAAATATTCGCGCGCGCGGATTCCCATCTTGACCCCTATAGTGGCGTAAATTCCCAGATGGCCGTGCAATTCGTTGGTCAGCACGGCGGCGCGCCACTCGCTCGGCCCGTGACGATCTATCGCTTCGCCGATCATCGGAGCCACGTCGGCCGCATAGAGCGCGCCGTCTGTCGGGAATCCGTAAAACACCCTGCTCTCGCTGTCGGGTTTTCCGCGCAGTATCGCCGTTATACGCTCCTCGACGAGTTCCGCCGAGTCGTCGCGCAAGCGCGCTCGCACCATGTTGTCGCTTATCCGCTCTTCGGTGAACAGCTCGGGCGCGAATAGATATACCGCTGCCAGATCGTCCCACAGAACGAGGTGATTTTCGGCTACCGCGTCGGCAAGCGGAGCCGTCCGATGCGAATCGACTATTTTGCGCGCATACGGGGTGCGAACGTGCGATATCGAGTCGAGCAGCCGCGGCGTGACCCGTAACGGACGGTCGGAATTAGAGGAGATCACGACCATCTCCACTCCGCTTTGCATCACCTTCTCGGCCGAGGCCTTGTCCGCTTCGTAATTCGGTCCCGTCGGCGGGCAGGCTTCGTCGTTGTACCATATTATGCGGTCTATGCGCTCGGCGATCGACGGCTGCGCGTCGAGGGCGTCGCCGATGTTGGTGAGGGCGCCGAGCGCGACGAGTACAGTCTTCTCCTCCTCGCCCTCTATCGTCTCGATCATCAGGTCGCGGGCCGAAGCCGACGGCGCGGCGACAGAAGCGGTGTCGCCCCACTCTATTCTCTCCGAACGGGCGCGCCATGCGGGCGCCGCCGCATCCGTTCCGCGTCCTGCGCCGACGGGAATTCCCTCGTGGCCGAATCCGTCGAGCAGAGCGGCTGCGCGGCGGGCCGAGAGGCGCGGCGGCAAGGCCCCCTCGGAGGTAGTTACGGCCAGCACCTCTATTTCGCGATTGCCGAGCAGCATGCAGAGCGTGCGGAGATCGTCGGCCGCGCAATCGGTGTCGACTATGATATGAAAACGGGCTTTGCCCGAATGCGCCTGCGCGGCGATCGGAAACAGCGCCGATATCGCCGCAAAGATCATGACAGTGATTGATTTTCGCATTTGTTTGTCAGAAACTTATGTTTATGCCTCCCGTTACGGTAGCTCTCGGCATGGGATAGCCCGCGTTGATCTCGTAACGTTGCGCGAGCAGATTTTCGCCGCGCACCGACAGCGAGATATTTTCGGTCAGGCGGAATGCCGCGTCGGCGTTCACCAGTACGAAGCTCTCCTCTGTCTCGGCGGGATCCACCTGCGTGTAGAGCCCGTCGACGTACTGCACGCTGCACGCCGCGCGCCATCTCCCGCGTGAGAAGTCGACGCTGCCGTACAGCTTGTGTTCGGGCGCCGCCACGACGGGATATTTCATGTGTAGCCAACTGTAATTGCACGCTATAGTCCATGCGGCGTTTATGCGGTACGACACCTCGCCCTCCGCGCCGCAGTTCCGCACCTTGCCCGTATTCACGTATTTCGGACGTCCGTCGACGGGCATGCGTATTATCATGTCATCGCCGTCGATATAATATATGTTGATTCCGTATCTCAGTCGGTGGTCGAGCAGCCGTTGCGAGAACGACAGTTCGTAATTCATGAGCCGTTCGGGTTTCAGGTCGGGATTCTGCGGCGGGAACATATACATCTCGCGGATGGTCGGGAATCGGAATCCCTTGCTTGCCATCGCCTTGATCTGCGCGTTTTTCGCCACGTCGACCGACACTCCGCCCTGCGGTATCCATTGGGTGCCCGAGTGCGAATGGTGGTCGACACGCAACCCGACGTCGAGCGTGAGCCGCGACCATATCGTCTGCCTGAAATCGGCGTAACCCGCCACCTCGTGCATGTTCTTGTCGGCCGTGACGGTTTCGGAGCCGTCGAAGAATCTGTTCCACGCCTTGCCGCCGAAATATTGGTAGTCGACGCCCAACGTGAGCCGATTGCCCGTAAAGAGCGATGCGCTTTGGTACCACGACACGCCCATCATCCTGTCGCGCGAATTGAATCGATAGTCGAGCGGCTCCTCGCCCGCCGAGTAACCGTCGTCGATCTTGTGCCGCCCCCAGTTATAGAAGAAACCCAACGCGCCCGAGGTCGTGCCGTAATCGTTGCGCAGCGTTACCGATGTCATTCCGCGCGTGATGCGCGAGTCGTTGTCGAACACCGGCGCGGATACCGAACCCGGGTTCGAAGCGTTGAAGTGCGTCAGGTTCACGTCGGCCCACGCGTTCCACCGCTCGTCGAAGTCCCACCCCAATTTGGCGTATCCGCCGTACTGTTCGAATCCCATATCTTTGCGGTGGCCGTCGCTGCGGTTGTACGACGCCGTGGCGACACTCGAAAAGCGTCCCGACTTCACGCGGTTCGAAGCCTCGGTGTGCAAGGTGTTGAAAGATCCGTAACCGACGTGCATATCGGTGTTCACGGCATCCTCCCTCATCTTGCGCGTCACGATGTTGATGACTCCGCCCATCGCATTCGATCCGTAAAGCACCGAGGCGGGGCCGCGCACCACCTCTACCCTTTCGGCCAGCATCGATTGATAGGCGTCGGCTATGGGATGCCCCATGAGACCCATGTATTGCGGATGGCCGTCGATGAGCACCAGCATGCCCGTCGTGGGCGTGCCCTGCGTGCCGTTGCCTATGCCGCGCATGGTCATGGCCCCCGACGATCCCGTCGACACTCCGTACCCCATCATGCCTCGGCCCGTCACGAACAGTCCCGGGACCTGTTCCGTCAGCGTCGGCAGAAGCGAGGGGCGTTTGCCGTCGTCGATCCTCTTGCGGTCGATTACGGATACCGTCATGGGCAGATGGCGGATGTCGGTCTCGTTGCGGGTGCCGGTGACGACGATTTCGCGTATGGGATGGATTTTTTCGTCTGCGAGGGTGTCGGCATTTTGTCCGTGCGCCGCGGGCAGCGATGCGAGGCCCACGGCTGTAAGAAAAATATGGTACAGAGTGTTCTTCATGTCGGTTCGATGGTTTATCTTCTGTTGCAGGTAACTTAATTTTACTAACAGCGCAATTATTATGCCATTGCGTGCGGTATGGGTCGGGTGGCACAAAAAACACGGAGCAGTTTTCCGCTCCGTGTTTTTTGTGCTGTCGGTATACCTATTCCGCATTTTCCGCCGACCGTGCGGCCGTCTTGCGGGAGGCGATTCGTTTTTTCCAATTGTCGCGTATCGTGTCGGCGAGATCGGTCTCCACGAGGAAATGTATGCCGATGCACGACAATCCCAGATATATCACGATGAGCCGTCCCAAAGCTCTTATTTCGGGCAGCACCTCGGCGAGCGACGCGCCCATCGTCTGTATCCGTACGAATCCCGGGGCGCCGTGCGTGCTGGGGAATATGCTCGCCAGTTGAACCATCCATCGCGGCATCGCCTCGGCAGGGTACGACGCGCCGCTGAGCAGGAACAACGGAATCGACGTCCACAACATAAGCATGAGCGACGTTTCGCGGCGGCGGAACAGCGTCGACACGGCGATTCCCATGAATATGCAGGCGAAGAGATACATGGCGAGGAATACGGCGATCGTCGCGGCGTTTCCGTTCATCGGATAGTGGAACAGTCGGTAGTGGACGTTCAGCAGATAGAACGACGACACGGCGTATATCGAGGCGTACACCAACGCTTTTCCCGTTACGATGGGCAGTGTCGACAACCGCTTGCTGCCCTTGGGTTTCAACTTGCCGTACAAACCCTGCTCGCGCCACGTGCCGCCTATCATGCCGATGCCTATGAGCAGCGTTTGCTGGATGATGAGCATGATGATCGGCGGCATGACGAAGGTGCCGTAACCCAAATAGGGGTTGAAGAGCGAGTGGCCTTGATATATTACTGGTTGCGTGATGGCCTTGGCCTGCGGGATCTCGGCGCCGCGGGCTATGAGGCGTTGGAACTCCACCATCGCGCCCGTGGTGTTGATACCCGCCACCATCTCCTGAAACGCCTGACGGTACATGAGCATGTAGCTGGCGTCGAGGCATATGCTCACGGTCGCCATCTGTCCGCCGAGCAACATCTTCTCGTAATTGTCGGGGATGTATATTATGCCGTAAATGTCGCGTTCGTAGAATTTGCGCTCCGCCTTCGTCATGTCGTCGAGTTCGTAGGCGATGACGGTGTTGGGACCCATGCCGATGGCCTCGACGAGCTTGCGGCTGGCGTCGGTCTTGCTCATGTCCACCACCCCTATCGGCACGTTGCGCAGCACCTGCGAACCGTACGTCGTGGAGTAGATCGTGGCGTATATGATAGGCGCGAACACCATGATGAGTATTACGCCCGCATCGCGGAATATGTGGGCGTACTCGTTGCGCATGACGATATTGAGCTGCCTCCAGTGCGATTTTACGGTATGTGTTATTTTACTCATGTGCTTTTTACATTTTTCCCCAGTAACTGCTGTCGAGCGCGATTCTTCGCAGGCGGGGCAACACCAGCAACGGGAGTATCTGGAACGCGGCCATGCAGCACAGGTCGGGTATCGAGTATGCCGCGGGCGCGCCGCGCAACGCTTGGTCCACTATCATGTCGGTGAAGTAGGTGAACGGGAATATGTAGCTGAAGAGCTGTATTCCCTTGAACATGGCCATGACGGGAAACGTGAGTCCCGACAGCGAGAACGCCATGACCGAGTATCCGCCGCCCAGCGACATGGCCAAACGCATGTCGGCCGTGAGCCCTATGATGAATATCGATATTCCCATATAGCTGACGATGAAAACGACGCAGCCGACGAACAACATGGTGAAACTTCCGTTCAGAGGCACGTTTATCACGTCAAACAGCAGGAAAAACATCAACAGCGCCATCAAGGTCATCGACATGAACACTGGCAGCAGCTTTCCCGTCATCGCGCGGAACAGCGATCCCTCGGCCGCCTCGATCCATTCGCGGGCAGTGGAGTATCTCAACTCCGACCCGATGGCGAATACGGTGGCCAGCACCACGAATATCATTATCATCATCGGCATGAAGCTCGGCGAGAGGTAATATCCGTAATTGGTGTAGGGGTTGAATAATACGTGCTTGTCGAACCGTACGGGCATGGCCTGCGCCATAGCCTGCTTCTCGGTCAGTCCCTGCTTCATCAGGATTTGCAACTGTATTCCCGTGCCGAACGTGGTGACGGTAGTAAGCAGATCTTTCGATATGAGTCCGTTCGTGAGCACGTTGTCGCCCGAGATGTAACCCTCCACGTGCGCGGGGGTATTGCTGAGGATGTTCTTCTCGAAGAACGAGGGGATCTGCACTATGGCGTGCACCTTGCCCTCGCGCATCAGACGCTCGCCCTCGTCTATGTCGGTTATCTCGTACCGCACTTCGGCTTCGGGTGCGGCGTCGATCATGTCGGTCAGCTTGCGCGAGAGCACGCTGTGGTCCTCGTCGAGCACGGCGATGGGCAGATTGTGAGGTATGCCCGATTCGAATATTGCGGTGAAGAAGAGGAACGACACGATCGGCAACACCGTGAGCAACATGAAATAGGGTTTGTAGGCCCATATCCGTTGCATTTCGCGTCGCATGACCGCATATATGTTGCGCAAAGATCGCATTGTCCTTAAGATTTATTCTCCCACTTTGTCCCAGTCCACCAATACGCTCATTCCCGGGCGTATGCGTCGCACCTCGTCCATGGGCCGGGCCTTCACGGCGAAGGTGCGGATATCGAAGCTGCCCTGCGTTCTGGTGGCGTTCCATGTCGCGAAATCGGCCTGCACCGATATGTAGGTCACTTCCAGCTCGACGTCGCGGTCGAGGGCGGGCACGTAACCCGTCATGCGCGTGCCGACCTGTATGCGCGGCAACATGGTCTCCTTGATGTTGAACGTCACCCACACGTCCGACGTGTCGAGTATGGCGACGACGGGATAACCCGTGCCCACCAATTCGCCTTGCTCGGCGATGATGGTCGACACCTCGCCGTCGACGGGCGAATATACCATGGCGTCGCTGATGTACGACTCCACCTCGCTCACCGCGCCCTCGGCCTGAAGCACCTGAGCGGCCGCGGCTTTTTTCTCCTCCTTGCTTGCGCCGTCCAACGCGAGGTCGTACTGGGCTTTGGCGGCCATCTCGGTGGCCTCCATGGCGCGGTAGTTGGCCTCGGCCTCGTCGTATTTCTGCGCGGGAACCACACCCTGCTCATACAGGGCCTTCACGCGTTCGAAAGTCTTTTGGGCGAGCTGCTTGCCGGCCTGTGCCTTCTGCCACATGTTCAGCGCGGCCTCTTTCTGGGGCTTGCGCGCTCCGGCCAAAGCCTTCTCGTCCATCGCGGCGGCCGCGCTTTTCACCGCTTCGGCCTGACGCAGTTTGGCGTCCAGCTCGGGTGTCGAGAGCACGTAAAGCAGTTCGCCTTTGGTCACCTGCTGTCCTTGCTCGACCTTCATCTCCTCGATGCGGCCCGCTATCTTCGACGATGCCTTGTAACTCGTGCACTCCACTGTGCCCTGAATTATCGTGGGCTCCGATTTTTTGAGGTAATACCCTACCGCCGCTACTGCCGCTATTATCACTATCAATGCGATAATGAGCCAAATGACATTGCTTTTTTTCATGATAGTATTATGTCTCTTTAGTTATTGTCGAATGTGATCTGTCGCGTGTCGATGCGGCGTGCGTACGATGTGAATTCGTCGCTCACGCCTGCGGCCTCCAGCAGCTTGGCCAACGCCACGTCATACGAGAACGCCATCTGTATGCGTTCGGTGCGCACCTTGGCCAGATTGAGTTCGGCATCGATAAGATCCGAAGCCGAGCTCATGCCGTTGATGAATGCGACGTTCTTGGCGCGGAGATACTCCTCCGCGAAGTCGATCGACGACTCCACCGATTCGAATTGGTTGTAATAGTTCTCCAACTGGTTGTAGAGCTTCTCCACCAGAATCGATATGTCGCTGCGGGCTTTGGTCTCTAACTGCTCGACGCGTCTTACGGTCTGCTTGGCCGCCGAGTATTTGTATTCGCGGTTGAGTCCGTCGAAGATCTTGAAGCTCACGCCCACTCCCACGGCCCAGCGCGGCAGCATGTCGGTGACCTGATAGTTGTAGACCGAGCCGCCGCCCATCGCCACCACCTGCGGGAAGTAGTCCGAACGCTGGAGGCGCACGCCCTCTTCGGCCAGCTGCCGTTTGAGCGTGACTTGATTCAGCAGCGGGTTATGGTTCGCAGCCAGCGACTTGTAATACTCCACGTCCTCGATCTGCTGCACCACGAACATATTCGTCACGGGCACGTAATCGGCATTGTCGGATGCGAGCGTGTTGTTCAGCGCATCCTTTATAGTCTCCAGTTGCAACTGTGCGTTTTTGAGTTCGCGTTCGGCCTCGGTCATCTTGAATTCGACGTACAGCCGTTCGGCCTTGGCCAGCATGCCCTGCTCTTCGAGCGCTATGGCGTCGTTCAGGTGACGGCGTATGCCGTCGGCGACCTGAGTGCGTACCCTTACCACCTGCGTCGCCAGCGCCAAACCGTAATAACGCTCTACGAGTTCCGAAATGAGCGCATTGCGGGTCTGTATTCCAGCCTGCCCCGCCGTCGACTCGTCGATTCGCGCCGCTCTGTTGGCCGCATTGATCTTGCCGCCGAGGAATACGGGCACCGTGATCTCGCCTCCGACGAATCCGAAGCTGCGATCCTGCAACGTGTATTTCCAGTCGAGAGCCGTCATCGAGCCCAGCGCGCCCTGAAGGAATCCGGCCGTTTGCTGGTTTATGATTCCGTTCTGCATGCCGGCGGTTATCAGGTCGCCCGCGACGGTGCTCGCGGGACCTTTCAGATGATTGGCGTCGATGGCTATGTCGTCACCCGTGTAGATGTAGCTGCCCACGGCGTTGATCTTGGGCATTCGCAATCCTATGGCCGCCTGACGCTGGCGTTTGGCGGCAAGCTCCTCGTATTGCGAGGCCTTTATGGCGGGGTTCTCGGTAGTGGCTATCGATACGGCCTCTTCGAGCGAGAGCATGCGCCGCTCGTCGGTTTGGGCCGACGCCGCGAGGGCCGCCAACGACAGACAAATCAAAATCGGATATTTTCTCATAATCAGGTTGCTTGATTAACGCCGACAAATATACGCCCCTTTTTCGATTATGAGAAAACCGTTGTCCGAATCGGAGAAAAGATTGCCGTTTTACGACATTTTACCCTATACCCGAGTGTCGTGAATGTCTGTTTTTACGGCTGAACAGGACGTTCCAGAGTAATGAGCGTAATTTCGGGCCGTGCGCCGAGGCGCATGGGATAGAGCACGCAGCCTATGCCGTCGTTGATGTAGAGCGCGCGTCCGTTCTCCTCGTAAAGGCCGCTCCAACGGGGGTAGAGCAAGCGCGCGGGCGACACTCCCCGCTCGCCTGCGGGGAACTTCATCTGCATGGCGTGCACGTGGCCCGAAAGCGTGAGGTCGGCCGACCGTTTTTCGAGTATCGGAGTCCACAGCTGCGGAATGTGCGCGATGGTAATGTCGAACAGCGAATCGGGAACCGAGGCGTATATCTCGTCCAGCCCGACGGCGGGAATATGCGACGAGTGGCGTTCCTTGGCCAAAGCGCGCGAGAACGATATGCCCGTGACGGCTATCGAATCGGCGCCGCGGCGGATGTACTCGGTGTGGTCGTCGAGCACCCGCCACCCTATCGCCTCCTCTTTTTCTATTAGGCGCGCGGTGTTCTCCTCGGGCGTGAGCGACAGCGAGTCGCGGATGTACACTCCCGTGTCGTGGTTTCCGATCACGGAGAATATGCCGTCGGGGGCCGCGAACAGTCCGAGCGCGCGGGCGACGGGTTCGTCGATCTCGGTGTAGCGAATGTTCACCAGATCGCCGCAGAATGCCACCATGTCGGGACGGAGCGAGTTGCTTGTTTCGGCTATGCGGGCCAGCTCCTTCTGCGGCCGCAGAAGCGTGCCGATATGTATGTCCGACACCACCGCTATCCTGTACCCGTCGAACGAGGCGGGCAGACGGTCCGATTCCAAGGTCACGCGTTTCACCTCGTAATCGGTGCGCGTTACGGCCATGCCGTATACGAACGCGGCGATCATCGCCATGCTCGCGGCCGCTCCGATCATCCGCGCCGTTTTGCCGCGCGACAGCACCGCGGATATGTTGAAAGGCAGCCGCGCCACGGCGGTAATCATATATAGGTAGAACATCCACGCCGAGAACTTCATCACGCCCGTGGTGTTGTCGCGCGAGAGCGTGAATACGGCCGCCATGCTCAGGAACGGCAACAGATCGGCCGCGAGCGCTCCGACGGCGACGGCCTTTCGGAATTTAGGGGTGCGGTCGCCGAAGAGCCGTTTGGCCGCCATGCAGTCCACGGCGATCATGGCGAGCGAGAACAGAGCTATGAACCAGATCATACGGTTGGGAATTTGCGATTCGCGGAGCGTATCAAAATTCGCTCCTTTGGCATATTAGTTGCTTGAATCTTGTTGCAAAGATAGGATATTTTAACATTGCAAACGTTAAAAATTAGTTACTTATTCAAACAAAATCAATTCGACTTATGAAAAAATCAAGACTCCTGATCGTTGTCATGTATCTGGTGTTGTGCGCATACGGCGCATCGGCTCAACGACGCGGCTGGCGCATCGAGCGGCATCGGCCGACGGTATACATGATCGCCGTCGAACAGACCGATTCGGTAGCCCGATGCCCCATGCAGCAGGCGGTGGCCCGCAAGAACATGGCCGCCGCGGGCGCCCGTCAGGATTTCGAGCAAACGCTCCGCACGGGTTTCCAGCAGGCGCATAATCCGCAATTCGTCTTCGCCACCAAGGACAACAAATTCGCGCTCGGTATCGGCGGTTACATCAACCTCCGCGCGAGCTATGATCTGAAGGGTGCGGTCGATAACATCGATTTCATCCCCTACGACATCCCCATGCAGGAGACATACGCCAACCGTCAGCGACTGATGATGGACGCCACCACGTCGCGTCTGTTCACCAAGGCGGTAATCAACTCTCGCTCGCTGGGCCGCGTGGTCGCTTACGTCGATATGGATTTCCGCGGCGGCGAGGAGTTCAGCTACACGCCGCGTCTGCGTTCGGCCTACGTGTCGTTGCTCGGCTTTACGGCGGGTCGCGACATCACCACCTTCTGCGACTTGCAGGCCGCGCCTCTCACGGTCGATTTTCAGGGCCCGAATGCCTATAATCTCCGTTTCGCCACCATGCTGCGTTACGAGGTCGATTTCCTGCAAGACTATTTCACTTTCGGCGTGGCAGCCGAGATGCCGACGGTGAGCGGAACGTACGATGAGAATTTCCGCCCCATCTCGCAGCGCGTGCCCGACGTTCCCGTCTACCTTCAGGTCGCTTGGGGCGAGAATCGCCAAAGCCATTTCCGCGCATCGGGAGTGTTCCGCAACATGTATATGCACAACGCCGCCACCGGGAAGAACACCAGCCTCTTCGGCTGGGGCGTGCAGGCGAGCGGCCGTTTGGAGACCTGCCCCTTCTTCACCATCTTCTTCAACGGTGTCTACGGCGAGGGAATCGCTCCCTACATTCAGGATCTTGCGGGCAGCGGGCTCGACTTCACGCCCAACCCCGAGAATGCCATGCGCATACAGACCATGCCGATGTGGGCTTGGCAGGCTGCGGGTCAGCTCAGCTTCGTTCCGTCGAAGTTCTGGATCTCGGGCGGCTACTCTACCGCGCGTGTCGAGAAACACAACGGCTACTATGCCGAGACCGAGTACAAGCGCGGCAACTACATGTTCGGAAACATATTCTATCAGCCTACCCCCAACTGCCGTATCGCCGCGGAGTATCTCCACGGTTCGCGCAGGGATATGAACTCGCTCAAGAGCGAGGCCAACCGAGTGAGCTTGATGATTCAATATAACTTCTGACGACGGTCGGAAACGATTTGTGCGAAGGCTGTCCGACAACGGGTGTCGGGCGGCCTTTTTTGCGTAAGCGGTTTGCGGGCCGGCGTCGGTTCCCGATATTTTTCCTAACTTTGAACCCCGTGAAGACAATCCCGATCATAATCCTCATGTTAGCGGCGGCATTCGCGCCGTTGTCGCTCGTGTCGTTTCCCGAGACCGAAGCGGTCGTCGCGACGGAGCCTCCGACCCCTCGGGTCAGGCGGGCGCGTATCGTGGCGGCGGGCGATCTGATGCAGCACATGCCGCAGGTGTCGGCGGCGCGGCGTTCCGACGGACGATACGATTACCGCGAGTCGTTCCGCCACGTGGCCCGTTATTTCCGCGAGGCCGATCTTGCTATAGTAAATCTCGAAACCACCCTTTCCGACGAGGGCCCCTACTCGGGTTACCCGTGTTTCCGATCTCCGTCTGCGGTGGCCGACGCCATGCGCGACATGAATATCGATCTGGCCTTGATGGCCAACAATCACTGCTGCGATAGGGGCGCGCGGGGCATCGTGTCCACGGCCGACATTCTCGACAGCCGCGGTATCGCCCGCACGGGAGTATATCGCGACAGCCTCGATTACGCGTCGAACAATGTCGCCTATCTCGAACGCGGCGGCATCGCGTTCGCCGTGGTCAACTACACTTACGGCACCAACGGCATCCCCGTGCCGCGCGGCACGATAGTGAATCTGCTCGACACCGTAGCGATGGCCCGCGATCTGGCCTCGATCGACCGCCGCCGCGCCGATTGCGTGATTGCCGCCGTGCATTGGGGCAACGAGTACGAACGTCGTCCCAACGCCGAGCAGCGCGCCGTGGCGGCGTTTCTGAAGCGGTATGGAGTCGACCTTATCATCGGCAGCCATCCGCATGTGGCGCAGCCGTTCGAGACGGAGTCGGACGGCTGCGTGACGCTCTATTCTCTCGGGAACTTCGTGTCGAACCAGCGCAAGCGTTATTGCGACGGCGGATTGGTGGCGGTCATCGACGTGACCCTCGCGCCCGACGGCGAGTTGTCGTACAGCACGGATATCGTTCCCGTGTGGGTCATGTGTCCCGACTATGCGATTCTGCCTCCCGAAGTGTGCGACACGCTGCGCATGAGTGCCGATTCGCGGCGCGCTTACGAACGGTTTATGTCCGATACGCGCGAGCTGCTCGGGATTTGAACTCTCGCCGCCGTCGAAACGAAAACGCCTCCGACTTTCGAAAGTCGGAGGCGTTTTCGTCGAGGCCGTTCGGCCGTTTAGTAATTCTCTTTCTTGGGCTCGAAATAGGCCTGCGGGTGTGCGCACGCGGGGCACTTGAGCGGAGCCTCTTTGGCCTTGCATACGTAACCGCAGTTGCGGCACTGCCACCATATCTCGTTGTCGCGCACGAAGAAGTTGCCGTCGGTTATGCGGCTGAGCAGTTTCAGATAGCGGCTTTCGTGCTCGGCCTCGACCTTGGCGATCTGGCGGAAAGTGTTGGCTATCTCGGCGAAACCCTCCTGCTCGGCGGTCTCGGCGAATCCCGAATAGAGCACATCCCACTCTTCGTGTTCGCCCTGCGCCGCGGCCAGCAGGTTTTCGGGCGTCGAGCCGATGCGTCCCGCGGGGTATGCTGCCGTTATGGTCGCTTGGCCGCCTTCGAGGTATTTGAAGAAACGCTTCGCGTGCTCCTTCTCCTGCTCGGCCGTCTCGGTGAATACGGCCGCGATCTGCTCGTATCCCTCTTTTTTCGCCACGCTTGCGAAGTAGGTGTATCGGTTGCGCGCCTGACTTTCGCCGGCGAACGCCTTGAGCAAGTTCTGCTCGGTCAAAGTGCCTTTGATGCTTTCCATGATAATGTTTGTTATGTGTGAATGAATTCTGTTTTTCCGTTGTGCAAATTTAGATGAAAATTCAGTGCCGCAATAGCATTTTCGATCGTATTATTTTATACTTGGATAGGCTTTTTCTATAATCGGACCGAATCGACTGGCCGCGCGACTTTTCGTCGGATCGTCAGGCTTCGGCTCGCGGCGGGAATTAATCGGCAATAAATTTTGTACACCCGTCGGCTTGTGCTATCTTTGTGGGATAATTGGAATCAAATAAAAACTATAAATAATGGCAGACGAAAAAATCATCTTTTCCATGGTAGGCGTCTCGAAGACGTTCACCAACCAAAAGAGAGTTCTCAACAACATCTACCTCTCGTTCTTTTATGGGGCCAAGATCGGTATCATCGGTCTCAACGGATCGGGTAAGTCGACCTTGATGAAGATCATCGCGGGCATAGACAAAAACTATCAGGGCGAGGTGGTCTTCGCTCCCGGGTATTCGGTGGGTTATCTCGAGCAGGAGCCGCAGCTTGACGACTCGAAGACCGTGAAACAGGTCGTGGAGGAGGGATGCGCCGCCACGGTGGCGCTGCTCAAGGAGTACGAGGATATCAACATGAAGCTGTGCGAGCCCATGTCGGACGACGAGATGAACCGTCTCGTCGAGCGTCAGGGCGAGCTTTACGAGCAGATCGACCACGTGAACGGCTGGGAGCTGGACAGCGTGCTGGAGCGCGCGATGGACGCCTTGCGCTGCCCCGATCCCGACCAGAGCGTGAAGGTGCTGTCGGGCGGCGAGCGTCGCCGCGTGGCGTTGTGTCGTCTGCTGTTGCAGCAGCCCGACGTGCTGTTGCTCGACGAGCCTACCAACCACCTCGACGCCGAGAGCATCGATTGGCTCGAACAGCACTTGCAGCAATACAAAGGCACCGTCATAGCCGTCACGCACGACCGTTATTTCTTGGATAACGTGGCGGGATGGATCCTCGAACTCGACCGCGGCGAGGGCATCCCGTGGAAGGGCAACTACTCGGGCTGGCTCGACCAGAAGACCAAGCGTCTGGCTATGGAGGAGAAGCAGGAGAGCAAACGCCGCAAGACGCTGGAGCGCGAGTTGGAGTGGGTGCGCATGTCGCCCTCTGGCCGTCGCGCCAAGAGCAAGGCGCGTCTGTCGGCATACGACAAGATGCTGAACGAGGATGTGAAGCAGAAGGAGGAGAAGCTGGAGATATTCATCCCCAACGGTCCGCGTTTGGGCGACGTGGTGATCGAGGCGCACGACGTGAAGAAGGTCTTCGGCGACCGCATACTGTACGAGGAACTCAACTTCTCGCTGCCGCCCGCGGGCATCGTCGGCGTGATAGGCCCCAACGGTACGGGCAAGACCACCCTGTTCCGTATGATAATGGGATTGGAGCAGCCCACCGAGGGAACCTTCACCGTCGGCCAGACCGTGAAGCTGGCGTACGTGGACCAGCAGCACAAGTCGATCGATCCCGAAAAGAGCGTTTACGAGGTGATCTCGCAGAACAGCGACCTTATAACGTTGGGCAACCGTCAGATTCCGTCGCGCGCGTACGTGGCGCGCTTCAACTTCTCGGGAGCCGATCAGGAGAAGAAGTGCGGCATGCTCTCGGGCGGCGAGCGCAATCGCCTGCATCTGGCGCTCGCTCTGAAGGAGGAGGGCAACGTGCTGTTGCTCGACGAACCTACCAACGACATCGACGTGAATACGTTGCGCGCGCTGGAGGAGGGTCTGGAGAACTTCGCGGGTTGCGCCGTGGTGATCTCGCACGACCGTTGGTTCCTCGACCGTATCGCCACGCATATCCTCTCGTTCGAGGGCGACTCGAAAGTGGTCTTCTACGAGGGCTCGTACAGCGAGTACGAGGAGTGGAAACGCGCGCAGGGCGAGGATACCGCGCCCAAGAGAGTGAAGTACAAGAAACTTATGGAGTAATTCGCAACCGATTTTCAATAAAATTGAATCGTCGTTTAATAATGTTAAAACGAGGTTTAATATTATTGAAGTCGGATTTAATAAAGTAAAAATATAATGGCACAGAAACCTTCAATACCCAAAGGTACCCGCGACTTCTCGCCTGCCGAGATGATGCGCCGCACCTATATTTTCGAAACGGTGAAGAGCGTGTTCCGCACATACGGATTCGCGCCTTTAGAGACCCCCGCGATGGAGAACCTCTCCACCCTGCTGGGCAAATATGGCGACGAGGGCGACAAACTGCTCTTCAAGATCCTCAATTCGGGCGACTACGCGGCGGGACTCGCCGACGCGGAGGTGCGTTCGGCGTCGCGGATATGCGAGAAGGGCCTGCGTTACGACCTGACCGTTCCTTTTGCCCGTTATGTGGTTCAGCATCAAGGTGAAATAACGTTCCCGTTCAAGCGTTACCAGATTCAGCCCGTATGGCGCGCCGACCGTCCGCAGAAGGGCCGCTATCGCGAGTTCTACCAGTGCGACGTGGATGTCATTGGGTCGCGGTCGCTGCTCAACGAAGTGGAGCTCATAGAGATCGTGGAGCGCATTTTCGGCAAGCTGGGAATCGGAGTGACGCTTAAGATGAACAACCGCAAGATACTGTACGGCATCGCGGAGACCATCGGCCACGCCGACAAGATGATGGATATCACGGTGGCCATCGACAAGCTGGAGAAGATCGGCATCGATAACGTGAAGGCCGAACTCGCCGGGCGCGGATTGGACGACGAGGCGATCGCCAAGCTGCAACCTATACTCGAATTGAGCGGCTCCAACGATGAGAAGCTGGCGAAGTTGCGCGAGGTTATCGGAGGCTCGGCGACGGGGCTGCGCGGCGTGGAGGAGATGGCCGAGATATTCGGTTACGCGAAGTCTTCGGGCATATCGCTGCCCGTCGAACTCGACCTTTCGCTGGCACGCGGTTTGAACTATTATACGGGCGCCATCTTCGAGGTCAAGGCTAACGATTTCGCCATCGGATCGATCTGCGGCGGAGGTCGTTACGACGATCTGACGGGAATATTCGGCATGCCCGACACCTCGGGCGTGGGCATATCGTTCGGCGCCGACCGCATCTATGACGTTATGGTGGGCCTCGACCTCTTCCCCGAGGAGGTTAATTTCTCGACCAAGGTGTTGTTCGTAAATCTCGGAGCCGAGGAATGCATGGCTTCGCTCGGCATGATGCGCGCCTTGCGCGACCGAGGCGTGGCGACGGAGATCTATCCCGAGGCCGCCAAGATGAAGAAGCAGATGGAGTATGCCAATCGCCGCATGATCCCGTATGTGGTCATCGTGGGCAGCAACGAGCTGGAGACGCGCTCCGCGACGGTAAAGAACATGCGCACGGGCGAACAGCGCACCGTGTCGTTCGACGCCCTCTGCGACGAACTGGCGTAATCCCCGCGGCCCGCAGTGGGCACGGCCCGAAAACATAAAACAGAATCGTATTATGAAAAGGATATTGCGTTCGACGCTCGCGGCGGTCTTCGTCGCCATAGGCCTTTGCGCTTCGGCGCAGACGGATGACGCTGCGGAGCAGCTTCAGAAGCTGAACCGTTTCTACCGCTATCTGAACGGCATATATGTCGACGACGTGGAGATGAAACCTTTGGTGGAGAACGCCATTCGCAGCATGTTGTCGGAGCTGGACCCTCATTCGGTCTATCTCGACGCCGAGGAGATGCGCGCGCAGACCGAGGCTTTCGAGGGCGAGTTCAGCGGCATAGGCATCGAATACAATATCCTCAACGATTCGATACTGGTCGTCAACACGGTGGTCAAGGGACCTGCCGAGACTGTCGGATTGCGTCCCAACGACCGCATTGTGGAGATCGACGGCGAGAGTGCCGTGGGGCTGAAACGCAGCGACGTGCCCCCGCGGCTGCGCGGACCGCGCGGATCGAAGGTGAAGATCGGCGTGGCGCGTCGGGGCGTCCCCGAGATATTGAATTTCGACATCACGCGCGACAATATTCCGCTCAATACGGTGGATGCGGCGTTCAAGGTCGACGACCGTACGGGTTATATAAAGGTGAACCGCTTCGGTCGCACCACCATGCGCGAGTTCCGAGAGGCGATGGCGAAGATGGGCGCTATTGAGTCGCTCATTCTGGATTTGAGCGGCAACAGCGGCGGATTGCTTGATCAGGCCGTGGAGATGGCGGGATATTTCCTGCCCGAGGGGGCTTTGGTGGTGTCGACCGAGGGGCGCGCCGTCTCTCCCGAGCGTTACGCGGCGTCGGAGGGCGGCGGGTTCGACGGGCGCGTCGCGGTGCTCATCAACGAGAATTCCGCTTCGGCGAGCGAGATCGTGGCGGGCGCTTTGCAGGACTGGGACCGCGCCGTGGTAATCGGTCGCGACAGCTTCGGCAAGGGGTTGGTGCAGCGTCAGGTGCCTTTGGGCGACGGGTCGGCCGTAAGGATAACCGTGGCGCGCTATCACACTCCGACGGGGCGCGTCATACAGCGTCCGTACGAGAAGGGGCGCAAGGATGAGTATTACGAGTCGTTCGTGAATCGTCTGCGCGGCGACGAGAAGGCGGATTCCGTCGAAACCGCGGTGGAACGCCCCGTATACGAGACCGTGCGTTCGCATCGCAAGGTTTACGGCGGCGGAGGCATAGAACCCGACATTAAGATCGAGGTCGATACCACCGACATATCGGACTACATGATGAAGGTGGTTGCGCAGGGCGTTTACGGCGATTTCATAATGACTTACATGGATCGTAACCGCGAGCGACTGGCCGCCGAGTATCCCGATTTCGGGAAGTTCGAGGCGGGGTTCGCGTTCGGCGACGAGGATATGAAGCGTTTGACCGATATGGCCGACGCGAAAGGTGTCGAGTTCGACGAGGAGCAGTTCGCGCGGTCGCGGCCGTTGATGGAGAATCAACTGGCGGCTTTGGTCGCCCAAAGACTCTTCACATCGTCGGAATTTTACAGATACATCAACCCTCGTGAAAACGAGTACTTTATAAAGGCGTTGGAGGTCGTCGGCGACGACGGCGGAGCTTACGAATCGATTCTGAAGTTAGAATAATTTCGAAACATTTGAAAATCGGAAAATTTTTACATATTTTTGGAAATAATTTAACAACCGATTTTTCTATGGCCTCAGGATCTGAATTCGAACGACGCGAAATAAACGAAGGTTTCGGCGATTCGGTCTTCTCCAAGATGATAAAGGCGGGCCACCGCACCTACTTTCTGGATGTGAAGACCACGCGCGCAAACGATTATTTTCTGACTATAACCGAATTGCGAAAGAAAATAACCTCCCGCGGGGTCGAGAACGAACGCAACAAGGTTTTTTTGTACAAAGAGGACTTCGAGAAGTTCGCCGCCTGCTTCGCCGAGACGCTGGAGTTCGTGCGCGCGAGGTGTGAGGCCGAGGGTTGCGAATCGAAAGAGTAGCGAAAACTCATAATCGGTGGAGAGAGGAATGGAGAGAGTCATATTGGGTTTCAGCGGCGGTATCGACAGCGTTACTGCCGCTCGTTTTTTGTCGGAGCGGGGTTTGGGCGTCACGGCCCTGACGCTCGACACGACGGGCGACGTCGAACTCGTCGGGCGCGCCCGCGCCGCGGCGGCCGAGGTCGGAGCGGAACATGTCGTGAGGGATGTGCGGGACGTGTTTTCGACGCAGATCGTCGATTATTTCGTCCTCAGTTATGTCGCGGGGCGTACGCCGTCGCCATGCGTGCGATGCAACCCTTTGATAAAGTGGCGGTATCTTATCGAGGAGGCCGATCGCCGAGGCGCGCGGTTCGTGGCGACGGGGCATTATTTCAACATCGCGGAGCGCAACGGCCGTTTTTACGTGTCGCGCGCCGACGATAGGACCAAGGATCAGTCGTATTATTTGTGGGGATTGTCGCAAAGCGTGCTTTCGCGCGCTCTGACGCCTATGGGGCATGCGGTGAAGAGCGAGATAAAGGCGCGGTTCGAGGACAAACGCGAGAGCATGGGCCTCTGTTTCCTGCAAGGGCGCAGCTGCCGCGAGTTCATGGAGCGACGCTACCCTGCCGCTTCGCGCGGCGGCGAGATCGTCGACAAGCAAGGGCGCGCGGTCGGGCGGCACGACGGCATAGCGTTCTACACGATCGGACAGAAACGGGGGCTGGACGGCGTGGTCGGGCGGCCCGTGGTGGCGATAGATGCCGAGCGTAACAGATTGGTGGTCGGCGACGATGCGGATTTGTATTACGAGACGTTGGAGATCGGCGAATGCAATATCGTCGACGAGGAGGAGTTTCTCACGGCGGACGACATCGAGGTCGTGATTCGCGGCGTGGGACGCAATCCCGAAGGGCGCATGCGTCGGGCGGAGAGGATCGCGGGCGGTTACCGCATACTGCTCGGCGGCGCGGCATGGGCGCCCGCGGCGGGACAGCCCGTCGTGTTTTATCGCGGCGACCGAGTGATCGGCGGCGGGATTACGACACGTTTTCGATAAGCCGAGCGCATAGCTGAACTTGAGCGGTATCATTAGGCCGCGAACTGCGCGCCTGTTGCGAGTCGCATGAATTTTCGAAGGCTTTTGCATGAGGGTGCATATCTTTTATGTATATTTGCAGACATTTATAATGAACGGAATCAAGATGAATTGGGTAAAACGTCTGTACGATTGGATGCTCTCGTGGGGGAATTCGCGCTGGGGAGCATTGGCTTTGTTTTGTTTCGCATTCGCGGAGTCGAGTTTTTTTCCGATACCGCCCGATGTTCTGCTCATAGCGTTGTGTCTCGGGGTCACGACGCGTTCGTTCCGTTATGCCGCGATATGTCTCGCGGGATCCATCACGGGTGCGATGGCGGGTTACGCTCTCGGCTTTTTTCTGTGGCAGAACACCGCCGGCGAATATACCGCGCTCGCGCAGTTCTTCTTTAATCACGTATTCTCGATGGAGAGTTTCCTGAAGGTGGGCGCGTTGTACGACCGATACAACTTCTGGATAGTATTCACCGCTGGGTTCACTCCCCTGCCCTATAAACTCTTCACCATAACGGGCGGATTGTTCCATATAAATTTCGTCATGTTCCTGCTGGCGTCGGTGGTGTCGCGCGGATTGCGGTTCTTCGTCATCGCGTGGCTGATATGGCGTTTCGGTGCTCCGATCAAGAGGTTCATAGACAAGTATTTCAACCTGCTGGCCATAGCGTTCACCGTGCTTTTGATCGGGTCGTTCGTGTTGGTCGCCAAATTGTTGTAGCGATGAGGCGGTACGGGTTGATAGGCCGCGTGTTGGGCCATTCGTTTTCGGCTAAGTATTTCGCCGAGAAATTCGAGCGCGAGGGGTTGGACGGCGAGTGCTCGTACGGGCTTTTCGAGTTGTCCGACGTAGCTTGCGTCGAGGATTTCATGGCCTCGACCCCGCATCTCGCGGGATTCAACGTGACGATCCCTTACAAACAGCAGATAATCCCCTATTTGAATTCGTTGAGCGACGAGGCGCGCAACATAGGTGCGGTGAATTGCGTGAAGATAATGCCCGACGGCGAACGCAGGGGATACAACACCGATGTGGACGGGATACGTCTGTCGCTCGACAAATTATTGGGCGGTGCGACGGTCGACGCCGCTTTGGTGCTCGGCACGGGCGGCGCGGCTCAGGCTGTGCAATACGTTTTGGCCGAGCGTGATATTCCCTTTACCATCGTGTCGCGCGACAGAGCCAAAGGCAATCTGTCGTACGACGATCTGTCGCGCGAGGTGATGGCGGAGCATCATCTGATAGTCAACACGTCGCCCGTGGGGATGTATCCGCACGTCGAGGATGCGCCCGATATCCCTTACGACTGCCTTACCGATCGACACTATATGTTCGATTTGGTATATAATCCGCCGCTAACGCGTTTTCTCGAACGCGGCGCACGGCGCGGAGCGCATACCATTTCGGGTTTGGACATGCTGTACGCGCAGGCCGAGGCGGCGTGGAGAGTGTGGAACGGGTGACCTACTCGCTCGCGTAAGCGTCGAGAATCTCTTCGGCCTTGGCGCGATCCTCGTTGCGGATGACCAATTGGGCGGGCGCGAACCCTATGGGGTAGACGGCGGCCATGATCTCGTTGCGTATCGTGGCATAGATTCCCGCCCCTTCGAGCAGCGATTTGTCCCATTCGGCCTCGTTGACCGAGTCGTATTCGCGGATGACGATCAAATTTTCCTCTTCCATAGTTTCATATATGTCGGTTTCGCGCCGCGGCGTCCGAGGGGAGCGTGCGCGCGATGCCGTTCGTTGACGTTAAGCATTATTTGTTGATAACTTGCAATGAGCAAACCAAAATATTAGATATTTTATCCATATATTTGTAAAAACGAAGCGGCATGGTCGTTTCGTGAGGTAACTTGCGCAGGATCAATATGAAAGGTTTTGTAAAAACAATAGTCTCACTGATAGTGGTCGCAGCGGCGGCAGGCGGTGTGCTCGCATTCCGTTCGGGCGGCGCGGCGGGTGCGGGTTTCGATCTCGGGAGGATGGCTTTGGCCGACAGCGTTATATTGCATGCCATCGCCGACGGGGAGTTTCCCGGGGCGGTACTGTGCGTGGTGCGACGGGCCGAAGACGGCAAGTCGGCGGGCGACGTGCTCTACCTGAAGGCTTACGGCAACAGGCAGGTGTGTTCGGGCGCGGATCCCGTGAGCGGCGAGCCGATAGGCGACACCATACCCATGACGGAGGATGCCGTGTTCGATCTCGCGTCGTTGAGCAAGTGCGTGGGCACTACCCTTGCGTTCATGCGTCTGGTGGAGGACGGAAAGGTGCGTCTTACCGACGATGTGGCGCTTTACATACCCGATTTCAAGCCGTGGAGCGACAAAAGCGGCGCGAAAAGGGACATTACGATAAAACATCTTCTGACACATACCTCGGGTTTGCCTGCGGGAGTGCACGTGCCGACGTTCGTGTCGCGATACGAGAAATACGGCGACCCTGCGGAGATGAACTTGCGCGACTCGCTCGTGGCGTATATTGCGCGCGATGCGGCGCGTCTGTCGCGCCCGAGCGACGAGCTGCGTTACAGCTGTCTGAACTTCATAGTGTTGCAGGCCATAATCGAACGGGTTGCGGGCGAGCGCATGGATCGTTTCGCCGAGCGCGAGATATTTCGCCCGTTGGGGCTCGCCGACACTTGGTACAACGCCGTCGACGACGCCGAGCGGCCATACGCGCCCGATGCGCCCATAGCGCCCACGTCGCTGGTCGACGGGAAGGTGTTGCGCGGCGAGGTGCACGACCCCACTGCCCGCATAGTGAACAGAGGCGTTTCGGGCAATGCGGGTCTCTTTTCGACGGCCGAAGATCTGGCCGTCATAGCGTCGATGCTCATGAACGGCGGATCGGTGGATTTCCCAGAGGAGGGACGGCATGTCAGCGTGCTGTCGCGTCGGGCCGTGGAGACCTTTTTCCGTATCCCGACGGGATACGAGCGTTTCGGCCGCACGCTGGGATGGGTCGGCGGCTCGTCGGTCGGGGGCGACCTCTTTACCGAGGGGCGCACCGTCGACCATACGGGATATACGGGCACGTCGATGATGATGGATCTCGACGAGGGCGTGGCTGTGATTTTGCTTACTAACCGCGTGCATCCCGTCGACGAGGGGAGCGTCGCGCGCACGAGAGCCGTTATAGCGAACATTGTGGCGGCCTCACTGGATCGATAACGATATAAATTGGGATATATGCAGGATTTCGTTCATCTTCATGTCCATTCGCAATACTCCATTCTGGACGGTCAGGCGAGTATTCAGAGGCTCGTCGACAAGGCAATCGCCGACGGAATGAAAGGCATTGCGGTTACCGACCACGGCAACATGTTCGGTATAAAGGAGTTTTGGAACTATGTGAAGAAGAAAAACGGCGCGCGTCGCGACAAGGTGAAGGCCGTCGAGGCCAAGATAGCCGCTTTGCAGGCCGCGATGGATGCCGCTGGCACGCCCACCGACGAGCAGACGGCGGGGATGACGGCTTTGAAAGCCGAGTACGACGCTCTGCCCAAGGAGGATTTCAAGGCGATAATAGGTTGCGAGGTCTATGTGGCCCGTCGCGGTTTGGCGATGAAGGAGGGCAAGCAGGACCAGAGCGGCTACCACCTGATTCTGCTGGCGAAGAATGCCAAGGGATATCATAACCTCATAAAGATCGTATCGAAGGCGTGGACCGAGGGATTCTATATGCGTCCGCGTACCGACCACTTCGAGCTGGAAAAGTACCACGAGGGTATAATCTGCTGCTCGGCATGTTTGGGCGGCGAGATTCCGAAACGAATCACCGAGGGCGATTTGGCTGCGGCCGAGGAGGCGATAGAGTGGCACAAGCGCGTATTCGGAGAGGATTACTATCTCGAGCTCCAGCTTCACAAAGCCACCGTCGAACGGGCGAACCACGAGGTGTACCCGTTGCAGACGGAGGTCAACAAGCACCTGAAGGAGTTGTCGAGAAAATGCGGCGTAAAGTTGGTATGTACCAACGATGTGCACTTCGTCGACGAGGCCAATGCCGAGGCGCACGACCGATTGATATGCCTCAGTACGGGCAAGGATCTGGACGACCCCAAACGAATGCTCTACTCGAAGCAGGAGTGGATGAAGACGCGCGCCGAGATGAACGCCATATTCGGCGACGTGCCCGAGGCGCTGGCCAACACGGTGGAGATATGCGACCGCGTGGAGTCCTACTCCATCGATCACGCCCCCATCATGCCCACGTTCGCCATTCCCGAGGATTTCGGCACCGAGGCGGAGTATCGCGAGCGTTACACCGAGCGCGATTTGTTCGACGAGTTCACGCGCGACGAGAACGGCAACGTGATGATGAGCGAAGACGAGGCGGCGAAGAAGATCGACAAGTTGGGCGGGTACGACAAGCTCTATCGTATAAAGTTGGAGGCCGACTATTTGGCCAAGCTGACGATGGACCGCGCCAAGGTGCGTTACGGCGATCCGCTGTCGCCCGAGGTGGCCGAGCGGTTGAAATTCGAGCTGCACATCATGAAGACGATGGGTTTCCCGGGATACTTCCTCATCGTGCAGGACTTCATTTGCGCGGCGCGCGAGCAACTCGACGTGTCGGTCGGCCCGGGACGTGGTTCGGCGGCGGGTTCGGCTGTGGCCTACTGTTTGGGTATCACGCAGATCGACCCCATCAAATACGACCTTCTGTTCGAGCGTTTCCTTAATCCCGACCGTATTTCGCTGCCCGATATCGATATAGACTTCGATGACGACGGCCGCGGCCGCGTGCTCAACTGGGTGACGCAGAAGTACGGCAAGGAGAAGGTGGCGCATATCATCACGTACGGCACGATGGCCACCAAGATGGCTTTGAAGGATGTGGCCCGCGTGCAGAAACTGCCGCTCAAGGAGTCGGACCGCTTGTGCAAGCTGGTGCCCGACCGCATTCCCGACAAGAAGATAAATCTCGCCAATGCGATAGATTACGTGCCCGAACTGAAGGCTGCCGAGGATTCGGAGGATCCCGTATTGAGCGACACCATAAAGTATGCCCGCATGTTGGAAGGCAACGTCCGCAACACGGGCGTGCACGCGTGCGGAACCATCATCTGCCGCGACGACATAACCGACTGGGTGCCCGTGAGCACGGCCGACGACAAGGAGACGGGCGAAAAGATGCTCGTCACGCAGTACGAGGGTTCGGTTATAGAGGATACGGGCCTCATAAAGATGGACTTTCTCGGTCTCAAGACCTTGTCGATCATAAAGGATGCCGTGGCCAACGTGAAGCATACCAAGGGCGAGACGGTGGATATCGACACCATCGACATAGACGACCCCGCGACGTACAAACTTTACAGCGAGGGCCGCACCATCGGAACGTTCCAGTTCGAGTCCCCGGGCATGCAGAAGTATTTGCGCGAGCTGAAGCCCACCACTTTCGAGGACCTGATAGCCATGAACGCCCTCTACCGTCCGGGCCCGATGGATTACATTCCCGACTTCATCGACCGTAAGCATGGCCGCAAACCGATCGTTTACGATATCGATTTGATGGAGAAGTATCTGAAAGATACTTACGGCATTACGGTGTATCAGGAGCAGGTCATGCTCCTCTCGCGCCTGCTGGCGGGATTCACCCGAGGCGAGTCGGACACGCTGCGCAAGGCGATGGGTAAGAAGCTCAAGGACAAGCTGGATCATTTGAAGCCCAAGTTCATCGAGGGAGGGCGCAAGAACGGTCACGATCCGCAGGTGCTGGAGAAGATATGGGCCGACTGGGAGAAGTTCGCCTCGTACGCCTTCAACAAGTCGCACGCCACGTGCTATTCGTGGGTGGCCTACCAGACGGCATATCTGAAAGCCAACTATCCTTCGGAGTACATGGCGGCGGTGCTCAGCCGGAACCTTACCGACATAAAGAACATTACGGCCTACATGACCGAATGCAAACACATGGATATAAATGTGTTGGGACCCGATGTGAACGAGTCGGAGCAGAACTTCTCGTCGAACAAGGCTGGCGACATACGTTTCGGCATGGCGGCGATAAAGGGTGTCGGCGAGGCGGCCGTGAAGTCGATAATCGAGGAGCGCGAGGCGAACGGGCCGTTCAGGAACATTTACGATTTCGTCGAGCGCATCAATTTCAACGTGGTGAACCGCAAGTGTATGGAGAACATCGCCTACTCGGGGGGATTCGACTCGATAATCGATTTCCACCGCAGCAAGTTCTTCGCCGTCGATCCCCGCGGCAGCAGCCCGCTCACGTTTATCGAGCAGTTGATGCGTTACGGCCAGCGGGTGCAGGCCGAGAAGCTCAATTCGCAGCAGAGTTTGTTCGGCGGCGGTTCGGTGGTCGACATTCAGCCCCCTACCACGCCCGTGGCCGAGGATTGGAACCAGTTGCAGGTGCTCAACAAGGAGCGCGAAATGATCGGACTCTACTTGTCGGCGCATCCATTGGACGACTATTCAGTCATAATCAACCACATGTGCAAAGCGCACATGTCGGATTTGTCGGATCTGGATCAATTCAACGGTCAGGAGATCGGCGTAGCGGGAGTGGTTACCAACGTGCAGGAGATGACCACCAAGACGGGGCGTCACTGGGGCAAATTCACGATGGAGGACTACAACGGGACGCACGAATTCGCACTGTTCGGCAAGGATTACGAGAATTTCCGCCCCTTCATGTATCCCAACTATTTCCTTTTCGTGAAGGGCAAGGTGCAGCCGCGTCCTTACGGCGACAATCCCGAGCTGGAATTCAAGGTGTTGTCGATGATGCAGCTCTCGGAGATGCGCGACACGATGATAAAGGAGATACACGTGAATATCCCCATCGAGGAGCTTACGGAGGCTTTTATCACGGATTTTGCAGAGAACATCCGACAGAACAAGGGCAACACCATACTTCGCGCCACGGTGTGCGATCGTAACGAAGGGGTGAACCTCAATATGTATTCGAAACGCTATAAAGTGGCTCTGACGCCGCAATTGGTGGAGTATTTGGATGGAAACGAACTGAAATACACATTATCATAAACACGTAAAACTTTTATAATTATGGCATTAGTAGTAACCAACGAGAATTACGAAGCGCTCATGGCTTCGGACAAGCCGGTAGTAATCGATTTTTGGGCCGAGTGGTGCGGTCCCTGCCGCATGATAGGTCCCATCATCGAGGAACTTGCGGAGGAGTACAAGGATAAGGTCGTAATCGGCAAATGCGACGTCGATTCTAACGACGACATCGTGGCGCAGTATCGCGTGCGCAACATCCCGACCGTGGTATTCATCAAGGGCGGAGCCGTTGTCGACAAGGTAGTGGGCGCGGCGAGCAAGGATGCTTTGAAAGCCAAGGTCGAGGCGCTGTTATAAGATGCCGCGATATGGAAAAACAAGGCTGTCCCGAAAAAGGACAGCCTTGTTTTGCATAGGGTACCACCCTATTTCTCGATAAGCGAAATGCTGCGCTGGATGAAATCCGACAGATTCTTGCCCTTGAGCATGCCGTTCGACAGCAGCGCGAGGTCGATGATCTGGCGCACCAGCTTGTTCCCGCCGCCTATCTCGCGCAGACGCTCGTTGCGCTCGTCGCGAAGCGTCACGATCTTCTTCGAGAGCTCCTCGCGCATCTGCTTCTCCTCGGGAGCGAGGTCGGCCTCCTTTTTGTCTTTCACCGTCTCCTCGAAACGGTTCTCCTCGGCTACGGCAGCGTCGATCTTCTTGGTTATGCTTTTGAGCTTGTCGCCGTACTCCTGCTCGACCTTGCCTAAAATGTCGATCACGATGGGATGGTTGCCGTTCACCGCGATGGTGAAGTTGTCGGGCATCTGGCCATAGAACTGGCTCATGCCTCCCCCGCTTACCTTGGCCATCTCCTTCATGCGGCGCATGAACTCGTTCTGCGTAATGACCACGGGTGCTTCGTCGGCCGACATGGGCTCGAACGATATGTTGTAGGTGATCTTCTCGTCTTTGGGCAACTGGCTCTCGAACACGGGACGCATGATCTCCTGCTGCGCGTCGGTGAGCGACATGGCTATGTGGTCCTCTTTCTGAATGAGTTTCTCGATCACGTCGCTGTCGACTCTTACGAAACGCACGTTCTGGTTCTTCGATTCGTACCAGTTGACGTAGTGGTTGTCGAGCGGGCCGTTCATCTCCAGAACGTCGTAACCCTTGGCTTTGGCCGCTTCGAGGAACGGATGCTTCTCAACGGGATCGTCCACATAGAGCAGGATGATATTGCCGTTCTTGTCGGTCTGGTTGTCCTTGACGACGTCGATATACTCTTTGGCCGTGAAGTACTTGTCGTCGGTGGACTTCAGCAGCATGAAATCCTGCGCCTTCTCGGCGAATTTCTCGTCGGTGAGGATGCCGTACTGAATGAAGACCTTCAGATCGTCCCACTTCTTCTCGTAATCGGGACGCATGGTGGTGAACAGCTCCTTCAGACGGTCGGCCACCTTGCGGGTTATGTAGCCCGAGATCTTTTTGACGTTGGAGTCGCTTTGCAGGTAGCTGCGCGACACGTTGAGCGGGATGTCGGGCGAATCGATCACGCCGTGCAACAGCGTCAGATATTCGGGTACTATGCCGTCGACTTGGTCGGTGACGAAGACTTGGTTGCTGTAAAGCTGTATCTTGTTCTTCTGAATCTCGAAATTGTTGTGTATCTTGGGGAAATAGAGTATTCCCGTCAGGTTGAACGGATAGTCGATGTTCATGTGGATGTAGAACAGAGGATCGTCGCCTAACGGGTAGAGTTCGTGGTAAAACTCCTTGTACTGCTCCTCGGTGATATCGGTCGGCTTGCGGGTCCAGAGGGGTTGGGTGTCGTTGACGACGTTGTCCTTGTCCGTGTCGACGTATTTGCCGTCCTTCCACTCCTTCACCTTGCCGAACGCGATGGGAATCGGCAGGAAACGGCAATACTTTTTGAGAAGCTCATCCACTTTCGACTCCTCGCAATACTCCTTGCAGTCGTCCGATAGGTGCAGTACGATAGACGTGCCGCGGTCGCATTCGCCGTCGGTCTCCTCCATCGCATACTCGGGCGATCCGTCGCAGCTCCAGTGCACGCACTTGCTGCCGTCGCGGTAGGAGCGGGTGAAGATCTCGACCTTGTCGGCCACCATGAACGACGAGTAGAAGCCCAGTCCGAAGTGACCTATGATGGCTTGGTCCTTATACTTGGCGAGGAACTCCTCCGCGCCCGAGAATGCGATCTGGTTTATGTAGCGGTCGATCTCCTCGGCATTCATTCCTATGCCTCGGTCGGTGACGGTGAGGGTCTTCTTGTCGGTGTCGACGCTGACGCGGATGGTCAGGTCGCCCGCCTCGCCCTTGAACTCGTTCTTGGCGGCGAGAGTCTTCAGCTTCTGCGTGGCGTCGACGGCGTTCGACACCAGCTCGCGAAGGAAAATCTCGTGATCCGAATACAAAAACTTCTTGATGACGGGGAATATGTTCTCCGTCGTAACACCTATTTTTCCGTTTTTCATCTCCATATATTTTTTTGTATTTTTTCCGAAAAACGGATGTTCAAACTATGTGCCAGCAGCCGACGCGTGTCATTATGTCAGACGTCGGGGCGGATTTGGCAGAAACGGAGGCGTATGTGGCAGTCTTCGGATCGGCGTGCGAATGCGTCGCCGAGTTATCGGGAGCCGTTTTTCTCGGCGATGTATCGCTCCAGCGCCTCCACGAACCATTCGGGAGCGCGGCAGGGACGGCGGGTATCCTTGTGCATGAATCCCAAGGTGACGCTGCCAGTGTTTATCAGTCGTCCCTCGCCGTTGCGGACCTCGCTGCGGATGACGAGGCGCGCCGCGGGCATCTCGTCGAGAAATACGCTCACGGTCAGCACGTCGTCGTACAAGGCGGGCGCGAGATAGCGCGACGACACCTCGATGATGGGCGACATGACGCCCCGCCGTTCGATCTCGGCGTAGGTCAGACCCATGTCGCGCAACCACTCGGTGCGTGCCATCTCGTACATGACGATGTAGTTCGAATGGTGCATGATTCCCATCTGGTCGGTATCCTTGTACCGCACGCGGATCTTGTGGTCGAAAGTTATGATGGCCATGTTCAGAGTTCGATTATGATTTTGCCGTGCGGGCAGTCGGGGCCTACTCTTAATCCTTCGTCGGCGACGGTGAGCGTCGTCGCGCGGCCGTCGACCACGGCGTCGTAAATGCCCGCGGGCGGCAGCAGTTTGTGAGGATCGATCTCCGCGATCGCGCCGTCGGCGGCAGCTTCGCACATTATTATATAAGGGTGCGACAGCAGTTTGCGCGCCTTTTCCATCATGCCGCCTGCGACGACTTGGCGTATAATGGTGGAGCTGACCTTGCTTTCGGCCACCTGCTGCTGCTCGACCATCTCGATCTCGATGCCCGAAGCGCGCGACTCCAAAAAGTTGTAGTCTCCCTCCTTGTTGTGGCCGAAACGGTGGTTATACCCTACCACCAAGCGGCGGATGCCAATTCCCGCTATGTCGTTCTCGATGAATTCGCGGGGCGAGGTGCGGCTGAACTCCACGGTGAACGGCAACACTATCACGTTGTCGATCCCCGATCTCTCCAGCAGCCACAACTTTTCGTCGAGCGTGCTGAGCAGACGCAGGCCGTCGCCCGAGCCGAGCACGTAACGCGGATGCGGTTCGAAGGTGAGCACGATGCTCTCGCCATCGGACGCCGCAGCCGTTGACGCGACCCGATGCAGCAACTCCCGATGGCCGCTGTGCACGCCGTCGAACGATCCCATCGTCGCCACGGCGTTTCGGAACGGCGGAAGATTATTTAACCCTTTGAATACTTTCATTTATAAGCGTTGCGGCAGGCCGCAGTCCTAATTTTTGTCGTTGCTCTCATCGGACTCCTTGACGAAGTAGGCCACCTTCTCCAAGATGGTGGTTATGTCGTAGTTTTCGGCGACGATGCCCTGCGGGAAGTTGAGCGGCGCCGAGGTGAAATTCAACACTCCCTTGATTCCGGCGTTGATGATCGGCACGACCAGCGACGGCGCGATGCGCGTGGGCGACGAGATCACCACGATGCTGATGTCCATCGACGAAACCACCTCCTCGAACCGATCCATGTGGTAGCACGGTATATCGTCGATCACCGAGCCGACCTTATGCGGGTCGACGTCGAACGCCGTGACGATCCGCAGCTTCAACCCCTTGCCGTTGAAATATTTGGTTATGGCCTGGCCGAGGTTGCCCATTCCGATGACGGCGACGTTCATGACGCACTCGCTGTCGAGAATGCCGTTGATGAACTCGATGAGCACCTTTACGTCGTAACCCTTCTTGGTGTCGCTCGAAAAGCCGATCAACATCAGGTCGCGACGCACCTGCACGGCCGTTATGCCGTGCATTCCCGCCAGCACGTGAGAGAAGATGTGTGTAATCCCCTGCTTGTGGCACGCGAGCAACGTGCGGCGATATTCGCTCAGTCGCTCGATGGTCTTCTCGGGTATGTTGTTGCCGACGGTCGACATGCTATTCGAGAGTTATGGTGTAGTTGCGGTTGTAGTTCACGCGCACCCACTCTTGATTCACGTATTTGTCGCCCCGCTGCTTCTGCGCGAATTTGTATTCGGTCTGCAACGGACGGAACCGCGCGTCGAGCAGGTTGTATTCTATGTCGGAACGCATCCCCTCGCAGAAGATCATTGCCGTGTCGTAACCGCGGTAGGCATAGAGCGACGGCAGCATGTGGTACGATCGTATGTAACGGCTGTCGAAATCGCGCACCGCCTCCGAATCGCGTTTGGCGTGGTAGGTCGAGATCATTACGACGTTGTTGTTGAAGAACGACGTGTGGTCGATATTGTTGAAGCGTCCCCAGCGCGAGGTGCCGAGCACCGTGTAGGGCGCGCTCTTGGCGCTGCGCTCCGTGATGGCCGTGTTGGCCGAGGCGAGCGTGCCGAGGATGCGGTCGACGTCGATCTCCGAGTTGGCCAGCACGACGAAGAGGCACGGAGTCTCGTTCTTCAGTATGTCGGTCATGTCGCCCACCGACGATGCGGCCGAGTTGCGCGGCGTGAGTATCGAACGCTGGTTGTTGAACGAATAGGTGTAGCTCGCATAGTTGCGTCCTTGCAACAGCGTCAGCACCTCCTGCTCGAACTCCTTGTCGTAAGACGAGGCGTATATCAGATAAATGTCGCGGCCGCCGTCGACGAGATCGGCTATCTTGTCGTATTTCTTCTCGGGGTCGGGCGACAACTGGTAGAGAACCGAACCGTTCACCGCCGAGATATTCGCGAGCGGCGAGACCACGGGCACCGAGTTGTCTCGGGCGAACTGCATCACGGGATTCAGCTCGTCCTCGTAAACGGGTCCCACGATGAGATCGGTGCCCGCGAAGGCTTGGTCGGACACTATCTGCTCCACCTTGAGGCGGTTGTGCTCGGTGTTGTAGACCGTAAGGTCGATATTGCCTTTGCCCTTCGCTTTCAGATCCTCCAGTCCCAGCAGGAAACCTTGGTAGAACTCCACATAGCTGGCGTTGGGTTTCGAATCGACGCTGAGCGGCAGCATGAGGGCCACATCGAGCGTCTGCCCCGTCGGCACGGCGCGGAACACGACGTTCTCGTCGCTCGGGAGCGGATTCGCCTCGAAGCCCTGATCGGCGATATCGACGCCGCCTTGCTGCGCCGTCGCGCCGTCGGCATCGGGAATGCGGACCATCGCGCCCGCCTTGAGTCCCTCGGCCACGTCGTTCAGCTCGGTGAACTCGGCCTCGGTGATGCCGTATCGGCGCGAGAGCGAATAGATGGTCTCCCCGGGCTGCACCACATGATATTTGTAACCGTTGTCGGCGGCCTTGTTGAGATTGTCGGCGTATTCGGCCATCTCGTCCTGAGCCTCCTCCTCCGACGAGGAGCCTATCTCGGCCTTGCGGATCCACAGCGCGTCGCCGATGGTCAGGCTTTGCGGATCGATCGAGGGGTTGTCCTCGCGAAGAGTCGCCACCGAGATGTTGTAGTCGCGCGCGATGGCGTAAAGGGTTTCGCCCGCCTTGATCTTGTGCGACAGAAACTCGCGTTTGCGTTTGCGTTCGGCGCGCGCGTCGGCTTTCACCTGCTCGGGAACGGGAATTTTGACCGTCTGGTCGATCCGCAGTCCGTCGGCGACATTGGGGTTATGCTCCTTTATCACCTTCTCGTCCACCTTGTAAGCCTTGGCTATCGAGTAGAGGGTTTCGCCCGATTTGACGGTGTGGACATAATATTTCTTGCCGTTGATGAAGACGATCACGGCAGTCTTCTCTATCGCGGGCGTATACTCGGCCGCAATGGAGAACGACATGGTGAATATCGCTCCCGTCGCAATGATTCGTTGTAGCAGTTTCATAAAATTAACGTGAAGTTCGGCGGCGGAACGCCGATGCCGTTCTGCGTAAACGGCATCAACATTTCCTGTCGCGGAATCGTATTTCGGTAATGACCTTTTTCGTGTAGAGCGGAAAATCGCCGTTCATCATCCACGAATAGTAGCTCGGCTCCTCTTGGAACACCTCGCTCACCACGCGGCCCTTGTGCTTGCCGAAGCTGAATATCTCCTGTCCCTTTTCGTTGTAGACTATGCGTCCCGCATAATCGGCCGTCTCGCCGCGCGCCGAGAACTCGGCCAGAGCCGCGATGTCGTTTTGCAGTTCGGGATAGCGGTCGAGCTGCGCCTTGAGGACCTCGTACGTGGCTTTGGTGTCGGCTTCGGCCGAGTGCGCGTCGGTAAGGTCCTTGTCGCAGTAGAACTTGTAGGCGGCCACCAGCGTGCGCTGCTCCATCTTGTGGAAGATGTTCTGCACGTCGATGAACTTGCGTTTCTTGAAATCGACGTCGACGCCCGCGCGCAGGAACTCCTCGACCAGCATCGGCAGATCGAATCGGTTGGAGTTGAATCCTCCGAAATCGCAGCCTTCGATGAATTGGCAGAGCGACTTGGCGATTTGCGCGAAAGCGGGCGCATCCTTTACGTCGTCGTCGGTAATGCCGTGGATGGCCGTCGACGCCTCGGGGATGTGCATCTGCGGGTTGATGAGCCGCGTGCGTACCACTTCGCTGCCGTCGGGCATCACCTTCACCATCGATATTTCTACGATGCGGTCCTTGGCCGCATCAACGCCCGTCGTCTCCAGATCGAAGAAGACGATCGGGCGTTTGAGATTCAGATCCATCGCTCGACGTTTATGCGTTTATCATCATGGGCATCAGAAGCATGAGCGTATCGCTGTTCTGCTTGTCGTCGTACACGGGTTTGAACACGCCCGCGCGGGTCGAGTCGGCCAGCTCCACCACCACCGTGGGGGTGTCGATGTTGGAGAGTATCTCGACGAGGAACGTCGACTTGAAACCGATGGTGACGGGGTCGCCGTCGTAGCTGCACGAGATGGTCTCATTGGCCGATACCGAGAAGTCGATATCCTGAGCCGTGAGGTTCACCCGATTGTCGGCGATGTCCATGCGTATGAGGTTGGTCGTGGGGTTCGAACACACGGCCACGCGCTTGATGCCGTTCACGAACTCCACGCGGTCGATAAGCACCTTGTTGGGGTTGGCGGCGGGGATCACGGCGTTGTAGTTGGGATAGTTGCCCTCGATGAGACGGCACACCAACTTGAAGTTCTTCAGTTCGAACGTGACGTTCTTGGCGTCGAAGGTCACCGCCACGGCCTCCTCCTCTTTGAGGAGCAGCGTCTTCAGCAGGTTGGCGGGCTTCTTGGGCAGAATGAACGACGACGAGAAGTCGCCTGCGTTCTCGGCCGTATATTTCACGAGCTTATGCGCGTCGGTGGCCACGAACGTGAGCGACTCGGGGCCGAAGTCGAAGTAGACGCCGTTCATTACGGGGCGCAACTCGTCGTCGGCGGTGGCGAATATGGTCTTGTTGATGCCGTTGACCAGCATGTCGACGTCCAGCATGAGGTTTTTACGCTCGTTGCCGAGGCTCTGCACGGCGGGATAGCTCACCGCGTTGGCGCCCGGGATCGAGAGGTGGCCGCTGGCCCACGTGATCGCGATCTCCCACGTGGTGTCGTTCACGTCGATCGCCAAGGGCATTTCGGGGAACTCCTTGAGCGAGTCGAGCATCAATTTGGCGGGGGCGGCGATCACGCCTTCGCGTTCGATGTTCTCTACCGATATGGATCCGACCAGAGTGGTCTCCAGATCCGAGGTGGTGACGGTCAACTGTCCGTCTTTGAGCTCCATGAGGAAATACTCCAGAATGGGAAGAGAACTTTTGTTGCTGATTACCTTGCCCGTGGTCGCCAGCAGCGACAACAGCGCAGAACTTGATACTGTAAATTTCATATTGATGTCGAAATAGTTATCGAAAATTAGTTCGTGTTCAACAGTCGTTTCCCGCCTCGGCGTGGTTCGAACCCGTGCGAATCGGCTCTCGGCTTGCGGGAAACGTCATTCAAAATCGTGCCGAGGCGAGTTTGTCGAGCGCCATGCCGATCATCCGCTCCACGAACGGCTTGTAGTCGGTGCAGGCATCCTCGACGATGCGTTGCGCGATGACGGTGCACATGGTGGTGGCGCGGTGCCCCATCAGCGCGGCCAAACCTGCGAGAGCCGAGCCCTCCATCTCGAAGTTGGTTATGCGGCGGCCGTCGTAACGGAACGACTCTATCTTGGCGTTCAGCTCGGGATCGGCGGGACGCAGGCGCACGTAACGGCCCTGCGGGGCATAGAACCCGGGAGCGGCGATGGTGATGCCTTCGGTCACCGAACCCTCGAACAGCTTGCGCAGCTCGGGATCGGAATCGACGAAGTAGGGCTTCGGCAGCAGGTCGCTCCATCCCGTATGTCGCATGAAAGCGCGTTCGATATCCAAATCGCACACGTCGTCGCGCCCCTCGTAAAAGTTCAGAAGGCCGTCGAATCCCACCGAAGTCGCGGAGTAGACCACCTCGCCCACCGCTATGTCGGGCTGCAAAGCGCCCGAGGTGCCCAGGCGCACGAGGTTCAGGCGGCGCTTGCGCTCCTTGACGGTGCGGGTGGCGAAATCGACGTTGGCCAGAGCGTCCAGCTCCGTCACGCAAATGTCGATATTTCCTATGCCTATTCCCGTCGACAATACGCTCATCCGTTTACCGCGATAGGAGCCCGTCACGGTATTGAATTCACGGTTCGAGGCGCGGCACTCCACGCTGTCGAACATGGCCGATACGGTGGCCACGCGGGCGGGATCGCCCACCAAGATTACGGTGTCGGCGATCTGCTCGGGACGTAGGTGCAGGTGGAATACCGAACCGTCGTCGTTGATTATCAATTCCGAAGATGGTATTATTCGGGTTTGCATACGATAAATTTTCTCGGTTTATCTTTTTTATGTGGCATAAAAGTAATATATTTACCTCGAATTACAAAAATAAATCAACCTTTTTTATTTTAAGTACAACTGCATAAAACCGTAATAAATGACACTGATTAAATCGATTTCCGGCATTCGCGGCACCATCGGCGGCACGCAAGGCGACAACCTTACGCCCATCGACATCGTGAAGTTCGCGACGGCCTACGTGCGCTTCATGAGCGAGAAGCACAACGGCAAAAGGCTTACCATAGTAGTCGGACGCGACGCGCGTATTTCGGGCCACATGGTGAACGACATAATAGAGGGCACGCTGACGGGCTGCGGCGCCGACGTGATAAACGTCGGATTGTGCACCACCCCGGGCACCGAGATGGCCGTGATAACGCATAAGGCCGACGGCGGAATCATCATAACCGCGTCGCACAACCCCAAGCAGTGGAACGCCCTGAAGCTGCTCAACGAGCGCGGAGAGTTCCTCAACGACGCCGAGGGCAAACGGGTGCTCGCGCTTGCCGAGGACGAGAACTTCGTATTTCCCGAGGTGGACGCGATAGGCCGCGTCGTATCGTGCGAAGATTTCAACGCCCGCCATATCGAGCAGGTGATGGCGTTGCCGCTCGTCGATCGCGAGGCGGTATGCGCCCGCAAATTCAAGGTCGTGGTGGATGCCGTCAATTCGGTCGGCGGAGTGGTTATCCCGCAGCTTCTGCGCGAACTCGGTTGCGAGGTGGTGGAATTGAACTGCGAGCCGAACGGGCAATTCGCCCACAATCCCGAGCCGCTGCCCGAGAACCTGACCCAAATATCGGAGGCTATCGTGCGCGAGAAGGCCGATTTGGGCGTCGTGGTCGATCCCGACGTCGACCGTTTGGCGCTGGTGTGCGAGAACGGCGACATGTTCGGCGAGGAGTACACGTTGGTGGCGGTGGCCGATTACGTGCTGTCGCACACGGCGGGCAACACGGTGTCGAACCTCAGTTCGTCGAGGGCGTTGCGCGACGTTACGGAGTCGCACGGCGGAAAATACGAGGCGTCGGCCGTCGGCGAGGTGAACGTGGTGGCCAAGATGAAGGAGACGGGAGCCGTCATAGGCGGCGAGGGAAACGGCGGAGTCATCTACCCTGCCCTGCATTACGGCCGCGACGCGCTGGTGGGCGTGGCTCTTTTCCTCAGTTTTCTCGTGAAGAAGGGAATGACCATGACCGAATTGCGCCGCACCTATCCCGCATATTTCGCCTCGAAGAACAAGATAGAGCTTACGCCCGCCATCGACGTGGATAAAGTTCTGCTTGAGATAAAGGGGCGTTATGCAGGTGAGAAAGTGAACGATATCGACGGAGTGAAGATCGATTTTCCCGAGAACTGGGTGCATCTGCGCAAGTCGAATACCGAGCCTATTATCCGCATCTACACCGAAGCGGGGTCGCCCGAGGAGGCCGACGCGCTGGCGAAGAGGATCATAGGCGAGGTGAAAGAGATATGTAATTTGTAATGCTGTTCGCCGACGGCGGCAGGAGTGCGACAGCAGTCCGCCGCGTGGGGCGGCGGCGAACTGCCGACATCGCAAGCGATGTCGAAATATAAGACTTAATAATTTACGATATGAAAAAAGCTCATGATTATATAGGTGTAAACCGCGATCGTTTTCTCGACGAATTGTTCGAACTGCTGCGGATACCGTCGATCAGCGCGCAATCGGAGCACAAGCCGGACATGAAGCGTTGCGCCGAGTGGCTGGCGGCCGCGCTCGTGAAGTCGGGCGCCGATCGTGCCGATGTCATGCCCACCGAGGGCAATCCCGTGGTGTACGCCGAAAAGATAGTCGACCCAGCGGCCAAAACGGTGCTGGTTTACGGTCATTACGACGTTATGCCCGTCGATCCGCGCGAAGAGTGGCGCACCGAGCCGTTCGAGCCGACGATCGCGGACGGCAGAATATGGGGGCGCGGCGCGGATGACGACAAAGGGCAGCTCTTTATGCACGCCAAGGCGTTCGAGGCGATGTGCGCGACCGATTCGCTGCCGTGCAACGTGAAATTCATGCTTGAGGGCGAGGAGGAGATCGGTTCGCCGAGCCTCTACAAGTTCTGCGCCGACAACAAAGAGCTGCTCGCGGCCGATATAATATTGGTGTCGGACACATCGATGATATCGATGGATACCCCCTCGATCACGTGCGGGTTGCGCGGCCTGACGTATATGGAGGTAGAGGTGACGGGGCCGAACAAGGATCTGCATTCGGGACTCTTCGGAGGCGCGGTGGCCAATCCTGCGAATGTGCTCACGCGTTTGGTCGCGTCGCTGATCGACGACAAGGGGCGCGTTACGATCCCCGGGTTCTATGACGACGTGCGCGAGCTGACGCCCGCCGAGCGCGAGGCTTTCAACGAGGCGCCGTTCGATTTGGACGAATATAAGAAGTCGCTCGACGTGGGCGACGTCGAGGGCGAGGAGGGTTACACCACCATCGAGCGCACGGGCGTGCGTCCCTCGCTGGATGTGAACGGCATCTGGGGCGGATATATCGAGGAGGGAACCAAGACGGTGATTCCGTCGAAAGCCTCGGCGAAGATATCGATGCGACTGGTGCCGAATCAGGATTTCGAGAAGATCGCGGAGCTGTTCGAGCGTCACTTCAGGGCCATAGCTCCCGCGAGCGTAAAGGTCGACGTGCGGTTCCTGCACGGAGGCGCGCCCTACGTGGCTCCGACCGACATGCCCGCTTACAAGGCGGCCGAGAGGGCGATCGTCGATACGTTCGGCAAGAAGCCTCTGCCCTTCTATTCGGGCGGTTCGATTCCGATCATCAGCGGATTCGAGCGGATTCTGGGCATAAAGTCGCTCCTGATTGGCTTCGGTTTGGCCGAGGATGCGATACACTCGCCCAACGAAAGTTACGGCCTCGATCAATTCTTCAAGGGTGTGGAGACGATACCTTTGTTCTATAAATACTTCGCCGAGACGAAGTAAAGTCTTACGCGATAAGAGCGCGAGCGGTTGCCCTGCGGGCGGCCGCTTGTTTTTTGTTATGTTATCTTCGGCGGCTGGGGGGGGCGCACCGAAGGTGCGAGCCGCCGAAGATAGTAATGCCTCTCGGGGCATTACATTATGAAATTTTCAGGAAAATTTCATTCGTAAGATATTTATTAATATTTTTGAGGAAATAATCGATACGACTTTCGTCATGGTAAAAGAGAATATCCTGCAAACGATAGGCGCCACGCCGATGGTGAGGATCAACAGATTGTGCCCCGATCCGCGCGTGAACATATATGCCAAGCTGGAGGGGTTCAACCCCACGGGCAGCATAAAGGACCGCATAGCCGTGCGGATGGTGGAGGCCGCCGAACGCAGCGGCGCATTGCGTGCGGGCAAGACCATCATAGAACCCACGTCGGGCAATACGGGTATCGGGCTCGCCATAGCGGGAATAGTCAAAGGGTATCCCGTGGAGATCGTGATGAGCGAGGCGGTGTCGGTCGAACGGCGCAAGATCCTGCGTTCGTACGGGGCGAAGGTGATACTTACCTCGGCCGCGGAGGGGACCGACGGCGCCATACGTCTGGCGCGCAAAATGGTCGCGGCCGATCCCGAAAAGTACTTCATGCCCGACCAGTTTGCCAACGCGGCCAACTATCTCGCGCATTACGAGAATACCGCCATCGAGATATGGCAGCAGACCGAGGGGCGTATCGACTGTCTGGTCTGCGCCGTCGGGACTTCGGGCACCTTGATGGGGCTGTCGCGTTTCCTGCGGGCGATGAAAAGCGACATAAAGGTGGTGTGCGCCCACCCTATTCGCGGCCACTATATTCAAGGGCTGAAGAACATGGAGGAGGCTATCGTGCCGCAGATATACGACCCGTCGTTGATTGACACGCAGGAGATGATCGAGAGCGAGGAGGCCATCGAGATGGCGCGTCGCATAATCGCCGAGGAGGGAATATTCGCGGGGATGAGCAGCGGCGCGGCCATGATCGCCGCGATACGCGCAGCGCAACGCATGGAGAGCGGGAATATAGTCGTGGTGTTTCCCGATCGCGCGGAGAAGTATTTGAGCACCGATATGTTCGAACGGTATGGCGAGTGAAGAACGAAGACGAGTCGAGCACAAGCCGTTTTTGACGGTTGTAATTTGACGTTTATTTGTCTCGTATGCAGGCAATTACCAACCGCCCGCCGTTCCGCTGCTACCAATATGTAGTTGGATATCCATTTCATATGCAGGCAATTACCAACGTGGTCGGGACGCATCGGGATGCGCACCTTGTTGGATATCCATTTCATATGCAGGCAATTACCAACTATTGGATATTAATTAAAAATGTAGAGATGGTTGGATATCCATTTCATATGCAGGCAATTACCAACTACGCGGCAGAGCTACAACGCGGAGATCGTGTTGGATATCCATTTCATATGCAGGCAATTACCAACATGGCCGGCAAAATCAATTAATCATTATGGGTTGGATATCCATTTCATATGCAGGCAATTACCAACAGGACAGATCTTGTACTGAACAGCCCGCAGTTGGATATCCATTTCATATGCAGGCAATTACCAACAGTGAGCTCGACAATATGATGAAAGCGGGGTTGGATATCCATTTCATATGCAGGCAATTACCAACTGCTGCGAAAATCGTCTTGCGATCTGTCAAGTTGGATATCCATTTCATATGCAGGCAATTACCAACTTGCGAAGGTACGCACATTTTTCGTTTCTGGTTGGATATCCATTTCATATGCAGGCAATTACCAACGGCCCACAGGCGTGCCCGTTGTCGTGCGATGTTGGATATCCATTTCATATGCAGGCAATTACCAACTAGACGCGACAGAGTATGGATTGTTGCCCAGTTGGATATCCATTTCATATGCAGGCAATTACCAACGACATAGTGCGCCGCGTGTTGATATTATCAGTTGGATATCCATTTCATATGCAGGCAATTACCAACTCAACCAGCCACCCACTGCGAGAGTGTATTGTTGGATATCCATTTCATATGCAGGCAATTACCAACCTGTAATACAAAACAAGATGTATTGCAGCATTATATCTGAAAAATGAAATGAACTTTTCGAGTGCACAGGCGCCGTAATGATCTCCCGCCATAACGGTTTTTTATGTCTGCACCTCAAACTAAGGCCTTCCAACAGACCCGATCTCGATATAGAGATCATCAAATTATTTATGACGCAAAGATAATCTATTTTTTCTTTCTATCAACTATTTTATTGCTGCGAGCGATATTTCGCGCCGCATTCCAATCGGCGTTTATGCCTGCGTAAGTTCCGTCGTCGTTCTTTTTACCTTTGCCTTTCTCGCATTCGGGATTTTTGCAAATAAAATGAGCTTGATCCACGCGTTGCCCAGCTTCGTAATGTCCGCAAAAGCTGCAAGTCTGACTGGTATGATAAGGATCGATGTAGCGTACTTCGATGCCTGCCGCATTGGCTTTGTATTCGATCAGTTGCTGCAATTCGAAGTATGACCAATTGCGAAGCAGAAATTTGCGATCGTTTTCGACTTCATCGTTCGCATTTCGCCCGAATCCCGTAAGCCGCTCCATCTGAATAACGCCTGCATTGTTCTTTATTGCAAATTCGATCGCTCCCTTGCTGAAAATATGATTCTGCAGATGCACCCAATTGCGCTCCTTGCCCTCCAATCGTTCGAGAGCCTGCAATTTGTGCCTTCGTCCGCGCCCGCCCGTGGTGGAACTGCGCAAATTCTTTTGCATTTCGCGTTTCTGCGCGTTCATGCGATTGCGTACATTCAGGAATTGGTCGCGCGAGCCTATACTAACCCGTTCGTAATCGTTGTCGTTCAATGCTGCGAACAGCGGTGTGTTGATGCCCAAGTCGATACCTACTACGCGATTCGAATCGAGCGAGACATTTTTTACTTTGGGGATTTTGACCACCAAGAGCAGAAACCTTTTGCCGCTGCGGGTCTCCTGAATCGATGAATCCCCGACATCGTACATGCCGTTCAATACGCGTTCGACGATCTCTCGATTGTTGCTTCTGTCGCGGCCAAAATCCAAATCCCATTCCAATCTCCCGGGAAACTTGATGAAAATTGAGCCGTCGTCTCGTTTGGATATTCGTAATTTTTTATCCTTTTTGATCGGAAATGGTACGGGTATTCCTTTTTTGAAATTGGGAATGGTCCTGTTTCCGAATTCAATCTCTTTCCGATAACTTTTATATGTGGTAGTAATATTTTTATTCAAGCATGTCAGAATATCGGATGGTATTGTGTCTAAAAAAATATCGCTTGCGACTCTGTATGTAGAATTTTGTTCAGGGTTGGGACCTTCAGCAACGCCGCCGCGCAGGAACGTGTAACGTTGTTTTTTGAATTCGTCGAAAAGCTGCTCGCGTTCCGATTTAAGTTCTTTTATCTCCGATTCGCCTAATTTATTTCTCTTGGCATTGCGAAGGGAGTCTCGTATTTGTTTGAACCTCGGTGATTGTATACGTAGCCGGTCTTCGTATGCGTCGTTGAAAAAGCAGTGCGATACAATGAGGTTTGCGGCTTTGTAGAGATTGTCGTTTATCGTATCCCACATGTGGTATTTTTCACGAAGAAGCTCTTTTGCCTCCTCGCTGTCACCGCTGCGATGCAGATGAACTTCGATTTTGCGTGTTATTACGGTATGTTCGGCCATAGTTGTACGGTTTGACACAAAGTTATAATAAAATAAGGAATCGAACAATAATCATAAAAAGAGTTGCGAGATTTTAAATCTCGCAACTCGTAGTTTGTGTGTGCCAGATTCGGTTACTCCGCTACCTTGATAAGTTGCTGCAAGGCGACTGAAAGTTCCGAGTTCTCCATGATGCCTTTGATCGTCTCCGCGCCTGCGCCGTAGAGGTATACGGGGAGCATCACGCCCGTGTGGCTCGATGTTCCGAAGCTGTAGTTAATGCCGCTCTCGGGCAACGTGAAGTCGGTCTTGTTGCTCGGGATGGCCAGACCCGAAGTCTCGTGGTCGGCGCAAACCACCACCAGAGTGTTGGGGTGAGCGTCGGCATAGTCCATCGCTACCTTGATGGCGGCATCGAAATCGCGCATCTCGCCCAGCATGCCTTCGAGGTCGTTGGCGTGCGAACGGTAGTCGATCTGCGATCCCTCGACCATCATTACGAATCCTTTCTTCTTGTCGGCCCTGACGTCGGCGGTGAGTATCTCCAGAGCCTTTTCGGTGGCGCGGGCGAGATAGTCGCCGCGGCCCTCCTTAAGGGTCGGCAGGTTCTCTTCGGCGAAGAGTCCTATCACCTTTCCCGAAGCTACGCCGTCCATCTCCTTTTGGTCGAAAAGCACCTCGTAACCCTCGGCTTTCAGCAGGTCGACATAGTTTTTGCCGCTCTCCTTGTATGCCTTTTCGAAGATTCTGCGACCGCCGCCGAACGCCACGTCGATTCCGCTCTCCATGAAGTCGAACGATATCTTGTCCGACTCGTTGCGGCTCTTCACGTGAGCGTAGAACGCTGCGGGAGTGGCGTGTTGCAGATAGCATGTCACGACCAGTCCCGTGGCGAATCCGCTCTTGGAAGCCTTAGCGATGATCGACTCGACGATCTCGCCGTCGGGCGTCATGCCCAAAGTGCCGTTGTCGGTCTTGAAGCCCGTCGCGAGGGCCGTGCCCGCGGCTGCCGAGTCGGTCACGCGGTTGTTAGTCGAGTAGGATTTTATGAGGGCGACGTTATGCGCTCTGTCGAACGACGTGGGGGCGTATTTACCTTCGATCTGCAACATCGAAACGTGGCAAAGTCCCATTCCGTCGCCGATCATGTAGATGATGTTGTCGACCTTGGGCAATTTCTGCGTCTTCTTCGCCTCGGCGCCCAGAAGCGCCGCTAACGAGAGCAGAACTAATAAAAATAGCTTTTTCATAAAGATTTGATAGTTTTAATGGTTCAAAGTTATGATCTTTTTTGTACTTTTACAATAAATTAATTTGAGAATTTTTCAACTATGGACGTTAAGATCGCGGAGGATTGGAAAGAGATATTGCAGGGTGAATTCGACAAACCCTATTTCGAGGAGTTGACGCGCTTCGTCAGATCGGAATATGCGGCAGGACAGATATTTCCCGCAGGTCGCAACATATTCCGAGCATTCGACAAGTGCCCCTTCGAAACGTTGAAGGTGGTGGTCATAGGACAGGATCCCTATCACGGCGTGGGGCAGGCCAACGGGCTATGCTTCTCGGTCAACGACGGGGTGCCCTTTCCGCCCTCGTTGCAGAACATATTTCAGGAGATTCGCGACGACGTTGGCACGCCCGTGCCGTCGAGCGGTAATCTCGACCGCTGGGCCGAGCAGGGAGTGCTGCTTCTGAACTCGGTGCTGACGGTGAGGGCCCATCAGGCGGCGTCGCATGCGGGACGCGGCTGGGAGCAGTTCACCGACGCCGTAGTGAGGATCATCGCCGAACGCAAGCAGGAGTTGGTGTACATGTTGTGGGGCAGCTATGCGCAACGCAAGGGGCAGATGGCCGATCCCTCGCGCAACCTTATTCTTAAAAGCGTTCACCCGTCGCCGCTGTCGGTATATCGCGGATTTTTCGGCTGCCGCCACTTTTCGCAGGCCAACGCCTATCTGGAGAGCGTCGGCAAAACCCCCATCGTATGGTAACGGATCGGAGTATGGATATACGCGAGATAAACAGCGAGGCCGACGTGCGTCGTTTGGTCAAGGTAGCTCGCGAAGTGTGGCGCGAGGCTAACGTGTCGTTCTGCACTGCGGAGCAGGTGGAGTACATGATCGAGAGATTCCAAAGTTTCGAGGCCGTGTCGGGGCAGATGATGCAGGGATACCGCTATTTCGTCGTCGAGGAGGATGGCGAGATACTCGGATATTTCGGCGTGCAGCCGCAGGGCGAAAGGTTGTTCCTGAGCAAATTCTATATTCGCAAGGAGAATCGCGGACGGAGAATATTCTCGCTCGGCATAGGATACATGAAAGCGCTTTGCCGCGAGTCGGGGTTGACGGCGATATATCTGACGGTAAATCGCCATAACACGCATGCTTACGAGGTTTACCTCCACTCGGGCTTCAGCGTGATCGACGAGGAGGTGAACGACATAGGCTGCGGGTTCGTCATGGACGATTATATCATGCAGGCGGAGGTCGGATAGTCGCTGTTCGCCGACGGCGGAGGACGCGCGCGAGCGTAGAGCGAGTTGCAGTCTGCCGCGTGGGGCGGCGGCGAACTGCCGATATCGCAAAGGCGATATCGATATAAATATAAATTCCCGCCGAATACGATTTTCGGCGGGAATGTTTTTTATTTCAACAACTCCCCCATTGTCGTTTCGAGCGTATCGTCGTGCAGCGGCGAGCCGAGAGCTCCTTTTATGACGTTTCCCACGCGGTCGACCAGAATATGGGTCGGATAGCTGCCTACTCCGAATTTGTCGACGAGCAATCCCATCTGTTCGTCGGGCAGGTTGAAGTGGACGATGTTGGGGGCCGTAAGGCCCGTTTCGCGAATGACATTCAGCCAACTCTCCTCGGGCGATCGGGCTGCGAAGAAGATGAAAACCGCATCTCGGTCGGCGTATCGGCTTGCGATATCTTTCATCAGGGGCAGTTCGGCGTGGCACGGGGCGCACCACGTTCCCCAGAAATCGATGGAGATCACCTTGCCTTCATAGGGTTCGGTCAACGATCGCCATAACTGCTCGGCTTCGGAGATCGAGGCATATTCGGCGGACGCCGCTATGCTCGCCGGGTTGTCGAAATCCAGCCTTTCGAGAGCCAGATAGCGTTCGTTCTCGGCGTCGATGCAGTAGCGGAGAACGGGATCGGTCACATACTTGTCGAGCGTGGCGAACCACAACTCGCCTCTCGATCGTTTGTGGTATTTCAAATCCATCATGAACAGATTGGCGATGCACATCTCCTTAAGCGATTCGTCGAGACAACTCGACAATATCGGCTCCAGCGGGTCGAGGATGCCCATTCGGACATTCATGATCTCGTCGATGAAGTCGTTGCCGCGCTCCTCTATGAAATTTCGCACGTCGTCGCTCGCTGCAAGCGCATTCAGGCCGTCCATGGCCTCTTTGAATCCGTTCGGCCATTTCTCCTCGGGCAATGAATTTTCGATTATCGCGTCGAATCCCGCGTTGTAGGTCTCTATCATTGCCGACTCCCCGTCGGACATGGAGCGGATTCCGTTCTCGTCCATGTATCGCAGAATCTCGACTATGGAATTATATCTTTTTTCCGCCACGCGGAAACCTTTGCGCGCCGAAAAATAGGCGGCGGGATCGCTCCACGCGATACGGAACGGTCGAGGCTGCGACATCGCGACGCTGTCGATATATGACGTGAAAGATTCGGGCAGGCGGTCGGCGCCGTCGCCGTTCAGAGCGAACCACCGTTGGGTCGCATAAGAGAGGGCGTCGCTGAGAATAGCGCTCTCCTGCGATTCGCGGAAACGGCGCGAAAGACGGGAACGGGCGGCCACATAATCCGCGAGTCGCTCTTTACCGCGGGCATATATTTCGCGACGCACTCGGTCGAGGTACTCTTCGTGGGAGTCGCCGTCCCAATAGTTCAAACGGGGATAATCGTCGTTGGCCCGTCTGTGTTCGGCGAAAGCCGACTCCTCGTCGTACAGACGCGCGTAATCGCCCATCATGAGAAGACGGCCGCTCCGATCGTCGCGGGTCAGCATGATCTTATCGCTCGGGACGCATTTCATCCACTCGAAAATTCGGTTTTCGTCGCATATTATCGAGAGTTCGGAGAGTCCCACGCAAGGCAGTTTTGCGCTGAACCGCCCCTTGGAATCGGTGCGCGCGCGTACGGCTTGATAGGTGTCGACATTATGCACGATGTTGCTTATCTTTATCTCCACGACGGCGCCCGTCTTCGCGTCGGGCAGGTATCCTTCGATCTCCACCGAATCGACGGTGAGCGGAATATCCTCGATCTGTCGGTTATCCTTTTTGGTGGCGGCCACGCGCGACGAGGTGCGCACGAGGGGCGTTCTGCCGAAAAGTCCTTTCTTCGCGCGGCACAGAGTGTCGGCCGCTTTGTCGAGCAGCAGAACGATTTTCCGCGCCTCGTCGCCGCGTTTCAGCGTTATATCGGCGCGCGAAGGCGTGACGGCTACCGATTCGTACTCCCAGAAGTTGCGGTCGGCGATGGCGAAGTCGTCGTAAAATCCGTACGTCCACTCACCCGTGCGGCGGTCGGTCCAGTTGCCCGCTACCCTCTCTATCGAATCGGATGCGGCGGTCGGCGGCGTATCGGGCGCGCAGCCCGCCGAGGCGAAGCAGCCGAGCGCGGCGAGGATAATGTAATACAGTTTCATCGTATTCGTCGTTCAAGGTTCGAGGACAAATATAATAAATTTATATCGCTCATAATGCCATATAAGACAATATTATGCTTTTTATGCGGGGGGGGGAGGCCTATCGTCGCTGTTTGTGGGGCGAACTGCCGAAAAAGAGACTCGGAACATCCGTTGACGGATGTTCCGAGTCGTTATCGGGGCGAGCGGTTGTCGCTATCCCAAATAAGATTTAAGCAACTTGCTGCGCGACGAGTGGCGCAGACGACGGATCGCCTTCTCTTTGATCTGACGCACGCGCTCGCGCGTAAGGTCGAACTTCTCGCCGATTTCCTCGAGGGTCATCTCCGAGCAGCCGATGCCGAAGAAATACTTTATGATATCGCGCTCGCGCTCGGTGAGGGTCTCCAGCGCGCGATCCACCTCGGTCGACAGCGACTCGTTGATGAGGCCGCGGTCGGCGTTGGGCGAATCGGTGTTGACCAGCACGTCGAGCAGACTGTTGTCCTCGCCGTCGGCGAAAGGCGCGTCCACCGAGATGTGGCGACCCGCCACGCGCAGCGTGTCCGACACCTTCTCTTTGGGGAGCGACAACTCGTTGGCCAGCTCCTCGGGCGACGGGGTGCGTTCGTGCTCCTGCTCGAAGCGCGCGAAAGCCTTGTTTATCTTGTTCAGCGAGCCCACTTGGTTCAGAGGCAGACGTACGATACGCGACTGTTCGGCCAGAGCTTGCAGAATCGACTGGCGGATCCACCATACGGCGTACGAGATGAATTTGAAACCTCGCGTCTCGTCGAATTTCTCGGCGGCCTTGATGAGGCCGAGATTGCCTTCGTTGATGAGGTCGGGCAGGCTGAGTCCTTGATTCTGGTATTGTTTGGCTACCGACACCACGAAACGAAGATTGGCTTTCGTCAATTTGTCCAACGCCTCCTGATCGCCTTTGCGTATGCGCTGGGCCAATTCCACCTCTTCTTCTACCGTAATCAGATCCTCCTTGCCTATCTCTTGCAGATATTTGTCAAGCGATGCGCTCTCACGGTTGGTAATCGATTTAGTAATCTTTAACTGACGCATATTGTATGTGTTTTATAATTTCTTCAAAAGTTCGAATAGTGTTTCTTTGCCGATTCGCCGCTCGTATGTGAACTCGACCGTGATTATTACGCAATGCGAGGACGTTTTGTTTCACTCCGAGGACATTTTTCGCAAATTCATATACTTTAATGTTTCGAATAACACCGTTGCAAAGTTCGAATCCGACGACCGGCCCGCGGCCGCGATGCGACGATACATCGAGGTATATGCTCGCAAAATTCGACTCTATTCGAATCCCTCATATAACGTATCGCATGTGGGAAAAATTCTGCACCGACGGACTTTTTCTCGTATGTTACGAGTCTCCAGAGTCTTACGCATACAAATATCGCGCCTGAAAAGGGCCTGCCGACCGCCGCGCGCGGCAACGAAAAGGGGCTTCCCGCGATTTGTCGCTCGGAAGCCCCTTTCTTGTTGCCAATGCGTCCGTTTACGCTACCATGCGAAGAGCGGATACTGGGCCATCATGGCGTTCACGTCCTTGCGTACGGCCGCTATGTTCTCCTCGTTCTCGGGATCGCGCAATACGCGGTCGATCAACTCCACGATGCAATCCATCTTGTCCTCCTTCAGACCGCGGGTCGTGATGGCGGGGGTGCCGAAACGCAGACCCGAGGTGAGGAACGGCGAACGCGAGTCGAACGGCACCATATTCTTGTTGGCCGTTATGTCGGCCGCCACGAGGCAACGCTCGGCCAGCTTGCCTGTCAGCTCGGGGAACTTCGTGCGCAGGTCGATGAGCATGAGGTGGTTGTCGGTGCCGCCCGACACCACTTTGTAACCGCGCTTCGCGAACGCTTCGGCCATAGCCGCGGCGTTCTTGCGCACCTGCCGCTGGTACTCTTTGTACTCGGGTTGCAACGCCTCGCCGAAGGCCACAGCCTTGGCTGCTATGACGTGCTCCAGCGGACCGCCCTGAATGCCCGGGAATACGGCCGAGTTGATGATCTGCGACATCATCTTAACCGCGCCCTTGGGCGTGGTGAGTCCCCAAGGATTCTCGAAATCCTTGCCCATGAGGATGATGCCGCCGCGCGGACCGCGCAGGGTCTTGTGGGTGGTAGAGGTTACGATGTGGGCGTATTTCACGGGGTTGTCGAGCACGCCCGCGGCGATCAGACCCGCCGTGTGTGCTATGTCGACCATGAACAGCGCGCCGACCTTGTCCGCGATCTCGCGCATGCGCTTGTAGTCCCACTCGCGCGAGTAGGCCGAGGCGCCGCCCACGATGAGCTTGGGCTTGTGCTCGACGGCTTTGCGCTCCATGTCGTCGTAATCGATGGTGCCCGTCTCCTCGCAAAGGGTATACCCTATCGCGTTGAAATATTTACCCGACATGTTCACGGGCGAACCGTGCGAGAGGTGGCCTCCGTGCGAGAGGTCGAGTCCCATGAAAGTGTCGCCCGGTTGCAGCACCGCGAAGAATACGGCCATATTGGCTTGCGCGCCCGAATGGGGCTGCACGTTGGCGTACTCCGCGCCGTACAACTCGCACAGACGCTCGATGGCCAGACGCTCCACCTTGTCGACGACCTCGCAGCCGCCGTAATAACGCGCCGCGGGATAACCCTCGGCATATTTGTTGGTGAGAACCGATCCCATCGCCGCCATCACCTCGTCGCTGACGAAGTTCTCCGAGGCGATAAGCTCGATGCCGCGCATCTGACGCGCGCGCTCATCGGCTATAAGGTCGAAAATCTGAGTATCATTTTTCATAGCATCACGATATTGAATTTAGTGCCACAAAGATAATGAAACGTTTTCGAATGTCTGTCAAAACGGGAGATAATTTGCGCAGGCAATCACATAGGGTTTCGTCGTAAGGCGAATTCGAATCCGCGGGCCGCCGTTCGGGTGAATCATTATTTATAATGCCGTTCGGCCGCGCTAAAACGGTTAACATCGGCATATTCAGCAGTTATGCGTCGTCGAAAAATGTCGTGGAATCGAGATTATTAAAAAAAATCTATATCAAAATGTGAAGTCATTAAATCATCAGGCGTTGCGGCATCCCGAAATAAACAGGTAATTTTGTTATCGTAAACCGTAAAACTACACGATAATGGCTATACACCGTTTCGCGGCGGTCGATCTGGGGGCTACCAGCGGCCGCGTAATACTCGCCGCCATCGACGGAGACGAGATCACGCTGGAGGAGATCTCGCGATTCCCCGATCCCATAATCGAAATGCAGGGGCACTTTTACTGGGACCTGCCCGCCATATATAAATCGGTAATCGAAGGACTGGGCGCGATAGCCGCGCGCGGGGTGGCGATAGAGTCTGTCGGCATAGATACGTGGGGCGTCGATTTCGCGATGTTCGGACGCGACGGCGCGCTGCTGCGCCTGCCCTACTGTTATCGCGATCCGCACACCGACGGCGCGCCCGAGAAGTTTTTCGAGCGCATGCCCTGCAAGACGCTGTACGAAAAGACGGGCATACAGATCATGAACTTCAATTCGGTGTTCCAGTTCGACTCGTTGCGGCGCAACGGCTGCTCGGCGCTGGAGGCGGCCGACAAGATATTGTTCATTCCCGACGCGCTGGCTTACATGCTTACGGGCAACGCCGTTACGGAGTATACCATAGCGTCCACGGCGCAGATGATCAACCCGCGCACCAAACAGTGGGATACCGATATTCTGAACGAACTGGGACTCTCGCCCGAAAAATTCGGGCGCATGACGATGTCGGGCGACATGATAGGCACCTTGACCGCCGAGGCGCAGCGTCTGACGGGTTTGGGCGCCGTGCCCGTCGTTGCCGTGGCGAGCCACGACACGGGATCGGCCGTGGCGGCCGTGCCTGCCGAGGACGACAATTTCGCATATCTCAGTTCGGGAACATGGTCGCTCATGGGCATAGAATCGAAAGAGCCCATAATAGACGAGCGCAGTTTCGCCATGAACTTCACCAACGAGGGCGGCGTAGAGGGCACCGTGCGCGTGTTGAAAAACATCTGCGGCATGTGGCTGTTGGAGCGTTGTCGCGCGGAGTGGCCCGAGACGAACTATTCGGAGATCGCGACGGCTGCGGAGCTGTCGGAGCCGTTCCGCAGCGTGATAAATCCCGACGCGCCATGTTTCGCCAATCCCCTGTCGATGACCGAGGCCATCGCCGATTATTGCCGCCGCACGGGGCAGCCTGTTCCCGAGAGCGTGGGGCAATACGCGCGCTGCATATTCGAGTCGCTCGCGTTGCGTTACCGTCAGGTGATCGAGATGCTGAAAACCCTGTCGCCCCACCCTATCGAGAAGCTGTACGTCATAGGCGGCGGCGCGCGCAACGAGATGCTCAACCGCTTCACGGCCGACGCCACGGGCATTCCCGTCGAGACGGGCTCGTCGGAGTCTACCGCCTTGGGAAACGTGATGATGCAGGCGAAGCACGCGGGAGTGGCAGGCAGCGTGGCGGAGATGCGAGGCATGATACGCGCTTCGCTCGCCGACAGCCGTCGTTACGAGCCGACCGACGGCGAGAAATGGCAGGCGGCGTACGAGATGTATTTGCGGAGAACGGGCGAGGCTTGAAAATACCCGTTTCCGGCGGAGGACGAAGATAGATACGACATTAACAAACAATACTTGAACATTATGAAAAGAGAATTGATCGAAAAGGCGTACGAGATCGCCAAGGAGCGTTATGCCGCGGTAGGAGTCGACACCGAGTCGGCGATAGACGCGCTTCAGAAAATATCGCTGTCGCTGCATTGCTGGCAGGCCGACGACGTGCGCGGATTCGAGAATCCCGACGGCGACCTGACGGGAGGCATTCAGGCCACGGGCAACTACCCGGGCCGCGCGCGCACCATCGACGAGTTGCGCGACGACATCAAGATGGCCACGTCGCTCATCCCGGGCAGCCACCGCCTGAACCTCCATGCCAGCTATGCCGATTTCCGTGCCACGGGTCCCGTCGACCGCGACGAGCTGACGCCCGAGCACTTCGAGAGCTGGATGCAGTGGGCCGCCGAGAACGGCATGAAGCTCGATTTCAACTCCACTTCGTTCTCGCACCCCAAAAGCGGCATGCTCACTTTGGCCAATCCCGACGAAGGCATCCGCAAGTTCTGGATCGAGCACACCAAACGTTGCCGCGCGATTGCCGAGGAGATGGGCCGCCGTCAGGGCGATCCGTCGATTCTCAACATCTGGATACACGACGGCTCGAAGGACCAGACGGTCAACCGCCTGAAGTATCGCCAACTGCTGAAGGAGTCGCTCGACGAGATATTCGCCACCGAGTACGCCAACATGAAGGATTGCATCGAGGCCAAGCTGTTCGGCATTGGCGCCGAATACTACACGGTGGGATCGTACGACTTCTATCTGGGTTACGGAGCCAAGAACGGCAAGATCGTGACGCTCGACACGGGCCATTTCCACCTCACCGAGTCCATCGCCGACAAGATTTCGTCGCTGCTGCTGTTCACCCCCGAGATCATGCTGCACGTGAGCCGTCCCATCCGTTGGGACTCGGACCACGTGACGATCATGAACGACGACACGCTCGATCTGGCGAAAGAGATCATCCGTTGCGACGCGCTCGATCGCGTGCATATCGGACTCGACTATTTCGACGCCTCGATCAACCGTATAGGCGCGTATGTCATAGGTTCGCGCGCCACGCAGAAGTGCCTGATGCAGGCGCTGCTGGAGCCGCTGGCCAAACTGCGCGAATATGAGGCGGGCGAGCGTTTCTTCGAGCGTCTCGCGCTGCTGGAGGAGGCCAAGAATCTGCCGTGGAACGCCGTGTGGGATATGTTCTGTCTCCGAAACGACGTCCCCGTGGGCGAGGATTTCATCGCCGACATTCAGCGTTACGAAGCCGAAACGACTTCCAAAAGAGCCTGAAAGCCGAATCGTCCGTAAAACCGTTTATTGCAACGAATCATGGAGATCATTATCGCTCTTTTGATAATCGCGGCGGGCAGTTTCTGCCAAAGTAGCAGTTACGTGCCCATAAATAAAGTGAAGAGTTGGTCTTGGGAGAGCTATTGGCTCGCCCAAGGTCTCTTCGCTTGGATAGTGTTTCCCCTCGCGGGCGCATTGCTCGCCATGCCCGAGGGGTATTCGATCTCGGATCTGTTCGGAATGGAGGGCGCCCCGATGGCTGTCGTGTACGGCGCGTTGTGGGGCGTGGGAGGCCTTACGTTCGGCCTCTCGATGCGTTACTTGGGCGTCGCGCTCGGGCAGTCGATAGCCCTCGGAACATGTTCGGGTCTCGGAACTCTGCTCCCCGCGCTCTTCGCGGGCGAGGACCTTTTCCACGGAAAGGGGCTTATTCTGCTTGTCGGCGTGGCCATAACGCTGGCGGGCATAGCGGTCATAGGTTACGCGGGATCGCTGCGTTCGCAGACCATGAGCGAGGAGGAGCGGCGCGCTGCCATAAAGGATTTCGCGCTGACCAAAGGTCTGGCCGTGGCTTTGCTGGCGGGTCTCATGAGCGCTTGTTTCAACCTCGGACTGGAGGCAGGCGCGGAGATATCGGCCGAGTTCGCGCGGTTAGGCGCCAACGACCTTTTCGTGACGCTGCCCGCGACGTTGCTCGTCACGCTGGGCGGCGCCGCCACCAACTTCGCATACTGTCTGTGGCAGAACGCACGCAACAAGAGTTTCGGCGACTATGCCAAAGGCGACGTGTGGGTCAATAACCTGCTTTTCTGCGCGTTGGCGGGTCTGCTGTGGTATTCGCAGTTCTTCGGGCTGGCCGTGGGCAAGAAGTTCCTCGCCTCGTCGCCCGCCATGCTGGCTTTCGCGTGGAGCATACTCATGTCGCTGAACGTCATATTTTCCAACGTGTGGGGCCTTATCCTCAAGGAGTGGCGCGGAGTGAGCCGAAAGACCGTAATAGTATTGGTGTGCGGTTTGACGATATTGATTTTTTCACTAATTTTCCCGAGTCTTTTTAATTGACGAAACATTATGACTTCAATACTTGACGGACGCCCCGCGCTGGCTCGCGAGGTAGAGAAGGTCGCCGAGGTGGCCGGTTATCTCTGGCAAAAGGGCTGGGCCGAACGCAACGGCGGAAACATTACCGTGAACGTCACGGAATACGTCGATGACGAGATACGACGCATGCCCGCCATCGGCGACCGAGTGGAGCTGGGGTGCGTGCTGCCTAATCTCGAAGGGTGTTACTTCTTCTGCAAGGGCACCAACAAACGCATGCGCGATTTGGCGCGTCGGCCGATGGAGAACGGATCGTTCATCCGAATCGTCGACGGCGGCGACGCGTACGAGATAATTGCCGACGCGCCCGTGAAACCCACTTCGGAGTTGCCGTCGCACCTTGCCATGCACAACTATTTATTGGGTAAGGGGCTCGACTACAAGGCGGCCCTGCATACCCATCCCATCGAGCTGGTCGCGATGTCGCATACGTCCAAATTTCTCGAAAAGGATGTTTTGACCGATCTGTTGTGGAGCATGATTCCCGAGACCAAGGCTTTCTGTCCGCGCGGACTCGGCATCGTGCCCTATCGTCTTCCCGGGTCGCAGGAGCTGGCCGACGCCACCATCGAGCAACTCGACGAGTACGACGTGGTGCTGTGGGAGAAGCACGGAGTGTGCGCCGTGGGGTGCGACATAATGGAGGCTTTCGATCAGGTGGATGTGCTCAGCAAGTCGGCGCAGATATACATAAATGCCAAGTGCATGGGGTACGAACCCGACGGAATGTCGAAAGAGCAGATGCGGGAGATGACCCTCGCGTTCGACCTGCCGAAGTAAAAAAGGAATTTACCATGGATACATTCGCCTGCCCGAAGATACGCTTTCAATATCTCATCCCCAACAGCGCCGACGAGAAGTTCGGCTGCACGGTGAGCACGGTGGGTTCGCAGATAATCGACCCCGACGACGACTATCCGTCGAAGGACCACCCTCCCGGGTATATGTTCGATCCCGCCCGCGGCCGCATATTGCAGGAGTACCAGTTGCTCTATATCGTGCGCGGCAAGGGGGTGTTCTCGAACGACGGCGGGAGTTATGAGATCAACAAAGGCACGATCATTCTGCTGCGCCCGGGAAAATGGCACACCTACAAGCCGTTGAAGGGCGCGGGCTGGAACGAGTATTTCATAGGGTTCAGCGGCGAACTGGCCGCGCGATCGATCGCGATGCTCTTTCCCGAGGATCGGCAGGTGTTCGATGCGGGGCTCAACCGCGAATTGGTGGATCTTTACCAGCGCGCCGTCGAGGTGGCGGCCACGGACCGTCCCGCCGCGCAGCAGTTGTTGTGCGGAATCGTGATGCACATGTTGGGGATAGTGAACTTCACGGTGCGCAACGAGGCGTTGTCGAAAGACAGGCTCGACCTTATAATCGAGCAGGCGAAGATCATCATGCAGGAGAACGTGTTGCGCAATCTCGATCTCGACGCTTTGGCGGCGCAGTTGAATATCAGTTATTCGTGGTTCCGCAAGATCTTCCGCGATTACACGGGACATCCGCCCGCGAAGTATTTCATGCTGCTCAAGTTGCGCAGGGCGCAGCACATGCTGGCCAACACGCAGGAGTCGATCAAGGAGATAGCCTTCGCGCTCGGGTTCAAGTCGACGGAGCATTTCTATACCACGTTCAAACGGGTGACGGGCAGCACGCCCAACGCGTACCGACGATCGTCGATGCCCGACGCGGGTGAGAAATGAGAATCGGCTGACGCTTTCGAAGACGTCAGCCGATTTTTTTGATGTTCGCCGACGGCGGAGGACGCAAACGAGTGAAGAACGAGTTGCAGTCCGCCGCGTGGGGCGGCGGCGAACTGCCGATATCGCGCAGCGATATCGATTTATTCGTCCGCCATCTTTTCCAGAATCCCTTCGCAACCGTCCTCCAGAAGATCGAGCACGAGTTCGAATCCTTCGCGACCTTCGTAATATGGGTCGGGGACATGGCTCCATTGCGGATGGCGGCCGCAGAACTCCGCGAACCGATACAATTTGTCGAGATAGCGGCGTTCGGGCGCGAGTCGCGACACGGATTCGTAATTCATATCGTCCATGACCACTATCATGTCGAAATCGATGAAATCCTCCTCGGTTATCTGTCGTGCGCGATGCGTCAGATCGTATCCGCGTCGCGCCGCCGCCGAGCGCATGCGCGAATCGGGCAGTTGGCCTGCGTGGCCGCCGTATGTGCCGGCCGAATCGACGGCGATCTTATCTGACAATCCCTTGCGCCCGGCGGCGGCTTTCAAAACGCCCTCGGCCGCAGGCGAGCGGCAGATGTTTCCGAGGCACACGAACAATATCTTTCGTTTCATGACGCTGTTGTTTTACGGCGGCAAAAATACGGATAATATTTCGGGTCCGCAAGGGCGGCGGGGCGGGCGGATGCCGATTGGAATATTTTTTGATCCGTGTCGCGGATATGAAAAATTCGTCAGAAAAGCTCTCGACGGGTTGCAACAACTGCTCCGTCGCAATACTCTTTCTCCGCATGTTCATCGGAGGCGTGATGCTGATGCACATATTGGGCAATTTGCAGGATTACGACATTGTCGTCGGGACCTATCCCTCCATCCTCGGCATGAGCGGACCGACGTCGCTGGCGACGGCCACGATGGTGGAGGGCTTGCTGGCCGTGATGATAATCTTGGGGTTCGGCACCCGACCCGCGGCCGTGGCGATGGCCATCGTATGGACGGTGGCGTTGATACAATCCGCCGTGGAGGGCGGCATTACCACCGACGCCTCCAAACTGCACTTCGTATATCTCGGAATATATGTCGCTTTGGCCATTTCGGGCGGCGGCGACTACGCGTTCAACATACCGCGGATGTCCGATAAAATGTCCTGAAACGATAAATTATCGGTCTATATAGAGCCGAAATGTCTCGATACGGTAAATTTTTCATATTTTTACGCCGTTTTTCAACGCGATTCAATCGAAAAAACAACTGATATGAAAAAGTGTTTATTCCTGTTGCTGGCATGCGCGTGCGTCTGCGCGAAAGCCGATGCCCAGAACGTCGAGACGAAAGAGGTCGCCGTACCTCACAAGGTGGAGAATCTGGAGCTTCTCGATCTCAACGGCGAACCGGCCACCCTGCCCATGTGGGGCGAAAAAAATCTGCTCATATTCTATGTCGACCCCGACAAGCATAAACAGAACGACCAGTTCACCAAGGATCTGGAGGAGAATCACGCCGCTTCGGGCGACAATATCTTCGGATTCGGCATCATGAACCTGAAGGACGCCCCGATGGTTCCCAACGGCATGGCCCGTTCGATGGCGCGCAAGCGCACCGAGAAGAACGGAGCGACCGTGCTGGCCGATCAGGACCGCATCGTGAGCCGCAAGTGGGGCTTGGGCGACTGCAACAACAAGTTCGTGCTGCTCATCGTGAGCAAGGAGGGCGAGCTCGTCTTCATGAAGAAAGGCGAACTGTCGGAGGCCGACAAGACCGAGTTTTACGAGGTCGTAAAGAAATACCGTTAATCCCCGACAGATGAGAGTCGCGTTTCTTGTCATAGTCGTAATTCTGCTTGCCGCGGGCATCGCTGCGGCGCAGGAGACGGCATCGGCGAGAGACACGGTTCGACGCGCCACGACGACGGGACTGGTCGATTACGAGGCCGTGAGGCGCAATCTGGAGCGCGGCTCGAAAAAGGGATTCTTCCGTCGCGCGGCCGATTTCATGCGCAAGCCTATGTTCGGGCGTTCGCCCGACGCCAAGTTCCGAGCGCACGGCATGGCGGGCGTGGCCTATTCGCAGGAGACGAGCGTGATGCTGGTCGCCTCGTTGAGAGGTTACTACAATCTCTGCGACGGCGATTCGATCGACACCGAATCGCATGCGGCCTTCACGGGAAACGTCTCCGTGTCGGGATTCTATCGCTTGCGGTTCTCGGGAGATACGTTTCTCGGGTGCGGCGACCATCGCCTCACCTATAACATTCAGGCGAGCACGCTGCCCGTAAAGTTCTGGGGACTCGGGTACGATGCGGCCGACCGCAATCCGCGCACGCGATATACACGCGACGACTGTTCGTTCGACGTGCGCTACATGCGCAGGATAGCGGGCGGATTTTCGGTCGGCGCGACATTCGACCTGCGGTACGCCGCCGCGCGTTCGGTGGACGAGCGGGGAGCGGCATATATATCCGCCGCGGGACAAAGGCGCTCGGCCATATCGGCGGGATTGGGCGCAGTAGCGGAGTACGACACGCGCGACAGCCGCTACCGCACCACCAAAGGCCTATATCTGTCGTTGTTCGCCGAAGCGCGGCCGCGGGGATTGGGTGATTGCGGCGCGACGCTGTGGCACATAACCGCCGTCGCCGATTACTACACGCCTCTGTGGAGCGGTTCGGTGCTGGCGGTGGACCTTTACGGCGATCTGTGGTCGTCGGCGACGTCTTGGCTCTTTTGGCCGTCGCTCGGCGGTGCGAGCCGACTGAGAGGCTACTACGCGGGACGATATTCGGACCGTAAGATGATAACGGCGCAAGTCGAGCTGCGGCAGCGTATTCGCGGACCGTTCGGATTCTGCGTATGGGGAGGCGCGGGAAACGTATTCCCGTCGCATAAGCTCATCGACGCGTCGAAAACACTGCCCAATTGCGGCGCGGGTTTCAGGATGGAACTGGGACCGAAAGCCGCGCTGAGAATCGATTACGGATTCGGACATCACTCGAACGGACTCGTAATCAACGTAAATGAAGCATTCTGACAATGGACGAAAAGACAAAGAAATACAACCCGTTGCGACTCTCCGTCGCATTCATCGCATCGCTCATGCTGCCCGTGGCGATTCTGGCATACACCGAGCGCAATCCGTTCGCCGCGACGTTGGCGGGCATACTTCTGCCGCTCGGATTCTATACCCTATTCGCGGCTCTCTCGCGACGGTCGGGACGCATGGTCTGGTGGGGATTCATATTCATATTTTTCAGCGCGTTCCAGATAGTGCTGTCGTATCTGTTCGGCAACTCGGTCATTGCCACCGACATGTTTCTGAACCTGATGACGACCAACCCGGGCGAGGCGACAGAGCTGTTGAGCAACATATATCCCTCCGTAATCGCCGTGTGCGCGGTCTATCTGCCGCTGTTGTGGGTCGCCGCCGTACATATTCACAAAAAGGCGGAGTTGCCCTCCTCGGCCCGCAAGGCGATGTTCGCGTGTGGCGGCGCGATCTTCGCGGCGGGGTGTCTGGTATTGGCGATCGGATGCCGCGGCGAGGCGCGTCATGTGCTGCGCGACGAGGTTTTCCCCGTGAATGTAAGCTACAATCTCGGACTCGCCATCTCGGAGACGCGCAAGATAAACAGATTCGACAGCACCTCGGCCGAATTTTCGTACGGCGTGCGGCGCGACACGCTGCCCGACTGCCGCGAGATATACGTATTGATTATAGGCGAGGCGGCGCGCGCGGCCGACTGGCAGCTGTACGGATATGATCGCAGAACCAACCCCGAGCTTTCGAAACGCGACGACATAACGGTGTTCCGCAACGTCATAACGCAGAGCAACACCACCCACAAGAGCGTGCCGATGATACTTTCGTCGATCCACACCTCGCAGCACGACGAACTCTATCGCCGCAAAGGCATTCCCGCGCTCTTCGGCGAAGCGGGATTCACCACCTACTTCATATCGAACCAGTCGCCGCAAGGGGCGATGATAGATCATTTGGCGAGCGACGCCGACCACTTGATATACATCGACGCGCCGCGTTACGACATGCAGATGGTGGATGCCATGCGCGAGGCTATAGAGAACGATCCTTCGCCGCGCATACTGTTCATACTGCACTCTTACGGCTCGCATTTCAGCTACCACCAGCGATATCCGCGCGAATACGCCGTGTTTGCACCCGACGACGATGTGGCCATAAACGCCAAGAACCGCGAAATGATACTCAACGCGTACGACAACTCGATATTGTATACCGACCACGTCATAGCCGAGACGATCCGCACGCTCGAAGGCACGCGGGCCTCGACGGCGTTGTTCTATTGCGCCGACCACGGCGAGGATCTGCTCGACAAGTGCGATTCGAGGTTCTTGCACTCCTCGCCCACCGTCACCTACTATCAACTGCACGTGGCTTCGCTGGCTTGGTTCTCGCCCGAATATCGCTCGCTGTTTCCGCGCAAGGTCGCGGCGGCACGACGCAATCTGTCGGCGCCCGCGAATACTCACTGCGTGTTCCACACGATGGCCGACATGGCTTCGATACGCTCGGAGTATGTGGACGAATCGGTATCGCTGCTCAGCGAGGAGTTCGACGCGGAGGCTCGGAGATTCTATCTCGACGATCATAACAACGCCGTGCCGTTGGACGAGAACATAGGTATCGACGCCATGCAGCGCGACCTGTTCGCGCGTCACGGTATATTGAGACCGTAAAAGAGAGTGCCCGCGAAAAGGGGGCGAACAAACGACGAAACAAAAATGCTGTCCACCTCTCGGGAGACAGCATTTTGTCTTGTAAAACGATTCGGGCGACTATTTCTTAGCCTCTTCTACCGAAATCTTACGGAACTCCTTGAGGAGTTTAGTAAGCTCCAGAGCAGCCTTACGTGCGCGAGTACCTGCGGCTTTGTTGTTCTTCTCGACCTGAGCCGAAGCGTTGGCCGAGAATACTTCGATCTGAGCGTTAATCTGATCTACCAAATTCTTCATAATAAATAAACGGTTTATTGGTTTGTTAATCTTCGCAAATATACGAAATTTTCCAAATTCCAACTAATTTCTCAGAAAAAACACGATTAAACGATTACTATGTCGACATATATCCCTCGGTTGCGATGATCCGAATCGCTCGCGGCATGTTTTTTGTCCGTTCGGATTATGGATCAAATCTTGTCTCTATGCGAAAAGTCATCACTCTCCTCGCGAGGTTTGTCGTCGGGAGCGCGCGGGGACGCGAAAATCGTTATATTTGCAGCAGAAATCGATATCATGAATTGGCAGAACATCATAGTGTACGTGATCGGCGCGGCCGTATTTATGTGGCTCGTCAGAGCCGTGATCCGCGGCATGCGTGTCCGCAAATACTCCAAATGCGACGCGTGCGGCGATTCGGTATGCCCCTATCGCACGAATAAAAAAGGGGGAGACCGCCGATAAGCCGATCTCCCTGAACCTTTTTTCTATTCCCGTTACAGCACCATGAGTATCAACAGCTGCGCTGTGAGAACTCGCAGGAACATCACCACGGGATATACCGTCGCATACCCTACCGCAGGCATGTCGTTGCCCGCCGTGGCGTTGGCGTATCCCAATGCGGGGGGATCGGTCGTGCTGCCCGCGATGAGTCCCATGAGAGTGTAGTAGTTCATCTTGAGCTTCAGTCGGGCGAAGAGACCGACCACGAGTATGGGAACCATCGTTATGATTACGCCGTAACCTACCCATCGGTATCCGCCGTTCACTATGGCGTCGACGAATCCGTCGCCCGCGCCTATGCCCACTCCCGCGAGGAACATGGCCAGTCCCACCTCGCGCAACATGAGGTTGGCGCTCATGGTGGTATAGGTCACCAAGTGGAAGTGCGGTCCGAAACGGCCCACCAGAATCGCGACGATGAGCGGACCTCCCGCCAGACCGAGTTTCACGGGCTGGGGAATGTTCATCAACGGAATCGAGCCGAGGAGCACGCCCAAAGCGATTCCGAAGAATATGGTGAGCAGTTGCGGCTGGCGCAGCTTTTTCAGCGAGTTTCCGAGCACGTTCGCAACCTGCTCGATGGCGTGTTCGTTGCCTACGACCATTACGCGGTCGCCCATCTGCAACTCCATGCCCTGATAAGGTATGAGGTCGATGCCCGCGCGGTTGATGCGGGTGATATTGATGCCGTATTTGGTGCGCAGATGCAGGTCCGAGAGACGCTTGCCGTTGATCGAGGGTTTGGTGATGATTATGCGGCGCGATACGAGCTGGCTCTGCGGAGTCTGCCCCTGTCCCCAATCCTCCATGCTCATCTCGATCTGCTGGCCGAAGAACGCCACCACGGCCTCGCTGTCGTCAGCCGAGCATATTACGCGCAGACGGTCGCCGATCTTAAGCACGCTGTCGCCGTCGGCGATGACGATCGTGCCGTCCTCGTGCATGATGCGCGAAATGACGAACGAGCGGTTTATCAACTCGCGCAGGTGGGCGATGTTTTGCCCCTCCAACGCTCCGTTGGTGAAGACCACCGACAACTTGTCGGCGTTGGTGCGTTCGCTGCTTATGGCCTCCAAAGCCTTGTTCTCCTCGGCGAAATCGACGCGGGTAATGAAACGGATGATTATCAACGTCATGATTATACCCACGACGCCCAACGGATAGGCCACGGCGTAACCCAAGGCTATCGAGGGATCGTTGATGCCCGACGCGTCGGCGTATGCCTGCTGCGCCGCGCCGAGTCCCGGGGTGTTGGTCACCGCGCCCGACATCACGCCCACCATCGTCGGCATGGGAGTGCCCGTGACCAGATGAATGACATAGGTGGTCAGAGCGCCCAGAGCCACAATGGCCGCCGCGCATCCCACCAGTTTGATTCCGCCCTCCTTGAACGAAGAGAAGAATCCCGGGCCTACCTGCAAACCTATGGAGAAGACGAACAGGATGAGTCCGAATTCCTTGATGAAATGCAATGTGTTGTGATCCACGGTCATGCCGAAATGCCCCGCAGCGATGCCGACGAACAGAATCCATGTGACGCCGAACGAAATGCCGCAGATCTTGATCTTTCCCAGCATGATACCCACGGTAATCACCAGCGAAAGCACCAAAACGGTATGCGCTATGCCTTCGCCCATGAAAAGAGAGTATAACCAGTCCATACTTCGATTGTAAATAATTAACCTAATCTAATGAAGCGCAAAGATAGTATTAATTAAATAATTTTAAGAATAAACGGGCGCAAAATCTCCTATTTGTAGTTTTTATCGGTCGGAATGCGGTGAAAAAATACCATAGACGGCCGCGGGGATAGGCTGTGGCCTGCACACGGCTTTGCCGGAGCGGTTAATACAAAAATCTCTCCAGCAACGGCGCCAGCAAAGCCGTAGCGACTCCCATAAGAGCCATTGCCAGACCGCTCAACGCCCCCTCGACCGCGCCCTCCTCGATCGATCGCGCGGTGCCTATGCCGTGAGCCGCCGAACCCATCGCCAATCCCCGAGCCATAGGGTCGTCGATCTTCAGTATGCGCATGAACGCGAAGCCGATCAGCGCGCCGAAGATCCCCACCACGAACACCACGACCGAGGTTATGGACATGTCGCCGCCGATATTCTCGGAGATCGTGACCGCGATGGGCACGGTGACCGACTTCATGGCGATGGAGTTCTGGATCATGCGCGTGGCGCCGAACCATTTTGCTATGTATACCACGCTCAGGATGCCGACCAAGCAACCGAGGGTTATGGAGGTGAGGATCGACAGCACTTGTCCCTTCATCCGCTCCTCCTGCTCATAGAGCAGATATCCCAACGCCACCACCGACATTCCGAGTCCGAAATCGAGCAGGCGCGTGGCCTCGCGGTATTTCTCATAAGGTATGTCGAACAGCTTCAAAAGGCCGATCATCGCGATGAATGTTATGACGACGGGATGGCACAGCGCCGACCCCGTGCGGCGATAGAGGGCCATGCCTCCGCAATAGAGAGCCGCGGTGGCGGCCAGCAGAAATATCTGCGACTCCAAAAATTCCTGAATCATACCCTTTTATTCATCTTTTGATAAACCAATCCTATAACCGCTATGACCAACACCGTGCTCACCGCGCTCGCTATGACTATGGCGGGCAGATTGTCCGCTATGGCGCGGTACGAGACCATCAGACCCACGCCGAACGGCACGAAGAACAGAGCCATCGTCCCGAGCAGAAATTTGGCCGTCGGAGCGACATCGGCAGCCTTGACTATCCGAAAATGCAGAGCGGCATAGAGGAGCACCATACCGATTATGTTGCCCGAGACGTAACCGCCGATAAGCATGCTGAGCAGATTGCCTGCGCACCAGCACGCCAGAATCGCGAAAATACCTGTCATATCGTCGATATTTTAGGGAATTATTCGTTTCGGGTGCGGGTTGCGAGCGTAGCCTGCGGAGGAAGCGATAGCGAGCCTCCGCGGGGCGAGGCTACGGCTCGCACGGCTCTATCGAGCCGCAATTATTTTACAACCTTGAAACGGATAGTTCCGATCTTGTTCACTAACACGGCGCAAATGTAGCGACAAATCCGCATCGTTGTAATCGGGAGTTTGCTTTATTCGACTTGGCGAGGTATCTTTGTCGAGCGAAAATATTAATCCCGATAACTTGACTTGATAAATGGTAAAACGTGTAGCATTTCTCGATTACGTCCGCGTATTCGCCTGCTTCCTCGTGATGCTGGTGCACGCGAGCGAGAATTTTTACGGGGCAGAAGGCTCGACCGATATGGCGGGACCGCAGTCGTTTCTGGCCGACGAGAGCGACAGATTATGGGTGTCGCTTTACGACGGATTTTCGCGCATGTCGGTGCCTCTGTTCATGATCGTATCGACATTCCTGTTGGCGCCGATGAAGCGCGAGCAGACTTCATGGCAGTTCTATGCCCGCCGTTTCAAACGCATCCTGCCTCCGCTGGCGGTTTTCATGATCCTTTACAGCACCCTGCCGATGCTGTGGGGACAGATCGACGGGGCGACGTCGGCGAGGGACCTCTCGCGGTTTTTCCTCAATTTCCCCACCATGGCGGGACATTTCTGGTTCATGTATCCTTTGATAGGCCTCTATCTGTTCATTCCGATCATATCGCCTTGGCTCGAAAAGGCGACGGCGCGCGAGGAGTTGTTCTTCATCGGACTGTTCCTGCTCTCGACTTGCATACCTTATCTCAACCGCTGGTTCGGCGAGGTGTGGGGACAGTGCTTCTGGAACGAATACCACATGTTGTGGAATTTCTCGGGTTACGTGGGATATATGGTGCTGGCGCACTACATACGCGTGCATCTCGACTGGAGCCGCGCCAAAAGGCTGGCAGTGGGATTCGCGGCGATGACGGCTGGCGCGGCGGCGACCATATATTCGTTCTATGCGCAGGCGGTCCCGGGCGTGATCCTCGAGACGCCCGTGCTTGAGGTCGGATGGGCGTTTTGCACGATCAACTGCGTGACGCTTACGTTAGGAACGTTCCTGCTCTTCACCTGCATATCGGCTCCCGAGGCTCCGCGTATCGTGACCGACATGTCGAAGTTGAGTTACGGCATGTTCCTGATGCACATATTCTGGCTCGGGTTGTGGGTCGGAGTGTTCAAGAACACATTGGCGCTGCCTACCGTCGCGGCGATACCGAGCATAGCCGTCGCCACCTTCGTAAGTTGTTATGTTACGGCCAAGTTGATATCGTTCCTGCCCAAAAGCAAGTGGATCATCGGTTGATCGTGCGGAAAGATTTTCGATCCCGCATTCGGATTTATAAATTTTTTCACTATTTTTGCATCGTCGGATCGGGGGCGACCGGTTTTGACAGCTTGCAGAGTTCTTTCGTAAGCACGTCGAGCGTTGTGTGGTAGCTCGTAAATATCAACACTCGAACTACAAATGGCAATAACAGCTATGCACTCGCTGCCTAATTTTCAAGGAAAATCGGCTTAATCGTCGGGCCCGAGGAGGCTTGACGACGAGTATCCCGAACGGCTGCTCCGCCCTTTAGCGGCTCGTTCATACGGGGTATCATCAATTTAGGGATAGTGCGGCATGCGTCTCGGTTGCCGTATGAGATTTAAGAGACTGCGGCAAAGGGTCAGGTCGTCTGCGGCCATCCCGCGCAAGAGGATCAAGCGCAGAATAAACGTGTAGAAAGCCTTGGGGCTCCTTGTTTGGACGCGGGTTCGACTCCCGCCGCCTCCACGAGGTCGATGCGGTTCGGATTCGGACCGCATTTTTTTTGTATGGCGAGGCTGTTCGCCGACGGCGGCAGGACGCATACGAGTGTAAAACGAGTTGCAGTCCGCCGCGTGGGGGCGTCGGCGAACTGCCGATATCGCATCGCGATATCGAAATATCGAGATGAAAAATTATTTTTCCTCTGCCCCTATTGTCCGATTCGCGGAAAATGGCTATTTTTGTAAGTTGATGCGAAGTTTTGCCGCCCGCGGCGGCGAGCGTCGCGAACCACGGAAAGTAATTACGCATAACTGATGGACAGGACGAATAATGTTGTAGAGTTGCGCAATGTCGCTATTTATCACTCCGACGGCGATTCGCGCCGTATAAAGTCGGACGACGAGTTGGTGTTGTCGGATGTGAATCTCACGGTCGCGTCGGGCGAGCTGGTCTATTTCATAGGCCGCGTCGGCAGCGGAAAAAGCACTTTGCTCAAAACTTTATATGCCGAGGTTCAACTCCTTGAGGGCGAGGGTCGCGTTGCGGGTATGGATCTGCGAAGATTAAGACGCGGAGACATCCCCCACTTGCGTCGCCGCATGGGCATAGTCTTTCAGGATTACCAGTTGCTGGACGACCGCAACGCCTTCTTCAACCTTTACGACGTGATGAAGGCCACGGGGTGGAAAAAAGAGGCGGATATCCGCCGCCGCATCGACGAGGTACTGTCGGTGGCGGGTTTGAGCAACAAGGCCTATAAGATGCCGCACGAGTTGTCGGGCGGCGAACAACAGCGTCTGGTCATAGCCCGCGCTTTGCTGAACGCTCCGCGCCTGCTGCTCGCCGATGAGCCGACGGGAAACCTCGACCCCGTGACGGCCGACGGCATAATGCGTCTGTTTCGGGAGATCGCGGCCTCGGGATGCGCGATCATTATGTCGACGCACAACACGGCCCTTATCGAGCAATTTCCCGCGCGAACGATCCTCTTTTCGAAGGGCAAGATTACGGAGATCGACGTCGAGAAGAGTTTCTCCGAAGAATAGCGTCCGCAAGTGCGCGGAACGCGTGTCGTCGATTTGCAAGAGTCGATAAAAAATGCTATTTTTGCATGTTTGAACAAAGACAGATTATATAACTAATGAATACGGAACAAGAAATCGTCAAGAAGCAGGAAGAAGAATATTCGGCGTCGAATATTCAGGTGTTGGAGGGCTTGGAAGCAGTCCGCAAACGTCCGGCCATGTATATAGGCGACATCGGCGAAAAGGGTCTTCACCATTTGGTTTACGAGGTGGTCGACAACTCTATCGACGAGGCGCTGGCAGGCTACTGCTCGCACATAGAGGTCACCATAAACGAAGACAACTCGATAACCGTCAAGGACAACGGTCGAGGAATCCCGACCGACTACCACGAGAAAGAGGGCAAATCGGCTCTCGAAGTGGTGCTTACGGTGCTCCATGCGGGCGGTAAGTTCGACAAGGGCAGCTATAAGGTCTCGGGCGGTCTGCACGGCGTGGGCGTATCGTGCGTGAACGCGCTTTCGACTCTGCTCATCGCCGAGATCCACCGCGGCGGCAAGATCTACAAACAGACTTACAGCAAGGGCGCGCCCACGTCGAAGATGGAGATCGTCGGCGAGTGCGAGGACCGAGGCACCATCATCACCTTCAAGCCCGACGGATCGATTTTCACCCATACGACCGAATACAAATACGATATTCTGGCGAACCGTCTGCGCGAGTTGGCTTTCCTGAACAAAGGCATCCACCTGACGCTGACCGACAAACGTCAGAAAGACGAAAACGGCGAGGACAAGAGCGAGTACTTCTTCTCGAAAGACGGACTCAAGGAGTTCGTGCAGTATCTCGACGAGACGCGCGGCACCTCGATCATCGAGTCGATCATCTATCTCGACACCGAGAAGAACGGCGTTCCCGTGGAGGTGGCCATGCAGTACAACGACTCCTATTCGGAGAACGTGCACTCGTACGTCAACAATATCAACACGATAGAGGGCGGTACCCACCTTACGGGATTCCGCCGCGCACTGACCCGCACGCTGAAAAAGTATGCCGACGAGTCGGGTATGCTGGCCAAGCTGAAGTTCGACATCAGCGGTGACGACTTCCGCGAGGGACTCACGGCCGTAGTATCAGTCAAGGTCGCCGAGCCGCAGTTCGAGGGCCAGACCAAGACCAAGCTGGGCAACGACGAGGTGAGCGCCGCGGTGGATCAAGCCGTTTCGGCCGCTCTGACCAACTATCTGGAGGAGCATCCCAAGGATGCCAAGGCCATCGTGCAGAAAGTCATTCTGGCCGCCACGGCACGACATGCGGCGCGACACGCACGCGAGGCTGTGCAGCGCAAGACGGTGCTTTCGGGCGCGGGACTCCCGGGCAAGCTGGCCGACTGTTCGAGCCGCGACCGTTCGATAGCCGAGATATTCTTCGTCGAGGGAGATTCGGCAGGCGGTACGGCGAAGCAGGGCCGCGACCGTAATTTCCAAGCCATCATGCCGTTGCGCGGTAAGATCCTGAACATCGAAAAGGCGCAGGAGCACCGTATGTGGGACAACGAGGAGATCAAGAACATGTTCATCGCCTTGGGCGTGAGCATCGGCACCGAGGAGGACAGCAAAGCCCTGAATCTGGAGAAGCTGCGTTACGACAAGATCATCATCATGACCGATGCCGATGTCGACGGCGCACATATCGCCACCCTCATGCTCACCTTCTTCTTCCGCAAGATGAAGGAGCTCATAGAGAACGGACACGTATATATCGCTACCCCGCCGCTCTATTTGGTGAAGAAAGGCAACCGCGAACGTTACTGCTGGACCGAGCAGGAGCGCGACGCCATCACCGAGGAGTTGGGCGTGAAGGGCGTTCACATACAGCGTTACAAAGGTCTCGGCGAGATGAATGCCCACCAGTTGTGGGAGACCACCATGAATCCCGAAACCCGCATACTTCGTCAGGTGAATATCGAGAATGCGGCCGAGGCGGACCGCGTGTTCTCGATGCTCATGGGCGACGACGTGCCGCCCCGCCGCGAGTTCATCGAGAAGAATGCGCATTATGCGAACATAGACGCTTAAAAATCGGATTGCGGGGATTGCCTTTCAACGGGCGATCCCCCGTTTTTTATAACGAAGGTTTATGAAAGTGACGGTAATAGGTGTTGCGGGCGGCTCGGGATCGGGCAAAAGCACGCTCGTAAAGCGATTGCAAGAGGCGTTCGTTCACGACGACGTGGCGACGCTGTGCCATGACTACTATTATAAGGCCCACGCGGAACTCACGTACGAGGAGCGCGCCAAACTCAATTACGACCACCCGCAGGCGTTCGATACCGACATGTTGGTCGACCATATCAAGGCGCTCAAGAATAATGTGCCGATAGCGCATCCCGTCTATTCGTTCGTCGACCACAATCGCACGGACGAGACGGTGACCGTGAAACCCTCCAAGGTGATAATCATCGACGGAATCCTGATCTTCGAGAACAAGGAGTTGCGCGACTTGATGGATATAAAGGTATTTGTGGATACCGACGCCGATATACGCCTCGCACGCCGCATTCTGCGCGACGTGTGCAACCGCGGGCGCAGCATGCAGTCGGTGATCGACCAATATATCGGCACGGTGAAGCCCATGCACGACGAATTCGTGGAGCCGTCGAAGAAGTACGCCGACGTGATAATTCCCGAGGGCGGATTCAATTCTGTGGCCGTCAGCATGTTGATACAGAATATCCGTTCGTTGATAGACGAAAAGTAATTCGTGGCAGCTTCGCGCTAAGCGATGGAAAACGATATCCCCTCCGATGGTCAGGCCGTCGGAGGGGATTGTTCTTATAAAGTGTGTTCCGAAGAGTTTCGGACAGATATTCCAGCATCGCACCAAGGAGCCGAAAGTGGCCGCCGCCTCACGCGGCGGACTGCGACTCGCCCGAGGCTCGCGTTCCGCCGCCAACGAACATTATATTCCCGCTATCTTCTTTATCTCATTCAGCTTGTTCAAGGCCTCGATGGGCGTCAGAGAATCGATGTCGAGACCCTTGATCTGGTCGCGGATCTGAATCAAAACGGGATCCTCCAATTGGAACATCGACAACTGAACGCTGCCCTTCTCCGCCACGTCGGCCACCTGCTTGGCCGAAGGCTGACGGCGTTTGCGTTGCGGCGTCGGTTCCGACGCGGCCATGATCTCGTTGTCGCCGTATGCGGTCTCCAGATTGCCCAGAATCTCCGTCGCGCGCGTGACGATGCTTTGAGGCATACCCGCCATGCGCGCCACATGTATACCGAACGAGTGTTCGGTGCCGCCGCGGGCCAATTTGCGCAGGAACACTATGGTGTTGTCGATCTCGCGCACCGCGACGTGGTAGTTTTTCACGCGCGCGAACAACTGCTCCATCTCGTTCAACTCGTGATAGTGCGTCGCGAAGAGGGTTTTAGCGTGCGCTGTCGGGTGGTTGTGGATGTACTCCACCATCGCCCACGCGATAGAGATACCGTCGTAGGTGCTGGTGCCGCGGCCGATCTCGTCGAGCAGGATCAGACTGCGGTCGGAGAGGTTATTGAGGATGCTCGCCGACTCCAGCATCTCCACCATGAAGGTAGACTCGCCCTGCGATATGTTGTCCGACGCACCGACGCGCGTGAATATCTTGTCCACCACGCCTATGTGCGCCGACTCGGCGGGTACGAACGAACCCATCTGCGCCATGAGTATGATAAGCGCCGTTTGACGCAGCAGAGCCGATTTACCCGACATGTTGGGACCCGTAATCATCATGATCTGCTGGTCCTTGTCGTTCAGCAGCACGTCGTTGGGGATATACTCCTCGCCCACCGCCAGCAACCGCTCGATCACGGGGTGACGGCCGTTGCGGATATCTATCGCCTTGCCATTGTCGAGCTCGGGACGCACGTATCGGCACTCGCATGCCATGCGGGCGAACGATTGCAGACAGTCGATGCGCGCCACGGCGGCGGCATCGCGCAGAATGACTCGCAGTTGCCCTGCGACGTATTGGACCAAAGCGGTGTAGATCTCTGATTCGAGCGCGAGAATACGATCCTGAGCGCCGAGAATCTTCTCCTCGTACTCTTTGAGCTCCTCGGTGATGTAACGCTCGGCGTTGGCCAAGGTCTGCTTGCGGATCCACGATTCGGGCACCTTCTCCTTGTGCGTGTTGCGCACTTCGATGTAGTATCCGAATACGTTGTTGTAGTTTATCTTGAGCGACGGGATCCCCGTGGCTTCGGTTTCGCGTTGCAGGATCTGTTGCAGCACATCCTTGCCGTGCAGGGCTATGCGCCGCAGATCGTCCAGCTCGGCCGACACGCCGTCGGCTATCACTCCGCCTTTCTGAATCTGGTTGTTGGCGGGGTCGGGATATATCTCGCGGGCCAGTCGGTCGCGGATCTCGACGGCGGGGTCGATTTGCGCCGCGATTTCGTGCAGACGTTCGTCGTCCGTCGACTCCAGCAAAGCCTTAAGGGTCTCCACGGCCGTGAGCGACGATTTGAGCTGCACCAGCTCTCGCGGCAGGACGCGTCCCGCAGCTATGCGCGACGATATGCGCTCCAGATCGCCTATCGACGAGATCTGCTCGCGCAACGCCACCGCCAGATCGGCATCCGTCGCCAGACGCTCGACTATATCCTGACGTCGCTTGATCCGATCCACATCTATGAGGGGCATGGCGATCCACCGTTTGAGCAGACGTCCGCCCATAGAGGTCAGCGTGCGGTCGATCACGTCGGCGAAACAGCTCTTGTCGTGCGAGCCGTTGGACGAGAAGAGCTCCAGATTGCGAATCGAGAATTTGTCGATCCACACGAAATCGTTTTGGTCGATGCGCGAAACGGAGGAGATGTGCGATATCTCGCGATGCTCGGTGAATTCAAGATAATACAGTATCGCGCCCGCGGCGGCGATACCCTCTTTCATCCCCTGCACGCCGAATCCTTTCAGCGATTTGGTGCCGAACTGCTTGCAGAGTTTGTCTTGATTTATATCCGACGAGAATACCCAGTCGTCGAGACGGTAGGTGTAGTATCGGTTGCCGAACGCCGAATCGAAGCGATCTTCGTATCCGCGTTGGTAGATGATCTCCTTGGGGGAGAGATTCGACAGCAACTTGTCCACATAAAGGTCGTCGCCCTGCGCCATGTAGAACTCGCCCGTCGATATGTCGAGGAAAGCCACGCCCGTGGTCTTGGGTCCGAAGTAGACCGATCCCAGAAACGAGTTCTCCTTGTTGGGCAGCACGTTGTTGTCGCCCAGCACCACGCCCGGGGTAACCAGCTCGATCACACCTCGTTTCACCAGACCTTTGACGGTCTTGGGGTCCTCCAGCTGCTCGCAGACGGCCACGCGCTCGCCCGCCCTCACGAGTTTGGGCATGTAAACGTCGAGCGCATGATGCGGAAATCCCGCCAGCTCGACATACGAAGCGGCGCCGTTGGCCCGCCGCGTAAGCGTTATGCCCAGAATCGAACTCGCCTTGATGGCGTCGTCCCCGAAAGTTTCATAAAAATCTCCCACACGAAACAGCAATATCGCATCGGGATGCACCGCCTTGATCGAGTAGTATTGCTTCATCAAAGGCGTCTCCACGTATTTCTTCTCTATAGCCATTCTCCCAATTTTTGTGAGAGCAAAGGTATAAATAAAAGTTGAAAAAACGAGCGGGATAATGATAACATCGGACGCCGAACCGCCTTTGCGCGGCGCGGCGGCGTGGGGTTATTTCACGCGGATGATGTTGATTCCGTCGCGCAGCGGGAGTATGACGCTCTCCACCCTGTCGTCCTCGGCGACCATGCGGTTGAATTCCAAAAGCGCCTGCGTGTGACGGTCGTTGTGCGCCACGGGCTGCGCGACCTTGCCGTACCACAGAATGTTGTCGGCCAGCATGACCGCACCGCCGGCGACCAGCCCGCCGTCCATCAGCATGCGGTAGTAGTCGGGATATTCGCGTTTGTCGCCGTCGATGAAAACCATGTCGAACCGCTTGCCGAGCCGCGGCGCGATATCCAGCGCGGAGCCGATATGCAAACGGATCTTATGCCCGTGAGGCGAGCGGTCGAAAAACGATTGCGCCAGAGGCTCCAGCTCGTCGTCGGGCTCGCACGTGTCGACGATGCCGTCCTCGTCGAGCCCCGCAGCCATGCAAAGCGCCGAGTAACCCGTGAAAGTGCCGATCTCCAGTATGTTGCGCGGACGGAACATCTTTACCAGCAGTTCGAGCAACTTGCCCTGAATATGTCCCGACACCATCCGCGGATTCAGAACTTGCAGATGCGTTTGGCGATCGAGTTCCGTAAGCAGCGGATCTTCGGGCGAGGAGTGCGTACGGACGTATTTTTCGAGCGAATCCATATCGTTTTTTCGTAAATAATATCGCCGCTCCGCGCGGCGGACAGCGGAAAGTTATTTATATATCAACGTCGACATGTCGGAGAACACCTCTTCGGCCGCCTCGGCGATTCGGTCGGCCGTGACGGTCGCGACTTTTTTATACACGTCCTCCATGGTATCTATGTCGTCGTGGACCAGAAAACTCTTGCCCGCCCCCAGCATATAACCCTCGTTGCTCTCCATCGATATGGCCATCTGGGCCAGAAACTGACGTTTGGCCATCGACAGTTGCCGCGGCGTGAGTTTCGTGCGGCGCAGAGCGTCGAGTTCGCGATCGATCAGTTCGCGGCAATGATCGGCGTTGGAGTGGTCCGAGCTGAAGTATATGGCCGCCAAACCGCAATCGTTGTATGGCGTGTAAGAGGCTTCGATATTGTAGGAGAGTCCGTTCTTTTCGCGCAACGACACGTTCAGCCGCGAATTGGCCGACGGGCCGCCGAGAATGTTCACCAGCAGGGCCAGCGGCAGACGACGTTCATCGTTGATGTCGTAAGCGCGGGCGCCCATGACGCAATGCACCTGATGGGTATGTTTGCCCACCGTCTTTTCGAACGCGGGCGACGGAGCGGGCGCGGTGCGTCGGAACGTGCGCGAGGCGGAGGGATATGCCGCAAAGTACCTCTCGGCGATGCTCTGCGCGCTCTTGACCGACATGCTGCCGATCGACGAGAAGACCATCTGGTCGGTCGTGTAGGTGCGGTCGACGAATCGGCGCACCCTCTGCGTGTCGTATCGGGCGATGGAGGCTTTGGTGCCGAGTATGTTGTGCCCCAATTCCGAACCTTGGAAGATCATCTCCTCGAATGTGTCGTATATCGAGTCGGCGGGCGAATCCTTGTAGGTGTTGATCTCGTCGACGATCACTTCGCGCTCCTTGGCCAGCTCGCGTTCGGGGAAAGTCGAGTTGAAAGCCACGTCGGCGATGAGCTCCGCAGCCTTGGCGAAGTCGCCGCGCAGCGTGGTGGCGTGTATCGTGGTATCCTCCTTGGTGGTGTAGGCATTGAGCTCGCCGCCGAGATTCTCCAGACGGCAATTCACCTGATAGGCCTTGCGGTGGGCGGTGCCCTTGAATATGGCGTGTTCGGTGAAGTGCGCCAGCCCGTATTCGTCGCGCAGCTCGTCGCGGCAACCCGCGTTGACGACCAATGCGCAGTGCGCTACCCCGCTCTTCACCTGACGATGTATGCCGCGTATGCCGTTAGGCAGCGTGTATGTATGGAATTCCTTCATTTCAGTTTCGGCAGTGTTCTTTCAGGAAACGGCCCGTATAGCTCTCCTCGCACCGTTTCAGCTCCTCGGGCGAGCCTTCGAAAACGATTCGGCCGCCCTTGTCGCCCGCCTCGGGCCCCAGATCGATCACGTGGTCGGCGCACTTTATCACATCCATGTTGTGCTCGACCACGACTATGGTGTGGCCGTTGGCGATCAAGGCGTTGAAAGCTTTCAGCAGACGGTTTATGTCGTGGAAATGCAGACCCGTGGTCGGTTCGTCGAAGATGAACATTATATCTCCTTGGCGGTTGTCTTTCGAGAGGAACGACGCCAACTTGACGCGCTGGCTCTCGCCGCCCGAGAGCGTCGACGACGACTGCCCGAGACGGATATACCCCAACCCCACGTCCTGCAACGGTTGCAGACGCTCGACTATGCGGCGGCAAGTGGCGTTCGTATCGTCCTCGCCGAAAAACTTTATGGCGTCGTCGACGCTCATTTCCAACGTGTCGTGTATGCTCTTGCCGCGGTAGCGTATCTCCAGCACCTCGTCCTTGAAACGCTTGCCGTGGCACGCCTCACACACCAACTCCACGTCGGCCATGAACTGCATGCTCACCTTGATGGTGCCCTCGCCCTGACACTCCTCGCAACGCCCTCCCGCCACGTTGAACGAGAAGCTCGCGGCCGTGAGTCCCGTGTGCATCGCTTGCGGCTGGTCGGCATAGAGTTTTCGGATCTCGTCGTATGCCTTGAGATATGTGACGGGGTTCGATCTCGACGATTTGCCGATGGGATTCTGGTCGACCATCTCCACCGATTGCAACATCTTGACGTCGCCGCCCAAGCCGTCGAAATCCCCGGGCTTCTGTCCCGTGTCGGCCAGCAACCGACGCAGAGCGGGATAGAGTATGCCTTTGGCGAGCGACGATTTGCCGCTGCCGCTCACGCCCGTGATGCAGGTCATGACGCCGAGAGGTATCTCGACGTCGATATTCCTGAGGTTGTTCTCCCTCGCGCCGCGGATCGTTATGCTGCCGCTTCGGCTGCGCGTGACGGTCGGAGGCTCTATGACGCGCCGCCCCGTCAGATAGTCGGCCGTGAGGCTCTTTTTCGACTTTAGGAGTTTCGCCGTCGGACCGCTGAAGACTATCTCGCCGCCGTGCTCGCCCGCCTTGGGACCCACGTCGACTATATAGTCGGCGGCGCGTATCACCTCCTCCTCGTGCTCGACCACGATCACCGTGTTACCCAGATCGCGCAGCTGCTTCAACACTTTTATCAGGCGGTGCGTGTCGCGCGGATGGAGTCCGATGCTCGGCTCGTCCAAAATGTATAGCGAGCCTACCAAATTGCTGCCCAGCGAGGTGGCGAGATTTATTCGCTGGCTCTCTCCGCCCGAGAGCGTCGACGAGAGACGGTCGAGCGTGAGGTAGCCCAACCCGACGTCGGAGAGATAGCCGAGGCGGTTTTTAAGTTCCACCAATATGCGTTGCGCCGTGCGGGCGTCGTGCTCGTCGAGTCGCAACGTATCGAAGAACGCCACCAGTTCGTCCACAGTCATGCCGACCAGCTCGGCGATGTTCCGACCGCCGACCTTGACGTAAAGGGCCTCCTTGCGCAGACGCGTGCCGCCGCATTCGGGGCAGCGGGTCTTGCCCGTGTAGCGCGCCTTCATCACGCGGAACTGTATCTTGCGTCGTTCGCTGTCGATGTAGTCGAAAAACTCGTCCAGCCCGTGGAAATGCTCGTTGCCGCGCCACAGCAGCAACTTCTGCTCGGGAGTGAGGTTGTAGTAGGGCTCGTGTATCGGGAAGTCGAACTTGAAGGCGTTCTCCACCAGTTGGTCTTTCCACCATTTCATCGTCGCGCCGCGCCAGCAGGCCACGGCATCGTCGTATATGGTCTTGCCCTTGTCGGGAATCACCAAATCTTCGTCTATGCCGACTATTTTGCCGTATCCCTCGCATTTGGGACAGGCTCCGATGGGGTTGTTGAAGCTGAACAGATGTTCCGTAGGCTGCTCGAACTCCATTCCGTCGGCCTCGAATCGACCCGAGAAAGCGTACTCCTCGTCGTCGATTACCACGACGCATTCGTCGTTACCGTAATCGTAAGCCCGGGCCACCGAATCGCGCAGTCGCAACATGCCGTCGTCGTCGGTCGAGGGACGCAGGCGATCCACCACCAGAAAGATATCCTCCGCGCGGCTCTCCGCCGTCACGGTCGGCATGAACTCCTCGAAGGTCATCACCTTGCCGCCGACCCGCAGCCGCGTGAATCCGTCGCCCAAGAGTTGCAGCAGCGTCTCGATTATACCCTGCCCCTCCTTGATCGGCAGTGGGCATGCCAGCACCGTACGGCGGCCCTCGCCGTGCTTGATAATAAAACTCGTCACGTCGTCCACGCCGTAACAACGCACCTCGCGGCCCGACACGGGCGAGAAGGTGTGACCGACACGGGCATAGAGCAACTTGAGATAGTCGTATATCTCGGTCGTGGTGCCCACCGTCGAACGCGGATTGCGCGTGTTGACCTTCTGTTCGATCGCTATGGCGGGCGCTATACCCGCGATGAGATCGACATCGGGTTTGTTTATGCGTCCCAAGAACTGGCGCGCGTATGCAGAGAGGCTCTCCACGTAACGGCGTTGGCCCTCGGCGAAGATGGTGTCGAAAGCGAGCGTCGATTTGCCCGATCCCGACAGACCCGTTATCACGGTGAGCGTATTGTGCGGAATCGTCACGTCCACATTCTTCAGGTTGTGGACGCGCGCGCCCTTTATATATATCGTCTTGTCGTTTGTCATCGCATTCAAATTACCTCTATCGAAACTCCCTCCACCTTGCCGAGGCGGCCCAGAACGGCGTCGGCGCGGCCCCGACGCACGGCCAAGGTCATGACACACAGATTGTCGAACGTCTGCCCCTTCACCACCGGCTGCTCCTCTTTCACTATGCGCATTATCTCGTTCATCGCAACATACGGAAACTCCACCTTGAAAATGGTATCCACCGTACGCTCCACTATTTCGGCAACCTCTATCACGGCCGCGGCCGACTCTTTGTAGGCTGCTATCAGCCCGGGCACGCCTAACTTCGTGCCGCCGAAGTAGCGGACCACCACTATGAGACAGTCCGTCAAGTCGTGCGAGAGCATCTGGCCCAAGATCGGCTTGCCCGCCGTGCTCGACGGCTCGCCGTCGTCGTTGGCGCGAAACCGTTCGCCTTCGGGGCCCAGACGCCATGCGTAACAGTGGTGCGTGGCGTCGTAATAACGCTTGCGGAGCCGTTCGAGATGCGCGGCGATCTCCTCCTCGCTCTCCACATGGAAAGCGTAGGCCAGAAACTTGCTGCTCCGCTCCCTTATGGCCGCCTCGGCGTCAGCGCCGATGGTCAGATAACTGTCGCGCATCTGTTCCACCTTCGGTTTACTTGACTTTGGTGAAAAGTCTGTTCCAACGTATGTTGGCGGGAAAACTCTTTTCGCGGTCGAGCGAGAGCCAGATGAACGAGGCCTTGCCGACGATATGGTCCTCGGGAACGAATCCCCAGTAGCGCGAGTCGGCCGAGTTGTGACGGTTGTCGCCCATCATCCAATAATAGTCCATCTTGAAAGTATAGCCGTCACTCTGCTCGCCGTTGATGTATATCTTGCCGTCGTGAACCTCCAGATCGTTGTCCTCGTAAACCTCGATTATGCGGCGGTAAAGCGGCAGATTCTCCTCCGTAAGCTCTATGCGGGCGCCCTTTTTCGGAACCCACAGCGGACCGAAGTCGTCGGCCGTCCAACCGTAAGACGCATGGTGGGGAAAAGCCTCGTCCTCGGCCGTGTAACGCGTAACGCTCAACACGTTGTCCATCTCGCGCAGAGCCTGCGCCGACTGCTCGGTGAGCGGCATGAAATAGTGCGTGCCGCTACCCTGCAACTCGGTCACGCCCAACTGCTCGACGGCATAGGGCGTAAGCGGCGACGAGGTTCGCACCGTGTAGCAGTACTGCTTTTCGGGGATCGTCTCCTGCGGCTCGCCGTTCACGAACAGCTCCGAATCGACGATGCGCACCGTGTCGCCCGGGATCGCGACGCAGCGTTTGATATAGTTCTCGCGCTTGTCGACGGGGCGCGTTATGATCGTATAGTTGCGCGCCAGCTCCTCGCGGCCGCGCTCCGCGCCGTATTGATACTCGTAATCGCGCAGCACGTCGTAATACGTGACGGCCTGATTCTCCAGCAGCACCGTATCGCCCGCGGGGAAGTTGAACACCACCACGTCGTTGCGCTTTATATTACGCAACCCCTTCAAACGGTGGTAGGGCCACTTCACCGCCTCGCTGAACGACTTCTTGGTCTGCGAGAAGGGCATCGTGTGGTGCACGAAGGGGAACGAAAGCGGCGTGTTGGGCATCTGCGGGCCGTACGTCACCTTGCTCACATAGAGATAATCGCCGACCAAGAGGGTCTTCTCCATCGACGAAGAGGGGATCACGTACATCTGGAATACGAACAGATGGATGATCGACGCCACCACGGTGGCGAACACTATGGCGTTAACCCACTCGTATACACTGCGGTAGAGCGGGCTTTTTTCGCACAGACGCGCGTTCTTGCTCCATACGTAACGGTAGAACAGACGCGAGATGTAGAGGTCGTAAATTACGATCACGCCCAACAGCATCCACCAATTGCCCGTCCACAAGACGAACCACAATACATAGAGGATGGTCGCCAAGGCGAATCCGACCCATTTGTTTCCGAAGAAATCCTTTATCTTTTTCATTTTTTATTCGAGTGGCGACGCCGCGGCGTCGCGGATGTAACATTCCAAAGTTTCGATGCGTTCCCTCGGGACGGTTCAGATCAAATCGTCCATCGTGAACACGCCGCTCTTGCCGCACAGGAACTCGGCCGCGACCACGGCGCCGAGCGCGAGCGTGCGACGGTTCTTTATCGAGTGGCGTATCTCCAGCACGTCGTCTTCCGAAGTGTAGGTCACCGAGTGGTCGCCCGGGGTCATGCCCACGCGATAGGAGCGAATGCCGATGAGCGCGGGATCGTCGGTAGCCTCGTTCACCCATCCGCTCTTGCGGTCCATGCGCTCGATGATGTCGTCGGCGAGCGTCGCGGCCGTGCCGCTCGGAGAGTCTTTCTTCTCGGTGTGGTGCGTCTCCTCGATGCTCACTTCGTACTGCGGAAAACGGTTCATGAGTCGTGCCAATTCGCGGTTGAGACGAAACATGAGATTCACTCCCAACGAATAATTCGAGGCGTAGAACATCGCTCCGCCGCGCTCTCGGCACAACTCCTGCAATTCGGGCAGCCGCTCGGTCCACCCGGTGGTGCCGCTCACCACTGCCGCGCCGCACTCCAGACATTTGCGGATGTTGCCGTACGCCGTGGAGGGGGTGGTGAACTCTATGGCGACATCAGCGCGCGCCAGATTCTCGGCCGTGAGGTCCGAGACATTGTCCTGATCGACGACGAGCGTCACCTCGTGGCCGCGTTCGGCGAGAATGCGCTCTATCTCGCGGCCCATCTTGCCGTAACCTATTATAATCGCTTTCATAATTTTCGTGTTTTCTGTAAATCATGCAAAGATAGTGATTTTATCATATTATCGAACAAGATTGCCCGCGCAGGCGGCATGGGTTGCGCTATTTTCGCGAAATTTAATACCTTTGTATCGATTTACATAAATTTCTTGTTTACATGAAACGACTTTTAATCTCCATTATTGCCGTTGCCGCCGTTTTTGCGGGATTCGCCCAAAACATACCTGCCGAAAAGGGGTACGTCGTGGTAACCGATTATCTGACCGCCGACGGCGCGAGCGACGTAAGCGATGCGATACAAAAAATAATCGACGACAACCCGAATCGCACGATATATTTTCCCGACGGCACATACATTATTTCCGAACCGATCGTGACGCCCGCCGATCCCCGTAAGAGCGTCGCGCTGGAGCTTTCGAACTATGCCGTCATAAAGGCCGCTCCCGGGTGGGCCCACACCGAGGCGATGATACGTTTGGGAGGCAAGGACGCCGCCAACGACATCGAGACAGCGGGCAGCAACTACTACTTGTCGGGCGGCGTAATCGACGGCGGCGGCACAGCCAAAGGCGTATCGATCGACGGAGGCCGCGAGACCGTGATCCGCAACACGTCGATCAAAAACGTATCTCTCGGCCTCCATGTCAAACGCGGCGCGAACAGCGGTTCATCGGATGCCGACATATTCGGCGTGAATATCGTCGGCAACAACCGACCCGATTGCGTGGGCGTTTTGGTCGAAGGTTACGACAACACATTCTCGAACATGCGTATCGGAGGCGTGTATATCGGCTTCCTCATCCGCTCGGAAGCCAATTGCCTGCGCAACATCCATCCGCTCTACTACGGCGACGACGAGCATTACGCGAGCAGTTGCGGATTTCTCGACGAGGCGCAAAATAACTGGTACGACTTCTGTTACAGCGACGAGTTCGCCACGGCGTTCCGCATAAACGGCGGTCGCAGCCTCTACAACAACTGTTACGCCTACTGGTACTCGAAGCGCGGCGCGAAACACGTCGCATTCGGGACTAAAGGGAAATTCGAATCGGACGTGATGAATTTCAACATGGGGCTGGGCGAGCACAACAGCACCGCGGAGAACAAAATCCTCGAAGCCGCCGAAGAGGGAGGATCGGGCATGTTCTTCAACCTTCATATCCTCGATCCGCGATTCATCACCGACTTTTCGCACGAGAAGTATTCGAAGTAATCGGAGCCGAAGACACATATGGGTCGTTATTCCATTGAATCATGCGTTACTTTATAGAACTCGGTTACGACGGCGCGGCATACTGCGGATGGCAACGCCAGCCCGCGACGCCCACGGTGCAACACACATTGGAAAAGGCGCTGTCCACCCTGCTGCGCGAGGAGGTGGAGACGGTGGGCGCGGGGCGTACCGACACGGGGGTCAACGCCTCGTATTATGTGGCCCATTTCGATTGCTCGCAACCCGTGGCCGACTGCGCCAAGCTGGTATACAAACTCAATCTCATCCTGCCGCACGACATAGCCGTGTCGGCAGTGACGCCCGTTGCCGACAACGCGCATGCCCGTTTCGATGCCGTCGAGCGCGAGTATACGTATTACATCTCGCAGCGCAAGAACCCTTTCCGACGCTTCTCGGCGTGGCAGTATTACGTGCCTCTCGATGTCGGGTGCATGAATCGCGCCGCCGAGTCGCTTCTGCGGCACGACGACTTCACCTCGTTCGCCAAACTCAACTCCAACAACAAGACCAACATATGTCATGTGACGCGCGCCGAGTGGCGCAGCGAGGGTGATATGCTCGTCTTCACCATACGCGCCGACCGTTTCCTGCGCAACATGATACGCGCCATAGTCGGCACGCTGGTCGACGTGGGACGCGGCCGATACACGCCCGAGGAGTTCGAACGCATCCTGACGGCCCGCGACCTGTCGCTTTCGAGCGGCAGCGCGCCCGCTCAAGGGCTGTTCTTGAGCGACGTGGTTTATCCCGAAAGCATCGGAGTGAAGTCGGCGAATTCCCGAAAATGAAAACACCCCGATCATGAATTTGATCGGGACATTTTGACAAATGACTATTTACGGCCGATGGATATCGGAGCGTTTGCCTTCATACTCACCACCAGTTATTGTAAATCCGTTACCAGCAAAGCCTATTTGAATGGTTGTTTTGCCGGTACCATAAGCCCACGCCCATGCAAATTCATGAAAATCGGAAACGTTCACCTCTCCCGATAACGTTTTTGCGTCCGCCTTGCATTGCCATCCCCAAGATGCATCACTATCGGAATCACATTTGCGATATGCCAGTCGCCCATATCGATTGAATGCCGATGTAACATGAATATAATACCACCATGCCTTTTTGCCTGAAATCAATTCTATATCTTGAGACTGATCCTGTTGCACAAACTCGCGAATACTCGTATCGGCTGCTACGCTGTCGGCAAATACAGCATTGACATGTTCAGTTTCGGCTCTCGTAAAGGGACGTTTAAAGACCTTCCGACTTTGGACCACCTCTTTCGTCGCCTTGTAATTTACCGCATATGATGCTATATTGTCATATACGATACCTTCGTCGTTGTCCACCAACGCCGTCGACTTGATCGGTTGTCCGTTATAGGACCATGTCAACTCAAGTAACCCCGTTTTCCCGATCTGTATGTGATCTTTAATCGTTAATGCAAGATCATTTTTATAGTCATCGGAAAAAAGTTGCTTGTCTCCCCACATTGCCGCACCGAACGACTTTCCTTTGATATCGTTCAATATAATGTGGGCATTATCAGCAAAAATATCATCCATAATGGCATCTAACATAGCGGCGTCTTTTATGACACCGAGATATTTATAATCTACGAGCGAGAGCCTATTGCCGTTACTGCTTTCGAGTTCAGATAGAGAAATGGCGTGATCGACTTGATGTTTCCATTTCGATGCAAGTTTCAGACGGGTTCCTGCAACGTCATCGCTCTTGGAGCAGGATAAGATAAATGCAGCCGAAAAAATGCCCAAACATCCACAAAGGACCGTAAATTTAGATAGAGTTTTCATAGTGGTATGTATTTTGGTTGATGAACAATGTTTAAGGTCTGTGTATCTTATTTCCGTTCGAACCTTGGCTTGACGCCGATCTTGCGTCCGCGTATTCCCACTCCCATTCGTACTCGTTATAATCCGTCTTGAACATCTCGCCCGATCGATGGCGCGCATCGGAGCTGCATGTCCACCCAATCGTCGATTCGGAGTACGCACTGCACGACAAGTTACACAGTTTGCCATCTTTGTCGAATACCGACATAAGTCGTATCTTGTATTCCCAAGCCTTCTTACCCGTTATAAGCATTCTCGAATCGGAATAATCGCTGATTTCGAATGTCTCCCCGTCGCGAGTCTCCGCTATGTTCTGCGGCAAGGTATTTATTGCGGCATTCGGCGACGAACGATTGAATTTTACGTTTTTCGCCTTAGCGTCGGCTACAGCATCGCGGTCCAAAGCGAACGAGGCTTATTGTCGTATATTATCCCATTACCGTCGACCAACGCTTTCGACTTATAGCTGCACTTTCGATAAACCCATGACAGTTCCACCGCCTCGACTTTACGATACTTGACAGCATGGTATACTTTTGCTTTGAACTCCGCGCGCCGGTTTCCCGTAAATACATTCGATCTCCCCCACTCTATCAAAGCGTCTCCGTCGACAGCATCGAGCAGCGTATAGGCATTGTCGGCAAATATCTCGTCGACAACGGCTAACTTGTCTTGTTGGGTCTCTAATGCCCCGAGATGTTTGTAGGCTACCAGCACGACTTGTTTGTCGTCGTTTCTCTGTTGTGTCAGATTCATCGCATGTGCCACCTCGTTGAGCCATCTTTGCGAATATGCCGAATGACAACATAACGCGGTTACAAAAAACAATAAAAAGATCCTGCCGAGGATTCGATTGCGCGTTTTCATATTCAGAGAGTTTTCAGATGCGATTATTTTCCGTCGATACAAATATAATACATATTTATTAAAAACATAGCGATTTATTTGTATTTATTTTACAATAGCCGCAGTGTCGGCAAAAAATAATGCTATATAAGCAATAAACAAAGGCTGCCCGCGCGAACGGACAGCCTTTATAGTCGGTAATAAACGCTTACAAGTGTATCGCGGCTCCCGAAGCGGCTTCGGCGGCCTCCATAATACCCTCGTTCATCGTGGGATGGGCATGGATGGTGTGAGCTATGTCGTGCGCCGTGGCGCCCAACGCCTTGGCGAGGGTCGGTTCACCCAACATTTCGGTCACGTTGGCGCCCACCAGATGCGCCCCGATCAACTTGTCGTCGGCGTCGAAGATGAGCTTCACGAAACCGTCGCGGTCGCCCGCGGCAGTCGCCTTGCCCGATGCGGTGAAGGGGAATCGCCCTACCTTATACTCTATTCCCGCCTCGCGCGCCTTCTGTTCCGTTACGCCCACCGACGCCACTTCGGGCGAGGTGAACATGCACGACGGGACGGTCGAGTAGTCGACGGCGGCGGGGGCGAGTCCGCAAATATGTTCGACGCAATGAATGGCCTCGGCCGACGCCACATGCGCCAAAGCGGGCGTGGCGATTATGTCGCCTATGGCGTAAACGCCCTCCAGCGAGGTCATGTAGTGTTCGTCCACCTTGATCTTGTCGCGCTCGACGACGATGCCGCACTCCTCCAGACCCATGTTCTCGATGTTGGACTTGATGCCCACGGCCGACAGAACTATATCGGCGGTGAGCGTCTCCGCACCCTTCTTACCCTCGATCTCGACGCTGCATTTGCCCTCGGCATTCACCGTGACGCTCTTCACGTTGGTCGACGTGAGCACCGTGGCGCGCAGCTTGCGGAACGAGCGTTCCATCTGCTTGGCCACCTCCTCGTCTTCGAGGGGCATCATCTGCGGCAGATACTCTATAACGGTCACCTTCACGCCGAGCGAGGCATAGAGGCAAGCGAACTCGCTGCCGATGGCTCCCGACCCCACCACGATCATCGATTCGGGCAGCGCGGGCAACGTCAACGCCTGCTTCGACGTTATCACGCGCTCGCCGTCGACAGGCATGAACGGCATCTCGCGCGGACGCGCTCCCGTGGCGAGAATGACGGCGTCGGCCTCGTACGCCGTGCCGTCGACATCCACCGCGCCTCGTCCCGTCACGCGACCGAATCCGTTTATTATGTCGATGTTGTTCTTCTTCATCAGGAAGGCCACTCCCTTGCTCATCGTGTCGGCCACCGTGCGCGAACGCGCCACGATCTTCGCGAAGTCGGGCTTAGCCTCGCCCGTGATCTCCACGCCGTAATGCGCGGCGTTCTTGCAATAGGTGTATACCTGCGCGCTTTTGAGCAACGCTTTGGTGGGAATGCACCCCCAATTGAGGCAGACTCCGCCCAACTCCGATTTCTCGACCACGGCGACGCGTTTGCCGAGCTGCGCGGCGCGTATGGCGGCGACATAGCCGCCCGGGCCGCTTCCTATGACTATAATGTCGTATTTCATATTTCTAACGTTTGTCAAGATATCTGATGACAGACTTTATCAATTGTATAATCATGACGGCGATCACGATCTTCAGGATCTGGAGCACCAAGCCCAATATTCCGGCAAAACTGAATGAAAACATAAATATTTCGAGTTTTAAGATTTGTCGCTACTCGGCGCGCAATATCTCGCCGTTGTCGGCAGCCACGGCGCGCTTCCACTTCTCGTTATACCCGGGGAACTGAATCTTGTCGGGGATATCGCGGCCGTTGCCGTTCTCGACGAAGTGCGACGCGTCGCCGCCCTCGCCTATCACATATTTCAGAACGTCGGCGTGCTCGCTCTTGACGTTGCCGTCCATGTACTTTATAAGCAGATACTTGTCCAGTCGCGTCCAGTTGTCGAACATCGTCTGCGCCGTCTCGGTGCTGAAGCGCGTCAGGCGTTTCTTGCGAGCCTTGTCGGACATGGAGGCCACGTCGGCGTCGACGCCCGCCACGGCCTTGAGCATGGAGTTCTCCCAAAAATCCACCACGCGGCGTATGTCGGCCGAGATCATGTCGTAACGCATGTATGCAAAATTCGTGACACGATTGAAGAGCCAGAATGCCGATGTGGGCGTATACTCCAGCATCGAGCCGTTGCCCTCGGCCATGCACTCGGGCACCTCGGTCGTGTTGCAGTATACTGGCGTCAGGCACGAGGTGGCGGCATCGTCCACTCCGAACCACAGTATGCCCGTCTTATCCTTGCGGGCCTGCCCCACGAGCCAGAAGCCCGTCTGCTGCGTGGCCGTGGCGCGCTCGTTCACATACTCCATGCCGTCCACCTCGAACGACATGGGACGCCAGCGGTAAGGCAGTCCGTGGCCGCCTGCGCCGAGATCGACGGTCATATCCATCGGCGTGCCCTCGTAATGGTCGCGCATGGCGTCGAACACCTCCTTGGGAGTAATCTTACGCGACGGCTTCACCCACAGCGGCATGCGGTTGGCGGCGTTGCGGCCCATGGCGTAATCCGCATATCGGTCCATGCCGTCGGCAAAGGTGCGGAAAAAGCTCCACACGCGCGCCTCGCAACCGCGCATGCCTCCGAAATCGAGAGGAGCGTAAGTGTCGCTGAACGAGAAGTCGTCGTCGCTGCCGTCGTAGTAACCCTGCTCGCGGGCGAACGAGATCACGTCGGGAGCGTAAAGGCAATTCTCGGGGTCGTCCTTGGGAAAGGTCGTTATGCGCGCGTGGTTGGCATGGGCGCAGATGTAGCCGTCGGGAATGCGGCGCGCCACCCATACGATACCTTTGTTCGAGGGACCTTTGCCGATGAGCTCCATGATCCACGCCTCGTCGGCATCGGCGATCGAGAAGCTCTCGCCGCTCGACGCGTAACCGTACGTATTAGCCAGATCGACTACGGTGTCGATGGCCTCGCGCGCGGTGCGAGCCCGCTGCAAGGTGATGTATATCAACGATCCGTAATCGATCTTGCCCGCGGGGTCGGTCAGTTCGTCGCGGCCGCCGTAAGTGGTCTCGGTTATGATGAGCGAATGTTCGTTCATGTTGCCCACCGTCGAATAAGTGGTCGGAGCCTGCGCTATGTCGCCCAGATATTTGCCCGTGTCCCACTCGTAGACGGGCAAGAGGGCCGCCGCGCGTTTGGCGGGGTTGTGCTTGTAGAGACATCCGTAGAGCTGGTGCGAGTCGGCGGCATAGGTCACCATTATCGACCCGTCGCTCGACGCTCCGCGCGTGATGATGAAATTGGTGCAGGCCAACGCGGGCGCGCCCGTTACGAGCGCGGCGACGGCCAAAGCGAGATTTCTCAAGATTCGTTTCATAATTTATGGTTCGTTTTACAACTGTCGTATTACGACGGTTTCGAAAAGCCAAAGTTAAGCAAAATAGACGGGATCCGAAAGTTTTACGACATAAGAATGACCGATCCCGCCGCGATATGGCTATATTTGTAAATCGTTAACCTCGAAAACATATCCGATCATGAAAAAAGCCGCCGCCGCTATACTTTCGTTCACCTTCGCGCTCTGCGCCTCGGGCCTTTCGGCGCAGAATTACGGCAACGGACTGCCTGCCACCGACGCTCTCGGGCGACGGCTCCCCGACCGCGAGACCGTCGGGCCGCCGCGCAAGAAGTTCGTCGGACTGTTCTACTGGACATGGCACGACAACTTCGCCGATCTGCACCCCCACACTCCCGCATCCGTAATCGCCGAGCATCCCGAGGCCGCCCGCGATTACGACCACGCGGCTTGGCCCGCAGGCGTGCACACCTTTTTCTGGGGCGAGCCGCTCTTCGGATTCTATCGCGATACCGACCGTTGGGTGCTGCGCAAACATGCCGAGATGCTGGCCGACGCGGGTGTCGACGTGCTATTTTTCGACTGCACCAACGGATCGTTCACGTGGCGCGAGTCGTACATGACCTTATGCGAGGTCTTCGCCGAGGCGCGACGCGACGGGGTGAAGACTCCGCAGATAGCCTTCATGCTCGCGTTCGGACCGACCGAAGGCAGCTTGCAGGCCATAAAGGAGATATACGGCGATCTCTACAAACCCGCCGAGTACGAGGAGCTGTTTTTCGAATGGGAGGGCAAACCGTTGATTATGGCCTATCCCGAGATGCTCGGCGATGTCGAGGGCGACGAGGCAGCGACACGCCTGCATCGCGAGATCCGCGAATACTTCACTTTCCGTCCCGGGCAGCCTCTCTACAACGTCGGACCGCAGCGTCCCGACCATTGGGGATGGCTCGAGATATATCCCCAGCACGGGTTCGGACCCAAACCCGACGGAGGATTCGAGCAGGCGGTAGTCGGCGTGGCGCAGAACTGGACGGCGGCCCGAGGTCTCAGCGCGATGAATGCCGAGTGGGCTTTCGGACGCAGCTACACCGCCGCGAACGGGCACGCCTCGTCGTCAGACGCGGAGCTGCGCGGACTCAATTTTCAGGAGCAGTGGGAACGGGCTTTGGAGATCGACCCCGACTTCATATTCATCACGGGGTGGAACGAGTGGGTCGCGGGCCGACATCGCGAATGGAGCGGTCTGGAGAATGCCTTTCCCGACCAGTTCGACCGAGAGCACAGCCGCGACATAGAGCCCATGCGAGGCGGTCACGGCGACAACTACTACTATCAAATGGCGGCGAACATCCGCCGTTTCAAAGGCATGCCCGAAGTCGACTTCGTCGGGTCGGCGCCGCGGCGCATCCGCATCGACGGATGGTTCGACGACTGGCACGATGTGAAGCCGAAATACGAGACTTCGCGGGGCAACGCCGTCCGCCGCGACAGCCGAGGCTGGGGCGACATCGTATATCGCGATTCGAGCGCGCGCAACGACATAGTGGCCGCGAAGGTGGCTCGGGACGATCGTTACGTATATTTCCTCGCGGAGTGCGCCGACGACATCACCCCGCCCGACGGCGGCGCGTGGATGAGACTTTTCATAGATATCGACCGCGACCGTTCGACGGGTTGGGAGGGGTACGACTTCGCGGTGAACCGCCTCGCGCCCGACGGCAAAGCCGTCGTGGAACGCTCCCGCGACGGTTGGAATTGGAGTCGGGCAGGTTCGGCCGATTTCCGCGTCGAGGGGCGGGCGATGGAGTTGCGCATTCCGCGCAAGGTTCTCGGGCTGGATCGCGTCGAGGATTTCGAATTCGAGTTCAAGTGGGTCGACAACACGCGACGCGACGGGGAGATAAGCGATTTTTGGCTAAGCGGCGACTGCGCTCCCGCGGGGAGGTATAACTATTTATATAAGACGAAGTAATGCTGTTCGCCGACATTGCATTGCAATGTCGTTTTTTTCTTCATATCCGCCCGCGATTACGAAATAAACGCTATATTTGTTCCGAATGCCGACAATCGCCGTTCGGGGCCGCTACCCCCCCCCTAAAAAGCGGTGCACTAATTATCAACTGCTTATGAAGAAATTTTGGTTATTCGCCGCTCTATGCGCATTATCGGTCGCATGCAGCGAATGCGTATTGCCGCCCGAGCCTCCGTTCGTGCGCGACATAGTAATGCCGACGGATAGGTTCGACGCGGGCGACGAAGTGACGGTAAAGGCCGTCGGGTTCGAAGCCGACGACGATATTTTCGTTCGTCGCGCCGATCCCTCGACAGAGATGCAGACGACGCTTCGAGCCGACATAACGGCCCGCACCGCCGAGTCGATCTCGTTCATCATGCCCGCGGGATACGCGGCAGGCGAAGTAGAGGTGCTTCTGTTCCGCCGCGGCGAACCTATGGTGTTGGGATCCATCGAGGTGTCGGACGGTCTGCCTCCCGCAACATCATCGCTGTACGGACTCGGCCGCAACGAGGCGGGCGAGTACGTCATAAGCGATATCGACCCGTCGACAGGCGCGGTCTCGGAGAAAATTGTATGCGCCCGCCCTCTGGACGGCGCTGTTACATGGCCTGCGACGAACCGGATCTTCGGCATAGACCGCACCGACGGGAATACCGTAATCTTGGGATACGATTTCACCATGCGGCGACACATCGCCGTGGAATGCGGAGAGGATATTTCGGGTTGCATCGTCGGTATGTTCGGATCGACATTGCTGCCGATGCGCATGGAGGGCGATTTTCGAATCAAATTGATCGCCTGCACGGTGTCGGCGACTCGTTCTAAGCCGCCGCAGAAGTATTATCTGACGGGGCTGAATATTCCCGACGACGTCGCCGTGGCTGAGTTCGCCGACGACCGTTTCGTATATCTCGGCAAGAGTTCGTTCCTGACGAAGATGTCGGTAACGACAGCCGACGGCGGAAAATACATAGCTCTCGCCTCACTCGACATTCCTTCTTACAGTTGGACGTTGGGCGAGCCGATAGACGACGCGGACGACATCCAGCTTATCTTCTCTCCCGTCACGCCATGCGTCGTTACGGTTAACGGCGGCCGCAGCACGGTGTGGCGCATCCCCGAATCGACGTTGAAGCCGATGAGAGGCGAAGTTTTGGGACATATCGAGGGCAAAGCGTTGTCGAGCGCTTACAATGAGTCGACGAAGGGCATATACCTGCTCATCGAGGTGGACGGGAAACGAAAAATCGGAGAGTTCCGACCCGCCGACGGCAGCTATAAGGAGCTTTGCGAAGTTCCTGATAACATCGAACAAATACTGTCGGTAAGGTAATTGCATTACCATATTGAAAGGCCGCGCATATTTTGCGCGGCTTTTTTTTATACGACTCGTCAGAGTCGTGCGGGCCGCAGCCTCGCCCCGCGGAGGCCCGCAACGGCATTCGCATCGTTGCGTTCTCCGTAGGCTGCCGCCCGATAATTATGCGTCGCAAGAGTGAGTTAATGAAAAAATCCTTAATTTTACGCTGTCAAAACAGATTTTACAATGTCTATCGGAAACAAAATAGCGGCCGTCCGCCGAACTCTGCCTGCGGGCGTTGAACTGGTGGCCGTATCGAAATACCACCCTGCCGAAGCGATCCGCGAGGCCTACGACGCGGGACAGCGCGTATTCGGCGAGAACCGTCCGCAGGAGATGAAAGCCAAACACGAGATTCTGCCGCGCGATATAGAGTGGCGCATGATAGGTCATTTGCAGACCAACAAGGTGAAATACATCGCGCCTTTCGTCTCGATGATCGAGTCGCTCGACAGCGAACGCCTCGCGGCGGCCATCGACAAGGAGGCCGCGAAGAACGGCCGCACGATAGATTGTCTGCTGGAGATACACGTCGCCGACGAAGACACCAAATCGGGATGGGATTACGATGAACTCGACGCATTCGTACGCGGGGGCGGTTTCGACGCCTATCGCAACATCCGCATACGGGGCGTGATGGGCATGGCGACCAACACCGACGACGAAACCGTCATACGTCGCGACTTCATGCGCCTCGCCGAGTGCAAACGCTCGCTGGCCGACTGTTTCGGACCCGAGTTCGACACGTTGTCGATGGGTATGTCCGACGACTACCCCATCGCCGTCGAGTGCGGTTCCACCGAGGTACGGATCGGCTCCGAAATCTTCGGGGCGCGGGAGTATTGATGCTGTTCGCCGACAGCGGAGGACGCGCACGAGCGTAAGCGAGTTGCAGTCCGCCGCGCGGGGTGGCGGCGAACTGCCGACATCGCGTCGCGATGTCGAAATACTGTTATCTTACACGTATCCTCTGCCCTATTCGCAGGATGGTGGTCTCCTTAATGCCGTTCAGCTGGCATAATTTCCTTACCGTCGTATGGTTGTTGATGGCGATGCGTCCCAAGGTGTCGCCGCTCTTCACGATATGGTATTTGACGGCTGCGGCCTCTGCCGCGATCTTCTTATCCTCCTCGGCGCTCTGGATCTCCTCGTCGAAATCCTGCGTGAAACGCGAATAGGGACTGAAGTAGCTGCGTTTGAGCAGGAACGTTTCACGACGCAGAGTACCCGTCGTAAAGTCTATCAAACGCTCGGCGTCGAACGACTGCCCCTTGTAACGCACCTCGAAATGGAGGTGCGGTCCTGTGCTGCGGCCCGTATTTCCGCCGTAACCGATGACCTGTCCCGCCGTCACCCACTGCTCGGGCTTCACGAGTATCTCCGACAAGTGACCGTAAAAGGTCTCCAGTCCGTTGTCGTGGCGCAACACGATCAAGTTGCCGTATCCGCCTCGGTAATATTGCGTAAGGCGCACCCGTCCGTCGAATACGGCGTAAACGGGATCGCCGATCTTGAGTCCTATGTCAGTGCCTTGGTGGATGCCGCGGCGGCGCGGTCCGTACTTCGAATTGATGCGTCCCACGCGCGGATAGTGGTAGCTCTTGAGCGAATCGACCAGATCGATCACGAGCGACACGGGCAACTCTTTCAGATCCTTGCCGTAAGGTTGCAGCTTAGTCGTATCCCAGTCGGCCGTGAATACGGTGAGGTCGTCGGCCGAAATGTCGCGGTTGCGCACGTAACGCCACGTGTTGTCGTTGAACAGCACTATGCTCAGCCCCTCGCTCGACGACGGAATGGTGTCGACGACCAGCATGTTTTCGTCAAGATCGGGTCCCGAAGCCAGCGGAACGCGACGTATGACGACGGGGCCCGAGGCCGAATCTTTCTTCAGCGAATCGGCCTGCATGGCGGTGGTGTCGCGCAGTGTCGCTTCCTGAGCCGACGCGGCGCAAACGATCGCCGAAAAGAGTGATAGGAACGTTATTCGTAAATTCATCGGGTTCATCGTGTTTCGTGTAAAAATTATTCGTCGCCCCGTTCGCGCAACAGATCGTGCGCGCACTCCAGCGCTTTGTAAAACTCCTCGCCGAAGCGGCGGATTATAGGCTCCCGCAACGCGCGGTAGATCGGAACGCCCGCCTTGCGGCCGCACTCCACGGCCGAGCGGCACACGTGCCAGCGGTGGTAGTTGAGCCCGTAACTGCCGTTCGAGAAGCGCGCGACGCGGATCGGATAGAGGTGGCACGACACGGGTTTTATGAATCCGCAACGCCCCTCGCGGTAGGCCCGCTCGATCGCGCAGAACGTAACCCCGTTCTCCGTGAACGAGTAGGCGCACTCGGCGCCCCGCACCAGCGGCGTGGTGTAGTCGCCGTCGGCATCCACCACCATGAATCCCTGCTTTTCGATCTCGCGGCGCCCCTCCTCGGTCATGTAGGGGGCATAGTTGGGGTACTCGGCCTCCAGTTCGTCGACTTCGTCGATCTCCAGCGGCGCGCCCGCGTCGCCCTCCACGCAGCAGATGCCTTTGCATCGGCCGAGGTCGCAGGCGAAGCACTCGCGCAGAATGTCGGCGCTCACTATCTTGTCGTCTATCTCTATCATTATTCGTCAGGGGTTATAAATGTCCTTGTAACGGAACTCCAAAATCTCCTCCGCCATCTCGATGAACTGCTGCGCTTCGGTGCAGTCGGGCGCGATCTCTCGGGCGCGGTTGAAGTCGTTGACGGCGCTGCCCCACTCGTTGCGGCGGAAATACCGCTTGCCGCGCTCCAAGTAAAGAGCGGCATTGTCGGGCGCGCGCTCTATGGCCGCCGTCAGATCGGCGATCACTCGCGCGGGCGTCCACAACCCGTGTTCGCGGATATATCGCAGCACCTCGCTGTCGACCATGTCCGACACATCCTCGCCGCGCTCCAACGCCTCGCGTATCTCGGTCGAAGAGCAACAGTATTGCGGCGCGTCGTCGAGCACCACTGTGCGCGGCGTGGCGAAGCGCACATCCGCGTCGGGACGCGGATACACGTATATGTCGTAATCGGCCATGATGCTCTCCGCCTCGCGCCACTCGGGAAGCTGGTTTATAAGGTCGCTGCCCATAAGTATGGCGAAATCCATTCTCTCGCCGTAATTCTCCGACAGATGGCGCAGCGTGTTGATCGTGTACGACGGTTTGTCGAGCAGAAACTCCACGATCGAGGGGCGTATGCGTTCGGGATGACGCGAATTGCGGCACGCTATTTCGGCCATCTCGAAGCGGTCGAATTCGGGGGCCTGCATCCAACTCTCCTTGAAGGGGTTCTGCGGCGACACGATCAAGGCCGCCTCGTCGCAAAGGTCGCGGTCGACGGCATACTCCGCCAATGCCGTATGCCCCTTGTGGATGGGGTTGAACGACCCGAAATAGAGCATCATTCGTCTCTTGCCCATGCCCTACTCCGCGAAAAAACGTTCCAGTATCCGCCGCGTCTCCGCCACGGCGTCGTCCAATATGTCGTTCACCACCACGTGGTCGAACTCCGCCGCCTTCGACATCTCGAAGTCGGCCTTCGCCACGCGTTTGGCGATGGTCTCGGGCGAGTCGGTGCCGCGGCCGACGAGCCTTTGCTCCAGCTCCTCCACCGACGGCGGCATGATGAACACCGAGCAGGCGTTGTCGCCGAATATACGTTTGAGGTTGATTCCGCCCATCACGTCCACGTCGAATATTATCACGTTGCCCTTGTCCCAGATGCGGCGCATCTCGCTTCGCAGGGTGCCGTAACACGTGCCGTTGTATACCTCCTCCCACTCGACGAACTCGTCCGCCGCCGCGCGGGCGCGGAATTCATCCTGCGAGAGGAAAAAATAATCGACCCCGTCGCGTTCCGTGCCTCGCGGCGCGCGAGAGGTGGCCGAAACGGAAAATTCCAATCGGGGGAATATCTCCAGCAACCGTTTCACGATAGTGGTTTTTCCCGAACCGCTCGGCGCGGAGAAAATCACGAGTTTACCCGTCTGTTCCATGCGGCTACAAAATATTTAATACCTGTTCCTTTATCTTCTCCAGCTCGTCCTTCATCTTCACGACGAGTATCTGCATGTTCGCTTCGTTGGCCTTCGACCCGAGGGTGTTTATCTCGCGACCCATCTCCTGAGCTATGAATCCGAGCTTGCGGCCCGCGGTCTCCTCCGAGCCCGCCACCTCGCGGAAATAGCGGCAATGGTTGTCGAGACGCACCTTCTCCTCGGTTATGTCGAGCTTCTCGATGTAGAAGATCATCTCTTGCTCCAGACGGTTGGTGTCGACATCGGACTTGAGTTGCGCCAGATTCTCGCGTATGCGAGTCTTGATGGTTTCGCATCGCACCTTTTCGTAAGGCTCCACTTGACGGCGATACTCCTCGATGTTCTTCACGCGGTGCAGCAGATCGGCGATCAACGTGGCGCCCTCCTGCTCGCGGAAAAGATCGTATCGGCGCAGAGCCTCGTCCAAAGCGGTCATTACGGCCGCACGCTCCTCCTCCGACAGCTCCTCCGCCTGAGCCGACACCACGTCGGGCAGACGCATCACGGCAGGCACCAGAGCGTCGTAATCGGCGTCGATGCCCGAATACGACAACGCCTCGTTGAGCTGACGCATGTATTCGCGGAACACATCTTTGTTGACGGTGGCCGACGTGTGCACCGCCGCGCTCTCCACCGTTATGCTCACGTCCGCCTTGCCGCGCTTTATGGCGCCGCCCGCCACGCCGCGTATGTCGTATTCGAGCGAACGGTAGAGCGCGGGGAGCTTGACGGCGAGGTCCAACTGTTTGGAATTGAGCGACCGTATCTCCACGGTTATCTTTTTGGTCGGCAAAGCGATTTCGCTCTTGCCGAATCCTGTCATGGATTTAATCATTGCGGTAATTGTTCGAACAGAGCGCAAATATACAAAAAGTCGGACGCAGAAGCAAACGAAGTTAGATTTTGCCGAGGCGAAGCGTCGAAGAAGCGAAAAAAACATCTCTTTTTCCAAAACATATCGGGCGGGCGGCGACAATATTTCGTTTTCGCCGTTCGATTATGCTTTTTGCGATAGCGGCGCGATAAAATGCGATATTGTTATTAAAAATTCTGAATAATTTATTATTCTAAAGTTTTTAATTAATAAATGCGACGATTGCGGATAAAAATACCCTCCGAATATTTTGAATAATCATAATTTTGAGTTTACTTTGTAGTACGAAAGACGTAATCACTTAATTAATTCGAATATGAAAAAGTATAATTTCTATGCAGGTCCGTCGATTCTCCCCGACGCCGCATTGGAAGCCGCGGCAAAGGCCATCTTCGATTTCGACGGGACGGGGGTTTCGTTGCTCTCGATATCGCATCGCACCAAAGAGTTTCAGAGCGTGCTGGACGAAGCCAAGAGCCTCTTCCGCGAGCTGCTGAACATACCCGATAATTACAAGATCTATTTCGTCGGCGGAGGCGCCAGCACCCAGTTCTTCCACATTCCTGCCAATTTCCTGAAGACCAAGGCGGGATACGTCAACACCGGCGTGTGGACCAAGAAGGCGATCAAGGAGGCCAAGTTTTACGGCGAGGTCGACGTGACGGCATCGTCGGAGGATCGCAATTTCTCATACATACCGAAGGACTTCGCGATTCCCGCCGATCTCGACTACCTTTATATATGCACCAACAACACGATTTACGGTACCGAGTACAAGTGCGACATCGACTCACCCGTGCCGTTGATCGCCGACATGAGTTCCGATATCCTGAGCCGGCCGATCGACGTGTCGAAATACGCCCTTATCTATGGCGGCGCGCAGAAGAATCTGGCCCCCGCGGGCGTCGCGTTCGTAATCATCCGCGACGACATGTTGAAGCGCGTGGCGCGTCCCCTGCCGACGATGATGAACGTCAATACCCACGTCGACAACGACTCGATGTTCAACACTCCGCCCGTATTCCCGATATTCGTCCTGCGCGAGACGCTGCGTTGGATGAAATCCATCGGCGGCATGGACGAGATGTATCGTCGCAACAAAGAGAAGGCCGCGTTGCTTTACGACGAGATCGACCGCAACACCATGTTCCGCGGAACGGCCGCCGAGGAGGACCGTTCGTTGATGAACATCTGCTTCGTGATGGCCGAGGGCCGCGAGGATCTCGCGCCCGAGTTTTTGGAGTTCGCGCAGTCGCGCGGCATGGTCGGCGTCAAGGGCCACCGTCTGGTGGGCGGTTTCCGCGCCTCGTGCTACAACGCCTGCCCCAAGGAGTCGGTGGAGGCTTTGGTTGCCTGCATGCGGGAGTTCGAAGAAAAACATAAATAATACATTTCGGAGCGCAGTGACCGAAGTCCCCTCCGAGGAGGGGATTTAGGGGTGGGTCAGATTTGAATAACGGCGCAAGCCGTAGTGCAAACCGTTCGAAGCAGACACGCGTTCCGACATACGCAATTCATATATAAGCGCATAATATTATGGGATTCAGTTACAACATGCCGACGCGGCGCAACCCCTTCAGCGGCGATGTGCTGGCGTGGGAGCCGACGGCGATTGCGGAATCCGTATCCATGATCGAGAATATGAAAATATTGATAGCTACCGAGAAACCGTTCGCCAAGAAGGCGGTGGACGGCATAAAGGCGATCTTCGCCGAAGCGGGTTACGAAACCATCCTGCTCGAAAAATATACCGACAAGTCGCAGCTGCTCGCGGCCGTGGCCGACGTTCAGGGGCTTATCGTGCGCAGCGACAAGGTGACGGCCGAGGTGCTGGAGGCCGCCGCCGAGCTTAAGATCGTGGTTCGCGCAGGCGCGGGATACGACAACATCGACCTCGCCGCGGCCAAGGCCAAGGGCGTCGTGGTGATGAACACCCCCGGGCAGAACTCCAACGCCGTGGCGGAGCTGGCGATAGGCATGATGATATACATGGCGCGCAACCGATTCACCGCGGGCACGGGATCGGAGCTTCAGGGCAAGACCGTGGGCATACACGCCTACGGCAACGTGGGTCGTCTGGTCGGCCGCAAGGCCAAGGCGCTCGGGATGAACGTCGTGGCTTACGATCCCTTCATCGCCGACCCCGAGGCGTTCGAGAACGACGGCGTGAAGCAGGCGGCAAGCGTCGAAGAACTTTATGCCGCGTCGGATTATTTGTCGCTGCACATTCCCGCCACCGAGCAGACAAAAAAATCGATCGGCTACAAGTTGCTCATGTCGATGCCTGAGGGAGCCACGCTGGTCAATACCGCCCGCAAGGAGGTGATCGACGAAGACGCGCTCAAAGCCGCCCTGACAGAGCGTCCCACGCTCAAGTACATAACCGACATCGCGCCCGACTGCAAGGACGAAATGGCCGAACTGTTCGGTAGCCGTTTCTTCGCCACGCCGAAGAAGATGGGCGCCGAGACGGCCGAGGCCAACATAAACGCGGGACTCGCCGCGGCGCGACAGATAGTGGATTTCATCGAAAACGGAAACACCCGTTTCCAAGTCAACAAATAGCCCTATGGTAAGAGTAAAACCTTTTTGCGGAATACGCCCCCCGAAGGAGTTCGCGTCGGAGGTGGCGTCGCGCCCCTACGACGTTCTCGACTCGGCCGAAGCGAAGGCCGAGGCCACGGAGCGTTCGCTGCTGCACATCATAAAGGCCGAGATCGATTTCGATCCCGTGGCCGACGAGCATTCGCAGGCCGTGTACGACAAGGCCGTGGAGAACTTTCGCGCATGGAAGGAGCGCGGCTGGCTCGCGCAGGACGACGAGGAGCACTATTACGTCTATGCGCAGACTATGGAGGGACGCACGCAGTACGGCATCGCCATGTGCTGCCACTTCGAGGACTATATCTCGGGAGCGATCAAGAAACACGAGCTCACGCGCCCCGACAAGGAGGAGGATCGCATGATCCACGTGCGCAACCAGAAAGCCAACATCGAACCCGTCTTTTTCACCTACCCCGACAACGACGAGATCGACGCCATCGTATCGGAAACGGTCGCCTCGAACGATCCCGACTACGACTTCACGGCGGCCGACGGCTTCGGGCACAGCCTATGGGTCATCCGCGATGCCGCCAAGAACCGACGGATAACGGAGTTGTTCGCTGCCGTACCCGCTCTGTACGTCGCCGACGGACATCATCGCACCGCCGCCGCGGCCCGCGTGGGACAGGAGTGCATGCGCAACAATCCCGCGCACACGGGCGAGGAGGAGTATTGCTACTTCTTGGCTGTGACGTTCCCCGCCTCGCAACTGCGCATCATCGACTACAACCGCGTGGTGCGCGATCTGAACGGACTCGCCCCCGCCGAGTTATTAGAACGGCTCGGAGAGTCGTTCGACGTCGAAAAGAAAGGCGCGGAGACCTACAAGCCTTGCGCGCTGCACAACTTCTCGATGTATCTCGACGGCGAGTGGTACAGCCTCACTGCGAAGGAGGGCACGTACGATGACAACGACCCCATAGGGGTGCTGGACGTCACCGTGCTGTCGAATCTGGTGCTCGACAAGATCCTCGGCATCGCCGATCTGCGCACGTCGAAACGCATCGATTTCGTGGGCGGCATACGCGGTCTGGACGAGTTGCGGCGACGCGTCGACAGCGGCGAAATGAAAGCGGCGTTCGCGCTCTACCCCGTTTCGATGCAGCAGCTTATCGACATAGCCGACACGGGCAACATCATGCCTCCCAAAACCACATGGTTCGAACCGAAGTTGCGTTCGGGCGTGGTGATCCACTCTTTCGAGTAGAACGTTACATAATCGGGCGACCCTTCGCGGGTCGCCCGATTTCGCTTATGCCGCATACGGCCTCGAAAAAAAACGGAGACGCCCGCCGAGGCATCTCCGTTAATCCGAGCCGGACGACCGCCGCTTATTTCAGCAACTCGTCCATCATGGCGTAGGGGAATTCGATGGCGGTTTTGCCGACGGCATACACGCCTATCCGGTAGGGATCGTAGAGGAACGTTATACCCGTCGCCGAAACCGTGAAATTCTCGGTCGGCTTTATATCATCGGGATAATATCCCAGTTCGGCCAGCCTCTCCGTGTTCGTATCGCCCAACCCCTGCTGCATGCACAGCAGCTTCACGAGGGCCGCGGGCAATTTCGCCGCCTGCTCCTCGGTGAAGAAGTCGGAGAGCGACAATCTCTCGCCCGTATCGAGCGAGTAGTTGAGCGCTTTGGTCCAGCTCATGCCGTGCGCGCCGCCCGTATATTGATACCCCTCGATAACGTACGACAGCGTGCGATCGTACACATCGACGTCGGAGGTGACTATGAGTTGATAATCGCCCTGCGACCAACGGTCGTCGTCGCAATTGTTTGCCTCGCGGAACCGCGCCGCAGCCATGTCGAACGTCTTCTTCATCGTGCGCGGCAGATCGCCCGTCACATCGAAGAACTCGCGTTTGTTCGACTCCTCTATCGCCTTGAGGATCGGACTTTTGTCGGCGTTCACCATGCGGATGTAGGACATGCGCACCGAGAACGGCTGCTTGGAATCGAACTCTTGCTCGTAATTCTCGAACGAGAAAGCGGGCGACAGCTCCCGACGACACGACGAGCAAAGCAACGCCGCCGCGAACAGAATCGCGGTAATAAGGTTGTTTTTCATAATTAAAGAAGTTGTTTTATCGTTTCGCAAAATTAACAAAAATCGTTCGCAAAAGAAAACTTCTCGACCGAATAAAATATCCGCCCTGCGAATAGGTCGCCGTTATGCCGCCGCAAGTCGTGTTCGGAGAATTAATCGCGCCCGTCGGAACATTATTCGGGATAAAATCGCTATATTTGTAGAAATTTTGGATTACTTTATTTAACTCGGTTTTTATGGCGAAGATCAAAGGGAGTCTTGTTATTGACACAGAGCGTTGTAAGGGATGCGGCGTGTGTATAGCCTCGTGTCCGTGCGACGTGCTGGGCTTCTCGGCCGAAGTCAACGGCAAAGGCTATCGTTATGCAGTGCAGGTCGATCGCGACGCATGTACCGGATGCGCGTCATGCGGAATCATTTGTCCCGACAGCTGCATTGTCGTATACCGACAAAAATTGGAATAGTTATGGCAGAAAAAGAGGTGAGATTGATGAAAGGCAACGAGGTGATCGCCCATGCTGCCGTACGTTGCGGTTGCGACGGTTATTTCGGATACCCCATTACGCCGCAATCCGAAGTCATGGAGACGCTCATGGAGCTCAAACCGTGGGAGACCACGGGGATGGTGGTCCTTCAGGCCGAATCGGAATTGGCGTCGATCAATATGGTTTACGGCGGAGCCGCCACGGGCAAACGCGTCATGACCTCGTCGTCGAGTCCGGGCGTTAGCCTGATGAGCGAGGGAATGAGCTATCTGGCCGCATGCGAGTTGCCGTGCCTTATAGTCAACTGCCAGCGCGGAGGCCCGGGACTGGGCACCATACAACCCTCGCAGGGCGACTATTTCCAAGCCTGCAAGGGAGGCGCGCACGGCGATTTCCACTTGATAGTGCTCGCGCCCGCTTCGGTGCAGGAGATGCACGACTTCGTCGATCTGGGATTCGAGTTGGCGTTCAAGTATCGCAACCCCGCCATGATTCTGGCCGACGGCGCCATAGGCCAGATGATGGAGAAGGTGGTGCTCGCGCCGCAGAAGGCGCGCCGCGCCGATGCCGAGATCGAGGCCGAATACGGTTCGTGGGCGTGTTGCGGCAAGGGTACGCGCCGCGAACGTAATATATGCACCTCGCTTGAAATGCAGTCGGAGAAGATGGAGAAGATCAATTTCCATCTCAACGAGAAATACAAGGCCATCGAGGCGGCCGAAGCCCGCTGGGAGCAGATCGATTGCGACGATGCCGATTACGTGCTGGTGGCGTTCGGATCGTCGGCCCGCATCTGTTCGGCCACCGTCGAGTTGGCGCGCGCCGAGGGCATAAAGGTCGGCTTGATGCGGCCCATTACGCTCTATCCGTTCCCCTCGGAACCGCTGGCGGCAATGTGCCGGCGCGGCGTGAAGGGATTTCTGTCGGTGGAGCTTAACGCGGGACAGATGGTCGAGGACGTGCGTCTGGCGGTCGACGGCAAATCGTCTGTGGCGCATTACGGCCGTCAGGGAGGTATGATGTTCACGCCCGACGAAGTGTTGGAGGCGTTGAAAAGTAATTTTATAAAATAGGAAGCTATGGCAGAAGTTGAGATAAAACCCGAAAACATGATCTATGCCAAGCCGCGCCTGATTACCGACGAGGTGATGCACTATTGCCCGGGATGCAGCCACGGCACGGTGCACAAATTGGTGGCCGAGGTGATAGACGAGATGGGATTAGAGAAGTCGACCATAGCCGTATCGCCAGTCGGCTGCTCGGTGTTCGCTTACAAGTATGTGGATGTGGATTGGGTCGAGGCGGCTCACGGCCGCGCATGCGCCGTGGCGTCGGCCATAAAACGCTTGCACCCTGACAAGCTGGTATTCTCGTATCAGGGCGACGGCGATCTGGCCGCCATCGGCACGGCCGAGACCATACATGCGGCGGCGCGCGGCGAAAACATAGCCACCATATTCATCAACAACGCGATATACGGCATGACGGGCGGACAGATGTCGCCCACCACCCTGCTGGGCCAAAAGACGGCCACGACGCCTTACGGCCGCGACAGCCGACTGAACGGATTCCCCTACAAGATAGCCGAAATGCTGGTTCATCTCGACGGCGCGACCTATATCACCCGTCAGAGCGTACACACGCCCGCCAACGTCCGCAAATGCAAGAAGGCGATACGTCACGCGTTCGAGAACTCGCTCGCAGGAAACGGCTATTCGATGGTCGAGGTGGTGTCGACGTGCAGCAGCGGCTGGAAAATGTCGCCCGTGGATTCCAACAAGTGGCTCGAAGAGAACATGCTGCCCCATTACCCGTTGGGCGACATAAAGCGTTCGGAGCTGCCTAAATAGTAAAAATGAAAAACCATGAAAGAGACGTTGATAATAGCCGGATTCGGCGGTCAGGGAGTGTTGTCGATGGGTAAGATCCTCGCCTACTCGGGCGTGATGCAGGGTTGCGAGGTGACGTGGATGCCCTCGTACGGGCCCGAGATGCGCGGCGGCACGGCGAACGTTACGGTCATACTCTCCGACCGCAGGATATCGTCGCCCATAGCGGGCGAGTTCGATTCCGCCATAATACTCAACCAGCAGTCGATGGACAAATTCGAGAGCAAGGTCAAGGCGGGCGGAGTCCTGATTTACGACACGAACGGAATCACCCACGCGCCCACCCGCACCGACATAGAGATATACGCCATCGACGCGGCCGCGGAGTGCGCCCGAACGGGGCAGGCCAAGATGTTCAACACCATGATTCTGGGCGGCTACCTCAAAGTGAAGCCCATAGTCGACATGGCCAACGTCATGACGGGGCTCAAGAAGTCCTTGCCAGAACGGGCTTGGCGCATGTTGCCGCAGAACGAGGAAGCGATTCGCCACGGCGGCGAAATAATCCGAAAAATAAGATAAACGCGGTGCGGCAATGCGATGTTGCCGCACTTCGTTTTTCGCCTCGTCGGGGCGAATGCCGTCGGGGGCTCGCGCGACTTCGAAGAGTAGTATTAAGTTTCCGTTATCAAACGGCACGAATATGGCAGGATGGTGCGGTTTTCGTAACTTTACGGCGAATTGACAAGATATTCTTATTTAATGTACCGACGTCATATCGTTGGAAAAGCAACCCCGACGGTCGTCTACCCGCGGCCATAGGCCGCGTTTACAGGTCTGACCCTCCCCGAAATCCCCTCCTCGGAGGGGACTTCGGTCGCTACGCTCCGGATATGGGACTTTAAAGTATATGGATGATTAACTGGATCCCAAAGGGGGATCCGAAATTTGGATGAATTATGGAAAAGAGATTAACGGTAGCGCTGGTCGCGCACGACAACATGAAACACGACCTCGCGGAATGGGTGGCATGGAACTGGGAAAAACTGCTCTCGCATCGTTTGGTATGCACGGGCACCACGGGCCGCATAGTGGCCGAGACGCTCATGGAGCGTCGCAGCAAGGATGCCGCCAATTCGCGCTTCGACATCACGATGCTCAAGTCGGGACCGCTGGGCGGCGACCAGCAATTGGGTTCGATGATCGCCAACGGCGACATCGACATGCTCATATTCTTCTGGGACCCCATGTCGGCGCAACCCCACGACGTGGACGTAAAGGCATTGCTGCGTCTGGCTACACTATATAATGTCCCGACGGCCATCAACCGCTCGTCGGCCGATTTCCTGATCTCGTCGCCCCTTATGGCGCACGAGGAGTACGAACCCGTACTGAAAGATTACACGTGCTATATCGAACGAACGCTAAAGTAACGCATTCACGAATAGAGATTCGAAGAGCGGGGAGATACATCCCCGCTCTTTTCGTTTCGTCGCGTCGCGCTTTTTACGACGCTCCGTCCTTTATTTCAAAATATTTAATTATATTTGCTTTCGAACCTAAACAATCCCGTTTATGAATAACAACAAACGAATAGCCGACGCTTTGGCGGCCGCGACCGATACGGTGGCTCTGGAGATCGGAACCGACATACTCGACCGCGTGCCGTCGATGTTCGCGGAGCAATTTCCCGACAAACGGGCGTTGGTGGTCGCCGACGAAAACACGTGGCGCGCGGCGGGCGAAGCAGTGCAATCGCACCTCGCGGCGGCAGGAATCCGATGCGACGAACCGTACATATTCACCGATCCGCACCTGCATGCCGAGTGGAGCTTCGTCGAAATGCTCGACGCGCGTTTGGCCGCCACCGACGCCATAGCCGTGGCAGTCGGATCGGGCACGATAAACGATCTTTGCAAATTGAGTTCGCATCATCACGACAGACCCTATATGTGCGTCGCCACCGCGGCTTCGGTCGACGGCTACTCCTCTTTCGGAGCGTCGATTACATATCGCGACATGAAGCAAACCTTCACCTGCCCCGCGCCTCGCGCCATACTGGCCGACGTGGGCGTCATGGCGAAGGCGCCCGCCGAAATGACGGCTGCGGGTTACGCCGATCTGGCGGCCAAGATTCCCGCGGGCGCCGAGTGGATCATAGCGGATTTCTTGGGCGTGGAACCCATACACGACGCGGCGTGGCACATCGTGCAGGACAGCCTCAAAGAGTCGCTCGCCGATCCCGAAGGCGTCGCCGCATTGCGCCCCCGAGCCATCGCGCCGTTCGTGGAGGGGTTGATGCTGAGCGGATTCGCCATGCAGGCGGCGCGGTCGAGCCGTCCCGCGTCGTGCACCGACCATCTGTTCAGCCACTTGTGGAACATGCGCAACCACACGCACAACGGCGTGACGCCATCGCACGGATTTCAGGTCAGCGTCGGCACGCTGATGATGTGCGCCATGTTCGACCGTATGTACGAGACCGATTTCACGACGCTCGACGTCGACGCCTGCGCTGCGCGATGGAAGACCCTCGACGAGGTGCGCCGCGAGGCCGAAGAGCTGTTCCGCGGACTGCCGTACGCCGAACTGGGCATCGCCGAGGTGACGGCCAAATACGACGACCGCGACGAAGTGCGCCGCCAACTGCAATCGGTAAAGGATAACTGGCCCGACCTGAAATGCAAGTTGCAGGAGCAATGCTATACGTTCGATGAGATGTACCGCTGTCTGCACACTGTCGGCGCCCCTACCGCTCCCGAGCATGTAGGCATATCGCGTCGAACGATGCGGGCCGACGTGCCTTTCGTCCGCCACATCCGCCGCAGATTCAACCTGCTCGATCTGGGATTGCGCGCGGGTACTCTCGACGGATGGGTCGACGCGATATTCGGCAAAGGCGGAGTGTGGGAGATAAGATAGTCCCGCGGCTCCGAAAAGCAACGAAAAGCGGCATGAACTCTCAAATTCATGCCGCTTTTATATTTCGACCCGCACGAGCGAGCCTATTTCCCGAAAACGTAATCCTCCAAATTCCGGAATCCGACGAGCAGCTCTCTGTTGCTCATCCGCCTCTTTCCCGCCAATTGCAGGCTGCCGATCTCGATCCGTCCGTCGGCGCAGGCGACCGATATGCTGTCGCGGCCGTCGGTCGAGACAGTCCCCGCAGGCGCGGGATTCGACTCGGGCCTAAACGTCGCTTCGAAGATCTTCGCCGAGCCCGTCTCCTCGCCGCAGCCGTCGGCCTTGCGCATCCGCGACCACGCCGCGGGATAGGGCGAGAGTCCGCGCACGAAATTCACTATGCGGCGGCCGTCCCACGACCAGTCGATCTCGCAATCCTCCTTGAATATCTTAGGCGCGGGCTTCAATTGCGACTCGTCGACATCCGACTGCTCGATGGGTCGTATGTCGCCCGAAGCGATCTTCTCGACCGTTTCGACCACCAGATCGCACCCCGCCGTCATCAACTTCTCGTACATCGAGCCCATGTTGTCCTCGGGCAGTATGGGCTCTCGCCGCTGCCCGATTATGGCGCCTTTGTCTATTTCGTGGTTGAGCAGGAACGTGGTGATTCCCGTCTCCGTTTCGCCGTTCATGATAGCGTGGTTGATGGGCGCCGCGCCGCGGTATTGCGGCAGCAGAGAGGCATGCAGGTTGAACGTTCCGAGACGAGGCATGGCCCAGATGATCTCGGGCAGCATGCGGAACGCTATGACGATGCCCAGATCGGGATTCAAAGCCCTGACAGCCTCCACGAACTCCTCGGCCTTGAGTTTTTCGGGTTGCAGTATCGGCAGCCCCAACTCGCGCGCCGCGACCTTCACGTCGCTTTCGTGCATCTTGCGGCCGCGCCCCGCGGGTTTGTCGGGAGTCGTGACCACGGCCACCACATTGTACCCGTCGCCCGCGAGACGACGCAGCGACGCCACGGCGAACTCGGGGGTTCCCATGAATATTATGCGCAAATCCTTTCCTGTCATAATCATTTGATCTTTTTTGCGAACAAGCGTTTCGGCAGATATCGCTTCAAACGATCGAGCACGGGGGCCGAACGCTCCTTCAAAACCTTCAACTTGCCCGAATACCAATCCACGTCGAGCAACTGCGAATCGTTGGTCGCCTTGACCAGCAGATAGGCCGCTATGGGAGTCAGCACGATGGAGGATATCCACATTCCGAGCATCGAACTCCACGCACCCTCCTTGGCCATCTTCTCGCCCGAGAGGCTTATGATGTAGTATACGACGAAGAAGACCACCGATATCACGATGGGGGTTCCGAGACCGCCTTTGCGGATAATGGCCCCGAGCGGCGCGCCGATAAGGAAAAATATCAATACCGACACAGGCAGCGACAGTTTGCGATGCCAGTCGTTCTTGCTGCGATAGAGCTGGTTCAGCGCCTCCTTGGCCGCGGTCTCGTCGAACGAGAACGAGTTTCGCGAATTGAGCGCGATCGCGCGCGCGCTGTTCCACAGATCGTTCTTCTGGCGGACGGTCATCGTCGGAATCGAGTCCAGCAGACAGGCGTCGCGATAGCCCGTCTTGTCCTTGCGCAGCGAATCGGGGAGCTGCAACACCTGTATGTCGCGCGTGAATATATTATCCTTGAGCAGAGGTTCGTACGATTTCGCGGTGGTGGTCGTCACGGTCACGTCGAGCGAATCGATATCGCGCTGCAACTCGACGATATTCTTGGTTTGCGAACCGCCTATCGCGCCCGAATTGTCGCTGCGCTGGAAATCGAATCCGTCCATCGCGATCTTGGCGTTCTGCACGTCGAACGTGTCGTGGCGCAGCTCGTTGCGCGTATACCATTGGTTATTGCGCGTCTGCTGGTAGTTGTCGCCGTTGTAGAGCGTCACCAGAAGATACTTCTTGTCGTCCGACAGACGTATGTATCCCGTCTCGGCCGTGGTGGTGGTCATGTTGCCGTTAGCCGTGCGGTTGTCGTATATGAGCACGTCGTAGAGCAGACCCGACACGGGATCCTGATGGCCCACGCGTATGCTCATGTCGTCTATGCCGTTGAAGAAGAGCCCATCCTGAAACTCCAGCACCTGTTTCTGGCGGCGTATGTCGTAAATTATGCTCGTCATCTTCTTGTTGGCGTACGGCACCAGATTGTTCACCACGAAGAAACTGCCAATCGAGATCAGCCCCACCACTATTATCAGCGGCTTCATGATCCGCATGAGCGACATGCCCGACGATTTCATCGCCAGCAACTCGTAATTCTCGCCCATGTTGCCCATCGTCATGATCGCGGCCAGCAGCATGGCGAGCGGCATGCCTATGGGAATCATGTTTATGGTGGCGTAACAGATGAGCTCTATTATGACGCCCGCGTCGAGTCCCTTGCCGACCAACTCGTCGATGTAACGCCACACGAAATTCATCATCAACACGAAGGTGACGATGAAAAAGGTGAGCAGCAACGGCCCGAAATAGGCCTTGAGCACCAGTCGGTGTATGGTTTTAAGTCGCATCGGCGATTTTTTTACGTCGCAAAGTTAACAGTTTTGCCGCAATAAGCCCCAAAGTGAGGGTAAATATTATGCCGGCCCCGGGCGGGACTTCCCAATTATAACTTATGACGAGTCCCGTCACCGCGCCCGCGGTCGCCGTCGCCGAGGCCCACAGCGTCATCGCGCCGTACGACTTGGTAAAGGCGTTGGCCGTCACGGTAGGAATCGTGAACAGCGACAGCAGCAGCACGATGCCCATTATGCGTATCGAGAGCACGATGGTGGCGGCGACGATCACCGTGAGGGCATACGAAGCCGTCTTGGTCGCGATCCCCTGACTCGCGGCGAAGTCGCGGTCGAATGCCAAATAGGTTATCGGCCTGCGCCACAACGCCATGCCCGCGACGCAGAATACCGTCAACGCTCCGAGCGTCGCCACGTCGCGCGTGGTGACGGTCACTATGCTGCCGAACATGTAGCTCGCCAGATCGCCCGACGTGTACCCGGGCGCGAGGCTCATGAACAAGGCTCCCACCGCCATGCCGACCGACCAGATGATGCCTATGGCCGAATCCTCGCGCATGCGCCCCTTGTCGCTCGCCCACTCTATGCCCACGGCCGAGAGTATGGCGAAGACCATCGCTCCGCCTATCGGATTTACACCCAGCCAAAACGCTATGCCCAAGCCTCCGAACGAAGCGTGCGTCACGCCTCCGCACAGAAACACTATGCGGCGCGAAACCACGTAAGTGCCCACTATACCGCACGTGATGCCTGCGAACACCGCCGCCAAGAGGGCGTTCGCCAGATATCCGTATCGGAATATGTCGTAAAAAAATTCCATATCTCCACGCATTGCGGCCTCGACGCGGAGGCCGGCCCGAAACGTCCGCAAATTTACTCCAATTATCGGATTGCGTCAAAACTTTTTTTCCGATACGGCGAAGTTTTCATAACTTCGCACGATTTTAATACGCGACGCCCGTCGTCGCCGCTAAATTCATACCTGAATTATGGAGAAACGTCGAGTAAGTTTTCATACGTTGGGCTGCAAGCTCAACTTTTCGGAGAGTTCCACCATCGCCCGTTCTTTCGAGGAGGGCGGTTTCGTGCGCGTGGGATCCGACGACGAAGCCGATATTTGCGTCATCAACAGCTGCTCCGTCACGGAGCACGCCGACAAGAAATGCCGCAACCTCATCCGCAAACTTCACCGCCGCAATCCCGACGCCGTCATCGCCGTCACGGGATGTTACGCGCAATTGAAACCATACGACGTCGCCGCCATCGAGGGGGTTGACATCGTATTGAGCAACAACGATAAAGGCGATTTATATAAACGTGTGACGGAACTCGGCGTCCGAGGCCGTGCGCAGGTCTACGCCTGCGACACCGAAGAGATCACGCGCTTTTTCGCCTCTTTTTCGTCGGGCGACCGCACGCGGTCGTTCCTAAAGGTGCAAGACGGATGCGACTACAAATGCGCCTATTGCACAATACATTATGCCCGCGGATCGAGCCGCAACATGCCCATCGCCGATCTTGTCGCCGAAGCCCGCGAAGTGGCCGCTTCGGGACTTAAGGAGATCGTCATAACGGGCATAAACACAGGCGACTTCGGCCGCACGACGGGTGAAAAGTTCATCGACCTGCTGCGCGCGTTGAACGAAGTGGAGGGTATCGACCGCTACCGCATTTCATCCATCGAGCCCAACCTCATAACCGACGAGATAATAGAATTTTGCGCCGCGTCACCTAAATTCCAGCATCACTTCCACATTCCGTTGCAGAGCGGATCGGACCGCATCCTCGGCCTCATGCGCCGCCGCTACACCTCGGAGCGGTTCGCCGACCGCATAGCCAAAATACGCTCACTCATGCCCGACGCCTTCATCGGCATCGACGTCATCACGGGTTTCCCGAGCGAGAGCGAAGCCGATTTCGAACGGACGCGCACGCTTCTGGAGCGGCTCGCGCCGTCGTATCTGCATGTCTTTCCCTTCTCCGAACGCCCGAACACCCCCGCCGTCGACATGCCCGACAAGGTCCCCGCGTCGGTTTCGACAGCCCGCGTCGCCGAACTCGAAGCGTTGTGCGACCGCCTGCATTACGACTTCTGCGCCCGAGCGGTGGGAACGACTGCCGACGTGCTGTTCGAAAGCACCGTGCGCGACGGCATGATGTACGGCTACACGGGCAACTACATTCGGGTGAAGGCGCCTTATGACCGCGAAGCGGTGAATCGCATCTGCGCGGTGCGTCTGGCGGCGATAGGCGACAATCATGACATTACGGCCGAAATTTTGAAGTAAAAGAGTGCGGGCGGCCGAAAAAAAGCCGCGCCGTTAAGATATTTTTGCTATATTTGCATTAATTAGCGTAATTTTTACGATGGTCGGTCCGCGAACGACGCGCCGTGCGGCATACGCCGCCTGCCGAACGGACCGCGACGCGAAAACGATATTTATATGACGGGTATTCGTAAACGAGTGACAATCGGATTTCTGAGCATCGTGGCGTTGCTCTTTTTTTCGGGTTTGGTGTCGCTTTTCGAGTTGAGCCACATGAGTGTCGACATCGAAGCCATCCTCGGCAGCAGCCGTCGCAGCATCGAAATGTCGAAAAACATGCTCTCGGCCATACATGCCAACGACCGCGCAGTGGTGAACTATGCGGTTTTCCGCGACAGCATATACGCCGACTCGTGCCGCGGCAGCATGGAGCGGTTCAACCTCACCATACGTCAGGCGCGCAGCGAGTCGGGCAAATCGTCGGCCGACGCCCTTTTCGACTCGCTCGGACTCTTTTCCGACCGCATGGAGCAGGCGATCGAGGAGATGCTCACCAAGGAGTCTAATGCCGCGTTCGACGGACGCAAGTGGTACGACGCCAACTATTTGCCGCTCTACAACGACATAACCGACGGTATTACCGACGTCATGTCGTCCGTGCAGGGATCGCTCACCCCGCGCGCCGAGCAGTTGAATCTGAACGCCTACCGTTCGGTTACACCCGTGTTCATATCGCTGCTGGTGATGATAGCCATATTGCTGATGTTCTATTACTTCATAATGATCTACACCGTGAAGCCCATCATCGAGATGAACCGCAGTCTGGGCGACTGGCTGCGCTACAAGCTGCCGTTCGACGTGAAGGCCGAGTGTCGCGACGAGATGCACGAATTGAAGGAGAAGATAGAATCGGTTATGGTCGGGGCGAAGACGACCAAATGATTTACGGCCGCGGGGCCCAACGACAAAAATATGAGATTCAGCGTTGTAATACGATATATCGGAATGGTGCTGTCGGTATTGGCGGCATTCATGCTGCTCTCGGCGGGGATATCCTACCTGAGCAACATGGATACGGGCTACTACCCTCTCCTCATGTCTTCGTTGCTCACGCTGCTGTTAGGGTGTTTCCCCATGATCTTCGTCCCGCGCACCGACCGCATCTCGACCAAGGAGGGGTATTGCATAGTGGTCGGGGCATGGATCGTGTCGAGCATCGTAGGCATGTTCCCTTACCTGATGTGGGGCGGCGAGTTCTCGCCCATGAACGCATGGTTCGAGAGTGTATCGGGGTTCACCACCACGGGCGCCTCCATTTTGGACAACGTCGAGGCTCTGCCGCGCGGACTCCACTTCTGGCGCATGGCCACATGCTGGGTGGGCGGTATCGGCGTGGTGATGTTCACCCTCGTAATCCTGCCCTCGATAGGCAAGAGCAAGATGATGCTCTCTAATGTCGAGTTGTCGTCGCTGGCGAAGGACAACTTCAATTACCGCACGCAAACCATTGTAAAGATAATACTTTCGGTATACATCGGACTCACCGCCGTCACCACCCTGCTGCTCAAACTCGGTGGCATGTGCTGGTTCGATGCGCTGTGTTACGCCATGTCGACATGCAGCACGTGCGGATTCGGCACCAAGAACACCAGCGTCGCATTTTTCGACTCGGCGGTCATCGAATCGGTGCTAATTGTCGGAATGGCTGTGGCGGGTATCCACTTCGGACTCATATACGCGACCGTGACGCGCAAGCAGAACAATATCTTCCGCTCGGAGGTGACGCGTTTCTACCTTTGGACGATCGCCATAGCCGCGATTCTCATCGCCCTGAGCCTCCGCAAAGCCGACGTTTACCCCTCGACGCTCACGTCGCTGCGCTACGCGCTGTTCCAGACCGTATCCTGCATCACGACCACGGGATTCGCCATCGCCGACTGCAATACGTGGACCTCGTTCGCGATGCTGATATTGATCTTCTGCTCGATCGTCTGCGCCTGCGCAGGCTCGACGTCGGGAGGTCTCAAAATCGACCGTCTGCTGTTAGCGGTCAAGATGATGCGCAACCGTCTGCGGATGCAGCAGCACCCCAACGCCATATTCCGCACCAAGGTCGACGGCATCCCGCAGGACAAGGATATGCTCAATACGGTAATGGTCTACACGGTGGCTTTCATGATGTTGATTCTGGCGGGAACGTTTACCAACACGCTGCTCGGCGCAGACCTCATGACGGGATTCTCGTCAGCCGTGGCATGCGCGGGCAACGTAGGCCCGGGCTTCGGCGAGGTGGGCTCGATGGACAACTATGCGGCCCTGCCGTCGGCTATGAAACTTAATTTGACGTTCCTCATGTTGCTGGGACGTCTGGAGATATTCGGATTGATTCAACTCTTTTTTATCAGATGGTGGAGATAACCATACGTAAACTGTTCGCGGTCGGAGTGTTGGCCGCAGTGCTGAGCGTCGCCGACACGGCGGCGCAGGAGATCGCCGCGCGAATACCCGGACTCGAAAAGAACGACGAATACATGACCCTGCTGCGCAAGGAGGAGACGTTGCGCCTGCGCAGCGACTCGATCTTCGACGTGATACGCACGGTGCGCAGCGCGATGCGCGAGAACGCCGAGAAACGCGACTCGCTGGCCCGCCAAAGGTCCGACTCGATGATGCTCATACTCACCGACGCCGAAAACGCCGCTTTCGCCCTGCGCTCGCAGAAGATAAGACTCGTCGACAGCATCAACGCCATCGAACAGGAGTTCGTGCTTTCGGGCATGGGCAACATCGGCGGCGCGGCCGAGTCGTCGCCGTCGGCGGCCTCGATATTCGGCAACTCCTACTTCGTGAAAAACATCGACCCCGACGACTACAAGGCTCTGGTCGAGGCGCACGGCAAGGAGAGCGCGGCTCGCAAATACGTATCGTCGTACATCGACAACTACAAGAAGATCAAGGCACTTTACGACAAATACGTGCTGGCGGCCACCGAAGCCGAGGCCGAGGCGGTATATGCCGACATCGCAGCCGCGACGGACGAGAGTCTGGTGCTCGAGAGACAGCTCGCCAAGTTGTGGAGCGAGATTTACGACCAGAAGACGTACGTCTACTCCTACTTCCTCGAAAAGGAGAACCGCGAAGACATCCTCGAAATAACGGAATCGATGTTGGGCGAGGCCCGTCAGGAGAAACTCTCGTCGGCCGACAACTGCGTGTCGGAGGCCGTGGCCGACTACTGCCTGCAAAAGCCCGTCGTGCTGAACTATGAGATATACGTGGCCAAGCTGCTCAACCAGACGGCCGCCATCGACTCGCTGTCCAACGCCTCCAAGAACGTGCGCCAGATCGACTTCCGCATGCCTCCCGTCGAGGTGAAACGCCGCTCGTTCGTCGACTACGAAGCCATCGAGTTCACGCCCCGCAGCCCTTACAACGCCTCGAATCCCATCCCCGACTGCATAGTGTACGAGTACGGAACCATATACCGCATCCTGCTGGGAACCTACAAATACAAGCAGGCGGTTTCGACATTCCGCGGAGCCTCGCCGCTCTGCGTCGAGACGCTTGAAGACGGACGCTTCAGCTACTATGCGGGCGGACTCAAGACCCGCGCCGAGGCCGAGACGGCAGTCGAGATCATGAAAAAGAAGGGCTTCCGCAGCCCCGAGATCGTCGAGTGGTGCGACGGACGCAAAACCAACCTCTCGCAACAGAACGAGGATGCGACGATAGCTTTCCGCGTGACGATAAAGGGCGGAGCTTTGGACGATACGGTGCGCGACCTTATAACCACCATGGCCGAAGGATGCCAGATATCGAAGATCGCCGAGGATACCTTCATCGTCGGCACGTTCGACACCCGCGTGATGGCCGACCGCGTGGCCGCCGCGGTGGCCAAATGCGACGAATCGCTCACGGCCGAAGTGACGGAGATCGGAGGCGGCCCCGACGAGGAGTCGGACGAAGAGGAGTAAACGCCGCCCCGTCCGGATTCGGTAAGGGATATTGACACGCGATCACCCTTATTCGGAGCGCAGCGACCTAAGTCCCCTCCGAGGAGGGGATTTAGGGGTGGGTCAGACTTGTAAACGCGGCCAAAGGCCGTGGGCAAACTGCCGTCGGAGTCGGTTTTACGACAATATGACGCCGATACATTGAAATATATAACGCCATTGACAATTAAAACCAAATGCTTATGGGATTAATCGTATTTCTCGTACTGCTGGGAATGTTTTTCCTCGTGGTGGAACTCGTGCTGCTGCCCGGCATCTCGATCGGAACCGTTCTCTCGCTGTTATGCTACGGCGCGGCCGCATATTTCGGATTCCTGCGCTTCGGAGCGCTCGGAGGAGGCGCGACGATAGTCGCCATACTCGCGGTGTCGCTCGTCGCCACGGTCATATCGCTGCGCGCCAAGACGTGGCAACGCTTCTCGCTCGATCAGAAGATCGACTCGTCGAGCATGGAGAGCCCCGCCGACGAGCTCAAAGCGGGCGACCGCGGCACGACGGTATCGCGTCTCTCGCCGATGGGCAAGGTGAATATCGGCGGCAAGGTATACGAAGCCAAGTCGACCGACGTCTATATCGACCAACGCAAAGAGGTCGAAGTAGTCGGTTTCGAAAACTTCACCGTGATCGTGAAACGCGCCGAATAACGCAACAAATCATTAACAACCTATAACTATGGAAGAATTACATTTGGGAATTATCGCGTTCGTGGCCTTTCTGGGCCTCATAGCCATTTGGCTGGTATTCTACTTCATTCCCGTAGGACTATGGTTCTCGGCGCTCGTGTCGGGCGTCAAGATCAGCCTGCTGCAACTCATTCTGATGCGCTGGCGCAAGGTGCCGCCCTCGGTAATCGTGTCGTCGATGATCGAGGGAACCAAAGCGGGCCTGAACCTCGACCCCAACGAGTTGGAGGCGCACTATCTGGCGGGCGGCAACGTCACCAACGTGGTGCACGCTCTCGTTTCGGCGCAGAAGGCCAACATCAACCTCGATTTCAAGATGGCCACGGCCATCGATCTGGCGGGCCGCGACGTGTTCGAAGCGGTGCAGATGTCGGTCAACCCCAAGGTCATAAACACCCCTCCCGTGGCAGCCGTGGCCAAGGACGGCATTCAGCTCATAGCCAAAGCCCGCGTGACGGTGCGCGCCAACATCAAGCAACTGGTGGGCGGCGCAGGCGAAGAGACGGTTCTGGCCCGCGTCGGCGAGGGCATCGTGTCGTCGATAGGCTCGGCCGTGTCGCATAAGGTCGTGCTGGAGAACCCCGACTCTATTTCGCGCGTGGTGCTCGAAAAGGGTCTCGACGCGGGTACCGCGTTCGAGATTCTGTCGATCGATATCGCCGATATCGACGTGGGCAAGAACATCGGCGCGCAGCTCCAGATGGATCAGGCCGACGCCGACAAGAACATCGCCCAAGCCAAGGCCGAGGAGCGTCGCGCCATGGCGGTGGCGTTGGAGCAGGAGAACCGCGCCAAGGCTCAGGACGCGCGCGCGAAGGTGATCCTCGCCGAGGCCGAAGTGCCTCTGGCTATGGCAGAAGCGTTCCGCAACGGCAATCTCGGCATAATGGACTACTACAAGATGAAGAACATCATGGCCGACACGCAGATGCGCGACACCATAGCCCGAAACGACAAGAAATAAGTCGACGGCGACGTCGAAAACCGAACGGAACGGCCGACCTTTTCACGGGTCGGCCGTCTTCGTCATACGTCAATACACCTCTTCGGGAACCGTCTCGCCCTCGGGCACGCCATCTATCTCGTCGCGCCACCTTATCGCCGCATGAGTGCCGTCGCAATAGGGTTTGTTGCTCGACTCGCCGCAACGGCACAACACCATTCTGTTGCGGACCTCGAAAGCATGTCCGTTCACGCGCTCCAATCTTATGCCGCCGCGCACCCATATACCGCCGCTCGCGCCTATGGCTATATCCTCGACAAGTCCCAGACTCGGTTCGTAGGCAGGTTCGAACGGTTTGCCCGTTTCGTTGTCCCACGCCGTAAGCCTCGCGCTCGGGCACATCGACGCCTCGCGTATGGCGAGCCTCCTCGCTTCGGGATACTCCGAATTGGCGACCAGATTCCACGCCCGACCCTCGGCGTCGCAGAAACGCGCGAAGACGCAATAACGTTCGTTGTCCGACATAGCGAGCGTGCCTCCTTCGGTAATCTCCACGTCGCGAAGCAGCGGAGTGTCGGGTGCCGTCAGACGCGAATCCCACTCGAACTTGGCATGCGTGCCGTCGCAGTAGGGTTTGCGATGCGATCCGCCGCAACGGCACAACGCCGTCGGTTCGTTTTCGGTCGAGAAGTGACGCCCCTCCTGAAAGTACCAACTCGCGCCGCGGTCGTTGGCCATGATGAACTGCATCGCGAGCGGCGGGCGCCCGAACACCAGATAAGGACCGCCGTCGGCAATGACTATACGGTATCCTTTGGCGGCGGGTTTCGACCCCGTCATAATTTTTGTACTGCCCATATAATAAATGTATTTTCGAAACGTTTGCACTGTAGACAATAATTATTCCTCAGGATGAAATAATCGGTCATCGTTTGCGGAAAGTCGCTGCTTTTTGGTATATTTGCGGATATTTTGAAAATGATTATTGATAAAAAGAGATATATGAAAAGAGTTTTTCGAGGCGCATTGGCCGTCGCGGTCGCTGCAATCTTTTGTGCGACAACGTTTTCGTCGTGCACGAACGATGAAGAATACGATTTCGCGTTCGAGTTGCCCGGGCAGATCGTCACTCGGTTGAACGAGACCGTGGTGATCCCTTTCACCGCCCGCAACATCACCAGCGTGTCGGTCATGTCGAAACCCGCGGGATGGACGGTCGAGGATGTCGATCTGGTGAACTGGACCATCACCGTAAAGTCGCCCGAATCCTATTCCGACGCCGACAACGATGTCGTGGAGAACGGCAATTTGATCCTCACGGGCTACACGGCGGCGGGCACCACCACAAAAGCCACCTCCTATCTCTCGCTGTCGAATCGCGAGGTCGATCTTACGGAAGAATACTCCAACAGTTACGTCATAACGCAGCCCGACACCCGCTACACCATCGACGTCACGCACAAGGGAGAGTCGTCGCAGACCATATCGCCCGCTAACGTGGCCGTGCTGTGGCAGAGCGCGAAGGATCTGGTCAACTTCAGCAGCTTCGACGCCGCTTCGGGCACGTTCACATTCTTCATATCGCATAAGGACACCGACGACGACAACGACGACGCGACGGTATCGAAAGTCCCCGACGGCAACGCCGTCATAGCCGCGTACGACGCCGATGACAACATCCTGTGGAGCTGGCACGTGTGGGTTACGGAATCGGATCCCACGTCCAATGCCGTCGCCACCTCGGCGGGAGTCTTCATGGATCGCAACCTCGGAGCGTACCGCAACAGCGACGGATCGACGAATACGGACGAGATATTCGAATCTTACGGACTCTACTACCAGTGGGGACGCAAGGATCCGTTCATCCGTCCCGTGGATTACAAGTTCTCGAACAATGCCGACAAAACCGTCTTCAGCGCCACCAACACCGTGAAGCGTTTCGCGTACGTCGACGCGGAGAAGGACGCCGATGCGGGCACCGTCGAATATGCCGTCGCCCACCCCATGTCGTTCGTGCTCGGTTCGAAAGACAACCGTTACGACTGGCTCTGGTCGACTCACGACGACAATCTGTGGAGCGACGACGTGAAGAGCGTTTACGACCCCTGCCCCCGTGGCTGGCGGGTGCCTGCGGGCAAGACGTTCACCGCATTCGATATCGACCCAATCGAGGACGAAGCCCAATTGGCCGACATCCGCGGCATGTACGGATGGCACATCGTGGATTCGGCGAAGGGCGCCAAGCTCTTCATGCCGGGCGCAGGACGCCGCAGCTTCGAGAACGGAGTGCTCACCAACATGAACGATTACGGTTACGAGCATGTCCCCATGCCTTGGATAGGATACTATTGGACCTGCGGCACGGGAACGTCAGATCCCGCGACGGCCGAATCGATGTTCTTCGATCTCAACACCACCCGCGCCGTCAACAACCGTTACGAGGCGGCCAAGGAGATGTATCGCGCCAACGGTATGCAGGTGCGTTGCGTGAGAGACGACCGATAGAGACCACAATGATAAATACGAACAGCCCGACCGTGCGGTCGGGCTGTTTTGCGATATTCGGCCCACGACACGCTATGAACGCCCGCGAGCGGACGACGAGTTCGCGGGCCTCCGCGCCGAGAGGCGAGAACCGTCGGTCGCAGATTTCGCCGTTCGAGTTTTTTTGTCTATTTTTGCGGACGAACAGCCTTACGAGGCGCAACCTACCCCAGCGATGCAAATCAACAAAGCCGAATTCCGATGCAGTTCCGAGAAGATCTCGCAAGTACCCAAAGACGACCTGCGCGACATAGCCTTCATCGGCCGCAGCAACGTCGGCAAATCGTCGCTCATCAACATGCTCACGGGCCACAAAGCCTTGGCCAAGGTGTCATCGACCCCGGGTAAAACCCGCCTCATAAACCACTTTCGCATAAACGATTCGTGGTATCTGGTCGACCTGCCCGGGTACGGTTACGCCCGCGTGTCGAAAAGCAAACGCGGCGAGTTCTCGAAGATCATCCTCGACTATATTCTCAAGTGCGAGAAGATGCACTTTCTCTTCGTGCTGGTCGATTCGCGGCTCGAACCGCAGGCCATCGACATGCGTTTCATCGAGATGCTGGGCGAGAACGGCATCCCGTTCGGCATCATCTTCACCAAGGGCGACAAACTCTCGGCCGCGCAACTCAAAAAGAGCGTCGAACGCTACAGCGCCGCCCTCGCCGAGCAATGGGAGGAGTTGCCACCCATGTTCCGCTCGTCGAGCGCGCGCGGCACGGGACGCGAAGAAATACTCGACTATATCGAAAAATGTTTATAATTATTTAAAAAGTCGATATCCGAGCGGCCCTTTTTTACCGTGGATTATATATATTTGCACCATCAAAAACAAACGACACAATGGCTATTCATAAGATCAAGTTTTTTGCGGGACGCAACTCGCGTTATCTGGCCGAGAAGATCGTGGCCAGCTACGGCACAACGCTCGGCGATTCGGAAATACTCCAGTTCAGCGACGGCGAGTTCCAGCCGTTCTACAACGAATCGATCCGAGGTTGCACGGTATTCATCATCCAATCGACGTTTCCGCCCTCGGACAACCTGATGGAACTGCTTATGATGATCGACGCGGCCCGCCGCGCTTCGGCCTACAAAGTCATCGCGGTGATGCCCTACTTCGGTTGGGCGCGTCAGGACCGCAAGGACCGTCCGCGCGTGCCTATAGGAGCCAAACTCGTCGCCAACCTTCTGGTTGCGGCAGGTGTCGACCGCATCATGACGATGGACCTCCACGCCGACCAGATTCAGGGTTTCTTCGACGTTCCCGTCGACGCGCTCTATGCCAGCGGCATATTTATCCCCTACATCCAGAGTCTCAATATCGAGGATCTGTCGATCGCCGCTCCCGACATGGGCGGAGCGAAGCGCGCCAACGCTTACGCCAAGCATCTGCAAACCCCCATCATCATATCGCATAAGGAGCGCGCCAAAGCCAACGTCGTGGGCAGCATGACCGCCATCGGCGAGGTGGAGGGGCGCAACATCATAATCGTCGACGACATGATCGACACCGCAGGCACCATCTGCATGGCAGCCGACATGCTCATGGACAAGGGCGCCAAGAGCGTACGCGCCGTGATAACCCACCCCGTGCTGTCGGGCGCGGCTTACGAGCGCATCAACGAGAGCCGTTTGCAGGAGGTGATCGTAACCGACACAATTCCGCTCAACAAGGAAAAGGATCTCAGCAAGTTCACCGTTCTCTCGGTGGCCGACATCTTCGCCAACGTAATCGAGCGCGTACACAACTACAAGGAGATCAGTTCGATATTCTACAAATAGTATCCGACATAAAACGAAAAGGGCTGCCTTTGTAAGGCGGCCTTTTTTCGTATATGCTGTTCGCCGACAGCGGCGGATACAGCGAGCGTAAAGCGAATGCAGTCCGCCGCGCGGGATGGCTGCGAACTGCCGACATTGCAAAGCAATGTCGAAACTATTATCTCGAAATATTCCTCTTTATCCGCTCCAATCCGCTACGTTTCAACGGGGTCACGCCGAAACACTCGACGAACTCCGCATCATCCGCGGCCAGCCACTCGTCGGCCCCCATGCTCCGAGGGTCGAATAACGGGTCGAACGCCGCATTGCGATGATACGGCGCCTTTTTATTATACGGGCAACAGCTCTGACACTCGTCGCACCCGAATATCCATCCGTGCAGATCGACCTCGGCCGACGGCTCGGCCTCTATGGTGTGGCACGATATGCAGCGCGACGTATCCACGGTCATGGGAGCGACTATCGCCCCGGTCGGGCAAGCCTCCATGCACCGACGGCACTCGCCGCATCCCGCGCCGACATACGGCGGGTCGTAACGGTCCGCCTCGTCGCACAACACCAACTCGCCGAGCAACACGAACGAACCGAATTCGGGCGTCACCAAAAGCGACTGCCGCCCTATCCACCCCAATCCCGCCTCGACGGCAATCTGTTTTTCGAGCAGCGGAGCCGAATCGACGAACGCGCGCCCCTCCAACTCGGGATATCGCTCGCGCAGGGCGCGCAGCATCGTCAGCAACATCTTCTTCACGCTCTTGTGGTAATCGCGGTTGCATGCGTACGACGCCACTTTGGTCGTCCAATCCGCCGAATAGCCGTCGCTCACGGCCGACTTGTAACCTACGGCGCACACGACCACGCTCCGCGCGCCCTCCACCAGACGTCCCGTATCGAAACGCTTGTCGAGATTGGCGCGCAAGTATCCGAGCGACGAGTCGTAACCGCGCGCGAGCCATCTGCGGAACGCCGCTTCGTTATCCGCCAGATGGCGGCTCCGCGCGATTCCGCACATGTCGAAACCCGCCTGTGCGGCAAGATCTTTGATGTATCGGGAGTCTATCATAGCCTATTTCGCCCCAAATGTACCGAATTTTAATATTTTTTCGTTACCTTAGCGCAAATTTTACAATGAATATTGCTTAATGACAGCTTTGAACACACTTTACGAACTTCTGCACAACAGCATCGACAAGTTCGGCGGCAGGGTTGCATTTTCGATGTACGACGGCGAAGATGTGACCTATAACGAGGTGGGTAAACGCGTAACCGATATACAGAAATTACTTACGGGCGCCGGCCTGAACGCGGGCGACAAAGTGGCGTTGCTGAGCAGCAACATGCCTAACTGGGGAATCAGCTACTTCGCCGTCGTGTCGGCGGGCATGGTGGCCGTCCCCATCCTGCCCGATTTCACGGGCGAGGAGCTTGACATGCTCATCAAGCACTCCGAGGCCAAAGCGCTGCTCGTTTCGGACAAGCTCTTCACCAAGCTCTCGAAAGATACGATCGCCTCGCTCAACATAGTGATCCGCACAAAAAGCCTCACCGTCATATCGCAACGCGTCTCGGAACAAGGCTCGACGGCGATCCCCTCGCCCGACGATCTGGCGGTCATCATCTACACCTCGGGAACCATGTCGCGCCCCAAGGGCGTGATGCTCACCCATCGCAATCTGGCGTCGAACGTATGTATGATGTACGGTTTGTTCCCGCTCGACGAGAACGATTCGATGCTCTCGGTGCTTCCGCTGTCGCACACTTACGAATGCACGGTGGGCATGCTCTACCCCTTCTCGACGGGCGGAAAGGTGACCTACCTCGAAAAGCCGCCCACGGCGTCGGTGCTGATGCCCGCGCTCAAACGCGTGCGTCCCACATGCTTTCTCATAGTGCCGCTCATAATCGAGAAGATCTACCGCAGCCAGATATACGCCAAATTCACCTCCAGCAAATTCTGGAGAACCCTTTACGGCATAGGTTTCATGCGCCGTTACCTCCACCGCATAGCGGGCGGCAAATTGATGAAGATGTTCGGAGGCCGTCTGCGTTTCTTCGGCATCGGAGGCGCGAAACTCGACGGACAGGTGGAGCAGTTCCTAATCGACAGTCGCGTCATACCCTATGCCATCGGTTACGGTCTCACCGAAACCGCTCCGATGGTCGCGGGAGCCATCCCCCAAATGCCGCGCAAATTGGGATCGACGGGCGTGGCGATGCAGGGGTTGCGCGTGCGTCTGGACAACGTGAACCCCGATACCCGTCAGGGCGAGATCGTCATCGACTCACCGTCGGTGATGCGCGGATATTATAAGAACGAAGCCGCCACGGCCGAGGTGTTCACCGACGACGGTTGGTTCCGCACGGGCGATCTGGGCTTCATCGACGACGACGGCTGCATATTCATCAAAGGCCGTCTGAAGAACATGATCGTGGGTCCGAGCGGCGAGAACATCTATCCCGAGGAGATCGAGTCGGTGCTCAATTCCAATGTTTACGTTTCGGAATCAATAGTCACCGAGCAAGACGGCCATTTGGTCGCGCTGGTGCACTTCGACACCGACGCCATCGAGGCTCTAAAAAACGAACTCATGGAGAAGTGGGAGATCAAACGCGACGAGTGGCACCACAAGATCGACGAATGGAACGCCAAGAAGGAGGAGATCAAGCAGGATATCCTGAAGTACGTCAACTCGAAAGTAAACAAATTCTCCCGCATAACCGAGGTCGTGGAGGAGGACGCCGAGTTCGTCAAGACTCCGACCAAGAAAATCCGCCGGTTCCTCTACAACAACCGCAAGAAAGAGAGCGACGGAACCGACGCGAAATAACATCCGACACGAGCCGACCTGTATGGGTTGGCTCATTGTTTACATGCGGGTTTCGGTGAGATAACCGCACGAAAAAGCCGTTCCGACCATGATGGTCGGAACGGCGCGTTTCTCTCCGCAACGGAGCGATCTCGGAAAGCCCCCTACTGCCTTTTCGCGGTCATTTCGCGATAGGTGTCGTAACGTTTCATCACATCTCTCACATAGGCCTCCGTTCGGCGGCTACCCGTAAATTTGCCGCAACGGACCAATTCGCTCTCATAAACCTCGGGGTCGGCCTTCTTGTGCAGATAGCGGACCACGACCTCCCACGAATTGGGATCCTCCCCGTTGTTTCTCGCCAGACGCCGCGCATCGGAAACATGTCCTATGCCGCCGTTGTAGCAGGCGAGAATAATACTCATACGATCGTCCTCCGAAGCCGCCGCGCCCAATTTCAACGTCGCGTCGATCTTCTTGAGAATCCGTCCCGCCAGACGTATGTTGGTCTCGGGATCGGTCAGATGCTCCTTTTCGACATTGAACTGCTTGCCCACGCGAGGCATTACCTGCATCAACCCTATCGCCCCTTGGTTCGATATCAAGTCCGATTCGAAACGCGATTCGTTGTATGCTATGGCGCTCATCAGCAGCCAGTCGAGCCCCTCCTCGCGCGCTATGCGCCGCATCATGGCGTCGTAGGCCGATATCGTGCGCCGCTCCGCCATCGAGGGGTCTATCGCCGCTCCCGCGGCGAATTGTCGGATCTCGCCTCGCGAGGCGCTGCGCGCGACATCGTCGCTGAACACGCACGATCCGAAAAGTGTGAATACGATAAGAACGATCGAAAATAAACCTGTCTTTCTTGACATACTTGCTTTTTTTGCGGGCAGCTTACACCGCGCAATACAGCACGTCAATCATAGAATCCCCACGAAAGGCCTATCTTGAACATCCCCGGATTAAGGGGATAGCCCGTCACCGTGAAATAGCGTCCGTTGCCGAACAGCCCCATATTCACATGCTGGTACTTCAAGAAAATGCGCATTCTTTTCCACTTTGCCGTCACGAAGGCGTCGATGTAGGGATAATTCCCCACCTGCGCCTCACGCTGGTTGTAGAACGCCGCAAGCGCCGGATCATACGACGGTGCGTAATAACTCGTGTTGTAGCGTCCGTCCAAACCGATCTGCATACGCAATACCTGCTTCTTCTCCACCCAAAATTCGTAGAAATAAGAGAGGTAGGCGCTGCACGTCGGAACGGGAACGACTTCCTGATTCGTGCTCCACTGCAACAATACCCTGTGGTCGAAATGGAATCCGCCGAGGCGGAAATCCTTGCGGGCATACAGACTCGTCAGACTTATCGTGCCGCCCTCCTGAGCGACCTCGGCATCGGGACCGTAATACACTTTGCCCGACACCATGCCTTGCCACGCTCCGAGCTCCAGATTCCGATCGGGAATCCGCAACGACACTTCGAAACGAGTCTCATTCTCCTTGTCGAAGGAGTTGAACCACGCATAGTGGTTCGAGAATAGGTTCTCCTGCCAGTAACCTGCCGAAAGTCGCGTCTGCGAGAATCGGCCCGAGAGGATAACCGGATGACCTCGGAACTTGGCGGTAAGCGCCACATGGGCGTTTATCGACAAATCTCCGCTCCTGTAACCCGACGGATAGAACCGGAAATCGGCCCCCCAGTCGGCGAATTTCTTGAGCTTGCCGCTTATCGAGCCGTAAGCGTACCATGCAGTGCGCTTGTCCTTGGCATATTTGCCGTCGATGTAATCGGGCAACGCGAACTGCGAATAGGCATACATGTCGATCCCGACGCCTCCGCCCAAGCGCCCCACCGCGCCGTTGCGATCCCACGGCTGGGCCTCGACGAAGAAGCGGTTCGACGCCACCCTTTCGCGGATCGAATCGCACGACCGCTCGGGCGAGATATACCAGTTCTTGTAATACACCTCCTCGGTCGGAACGAACTCGCCCGCATCGTTGCGCGATCCGCGCTCGTCGACATACACGGCATACTTGTCGGTGTAGAGTTTGCTCCACGTGTTGTATTCAAAAATATGACCAACATACACGGCCGAGAGGTCGGCCAGCGAAAAATCGTAATCGGTCACGGCCTGCAACGGTATGGCCAACGCCTGCTTCACGAAAAACGAGTTGTTGCGGTAGGAGTTCTCCGCCTCGGCCGTAGCCAGCTTCATCGGCACTCCCGACGGATGCTCGTACGTGGTGTCGGCCACGGCCCATATACCCACCACTCCGCCGTTCTCGCGCTGCTTTATGCGGTTGTTGATATATGCGGCATGGAGCGAATAACGCTTTCCCGTGTGCGAGAACGCCACCGACAGATTGTGGTTCGTCGTGCGCTGCCAGTCGTACAGACCTTTGGTTCCGCGCGCCTTGTAGCTCACGTTGAACCCCGTCGAGGGCGACACGTTGTGCGCGGTGGTTATCTCGAAATGCTCCTCGCGATAACGTTTCTGCCCCGACTCCAAATAGGTCATGTTGAGATAAGGGGTCTTCGAGTTGTAGAACGGCACGTTGTCCATTCGGTACGTATACGCGTCGTACGAGTGCGCGAAAGTGAACTCGGGACTCTTCGATCTGTCGAAATAGTTGAACGGCATGGTCGACTGGCCCAATCCGCCGAGGGTCATGTCGCCCACGCCCTTGCGATAATAGGGATAATCTATGCGCCAGTCGCGGAGCAGCGTGTCCAACGGCTGGATCTTCACGTCGTTCATGTCGCGGTCCACCGTCCACATGAAATTGGGCAGCGCGCGGATCGAATCGCTGAAATAATACGACTCCAACGGTTTGCGTATGCGTCGCGTCTTGGTCGAGTCGGGAGCCTCCTCGGCCTCGCCCTCCACCGCATTTTCGTACGGATTGCTGCCGCCGAGAGCCACGTTCTGACCGTTCCGCTGCGCGCGGGCCAACGCCGACGCGTCGACCTGAGCGTACGCCCCGAGAGGCAAGGCCGCGAACACCGCCGAGACAAACACCGATATGGCCGCCGATAGTAATTTCATCCGATCTCTTTTTTCCGCGTCCGGCCTCCACCGTTACGCCTTGCGCAGGCCGAACGCCCAACGCACCGTCGACACTATTATATACATAAGGATGACGGTCGGAACCGCATAACGCGTAAACACCGCCGCCGTCACCGCCGCGAAGGCGATGAACGAATATCGCAATTCGTTGCCATGCCATCCGAATCCCTTGAATTTCAAGGCGAACATCCTTATCGGGCTAATCAAAAGATATGCCGTCGCCACTGCGACCGCTATCACCGCCACCTTGGTCAGCGGCAGACAACCGTCCTGCGCGAGCATGCCCAGCGACAGACACAAAAGTCCGTTCGCGGGCGAGGGCAGGCCGCAAAACTCGGTGTGCTGCGTATCGTCTATATTGAATTTGGCCAGACGCAGAGCCGAGAACGCCGCCACGATCAAGGTGACGTATTGCGCCGCATCGGTCACGGCATCCGAAAAATCGAACCGCTGCGGAGCCGCGTCGTACATGCAGAACAACGCCAGCGCGGGCGCGAGCCCGAACGACACCATGTCGGCCAGCGAATCGAGCTGCAAGCCGATTGGCGACGCCGAGCCGAGCAAACGCGCGGCGAATCCGTCGAAGAAGTCGCACACCGCCGCGGCCACGACCAGCCAAAACGCCGTCGTGAAGTCGCCCGAGGTAAGCAGCACTATCGCCGCGCACGATCCGCACAGCAGATTGCCCAACGTGAGCAGGTTCGGTATGGTAAAAAACTTTATCTTCATTTTTCACTAAAGATTTACCGTAATGATCGGCAAAGTTACGAATTATTTCTTATCTTTGTATATTACTAACGAATTCATTTGATTTAACTGTTATGACCGACAACACTTATTGCGTGATAATGGCAGGCGGAATAGGCAGCCGTTTCTGGCCCAAAAGCCGCCGCTCGAAACCCAAGCAGTTCCTCGACATACTCGGAACGGGCAAATCGTTCATCCGCGCCACGTTCGAGCGTTTCGCCGCCACGGTTCCCGCCGAGAACTTCTTGGTCGTCACCAACCGCAGCTATAAGGATCTGGTTTTGGAGCATATCCCCGAACTGGCCGAGCATCAGGTGCTCTGCGAGCCGATAGGCCGCAACACCGCGCCCTGCATAGCATACGCCGCCTACACGCTTCGCAAGACGTCGCCCGACGCGCGTATGATCGTCACGCCCGCCGACCACCTCATACTCAACGAAACCGATTTCCGCGCCGTCATCGAGGAGAGCCTCGATTTCGCAGGCCGGCGCGACGTGCTCATGACCGTGGGCATCAAGCCCTCGCGTCCCGACACGGGCTACGGATATATCCAAATGTCGGACGGCGAAGCGTTCAGCCGCGTGAAATGCTTCACCGAGAAACCCAACCTCGAACTGGCGCAGACATTCGTCGAGTGCGGCGAATTCCTGTGGAACTCGGGTATCTTCATCTGGAAGGTGAGCAGCATAATAGAGGCTTTCAGCCGCCACCTGCCCGAATATCACACGCTGTTCTCGTCCATCATGGACGATCTGGCCACCGAACGCGAAGCGGCTGCCATCGAACGGGTCTTCTCGGAGTGCAAAGCCATCTCGATCGATTACGGCGTGATGGAGAAGGCCGACAACGTATACGTCCGCTGCGGCGACTTCGGCTGGAGCGACGTGGGAACGTGGGGTTCGGTCTACCAGCTCGCGCGCAAGGACCGCTATGCTAACGCCAAATCGAACGACGGATGCTACACATACGATACACGCAACTCGATCATATCTCTGCCCGAAGGCAAAATCGCCGTAGTCAACGGTTTGAATGACTACATCGTGGTCGACACCGACGACGTGCTGATGATATGTCCGCGAAGCGAGGAGCAGAGCATCAAGAAATATATCGACGACGTGAAATTCGACAAAGGCGACCGACATATCTGACGTCGTTCGCCCGAAACGCCCTCGACCCCGACGGAATGCGCTCCGTCGGGGTCTTATTTTATCCTCGCGGCTTCGCCTTTTCGCAAAAAATCATTACTTTTGGGCTCATGATTATTATAATAGTAATACCGAACGGCATTACTAATTTCGACGGCTCGCGCCTTTGGCGCGACCCACGCAGCAGCCGAAGATAAATCGTGTCGATAACAAACAACAAACACTTATGGAACAGAACAAACACAAAGTATCGATTCCCGACAACGCCTACCGCGAACTCAAGGCGGGCGAAGAGTACGAGCCCATCATGTCGGCCGACTCCTCGCCGAAGGAAGTCACGCCCTACTCGGTCACGATGGGCATCGTCATGGCGGTGGTCTTCTCGGCCGCGGCCGCATTCCTCGGGCTCAAGGTCGGCCAAGTGTTCGAAGCCGCCATCCCCATCGCCATAATCGCCGTGGGTATGGGCAGCGCGCTGGGCAAGAGTAACATGCTGGGGCAGAACGTAATCATACAATCCATCGGAGCCTGCTCGGGCGTGGTGGTGGCGGGCGCGATCTTCACCCTGCCCGCGCTCTACATTCTGGGGC